>JAPLOI010000075.1 GCA_026400815.1 Alphaproteobacteria bacterium
GGGTAGCGCAGCCCACGCCGATCCGCCGCGCGTCGATGTTCCGCTGTCCATGCCATCCCTCACCCCCACGAATCGTCCCAACGGGCAGGGAATCACATCCGATTCAGGCGATTCAACTTCTTTCCGGATGGGCTCTAAGGCTATTTTTGAATCGAAAGCAACGCATGTCTATTTTGGAATTTATCAGTCTGAAAACGAAAAGATAAAAAGATTCAATGGACAGCTGTCAATGTACCAAAAAAAACGGGGGTCGGATAAGTCATACAGTTTCTATGAAAGTGAAAGTGCTATGGTCTGGGGGTGACCCAAAATTAGAGGTTGCGATTTTTTTAATTCAAGATGAGACATTAATCAAGAATTGTTAGATTTTATACATTTGGCGACGTTACTAGAATGTTCAGCCAAGAGTGCCCTTGTGGCCATCACCCTGCCGGCGGGCAGTCCTCGGCGGGGGGGAGGAGGCGTTCGAGGTGGCGGAAATCCGGCTGCGGGGGGAGGGTGATGGTGGCCGGGGGGCGGCAGGCGGCGGAGGCGGTGACGGTGACCTGGCGGGCGGTGACATCGTAGGTGAAGCGGTAGCTGGTGCCGGCGGCGGTGAGGGATTCGTTGATCCACTCGACGCGGGTGTAGGCGCCGGACGGGGCGAGGTGGAGGGTGGGGCCGATGTTGCGGGCCTGGGCGAAGTAGCAGCCGGCGATGGTGACGCTCTGGCCGTGCTCGACCATTCTGAGATCAAAATGGGAGTCGAACATGCCGCGGATGCACCAGAGTTCGACGGTGCGGCCCTGGCCATCGCTGTAGGTTTGCAGGCGGGTTTCGCCGATGGCGCCGACGGCGAGGCCGGCGCTGTTGCACTCGGTGCGGGTGCCGGGTGGGGGGGATTGGGCGGAGGCGGGCGTGGGTAGGAGGGGTAGGGTCAGGGCCAGGGCGGTGAGTGCCCGGAGGCTTCTACCCCTCACCCAACCCTCTCCCCCAAGGGGAGAGGGCTTTTTGTGGGCGGTGGGCACTTAGGAGTTGGGGCCGCGCTCCATGGAGATGGGCTGCCAGCGGCGGCGGTCCAGCTTGGGGAGGACGGTGGGGTTCACGCAGGACATGGGCCAGCGGTTGGTGAGCGCGAGCGCCAGCTCCTGGCCGACGCGGCCGAGGCGGGCGGGGTCGAAGCGCGCGCTGGCCGAGGCGGTGTGGGCGGAGAGGATGACGTTCTTCATCTGCAGCAGCGGGTTGTCCTGGCGCGGCGGCTCTTGCACCAGCACGTCCAGCCCGGCGCCGGCGATCCAGTTTTCGCTGAGGGCCTTGATGAGGGCGGCTTCGTCCACCGTGGCGCCGCGGCCGACGTTCAGGAAGAACGCAGTCGGCTTCATCATCTTGAAGTGCTGCTCCTTGAGCATCGCCTGGGCTTCCGGCGTGGCCGGGGCGTGCATGGATACGAAGTCGCAGGCCATCACCTCTTCCAGCGAGACCGGCAGGACGCCGTGCTCGATCATGACCAGTTCCTCGATGAACGGGTCGTAGGCCTTCACGATCAGGCCGAAGGGCTTGGCGCGCTTGGCCACCGCGCGGGCGACGTGGCCGAAGGCGACCAGGCCGAGGGTGAGGCCCATGAGGCGGGGCATCTTGAGCAGCGGGGTGCGGCCTTCGCGCCAGCGGCCGTCGCGCACCAGTTGGTCCTGGCCGATCACGTCGCGGTGGCAGCCGAGGAGGAGCATGAGGCAGTGGTCGGCCACTTCCTCGATGAAGGTATCGGGGCAGTTGGTGACGGGGATGCCCATGGCGGTGGCGGCGGCGACATCGACGCTATCGACGCCGACCGAGCCCAGGGTGATGGTTTTGCACTTGGTGAGGCTGTCGATGATCTTCTTGGTGATCGGCATGCCCTTGGCGTAGAGCGCGTCGCAATCCTTGGCGACTTCGATGAAGCCATCTTCGGTCATCGGGCCTTCGACGATCTCGTAGTCGATGCCGGCGAGGTCGAGCGCCTTCTTTTCGTAGTCGTAGGTGACTTTCGCCGTGGTGAAGCTTGCCCCGGCGGGGGTGGCGATCTTGAACTTGGCCATGCGTGGCGTTCCCTCTCTCGTGAACTAGTTCTTCGGCGGGCGCGCGCGCACGGCCGCTTCGTTGACGTCGATGCCCCAACCCGGCGCATCCGACAAGACCAGCTCGCCGGCTTCCATGGTGGGGATGGTGGTGAAGAATTCGTCGCGCCAGGCGACGCTGTCGATATCGATCTCCATGACACGGAAATTCGGCACGATGGCGCAGAGATGGGCCGAGTGCATGGTGCAGAGATGGCCGTAGAAATTGTGCGGGGCGACGTTCATTTCATAGACGTCGGCCATGGAGGCGATCTTCACGGATTCGCCGAGGCCGTTCCAGACGACGTCGATGATCGGCACGTCCATGCTGTAGTTCTCGAAGAACGGCTTGAAGTCGCGCCTTCCCAGCAGCGTTTCGCAGGAGGCGATGGGGCAGGGGGCGATGGCCTTGATGGAGGCGAGCGACTGGGCGTCGTGCTGGTCGATTTCCAGCCAGGTGAGGTCGTAGGGGGCGACGGTGTCGGCGATGCGGCGGAAGCCTTCGGTCTTGAAGTGGAAGTTGGTGTCGAGATGGATGCCGATATCGGGGCCGGCGCCGGCGCGGACGGCGGCCAGGGTGTCGCGCGTGTAGCGCAGGGCTTCCTGGGACCAGTTGAGTTCCGGCCAGCCCTTGTTGCGGCCGAAGCCGCCGCCCCAGGAGGAGAGCTTCTCGCCATCCCAGGCCATGATGTTGGTCTTCATGCCCTTGAAGCCGAGCTTGCGGATTTCCTCGGCGTGCTTGCTGACGTCGTCGTAGGTCTTGAGGGGGGGCACGCCCATCTGGGCCGCGTTGCGGATGCGGTAGGTGGACATGTGCGACCAGTAGGTTTCGATGCGCGTGCGTACGGGTCCGCCGAACAGGGCGTAGACGGGGATGCCGAGGTCCTTGGCCTTCACATCGAGCAGGGCGTTCTCGATCGCGGCGATGGCCTGCTGGTTGAGGCCGCCGCGGGATTGGCGGGTGAGGACGTGGAGGTGGGCGACGATCTGCTCGGTGGGGCGGGGGTCTCGGCCCATGATGACTTCGCACAGGGCGTCGATGACGTTCTTGAGGCCGGCGCTGCCGAAGCTTTCGTTGAACTCGGACCAGCCGACGATGCCGGTGTCGGTGGTGATCTTCAGGAAGGAGAACATGCGCCAGCCGGCATCGGCGCGCAGGGTTTCAATGGCCTGGATTTTCATGTTTCCTCCTCGACGAGCGCTCGCTGCCCGATGCCGGATACTCCAACACGTTCCGGCCAGGGCGACAACACGCGGGTGGGGAAGGGAACAGAGACATGGGCAAGCTGACAGGCAAGGTGGCGTGGGTGACTGGCGCCGGGAGCGGGATCGGCGAGGGGGCGGCGGTGGCGCTGGCCGAGGAAGGGGCCACCGTGATCCTGACCGGGCGGCGGGTGGATAAGCTGGAGGCGGTTTCGTCCCGGATCGGGCAGCACGCGCATGTGCAGGCGGGCGACATGACGGTGGTGGAGGACATCAACCGCATCGTGGCGTGGATCGCCGAGAAGTTCGGGCACCTGGACATCTTCGTGGCCAATGCCGGGGCGAACGTGCCGAAGCGGAACTGGCAGGAGCTGCAGCCGGATGGGGCGGATTTGGTGATCGCCGCCAACCTGAACAGCGCGTTCTATGGCGCGATCGCGGTGCTGCCGATGATGCGGGCGCAGAAGGATGGGGTGATCATCTTCACCGCCTCCATGGCCGGGCGGTTCATCGGTGGGCTTTCGGGGGCGGCCTATACGGCGGCGAAGCATGGCGTGGTGGCGATGAGCCATTCGATCAACATGCAGGAATGCGTGAACGGTATCCGCTCCACCGCGCTGCTGCCGGGTGAGGTGGCGACCGAGATCCTGGACAAGCGGCCGGTGCCGGTTTCGGCCGAGGATCGGGCGAAGATGGCGCAGTCGTCCGACGTGGTTGACCTGGTGCGGTATATCGCGTGCCTGCCGGCGCATGTGTGCATCAACGAGGTGATGATCACGCCTACGTGGAACCGTGGGTATGTGAATGCGCTGAAGATGCCTCGGCTCTAGAAGCAAGCGGTTTTTTTTTGAAAAAAAGAACCAAAAGGCTTTTGTCCGCTTGCGCCCGGGGGCTATCCCGGGCGCAAGTGGATGAAGTCTTTTTTGTTTCTTTTTTCTTCAGAAAAAAGAAGAATCCTTTCTTGAGGAGTCTCCCATGAAGGTCGTGGTCGTAGGTGCCGGCGTGTTCGGGGCGAGCGTGGCGTATCATCTGGCGCGGGAGGGCGCGGAGGTGGTGGTGTTCGACCGCGACGATGCCGGGCGGGCGACCTCGGCGGGGGCGGGGATTGTGTGCCCGTGGCTGTCGGCGCGGGAGGATGAGGGGTGGCTGCCGTTGGCCTATGGGGCGGGGCGGTATTATCCGGAGTTGGTGCAGGATCTGGCGGCAGAGGGGGAGACGGATCTGGGCTATCGGCGGGTGGGGCTGCTGGTGGTGCCGGATGAGGCGAAGCAGCTGGATGCGGTGGAACAGCGCCTGGCGGTGCGGCGGCAGGTGGCGCCGGAGATGGGGGTGGTGAAGCGGGTTTCGCCGCAGGAGGCAGTGGGGATGTTTCCGGCGCTGCGGCCGGGGCAGCCGGCGACGCATATCGAGAACGCGGCAAGG
The DNA here is from genome assembly GCA_026400815.1 of Alphaproteobacteria bacterium. Taxonomy (GTDB): domain Bacteria; phylum Pseudomonadota; class Alphaproteobacteria; order Acetobacterales; family Acetobacteraceae; genus CAMDGX01. The sequence continues at coordinate 4,698 of JAPLOI010000075.1, forward strand.
GTAAACGGGCGGCTGATGGCGGCGGGGCTGCTGCGGGCGGCGCAGAAGCGCGGCGCGGTGGTGCGGGCGGGCTCGCCGGAGATCGTGGCCGAGGGCGGGGCCGCGAAGGGCGTGCGGCTGGGGGGCGAGGTGGTTGGGGCGGATGCGGTGGTGGTGACGGCGGGGGCCTGGGCGCCGGCGCTGCTGTCGCCGCTGGGGGTTTCGCTGCGGGTGGAGCCGCAGAAGGGGCAGATCGTGCATCTGCGGATGAATGGGGTGGATACCTCGCACTGGCCGGTGCTGCAGCCGATGAACAGCTTCTACCTGCTGACTTTCGATGACTCGCGGGTGGTGATCGGGGCGACGCGGGAGTATGGCTCGGGCTTTGATTACCGGGTGACGGCGGCCGGGCAGAAGACGGTGCTGGACGTGGCGCTGGCGGTGGCGCCGGGGCTGGCGGATGGGGAACTGATCGAGACGCGGATCGGGTTTCGGCCGATGGCGGCGGATGAGTTGCCGATGATCGGGGCGGTTTCGGGGGTGCCGGGGTTGTTCGTGGGGAATGGGTTGGGGCCGAGCGGGCTGACGCTGGGGCCGTTTGCCGGGCGGTTGTTGGCGGATGCGGTGTTGGGGCGGACGGGGGAGATTGGGTTGGGGGCGTATGATCCGTTGCGATACCTCTTGTAAAATTATAATTTTATTGTAATGAAAACACCGAGTTTGCTTACCCTCGCTTCCACGCTTGGACCAATTTCCCATGGCGAAGAAACCATTTTTCATTTTCGGAGACCGTCCGTCGGCTGTGACTCGCACACAGTTTCGGCGAATGCGGAGGGAAGAAAAGCACACGTTTATGCTGGAATGGTTTAGGGCCAACTACGAGGACCCAGCGGAACGTACTCCGTATGAATCTCGCGAGGGAGGGTACCAATGGATATGGGGAGGGCCCTATGATGCAGAGGAAGAAATCCGTGGTCAGTTCGAAGGATTAGTACCAGAGAAGATAATCCTTGAAATTGTGGCAGAAGTCGAGAGTGATGGGCTTTTAGAGTGGGCTCCGACCCCACGTGCTGGAGACTATGACGAGAACGAGGCTGAGGATGAAGATGAGGACGATACCGATCCACTAGACTTAATTGGTGACGAACCAGGACTATTCTTCAATTCGTCACAGGAGCGATTAGCGCGTCGCGAAGCTTTAGAAGCGATCCGTAACTTTCAGAAAGTCCTTGACGCTAGACCGGCTGGACTTGGCCACAATAACCCCCCTGCGGAACTGTTAGATTCACCGCCCAAGGAAATCACTGCAGCGGTTGAGGAACTTGGCGCCGAGTTAGAGGCGCAACAGCCCAGAATACCAGTTGCTAAAAAATTGATCCGTGGGATTGGTTCAATTTTCGGTAAAAGTGCAAAATGGATTGGCCGTAAGGTAGATGTAGTAGTTGATGAGGCACTTAAGAATATTGCGCGACTTGCGGTATTTTCTCCCATTCTTTCCATGGAGCCCAATATTCAATTGAGCATCATCAAAATTTATCAAACAGCCATGAAGTGGATTGATTTGGCCACAAGCTACTTCTGAAAAAAAGCCTCTCCTTAAAAACAAAAATGCCGCTCCCCCAGAAATGAAGGGAGCGGCACAATTGTAAAACTCAGGTCCCCGGGCGGGAGACTTCGGTTTCCTTGCAGGTGATGAATTCCAGCAGGACGGGCACGCCTTCCTTGGTCTTCTGGATGCCGCGCTTGATGGCCGGGATGATGTCTTCCGGCTTTTCCACGCGTTCGCCGTAGCCGCCGAAGGCGCGGGCCATTGCGGCGTAGTCGCCGGAGATGTCGGTGCTGCGGTACTTCTCGGTGCTGACCTGCATGATGTGCAGTTCGATCGCCATGCAGAAGTTGTTCAGCAGGATGGACATGATGGGGATGCGCTCGCGCACCGCGGTTTCGAAGTCCATGCCGGTGAAGCCGATGGCGGCGTCGCCCCAGACGTTGATGCAGAGCTTGTCCGGCTTGGCCAGCTTGGCGCCCATGGCCAGGCCGAGGCCGTAGCCGAGCTGCGTGGTCTTGCCCCAGCCGATGTAGGACAGCGGGGTGACGGACTTCCAGAACGGCGAGAGCTGGTCGCGCGGGCTGCCGGCGTCGTGGGTGATGATGGTGTTTTCCACGTCCACCGTGTTCTGCAGGTCCCACAGCACGCGGTAGGGCGAGAGCGGGATTTCGCTGCTGGTGAGCTTCGGCATCCACTTCTCCATCCAGCCCTTGTGGCTGGCCGCGATCTCGGCGGTGACGGCCGAGGCATCGCGGTTGGAGGTGACGGTCTTGCCGAGTTCGGCGAGCAGCGCATCGAGCGTGAGGCCGGCATCGCCGACCAGGCCGATGTCGATCTTCACGTCTTTGTTGAGGTGGTACGGATCAAGCGTGGCGTGGATGATCTTCTTGCCCGAGGGGATCTTCACGCCGAAGCTGGTTTCGGTGAAGGAGCAGCCGATGCCGATGATCACGTCGGACTTCGCCAGGAATTCCGGCACCGCGCGCGGCATGGCCACGCCGGCCGAGCCGAGCGAGAGCGGGTGGGTTTCCGGGAAGGTGGACTTGCCGCCGAGCGAGGTGACGACGGGCAGGGCCATCAGTTCGGCCAGCTTCTTGATCTGCGGCCAGGCCTGGGCGTAGTGCACGCCCTGGCCGACATAGAGCACCGGGCGCTTGGCGCCGGCGAGCATGGCGGCTGCGGTCTTCACGTGGTCCGGATCGGGCCCGTAGCGGGTGGAGATGACCGGGGTGTAGTCCAGCGGCTCCGAGACTTCCTCGTTCCACATGTCGGCCGGGATTTCGACGACCACCGGGCCGCCGCGGCCGTTGCGCAGCTTGGTGAAGGCGCGGCGGAAGATGTTGCAGACCTCAGCAGCGCTGTTGATCGGCTCGCTGCCCTTCACGTAGGGCTTCATCGCGCTGGTGGAATTGAAGTTCGGGTCGATATGCGCGAGGCGACGGGCGTAGCCCATCGGCAGGATCAGCACCGGCACCGACTCGCCGTAGCACTGGGCGACGCCGCCCATGGCGTTCTCGGCACCCGGGCCATGCTGCATGCAGAAGGCGCCGATGGTCTTGCCGGAGGTGACGCGGCTGATGGCGTCGGCCATGTGCACGCCGATACGCTCCTGGCGGCACATCACCGGGCGGATGTCGGCCTTGGCAGCGTATTCGATGAGGTGGTTGACGGGGTAGCCGCAGAGGATTTCGATCCCCTCGCGCTTGAGGATTTCCGCGATCGCGTCGCCGAGTTTCATTTGGGTCTCTCTCCCTTAGGACGATATGGGAGCCTAGGCCGGTGGGGGCGGGCTGGCAACGGTGGGGGCGGGGTTCAAGGGAAGGAAGCGTCTTCTTTTTTCTGAAGAAAGAAGAAGCAAAAAAGACTTCATTTGTTGGGGCTCGCTCCAGGGCGAGCAGCATAGGTATAAAAGTTTTTTGGTTCTTTTTTTCAAAAAAGAACCGCTTGCTTAGCCGGAGACGACAGCCAATCCCGCGGGATCGAAAGACACCCGCACGGCCTGCCCGGCGGCCAGGGGCTGGGCGATATCCGGGGCAACGGCGAACAGCTCCACGTCGTGGCCTTCGAGCATGACACCGTATTCCATGTGGCTGCCGAGATAGGCGGCGTGGGCGATGCGGGCGGGGATGCCCTCGGCGCCGAAGCGCAGGGCGTGCGGGCGGATGGCCAGCAGGGCGGCGCCGGGGGCCACGCCGCGATGGGGCAGGCGCAGGGTGAGGGGGCCGATTGTGGCTTCGCCGGTGGTGGCATCGGCGTGGCGCAGGGCGACGGGGACCAGGTTGGCGTTGCCGATGAAGTCGGCCACGAAGCGGCTGGCGGGGGCTTCGTAGAGCTCGCGGGGCGTGCCGTCTTGCGCGATGCGGGCGTGGCTCATGACGATGATGCGGTCAGAGACGGCCAGGGCTTCTTCCTGGTCGTGGGTGACGTAGGCGACGGTGAGGCGGAGATCCTGCTGCAGGGCGCGGATTTCGTCGCGCACGCGGCGGCGGAGCTTGGCATCCAGGTTGGAGAGGGGTTCGTCGAAAAGGAGGACCTTGGGTTCCAGCACGATGGCGCGGGCGACGGCGACGCGCTGCTGCTGGCCGCCGGAGAGCTCGCTGGGCAGGCGGCGTTCGTAGCCGGTGAGGCCGACGAGGCGCAGCTTGTCCGCGGCGCGGGCCTCGGCATCGGCCTTGTTGAGTCCGGAGGCGCGCAGGCCGTAGCAGGTGTTTTCCATCACCGTCATGTGCGGAAACAGCGCGTAGGACTGGAACACCATGGAGACGTCGCGGTCGGCGGCGGAGAGGTGCGTCACGTCCTGGCCGTCGATCAGGATGCGGCCTGCGGTTGCGTGTTCCAGGCCGGCGATGAGGCGCAGCGTGGTTGTCTTGCCGCAGCCGGAGGGGCCGAGGAGGGTGACCAGCGTGGCGGGCGCGATGTCGAAGCTGACGGCGTCGACCGCGGCGACCTGGCCGAAGCGCTTGGTGACGGTCTGGAAGGTGACGGCAGGTACGGAAGCGGGGGGCTGGGTCATGAGGCGGCGAGTCCCACGGGGGCGGTTTCGGCCGTATTGGCAGAGCGGCGACCGATGCGCTGTTCGCCGACCAGGAGGCGGATGAGGACGAGGGCGCCGACCATGACGGCGATGAGCACGGCGGAGTAGGCGAGCGCCACGCCGTATTCGCTCATCTCCGCGCGGCCGACGATGTAGACGGTGGCGAGCTGGTATTCGGCGGTGGTGAGGAAGATGACGGCCGAGACCGAGGTGACGGCGCGGACGAAGCTGTAGACCATGGCGGCGATGATCGCCGGGCGCAGGATGGGCAGGATCACCAGGCGGAAGGTACGCCAGGAGCGGGCGCCGAGGGTGAGGGATGCTTCATCGAGGCTTTTGTCGATCTGGCTCAGGCTGGCGATCCCTGCCCGGATGCCGACGGGCATGTTGCGGAACATGAAGGCGAGCACGAGGATCATGCCGGTGCCGGTGAGCTCCACCGGGGGGGTGTTGAAGGCGAGGATGTAGCTGACGCCGATGACGGTGCCGGGGATGGCGAAGCTCATCATGGTGAGGAATTCGAAGGCGCCGCGGCCGCGGAATTCCTGCCGGGCGAGCAGCCAGGCGGTGATGAGGCCGAGGGCGGCGGTGAGCGGCATGGACAGCGCCGAGAGCCACATGGTGGTGATGAAGCTGTTCCAGGCGCTGCCGGAGAGGAACCAGCCGGAGACGCCGTGGTCGATGCCGAAAGCGATGAGGAAGTGCTTCCAGGTGGGGGTGTGGTCGCGCCCGATCGTCTCCACGAAGCCGCCGCCGAGGACGATGGCGTAGACGACGACCGTCAGCAGCAGCCAGGGCAGCACGGTGGCGTAGCAGGCGGCGCGCAGGCCGAGCGGGAGCGGCGGGGGCACGCCGGAATCGCCCTTGCCGGTGACGGTGGTGTAGCGGGCGCGGCCGACCCACAGGCGCTGGGCGGTGAAGGCGGCCATGGTGAAGCCGAGCAGGATCATGCCCAGCACGGCGGCGCGGCCTTGGTCTTGCGCGGCGCCGACCACGGCGAAGAAGATATCCGTGGAGAGCACGTTGAAGCTGCCGCCCAGCATCAGCGGGTTGCCGAAATCGGCCATGCTTTCGATGAAGCCGATCAGGAAGGCATTGGCCACGCCCGGGCGGATCAGCGGCCAGGTGACGGTGCGGAAGGTGCGCCAGCGGCCGGCGCGCAGCGTGCCGGCGGCTTCCTCCAGGCTGGGGGCCACGGATTGCAGCACGCCCACCAGAACCAGGAAGGCGATCGGGGTGAAGGCCAGCAACTGGGCGAGGGTGACGCCGGGCCAGCCGTAGAGCCAGCGGCTGCGGGGGATGTCGAAGGTCTGGTAGAGGAAGGTGGTCACGAAGCCGGTGCGGCCGAACATGATGATCAGCGCCAGCCCGATGACGAAGGGCGGGGTGATGATCGGCAGCAGCGAGAGCAGGCGGATCGGGCCCTTCAGGGGCAGGCCGGTGCGCAGCGCCACCAGGGCGAAGGCCAGGCCCAGCAGGGTGGAGAGCAGGCCCACCACCACGGCCAGGGCCAGCGTGTTCCAGGCCGCGCCGCAACTGCCCGCGCCGGTGAGGCATTCCAGGCCCCAGATCGAGCGATCGGTGAACTTGGCCCAGAACTCGGCCGGGGCGAAATTGCCGTTGTTGTCGCGCACGGCGGAGATGAGCACCGTCATCACGGGCGAGAACACGAAGATCAGGATGGCGCCGAGGATGAGCAGGATGGCGCCGAGCACGAAGGCGTCGCCACGGCACCAGCCCTGGCGGGCGAGGCCGATGGCGGCGAGCTGGGTGGCGGCGAGCGCGTAGAGCAGGGCGCCCCAGCCGAGCGCGGGCTGGGTGGGCTTGCCGCCGAAGATCACGCCCAGCCACTGCCAGGTCCAGCCGCGGTGGTTGATGGCGAAGCCTTCCAGGCACAGCCAGGCCAACGCGACAGCGGCGGTGGCGACCAGCAGGCGCGGGCGGTCGTGCCGCACGGCGAACTGGGCGAAGGCGGGTAGCACCAGAAGCGGCAGGAGCCACAGGCGGTCGCCAGCGAGGAACACCAGCGGCAGCGCCTCGCCCGCGAACAGTGCCACCACCGGGTCCTCGTGGCCGAACCACGGCAGGGCCAGCACCGCAAGGGCGAAGGCAGCGGACCAGCCGCGGGCGGCGATGGGCATCATCGGGCGGCTGGGCGTGGGTGGTTCAGCGTGCGGCGCCCTTCACCTCGTTGGTCCAGCGGGCGAGAAGGCGGCGGCGCTCGGCGGAGGAGCCGTATTTGGCGAAGTCGTAGTTGATCAGCTTGATCGCGCTGAGATCCGGCGCCTCCTTCGGCACCGCCACGTCGCTGTTGGACGGCACCTGGAAGGAGCCGAATTCCGGCATGATCTTCTGGGCCGAGGCGCCGAGTGCCCAATCGTAGAACTTGCGGGCATCGGCGGCGTTGCGGCCGCCCTTGATGAGGCTCATCGAGCCGACCTCGTAGCCGGTGCCTTCGCACGGGGAGACGGTGACGAGCGGGCGCTTGCCGGTGAGGGCCACCATGACGACGTCGTGCTGGAAGGCCACGCCCACCAGCGTTTCGCCCTTGCCGGCGGCCTGGGCCGGGGCGGCGCCGGACTTGGTGTAGTCGTTGATGTTGCGGTGCAGCTTCTTGAGATAGTCGAAGGCCTGTTCCTCGCCCCAGAGCTGCACCAGGGTGGCGAGCATGGTGTAGGCGGTGCCGGAGGAGTTCGGGTCCGCCATCTGGACCTCGCCCTTGTATTCCGGCTTCAGCAGGTCGGCCCAGCAGGCGGGGGCGGCGAGCTTCTTGCGGCCCAGTTCCTCGGAGTTATAGCCGTAGCCGAGGGCGCCCATATACACGCCGACGGTCTGGAACTTCGCCAGCTCGGCCTGGCGCACCGCCCAGTCGCGCATCTTGGGCAGCATCGGGGATTTGTATTCGGCCAGCAGGCCTTCCTCGGCGGCCTGGAGGTGCGGGTCGCCGGTGCCGCCCCACCATACGTCGGCGCGCGGGTTGTCCTTCTCGGCGCGGATGCGGGCATACGTTTCGCCGGAGGACTGGCGGGTCATGTCTGCCTTGATCCCCGTCTCCTTGGTGAAGAGGGTGATCAGGCCGCGGCACATCTTTTCGTCGGCGCTGCAATATACGACGACATCGGCGCGGGCGGGCATGGCGGCGCTGGCGAGCAGTGCTGCGGCCGCGACGAGCATGGTCCTGGCGGAGCGCATGGATGGTTCTCCCTGGCGAGGCGTTTCTTTGCGATGGGCAATAGTGGCTGGCGGGGTGGGCTGCAACAGCACCGTCATTGTGTTGTCATGATTTAGTCGCCCAGGCGTTGGGCGGCGCGGGCGGCATCCGAGGCGGCGCGGGCGGCGCGGACCTCGGCGCGGGCGGAGACCTCCGGCACGCCGACATCCCACCAGTGGCCGCCCTCCGCGGTGCTGCCGGCGGGGTCGGTCTTCAGCACGATCACGGTGGTGCGGTCTGCCGCGCGGGCGGTGGCGATCGCGGCTTCCAGCGCGGTGGTGCCGGTGACGGTGAGGGCGACGGCGCCGAGGCCGGCGGCCTGGGCGGCGAAATCGAAGGCGGGCAGGGTTTCGTGCCGGGCGGTGGCGAGCAGGTTGTTGAAGCTGGCGCCGCCACTGCCGCGCTGCAGGCGGTCGATGCAGCCGAAGCCGCCATTGTCCAGCAGCACCACGATGAGCTTGGTGCCGAGCATCACGGAGGTGGCGAGTTCCGAGTTCATCATCAGCCAGGAGCCGTCGCCGAGGAGGACCACCACTTCGCGGTCGGGCATGGCCATCTTCACGCCGACGGCGCCGGCGATTTCGTAGCCCATGCAGGAATAGCCGTATTCCAGGTGGTAGGTGCCGGGGCCGGTGGCGTTCCAGAGCTTGTGCAACTCGCCCGGTAGGCCGCCGGCGGCGGCGACCACGACCGCGGACTCCGGCACGGCGCGGCGGACGGCGCCGAGCACCTGGGCATCCGTCGGTAGGGCGGCATTGTTCGGGCCGGTGGCGCGGGCGGCGGCTTGCTGCCACGGCGTGAGGCCGGCCTGGCAGCGGGCGAGCCATTCGGCCGGGGCGCGGTGGGTGGCGAGTGCGGTGGAGAGCGCCTGCAGGCCGAGATCGGCATCGGCCACCAGCGGGGCGGACAAGCGCTTGCCGGCATCGAAGGCCTGCACGTTCAGCGCGATCACGCGGCGGTTGGGGTTGCGGTAGAGCGCCCAGCTGCCGGTGGCGAAATCCCCCAGGCGGGTGCCGACGGCCAGGATCAGGTCGGCCTGCTCGGCGGCTTCGTTGGCGGCCGACGTACCGGAGACGCCGATGGCGCCGAGGTTCATGGCGTGGTCGTGCGGCAGGGCGCTTTTGCCGGCCTGGGTTTCCGTGACCGGGATGCCGTGATCCTCGGCGAAGCGGGCGAGGGTTTCGGTGGCGTCGGCATAGTGCACGCCGCCGCCGGCGATGATCAGCGGGGCCTTCGCGGCGCGCAGGAGGGCCACGGCATCGGCGAGTTCGGCGGCATCCGGCGGCGGGCGGCGGATGCGCCAAATGCGCGGGGCGAAGAAGCTCTCGGGGTAGTCGAAGGCTTCTGCTTGCGTGTCCTGGCACAAGGCCAGCGTGACGGGGCCACATTGCGCGGGGTCGGTAAGCACCGCCATCGCGCGGGGCAGGGCGGTGAGGATCTGCTCCGGGCGGGCGATGCGGTCGAAGAAGCGGGAGACGGGGCGGAAGCAATCATTGGCGGAGACCGTCGCGTCCTCGAAATCCTCCACCTGTTGCAGAACGGGATCGGGCCGGCGGCCTGCGAAAACGTCGCCGGGGAGGAACAGCACGGGCAGGCGGTTGACGTGGGCGACGGCGGCGGCGGTGACCATGTTGGTGGCGCCGGGGCCGATGGAGGAGGTGACGGCCATCATGCGGCGGCGGCGCATCGCCTTGGCGTAGGCGATGGCGGCCAGCGCCATGCCCTGTTCGTTGTGGCCCCTGTAGGTGGGCAGCGCGTCGCCGATGCCGTGCAGCGCCTCGCCCATGGCGGCGACGTTGCCGTGGCCGAAGATGGCCCAGGCGCCGGCGAAGATCGGCACCTCCATCCCATCAACGACGGTGCGCTGGGCGGCCAGGAAACGCACCAGCGCCTGGGCGCAGGTGAGGCGGATGGTGTTCATGGCGACCTCCTCAGCTTTGGGCGCCATTGTCCATCCGGCGGCGACGCGAGACAATCGGGGGGACGGAGGACCTGCATGATCGACATTGCCGTGATCGGCGCCGGGCGCATCGGCCGCATCCATGCGCGCAACGTCGCAGCCCATGCGGGCGCGCGGCTGGTGGGGATCGCCGATCCCGATGCCGCCGCCGTGGCCGAGTTGGCGGAGGCCACGGGCAGCCGCGTGCTGTCCTTGGACGAGGCGTTCGCGGCACAGGCGGTGCTGATCGCCTCGCCCACGCCGACCCATGCCGGGTTCATCGAGCGGGCCGCCGCGGCGGGCGTGGCAGTGTTCTGCGAGAAGCCGGTGGATTTGGATGCGGCGCGGGCGCGGGCCTGCATCGAAGCGGCGGAGCGGGCGGGTATTGCGCTGATGATCGGTTTCAACCGGCGCTTCGATCCGCATTTCGCCGCGCTGAAGGCGGCGTTGGCGGCGGGCGAAATCGGCGCGCTGGAGGTGCTGGCGATCACCAGCCGCGATCCCTCGCCGCCGCCGCCGAGCTATGTGGCGGCCTCTGGCGGGTTGTTCCGCGACATGGCGATCCATGACCTCGATATGGCGCGCTTCCTGCTGGGGGAGGAGATCGTGGAGGTGTTCGCTGCCGGGACCTGCCTGGTGGACCCCGGCATTGGCGCGGCGGGCGATATCGACACGGCGCTGATCACGCTGCGCACCGCCAGCGGCAAGCTGTGCAGCATCAGCAATTCGCGCCGCGCCACCTATGGCTACGACCAGCGGATCGAGGCGCATGGGGCCACGGGGCTGCTGCGGGCGGGCAATGTGCCGGTGACGACGCTGGAGCGCGCGGGGGCCGGCGGGTTCACCACCGCGGTGGCGCAGCCCTTCTTCCTGGAACGCTATGCCGAGGCCTATCGGGTGGAGCTGGATGCCTTCGTGACCACTGTTGCGGCTGGGCGGTCCCCCGCGCCAAGCGGGCAGGACGGGCTGGCGGCGCTGCTGCTGGCCGATGCCGCCGAGGCTTCCTTGCGCAGTGGGCGCGCCGTGCGCCCCGAGACGGTGTGAGCGCCATGCAGATCGATACCGAAACCCTGCTGCCCCTGCCGCCGGAGGGGGTGGAGCTGCACAGCCCCGATGTGCCCCGGCATGTGTTCACCACCGGGTTCTCCGCCCCGGACGCCAATGGCCGCTGGACCGACGGCCCGCGGTCACGCCTGGTGTTCCGCCTGCCGCATCGGCCGGAGGGCGGGGTGGAACTGCGGCTGGAATCGCTCGGCTTTGTCGTGCATGGCGCCATTTTCGAGCAGCAGGCAGAGATACTGGCAGGCGGGCGCCAGGTCGGGCGCTGGAACGTGATGAGCTCGGCGTTGGTGCCGCGCCTGGTGGTGGTGCCGCGCGAGGCGATGGAGCCGGATGGCACGGTGGTTCTGGAGTTCCGCATCCCCACCTGCATGCAGCCGGCCCTGGTGCGGCAGGGGGACGACCGCCGGTTCCTGGGGCTGATGCTGCGTCGCCTTTCCTGGGAGGCACGCCCGGCGCAGCGCCCGCACGACCTCTCCGGCGAAGTGGCGCGGCCGGTGGGGCGGGAATCGCGCAAGAGCTTCGCCGACAAGATCGCGTCCGGCTTCTGGTCCCGCTTCGTGACGGGCCCGGCGGTGCTGGATGTTGGCTTCCAGGGCGCTTCGGCCGCGGGCAGCGTGGTGCCGATCCTGCCCGGGGCGATCGGGGTGGATATCGACTATCCCGGCTATGACGGGCGCACCCTGCCGTTTGCCGATGGCAGCCAGGATGCGGTGTATTCCAGCCACTGCCTGGAGCACATCCCGGACAACATCAAGGCGATCCAGGAATGGCATCGCGTGGTGAAGGTGGGTGGGCACATCATCACCGTGGTGCCGAGCGCGGCGCTGTATGAGCGCAAGCGGCGCGTGCCGTCCTATTGGAATGGCGACCACCGGCGCACCTATTCGCCCTCTTCCCTGCTGGCGGAGTTCGAGGCGGCGTTGGCGCCCAACTCCTATCGCGTGCGGCATTTGGCGGAGAACGACGCCAACTACCAATACGGGCTGCCGCCGAACATGCACCCGGAAGGCTGCCATGAGATCGAGCTGGTGGTGGAGAAGATCGCGCCGCCGTTGTGGCGGTTGGGGGAGTGAGGAAGCAAGCGGTTCTTTTTTGAAAAAAAGAACCAAAAAACTTTTCTGGTTTGGCCGTGGCTAGCCCGGGTGCAATTCGGAAAAGTCTTTTTGCTTCTTTTTCTTCAGAAAAAGAAGATTCTTACTTGCCTTTGAAGACCGGCCGCCGCTTCTCCAGGAACGCCCTGGTCCCCTCCGCATGGTCCTCGCTGGTGGAGCACTGCGCGATAATCGCCTCGGCCGCCGCGAGGTCCCGGCGGGATTCGTCGCGGGCGAGTTCGGCCAGGGCGAGCTTGGCGCCTTTCTGCGTGAGCGGCGCGCCGGCGGCGATGCTTGCGATGTAGTCGGCGGCGAAGGCGTCGATCGCATCGTCGGCCAGCAGGTGGTTCACCATGCCCAGGCGCAGGGCTTCCTCCGCGCTGTATTGGCGGGCGGTGAACATGATTTCCTTGGCGGTGGAGAGGCCGACGAGTTCCACCAGGCGGCGCAGGCCTTCCACGGGGTAGCCGATGGACAGCTTGGCGGCGGGGATGCCGAAGCGGGCGCGGTCGTTGGCCAGGCGCAGGTCGCAGCTGATGGCCAGCGCCATGCCGCCGCCGAGGCACCAGCCGCGGATGATGGCGACGGTGGGCTTGGAGACGGCGTGGACGGTGGCGCAGGCGGTGGAGAAGGCGCCGCCGCCGCGGGTGACGGGGCCTTCGGCGGATTCGAAGCGCGAGATGTCGGCCCCCGAGGCGAAGGCCTTGCGGCCGCTGCCTTCGATGGTGATCAGGCGGGTTTCGGGATCGGCATCGAAGGCCAGGGCGGCGTCGGTGATGGCCTGCCACATCGGGTTGGAGATGGCGTTGTGGCGGTCTGGGTTGTCGATGGTGATGGTGCCGACGGCACCCTTGCGTTCCGCGATGATCCTGCCGCCGCCGGTGGCCATGGTCGTCTCTCCTTCAGGCATCCAGCAGGTGGCAGGCGGCGAGGTGGCCGGGGGCCCCTTCGCGCAGCACCGGGGCTTCCTGCTTGCAGCGCGGCATAACGTGCGGGCAGCGCGTGTGAAAGGCGCAGCCGGGGGGCGGGCGCACGGGGCTCGGCACGTCGCCTTGGAGCAGGGTTTTCTTGCGCTTGAGGCGCGGGTTCGGCACCGGCACGGCGGCCAGCAGCGCCTGGGTGTACGGGTGCTGCGGGCGCAGGAACAGGTCTTGCTTGGTGGCGTGTTCCACGATGCGGCCGAGATACATCACCGCCACGCGGTGGCTGATGTGCTCCACCACGGCGAGGTCGTGGGCGATGAACAGGTAGGAGAGGCGGTGCTCGCGCTGCAAATCCATCAGCAGGTTGATCACCTGGGCCTGGATCGAAACGTCGAGCGCGGAGACGGGTTCGTCCGCCACGATCAGGCGGGGGTTGAGCGACAGGGCGCGGGCGATGGAAACGCGCTGGCGCTGGCCGCCACTGAACTGGTGCGGGAAGTTGTTCATCTGCGCCGCGCGCAGGCCGACCTGCGCGAAGATCTCGGCGGTGCGCGCATCGGCCTCGGCACCGCTGGCGACGCCGTGGACGAGGAGCGGTTCGCGCACGATGGCGCCCGCCGTCATGCGCGGGTTGAGCGAGCTGAACGGGTCCTGGAAGACCATCTGCATCTGGCGGCGGAAGGGGCGCATCTCCGCCTTGGAGAGCTGCGTCACGTCCGTGCCGCCGAGGCGGATGGTGCCGGCGGTGGGCTCCACCAGGCGCATCACGGTGCGGGCCACGGTGGATTTGCCGCAGCCGGATTCGCCGACGAGGCCGAGGGTCTCGCCCTCGTTGATGCTGAAGCTCACGCCATCCACGGCGTGCACCTGGCCCACGGTACGGCGCAACAGGCCCTTCTTGATGGGGAAGTGCTTCTTGAGGTCCTGAACCTCGATCACGGGCGCGGTGGTCATTCGGTGCCTCCGTAGAGGCGGGCGCTGTGCCAGCAGGCGGCCCAATGCCCCGGCTGGTGCTCACGATACTCCGGATAGGTGGCGCGGCAGGTCTCGTCGGCATGGGCGCAGCGCGGGGCGAAGGCGCAGCCGGTGGGCAGGGCAGAGAGGGCAGGGACCATGCCGGGGATTTCCTGCAGCCGCTCCACCGCCGGGCCGCCGCCGAGCACGGCGAGCTTGGGCACGGAGGCCATCAGCCCGTGGGTGTAGGGGTGCAGCGGCCGGTCGAACAGCTCCTCCACCGTGGCTTCCTCGATCTTGCGGCCGGCATACATCACCACCACGCGATGCGCGGTTTCGGCCACCACGCCGAGGTCGTGGGTGATCAGGATGACGGCGGTGCCGCGATCTTCCTGCAGCTTTACGATCAGGTCGAGGATCTGGGCCTGGATCGTGACGTCCAGCGCCGTGGTGGGCTCGTCGGCGATCAGCACCTTGGGGTTGCAGGCCAGCGCCATCGCAATCATGGCGCGCTGACGCATGCCGCCGGAAAGCTGGTGCGGGTATTCCTTCGCGCGCTGGGCGGGTTCGGGGATGCGCACCTGGGTGAGCATCTCCACGGCGCGGGCATGGGCTTCGCTGGCCGTTACGTCCTGGTGCAGGCGGATCGCCTCGGCGATCTGGTCGCCGATGGTCAGCACCGGGTTCAGGCTGGTCATCGGTTCCTGGAAGATCATCGCGATCTCGTTGCCGCGGACCTGGCGCATCTCCTCCTCGCTGATCGCCAGCAGGTCGCGGCCTTCCAGCTTCACGCTGCCGGCATCGATGCGGCCGGGTGGGGTGGGGACGAGGCGCATGAGGGAGAGCGCGGTGATGGACTTGCCGCAGCCGGATTCACCAACGATGGCCAGTACCTCGCCGCGCGCCACTTCGAACGACACGTCGCTGACGGCCCGCACCAGGCCCTGGCGGGTGAAGAACAGGGTGCGCAGGCCTTCTACCTGCAGGATCGGTGCGTCGGTCATCCACGCTGCCTCGGGTCGAGCAGGTCGCGCAGCGCGTCGCCCAGCAGGTTGGTGCCGAACACGGCAAGGCTGATGGCCAGGCCCGGGAAGATCACCAGCCAGGGCGCGCGGCGCATGTATTCGGCGGCGGATTCGCTCAGCATCCGGCCCCAGGAGGGATGCGGCTCCGGCACGCCGAGGCCGAGGAAGGAGAGCGAGGCTTCGGTCAGGATCGTGCTGCCCAGCTGCGCCGTGGCCAGCACGATCAGCGGTGCGATGGTGTTGGGCAGGATGTGGCGGATCGCCAGGCGCCATTCGCTCATGCCCGTGGCCTGCGCCGCCTCCACGAAGGCCAGCTCGCGCAGCGCCAGTGTGTTGGAGCGGATCACGCGCGCGACAGAGGGCACCAGCGGGATGGCGATGGCGATGATCGTGTTTTGCAGCGACGGCCCCATGGCCGCGGAGAACACCAGCGCGAGCACCAGCAGCGGCAGCGCCTGCATGATGTCCATCAGCCGCTGCACGATCAGGTCGAACCAGCCGCCCAGATAGCCGCTGGCCAGCCCGATGGCGACCCCGAACAGGCAGCCGAGGAAGGTGGAGCCGATGCCCACGGCCAGCGAGATGCGCGCGCCATACACGATGCGGGCATAGACATCCCGCCCCATGAAATCCGCCCCCATGATGTAGGTGGCACCCGGCCCCGCGAGCGAAACGCGCGGGTTGGTCGCCAGCGGGCTTTGCGTGGTGATCGCATCGGCGAAGATCGCCGCCAGCACGAACACCGCCATGATCAGTGCGCCGATCGCGCCCAGCGGATACTGGCGCACCAGGAACCACGCCTGGCTCCACGCCCCGGTGGCGCTGGCGCCGGCGCGGTTCAGTTCCGCCTGGTAGGTGCCGCCTGCCATCGCCCTATCCGCCATACTTGATGCGCGGGTCGAGCACGGCATAGAGCATGTCGACCACGAAATTGACGACGACGACCACCACGGCAATCAGCATCACCAGGTTCTGCACGATCGGGTAGTCGCGCGCGCGGATCGCCTCCACCAGGAAGCGCGCCACGCCGGGGATGTTGAACACCGTCTCCGTCACGATCAAGCCGCCGATCAGGAACGCGGCCTCGATGCCGATCACCGTCACCACCGGCAGCAGCGCGTTGCGCAGCGCGTGGCGGTAGTTCACCGATTGCCGCGTGGCACCCTTGGCACGGGCCGTGCGGATGTAGTCCTGCCGCAGCACCTCCAGCATGGAAGAGCGCGTGAGCCGCATCACCAGTGCCGAGGACCGGAACCCGACGGCCGCGGCCGGCACGCTGAACAGGGCGAGCTGCGCCCAGAACCCCGTGATGCGGTCGCTATAGATCGGCAGCGTGTCGAACCAGGACACGAAGGCCATCAGCACCAAAAGCCCAAGCCAGAACGAGGGCAGGGACAGGCCCGAAAGGCTCAGCACCCGCAGCGCGTAATCCGTGAGGGTGTTCTGCCGCACCGCGCTGATCACGCCCAACGGCACGCCGATCAGCACGGAGAACACCAGCGCCAGCACGGCCAGCTTGGCGGTGATCGGGATGCGCGGCGCGATCTCCTCCAGCGCCGGCTTCTCCGACACGTAGGAATAGCCGAGATCGCCGCGCAGGATCCCGGAGATCCACGCCACATATTGCTGCGGCAAGGACAGGTCGAGCCCCAGCTCGCGCGCGATGCGCTGCTTCTCCGCCGGATCCACCATGCCGGCGGAATCGAACAGGATGTCCACGATGTTGCCCGGCACGATGCGTAGCAGGGTGAAGATGATCACCGAGATGCCGAACAACGTCAGCAGCATCAGGCCAAAGCGGCGGACGAGATAGGCGCCCAAGCGTCACTCCTCAAAGCAAGCGGTTCTCTTTTGAAAAAAAGAACCAAAAAACTTTTATCCGTTTGCACCCCGGCCTGGGGCGCAAACGGATACGGTCTCGACCAGCAAAAAAACTAGCGGTTCAACCAGACATCCTCGAACCGATAGCGGTTGTAGGAGGCGTTGTTGGCCATGCGGAAGCCCACCACCTCCGGGTGCCAGCACGTGCCGGAGTGGTTGTGCAGGATGATCGGCCGCGCCACGTCTTCCTGCAGCTGGCGGTCGATCTCCCACACCATGCGCTTGCGCTTCTCCAGGTCCGTCTCCATCGACTGCGCCTCGAACATCTTCTCCAGCTCCGGGTTGCAGTAGCCCGTCACGTTGCGTTCGCTTTTGCAGGAGTAGTTCTCGAAGAAGCTCTGGTCGGGGTCGTCCACCGAGTTGCCGGTGAGGTTCAGGCCCACGGCATAGTCCTTGCGCGCCACCTTGCCGAACCACACGCCGGTTTCCACGATCTCCAGTTCGCCGTCGATATAGATCTCCTTCAGATGGTCGATCAGGATCACGGCGGGGTCGCGATAGGCGGCGATGTTGCGGGTGGAGATCTTCACCGCCAGGCGCTTGCCGGGGCCGTAGCCGTGCTTCTCCATCAGCTTGCGCGCTTCCGCCCGGTTGGCGGCGATGTCTGGCCCGTAGCCGGCGATGCTTTCCAGCATCTCCTTCGGCATGCCCCATACGCCCTGTGGCTGCGGCAGCATGGTGCCGCCGACGGAGGCTTCGCCCTCGGCGATGATGGTGTTGAACGCCTTGCGGTCCAGCGAGAGCGCCATGGCGCGGCGCAGATCCGCGTTGTCGAAGGGCGGCTTGTCGCGGTTCACGATCAGGTTGGTGGAAACGTTCACCGGCCCCATGTGGCAGATCGCCTTCGGCGCCTGGGTACGAAGGTCGCGCAGCACCTGCTGTGTCACTTCGGTGGGGAAGGTGAGGTCCAGCTTGCCGGAGATGAAGGCCAGCATCGCGGTGGAGCGGTTGGTGATGATCGGCATCTCCACGCCATCCAGATACGGGCGGCCCGGCTTCCAGTATTCCGTGTTGCGGGTCAGGCGGATCATCTCGTTCTGCTTGAACTCGGCCAGCTTGAACGGCCCGGTGCCGATCGGCCGCGTGCGCATGCCGGCGGCATTCACGTGGCACGGGTACATCGGCGTGTAGCCGGAGGCGAGCAGGTTCAGCAGCGAGGGCTGCGGCCGGCCCAGCTTCAGCGTCACCTCATGGTCGCCGTTCGGCACCACATCCAGCACGTTGTCGTACAGCGAGCGGCGCGGGTTGGTGCGCAGCTTGTCCTCTTTCTTGCCCTGCACGAGATCGAAGGTGCACTTCACGTCTGCCGCGGTGAACGGCTTGCCGTCATGCCACTTCACGCCCGGCTGCAGGGTGAAGGTGAGCGATTTGCCGCCATCGCCCCAGGCCCACTTTGTGGCCAGCTCCGGGATGATGGTGTCGAAGGAATCGAGCTCCTTCGCATGATCGTACATCACCAGGTTGTTGTAGAGGCCCATGAAGGGCGCGTTCACCGAGAAGGTGGCGCCCTCATGGATAGAGGCGCTGGGCGGGTTGTCGCGCTGGTACATGCGCAGGATGCCCCCGCGCTTCGGCTCCTGCGCCATGGCGGGCGCAAGGGCGGCGGTGCCCACCAGGACACCGGCGAGAGCGAAGGCAGACGCAAACAGGGCGGCGGTTCGTCGCAGCACGTGGTGATCCTCCCATGGGCAGATGGCATCTGTGGCGCTACCAGCGGCGGCGCCTGAACGATGCTCTTTCGCTGCGATTACCATGAATGCCACGGCAAGCAAACGTATCCGGTCAATCCATGCCACGTCGTATCGGTTGCCGTGGCGGGCCCGGCGGTGCGACCATGCCCATCCCGGAGGATGCCGCACATGACCGACCTCGCCGCTTTCGCGCGCGCCCACATCGCCCCGCGCGACCTTCTCGCCAGCCCCACCCTGCCGCCGGACCTGTGGGCCGAAATGGCCGCGGCCGGGCTGTTCCGCATCGGCCTGCCCGCGGAACACGGCGGAGACGGCGGCAGCTATGCCGACATCGCCGAGGCCGAGCGGGTGCTGGTGCAGGAAGGCGGCTCCACCGGGCTCGCCGGCATCTGGGCCAGCCACCAGATGGTGCCGCGCTGGTTCATCGTCGGCTTCGGTACGCCGGCGCAGCAGGCCCACTGGTTGCCCCGCTTCACCAGCGGCGCGCTCACCGGCGGCGTGGCGATCTCGGAGCCCAAGGTGGGCGCCCACCCCAAGCTGCTCAGCACCACGGCCACGCGGGATGGCGATTCCTGGGTGCTGGACGGCGAGAAATCCTACGTCACCAACGGCGACCGCGCCGGGCTTTACATGGTGCTGGCGATCACCGCGATGCAGGGCGAGCGCAAGCGCTACTCCTTCTTCATGGTGCTGCGCGACACCCCGGGGCTGGAAGTGGTGGAGGCTGAAACACCCCCCTCCATGTGGCCCGTCGGTCATGTCGCCCTGCGCCTCAAGGGCTGTCGCGTGCCTGCCGAGGCCCTGCTCGGCCCGCAGGACGGCGCCTATGACGCCATCGCGCTGCCCTTCCGGGACGCGGAAGACGCCATCGGCACCTCCAGCCAGGCCGGCAACCTGCCGGGGATCGTGCGCCTGCTGGCCGCCGAACTGCCCAATCCCGCCCCCGAGGAGGCCGTGGCCGAGCTCGGCGCGCTCGCCGGCCTCGCCGCCCTGGTCGCCCCCGCCGCCGCCGCGCTGGCCCGTGCCGTGGATGCGCGCGCCTGGGACGGGCCTGAGGCGCAGGCCCTGCTGATCGGCCTGCGCCAGCACGCCGCCCACTTTCATGCCCGCGCCTCCGCGTTTCGCGATGCCCATGCGGCGCGCCGTGGTGCGAAGCTGGATGCGCGGCTGCATAGCATTCAGACCTCTCTCTCGGTCGCGCGTGGGCCGCGGGCGATACGGATGGCGCGGCTGGGGGCGCAAATGATGCCGAAGTAAGAAAGCGCGTTCTTTTTTGAAAAAAAGAACCAAAAAACTTTTGTTCGTTTGCGCGGCGGTTCAACTCCTGGATGGGGCGCAAGCGAAGGAAGTCTTTTTTGCTTCTTTTTTCTTCAGAAAAAAGAAGGCGCTTCCTTCCCTCCCTGGCCTGCTCTAGACAGGGCCGGCATACGGCGAAGGGCTGCAATGGTGTCTGATACGGCGACGGATACGCCAGAAGGCGGGCGCGACTTCATCCGCGACATCATCGCGGAGGATCGCGCGCAAGGCCGTGTGCAAACCGTCGTCACCCGTTTCCCGCCGGAGCCGAACGGCTACCTGCATATCGGCCACGCCAAGTCGATTTGCCTCAATTTCGGCGTGGCGGAAGAGTTCGGCGGAAGCTGCCACCTGCGCTTCGACGATACCAACCCCACCAAGGAAGAGCAGGAGTTCATCGACGCCATCGCCAAGGATGTGCGCTGGCTCGGCTTCGACTGGGGCGAGAACCTGTTCCATGCCTCGGATTATTTCGAGCAGCTCTACGCCTGGGCCGAGCACCTGATCCAGCACGGCCACGCCTATGTGGACGACCAGTCGCCCGACGAGATGCGCGCCGCCCGCGGCACCCTCACGGAGCCCGGTCGCAACTCCCCCTGGCGTGACCGCGGCGTGGATGAAAATCTCGACCTGTTCCGCCGCATGCGCGCGGGCGAATTCCCGAACGGCGCGCGCGTGCTGCGGGCGAAAATCGACATGGCCTCGGGCAACATGAACCTGCGCGACCCCGCGCTGTATCGCATCCTGCACGCCACCCATCCGCGCACCGGCGATGCCTGGTGCATCTACCCCACCTACGATTTCGCCCACGGCCAGTCCGACGCGATCGAGGGCATCACCCACTCGCTCTGCACGCTAGAGTTCGAGGACCACAAGCCGCTGTATGATTGGCTGCTGGACAAGCTGCCGATCGCCGCCCTCGGCAAGCCCGGCCGGCCGCGCCAGTATGAATTCGCCCGGCTGAACATCGCCGGCCTCGTGCTCTCCAAGCGCGTGCTCACACGCCTCGTCTCCGGCGGCCATGTGCGCGGCTGGGACGATCCGCGCATGCCCACCCTGGCCGGGCTGCGGCGCCGCGGCGTGCCGGCCGGTGCGCTGCGCGAGTTCGTCAAGCGCGTGGGCATGGCGCGGGCCAATTCCGTGGTCGATCCCGCGCTGTTCGACTTCACCGTGCGCGAGGGGCTGAACCGCACCGCCCCGCGCCGCATGGCCGTACTGCGGCCGCTGCGCGTGATCATCGAGAACTACCCCGAGGGCCAGACCGAAACGCTGGAGGCGATCAACCACCCGGACGACGCCGCCCAGGGCATCCGCCCCATCACCTTCAGCCGCGAGCTGTGGGTGGAGCGGGAGGATTTCATGGAAGAGCCGCCGAAGAAGTTCTTCCGCCTCTCCCCGGGGCGCGAGGTGCGGCTGCGCTACGGCTATTTCATCACCTGCCGCGAGGTGGTGAAGGACGATGCGGGCGAGGTGATTGCCCTGCGCTGCACCTACGATCCCGCCACCAAGGGCGGCAACGCGCCCGATGGCCGCAAGGTGCAGGCCACGCTGCATTGGCTCAGCGCCGCCGATGCGGTGGCCGCCGAGGTGCGCGTCTACAACCCGCTTTTCGCCCGCCCCGACCCCGGTGCGGACGGCGACGTGTTCGCCGACCTCAACCCGGAATCGCTGGAGGTGCTGGCCGGCGCCATGGTGGAACCCGCCCTGGCCACGCTGGCGGAAGGCGAAGTGGTGCAGTTCGAGCGCCAGGGCTATTTCTGCCCGGACCCCGACAGCACCCCCGGCGCCCTGGTGTTCAACCGCACCGTGGGCCTGCGCGACACCTGGGCCAAGGAAAGCGGCCGCAACGCCCCCCCGGCTGTAGGACGCGTGCGCGGCTGACGCGAAGGGTCTTGCAGGCCGGGCCCGGGATGTCTTGAGCGGGTGTGAATATAACGCTGATTTTCAGCCTGCCCCATCCAACCCCGGCACCGTGCCGTGCCGGACAACCGCATCGAGGTCTTCCGTGCTGCCCCGGTCCTTCCGCTTGGCATTTGCGCTGAGCCTGCTGGCTGCCCCTGCCGTTGCCGGCCCCTACACCATGGTCCTGATTGGCCCCACCACCGGGCTCAACACCTTCAGCAACGCCTTCGGCGTGAACAATGCTGGCCAGGTTGTCGGTACCGACAACAACCTCTCCGCCACCCTCGGCTACGTCTGGCAGAACGGCGTGGCCACCCCCACGCTGCCGCCCTCCTCTTTCAACAACAACAGCTTCGCCCGCGCGATCAACGCCAGCGGCCAGGTCGCCGGCTACGGCCGCGTCGCCTTCGGTATCGATCACGCCTTCCGCCAGACCGGCAACACCATCCAGGATCTCGGCGACCTGCCGCTCGGTGGTGATGTCAGCCGCGGCTGGGGCATCAACGCCAATGGCTGGGTGGTCGGTGAATCCGGCACGCGCGAGAACAACCTCAACGTGACGCACGGCTTCATCTGGAACGGCACCACCATGCTCGATTCCGGCGACCTCGCCGGCGGCGCCAATGCCAGCACGCTCAACGCCATCAACGACAACAACGTCGCCGTCGGCTGGGGCACGGTGAACGGCAGCAACCGCCGCGCCATGAAGTGGGAGAACGGCACGCTCACCGATCTCGGCGAAATCCCCGGCGGCAATGATTTGAGCCAGGCGCAGGCGATCAACAATGCCGGCGTGATCGTGGGCGAGAGCGCCATCCTCGGCCCGGCCAATATCAGCGTGGTGCGCGCCGTGCGCTGGGACGGCAACGGGATGACCGAGCTTGGCGAATTGCCCGGCGGCTCCGATTTCAGCACCGCCTTCGGCATCAA
Organism: Alphaproteobacteria bacterium; assembly: GCA_026400815.1. Classification (GTDB taxonomy): domain Bacteria; phylum Pseudomonadota; class Alphaproteobacteria; order Acetobacterales; family Acetobacteraceae; genus CAMDGX01. The sequence continues at coordinate 27,165 of JAPLOI010000075.1, forward strand.
CCAGGCCGGCGACATTGTCGGCCGCTCGCGCAACGGCGCCGGCGACCGCGCCGTGCTCTGGCGCGACGATGTGCTCTACGACATCAACGACCTGGTGCCCGATCGCGGCACCTTCACCTTCCGCATCGCCTACGACATCAACGACCTCGGCTGGATCGTCGGCGACGGCTACGATTCCGCGACGGACCGCACCCGCGCCTTCGTCCTCATCCCCGAACTCGCCACCACCGCCACCCCGGAGCCTGCCTCCGGCCTGCTGGTGCTGGCGGGGCTCGCAACCCTGGCTATCCGCCGCCGGCCGGCCTGAGCGCGATCACCGCCCGCGCGGCACCCGGCCGCAGCCGGGCGAGCAGCCCCAGCATCTGCTTCCACGGCCAGTAGCGCCGGTCCAGCAGCGCCATCCCGCGCACGGCCGCGTCGCCGGAGAGGATCTCCGCCCGCGCCGCCAGCCAGGGGCCGCTGACATTGCCGCGCATGTCGCATGCCGCGACCCGGCAGCCCGGCGTGCGGCGCAGGCGCTTCACCTTGTAGGCCTCGGCCTGGCTGTAGATGTAGAAGGTGCCGTCCGCATCCGGCGCAAACCATAGCGGCGTGCGCACCGCGGTGCCGTCGCGCTTGAAGGATTCGAGATTGAGATAGCGCGCCGAAGCCAGCGCCTGCCAGTCAGCCCCGCTCATCACGCCACGTTCTTCGGCACGGAAACGGCCACCCAGGCCAGGCCCATCAGCAGCAGCACCGTGGTCAGCACGAACACCCATTCGAGCCCGATGAAGGCCGCCACCGTGCCGCCGGTGATCGGGCCCATGGAGTTGCCGAGGAAATAGGCCGAGGAGGACATGCCATAGGTGAAGCCGCGCTCCTCCGGCGGGGCCAGCCGGCCGATCAGCGCGTTGGTGATCGGCACAATGCTGCCCACGAACAGGCCAAGCCCAAATCGCTCGCCCAGGAAAAGAAGGTAGCTGTGCGTGAAGGCCTGGGGCGCCGTCATCAGCGCCGCGCCGGCCAGGGCCAGCATGATCACCAGCTTCTCCCCGAACCGGTCGGAGGCGCGGCTGAGCAGCGGCACGGCGATCACGCCGGCCAGGCCGGTGATGGAGAAGGCCAGTCCCGACAACGTGGCAAGATCCGGCCGGTCACCCAGAATATCCTGCACATACAGTGCCACCACCGGTTGCACCGCCTGGGTGGCGAACTGGGTCAGCAGCAGCACCAGCACCAGGGCCGCCATGGCGCCGTTGCCGACCATCTTGCGCATGGAGGCCAGGATCGAACGGCGCTCCTGCCCCTGCTTCGGCGGGGAGAAGTTCTCCGGCACCAGCCACCAGGCCAGCACGAACGCCGACATGGACATGGCTGCGGCCACGAAGAAGGTCATGCGATAGCTGCCGGTCAAATCCGCCAGCGCGCCGCCGACCACCGGGCCGATCAGCGAGCCGACCAGCTGCGCCGTGCTCATGATCCCCAGAGAGGAGGCAAGCTTGCGCGGCGGCACCTGGCTGGCGATCAATACCACCGAGGCCGCGGAAAACCCGGCGAACGCACCCATCAGCAGCCGCGCCGCCAACAGATGCCACACGTTCAGCGCCAGCCCCATCAGCGCCGTGCAGATCGAAATCGCGAACGCCGAGCGCAGCACCATCAGCTTGCGCCCCATCCGGTCCGACATCCGGCCCCAGATCGGCGAGGTGAATGCCGCCACCAGCGATGTTACGGAGCCCAGCAGGCCGGACCACAAATACAGGTGGAAATCCGTCTCGATCCCAAGCTCTGGCAGATACAGCGGCATCACCGGGCTGAGGAAGGTGAAGGACAGGCTCATGATCACCTGAACCGCCACCATCGCCCACAACGTCACCCGCCATGCCGGTGACCCGTCTTCCCCCGCTTCGTCCGCCATGCGTTCTGCTGCCACCTGAAGGCCCGCAGGATCGGATGGGTGGGGGAGGAAGGCAAGGCCAGAGGCTCCGCCGCTTGACCCCACTGGGATATCAGGTCCCTGGCGGGTCCAGGGCGGAGCCCCGGACTTGCTGTCTTCTCCCGTCCATCAGGTCATGGTGATCATCACGTGGCGGCGGTACGCGGGGCGTTGGGTGAGGCGGTCGTACCAGGCGCGCAGGTGGGGGAGTTCGGGCAGGTCGTCGCGGCGGAAGGGCAGGTTGAGCCAGCGGTAGCAGACGGCGCCCGCGGGGATATCGCCCATGGAGAACTGGTCGCCGGCCACGTAGGGGCGGGTGGCGAGGTGGGCATCGAGCCGGGCCCAGATGGCGGAGGTGGCGGGGCGGGCGGCGTCGATGGCGGCGGTGTCGCGTTTTTCGGCGGGGGTACGGATCAGGCCCCAGAACAGCGTGGTCATGCCGGACATCACGGTGGTGGCTTGCCAGTCCATCCAGCGATCGGCCTCGCCGCGCGCCTTGGGGTCGGTGGACCACAGTGTGCCGGCGGCGTAGGTGGCGCAGAGGTAGCGGACGATGGCGTTGCTTTCCCACAGCGTATAGCCGTCGTGATCGATGGTGGGGACCACGCCGTTGGGGTTCATGGCGCGGTACCAGGGCTGGTCGTTGCCGCCGAAGGCGCCGCCCACATCGGTGCGCTCGTAGGGCACGCCGCATTCATCGGCGGCCCAGAGCGCCTTCTGCACGTTGATCGAATTGGCGCGGCCGTGGATCTTCAGCATGGCGGTTCCCCAGGTTTGGGCGCCAGTTTGATCCTCGGCCGCGCCCCCCTGCAAGCTCAGGTCGTCGGCAAGCTACCCGTGCTTGACGCGCAGCTGGGCCAAGCGATCGCCGAGATTGGCGGTGGGGGAGGGCTTGCCGGAAACGGCGGCCATGGCGGCGGCGATGTTGGGGTCGTCCTGTTCCGGCTTGGTCTGGCGCAGCAGGCTGGCCTTGGCGTTGGCGGCTTCGGCCTGGGCGAGGTTGCGCGCGGCGTTGTCCTGCATGGCCTTGAGTGCCACCGAGAGCCCGCTGGTGGCGCCGGAGAGGCCGGCGGCCTGGCGGGCGCCCTCGGCGCGCTGCTCGGCCAGCTGCTTCTGCTGTTCGGCGCGGGACATGTCGCGCTGGGCGCGCTCCAGGTCGGAGCGGGCGCCGCGCAGCTTCTGGCCGGCCTGCTGGTAGGTTTCCTCCAGCGAGCGCAGGAAGGTTTCCGCGTCGATCACGTCCTGCTTCTCGCGGTCCACGTCCGGCGCCATGGTTTCGAGCATGTTCACCAGCGTGGCGAGGCTGTGTTCCAGGGCCGCGCGGTTGCCGGGATCGGTGTCGCTGGCCAGGCGGGCGTTGAGCTGCTCGGCCGCGGCCATGCGCTGCTGGGACAGGGCCTGGATGGCCTCGGCCTCCTTACGCTCCTTGTCATAGGCGATGCGGGCCTGGGCGACCTGCAGGCCGAGGGAGTCCAGATGCTCCTCCATGCTGCGCAGCTCCGCCTCGGTGGCGGATTTCGGGTCCCAGCGCACGATCGCCTCGATGGCGGAATTGACGGCGTTGTCGGTCTTCACGCCGACCAGGTTGCGGATGAACGAGAACATGGGGATGGCTCCTGTGTGGCGATGGAGGATCAGCCGGACATCGCGCCGGCATTGAGCAGGGCGACGGCGAGCTGGATGCCGGTGAGGACGCAGGCGGCGGCGCAGTTGCCCTGCTCGATCATGGTGCGCAACCCGGGCACCAGCAGGGCGGCGAGGCGGAAGGTGGCGAGCTGGATCACAAGCGAGACGGTGCCCCAGATCAGGATATCGAGCGTGACATGGCTGGAGGCCAGCGTGGCCGCGAGCGGGATGGCCAGCGCCACCAGCGTGCCGGCCAGCACGATGCCGGCGGCGGTGTTGCCGGCGGCGATCAGCTCGCGTTCGTGGAACGGGGTGAGCGCCATGTAGATCGCCGCACCGATGCCGAGCAGGGCGAGGGTGGTGGCGAATTGCAGCACCAGCACCGGCAGGCCGGAGCCGAGGACGTCGAGGATGCCGCTCATGAAAGCTCCAGCGTGGCGGGGTTGATGTCGATGCCCGCGCGCAGTTCCACCCAGGCCTGGCCTTGGCGCTGCACGGCGGTGACGAGGATGTATTCGGTGGCGGGCGCGGGGGCGGCAAGGCCGGTGGGGGCGCCGTAGAGCATGGCTTGCTGCTGCACCTGCTCGCTGCCCTCGGCGGTGGTGATCTCCTCCGTGATGGGAACGGGGGAGACCTTGGAGGTGCCAGGAGACCAGACGCGCTGGTAGAGCTTGCCGTCCTTGGCCTGGAATTCCGGCCAGCCGATCAGGCCATCCTGCGGGTTCAACCAGACCTCCCATTCGCCGGCATCGGCGGGGGTGACCTCATCGAACAGGGAAAAGTAGCGGCATTCGTCGGGCTGGCCGCTTCCGTCGAGGTGGAGCTGGAACATGCCCTTGCGGTCATCCAGGTGCAGGCGGACGAAGCTGCCCATGTCTGGGCGGCCGACGGCTGCGACGGACATGCGGCCTTCGGCGGAGGCTGCGGGCGGCGTAACGCGGGTGGCGCCGGCGGCAAGGATGAAGGGGGAGAGGTCGGCGGTGAGGACCATGCCGACGCGAAAGCTGCGCTTGATGGCCGCTTCGGTGACCAGCCTGTTCACGTCCGGGTTCCTTTGCTTGCTGTCCCGGAGGTGGGTGCGCGTGGCACGCCAGGCGAGCCACCCAGCGCCGCCGATCAGGAGGAGGCTGAAGGTGATGCCGAACAGGCCCATGCCGCCGCCTTCCGTGCTGGGCGTGCGCTGCTTGCCGGTATCGGCGGTGGCGATCTCCGGCGGGATGCCGGGCGGGACTTCGACCCAGCCGCTATCCGGCGCCGCACCCGGGGGGGCGAGCTGGTCCAGTTCGGCGAGCTTGCGGCGGAGGTCGGCGTTGTCTTGCGCCATGGCATCGGCCTGCTGGCGCCATTGCTGCACGCCGGGGTCGGTGCGGTGGCTGCGGAACCAGTCGGTGGTCCCTGGCCGGGTGAGGTTGTCCAGCATGAACCAGAGGAACAGCCCGTTCCAGATGCCGAAGCTGCGCGGGGCGGCGGCGGCGTAGGCGGGCGGGGCCCAACCCTGCTGGCCGAACCAGCCGCCGGCAGCGGGTGGGGGGGCGGAGCTGGGGGTGCGGCTGCCACTGCCGCCGCCGCTCCACCAGCTGCGGTTGCTGCCACCGCTGTAGACCGGGGCGGGGGTGGGCTGCGGGGCCGGGCGTTGGGCTTCCTGGCGGCGTTGCTCGGTGGCCTGCTGCTGGCGGAGCGAGTCCGCCGCGCGTTGGCGGGAGATGGCCTGGTCCCCGGCGGAGGGGGGCGCGCGGAAAGACGGGGTGCCGGAGGGGGCGGAGGGGCGGGCGTAGCCGCCGCTGGTGGAGGGGGTGCGGGGGGCGGAGTAGGAGGGGGCGGAGAAGGACGGGGTGCGGGTGGAGGGGCGGGAATAGCCGCCGCTGGAGCGGCTGCCGCCGGCGCGGGCCCAGGCATCGGTGGCGGCGCCGGCCACGACGAGGCCGGCGGCAGTGGGGGGAAGCCAGGGGGTGGCTGCCTGCCATACCGGGGTGGCCGCCAGGGCGGCGGCGGTCAGCGCGGCGAGGAGGCGCTTGCGGAGCGTCATCGTGGTTCCATGGCTACGGCCCTGCGCAACGCCTGGGCAGGTCCTTCGCTCCCGCCTGAGGTGGGGATGGGCTGGCCTTGGTTCCAGGGGTCAGTCCAGGCCATAGGTGCCGCGTTCCAGGGCGGCGAACGAGGCCAGGGCCTTGGGGTCGGCGAAGGGCATGCTCTGGGTGAGGATGAGCCCGGCGATCTCAGCCGTGGGGTCGATCCAGAAATAGGTGTTCACCAGGCCGGCCCAGGCGAGGCTGCCGGCGCTGCGGCCGTTGGGGCCCGCCTGCGTGTTGATGAGGAAGCCGAGGCCCCATTTCTGTTCCATGCCGGGGAACATGTCGCAATCGTAGCTGCTGGATGGCATGGCGCTGACCATGGGGACGACGCGGTTTTCGCCGATGTGGTTGCGGGCCATGTCCGCGACGGTTTCGGGGGCGAGGATGCGGGCGCCGTTCAGCGTGCCGCCGCGGAGGAGCATGCGGAGGAAGCTTGTGTAGTCCCCGGCGGTGCTGACGAGGCCGCCGCCGCCGGCGAGGAAGCCGGGGCCGTTGCCGGCGGGGCGTTGGCCGGCGCCGAGGGAGCCATCGGGCTGGCGCTGGTGGACGGCGACGAGGCGGGGGCGCTGGGCGTCGGACAGGGTGAAGGTGGTGTCGGCCATGCCGAGCGGGCCGGTGACGTGGGTGGCGAGGTATTCGTCGATCGCCATGCCGCTCGCCGCGGCAACGGCGTGGCCGACGACATCCGTGGAGATGCTGTAGTTCCAGCGGCTTCCGGGGTCGAACAGCAGTGGGAAGCGGGCGAGTTCGTCCACGCTGGTGGGGCGGCCGGGGAGGCCGAGGGCTTCGGTGGCGCGCTTGAGGTCGGCGTTCCAGACATCGTAGCCGAAGCCCGAGGTGTGGGTGAGGAGGTGGCGCAGGGTGATGGGGCGGGCGGCGGGGCGCAGGATGGGCATGGGGCCCTGGAAGCCATCGAGCACCATGGGCGCGGCGAGGTGGGGCAGGACGGTGGCGATGGGGGCATCGAGGCTGAGCTTGCCGCGTTCGACCAGCTGCATGGCGGCGACCGAGGTGATCGCCTTGGTCATGGAGGCGAGGCGGAAGATGGAATCGGGGCGGAGCCTGGCGCCGGTGGAGAGGTCTGATGTGCCGAAGCAGCCCTGATAGAGGGTTTCGGAGGCGGTGGTGACCATGGCGACGGCGCCGGCGATCTCCTGCGTTTCGGTGGCGCGTTGGAGTGCTGCATCGATGGCGGCGGCGTTGACCATGGTTTCCTCCGGCGTGACCGGGGCAGGGTGGCGCGGTTGGGGCGGGTTGGCGAGGGGGAGGGATTTTAATTACGGTAACGGAATAAAATAGGCATGGGTGGGCGGCCCGGGCGGGCGGATGGAAAAAGCGATCCGGGCGGGTTCGGGCGGTGGAGGACGAGCGGGAGGTGTGGGGAGGTGCGGCCGCGGCGGGCGATGGGCCGGGCGCATGCCGAGCCCCGGCAGGCCGCGGCAGGCCCAGCCGATCAGGGCGGCGGCACGGCGGGCGCGGCGCAGGGCGCCGTGGGGGGTGCGGCGGTACCAGCGCGGGAGATGGGGCGCGTGGGCGGCCTGGTGGGGGTGCGCGGTGATGTGGGCACCGGTGGGGATGGCGCGGATCTGGCGTTCCAGCCGGCGCAGGAGGCGGACCACGATGGCGAGCAGCAATGCCTGCAGCACCGCGCCCAGCGAGCGGCGCGCAAGCGCGGCCGAACCCTGCGCGGCGATGCGCAGGGCGGCGAACTCGTCGGCCAGGTGGGAGGGGTGCGGGTCCATGGGGGGAGATATAACTAACATATCGTCGGTGGACAAGGGAATTTTTCCCGTACGTACTCGCGGCGTTCCGCACGTAAAGGTTGATGCGAATGTTTCGGCAGGGTAGCGTTGGGGATTACATTTGATCGGCCCGGAGGCCAGTTTCGCCCGGGTCCACGGAGGATTGCATGCTGCCCTGGAAGGCTATTCTGGCCGCCTTGCCGGTTTCCGCCCTGCTGATGGGGGCGCCGCGCCCCGCCGTGGCGCAGCCGGTGGTGCCGGCGGTTCCGGTGGCGGACCCGATGCCGGCGATCGGGCCTTCGGGGATCAGTGTGCGGCTGGTGCCGTTCGCGACGGTGCCGCAGGGCCAGCCGCAGTTGATCCAGCCGGTGGGTGATGGCAGCGGGCGGCTGGCGGTGCATGAAACCGGCGGGAAGCTGTTCCTGACCACGACCGGTGGGACGCTGACGGCGCCCTACCTGGATATCACCAGCGTGGGCTATGGCGGGCTGATGGGGGTGGCATTCGCCCCGGATTTCGCCAGTTCGGGCAAGTTCTACACCGGTTCCTATTCCCAGCCGGGCACCGGGATCGCGCCCCTGCCGAGTTCCGGCGGCACGGTGTTCGACATGGTGGTGCGGGAGTGGACCGCGACCGACCCGAGTGCGGCGGCCTTCTCCGGCACCTCCCGCGAGGTGTTGCGGGTGGCGCAGCCGAGCAACGGGCATGCGATCGGCATGGTGGCGTTCAACCCGAATGCGACGGTGGGCAATGCCGATTACGGCAAGCTCTACATCTCCATGGGCGATGCCGGGGATAATCGCAGCTACCTGCTGAACGGGCAGGACCTCTCCAACCCCTATGGCAAGGTTCTGCGCATCGACCCGACGCCGGGGGTGGGGACCAGCTTCACCGTACCGGCGGACAACCCCTTCGTGGGGCAGCAGGGGGTGGAGCAGACGATCTGGGCCTATGGGCTGCGCAACCCGCAATACCTTTCCTGGCTACGGGATTCGCTGCCCGGGGGCGGTGCGGGGACGATGTTGATCAACGACATCGGCGAGGGCGCGATCGAGGAAGTGAACACCGGGGTGGCCGGCGGCAACTATGGCTGGTCGATCCGCGAGGGGACTTTCGCGACCTGGCGGGAGGCATCGCTGGGTGTGGGCTATGACGACAGCGTGTTCGCGCTGGGCGGCGCGCCAGAGGCGGGGCTGCTGTTTCCGGTGGCGCAGTACGACCATGGCGAGGGGCGGGCGATCGGCGCCGGGCTGATCTACCAGGGCACGGCGATACCGGGGCTGGTGGGCAAGCTGGTGGCGACCGACATCGTGAACGGGCGGCTGTTCGTAGCCGATGCCGGCGGGCTGGTTTCCGACAACGATCCCGATGGGGTCTTGGGGTTCGCGGAGCTGGACACGGTGGTGGACGGCATCCACCAGCCGCTGCTGGCGGCGCTGGGCACCGAGCGCGCCGACGCGCGGCTGGGGACGGATGGCCAGGGCAATTTGTATGTGGTGACCAAGGCGCACGGCGAGATCTTCCGCGTGGAGGCCTTCGTGCAGGCGGTGCCGGGGCCCGGCGCGCTGGTTGTGTTCGCGGTGGCGCTGCTGGGGCTGGCCGGGGCGCGGCGGTGGGCGTTGCCGGCCGGTTGAGCGGCGCCCCTCCTGGGAGGGGGATCAGGCGGCGCGGAGGAGGCGGGCGGCGGCGGCGCTGGCGCCGAGGCAGAGGGCCAGCACGAGGGCAGTCCAGGCCAGGATCATGACGCTGGCGGAGACGCCATGCAGCACGCTGAGCGCCACCGAGGCGAGGCCGGCGGCGGCGAGGCCGGCGGATAGCAGCGGCAGGCCCGGGCGCAGCGGGGCGGCGCGGCGCAGCAGGACGGCCATGGCCAGGGTGAGCGGGGTGCCGGTGAGGGCCACCGTGGCGAAGCAGTTGGCGAGTTCCGCGGCTTCGATGCCGCCGGGTTGGAGCGGGGCCCAACTGCCCAGGCAGCCGAGGCCGATGGCGGCGAGCCAGGCGGCGGCGGTGGCCAGCGGCAGGGCGATCCAGGCGCGCGGGCGGTCAGGGGCTGCGAGCATCAGGGCCGCCAGCGCGCCGGCGATGCCGGTGGCGAGCCCGCCGGCGATGGCAGCGATAAAGGTGGGATCGGCGAGGCGTTCGGCGAGGTCGCCGCGCGGGCCGCGGGCCACAGCGAGGGCGGCCAGCAGCAGGGCGGCGAAGGCAAGGTAGGACAGCACGCGGCGCGACGGCGGGGGCAGGCGGCGCACGGGGGTTGCGCGGTCGGCGAGGGCGGCGATGAGGGCCTCGGTGTCGCGGGTCATGATGCGGGGTCCAGCAGGGAGCGCAGGCGGCGCAGGGCGCGGTGGCAGGCGACCTTGAGCGCGGTGGTGGAGAGGCCGGTGCGGGCGGAGGCTTCGTTCAGGGTGAGTTCCTCCAGCTTGAGCAGGCGGACGGCCTGCTGTTCCGCCGGAGTCAGGTGGGTGACGGCGTGGTGCAGGCGGGCGTGGTCGGTGCTCTCATCATGGTTCGTGGCGGGGGCGGAAAAGGTTTCATGCTCCGGGGCGAGCGGGGTTTCGCGCTTTGCGTGACGATAGCCCTGGCGTTGCCGGTCGGCGATGCGGGCCTGGGCGATGGCGGCGAGCCAGGGGGCGAAGGGGCGGGCGGGGTCGTAGGCGTGGCGCATGCGGTGCAGCGTGAGGAGGATGTCCTGCACCGCGTCTTCCGCCTCTGCCGCGTTGGGCAGGGCGCGGCGGGCGCGGGCGCGCAGGCGGGGCGCGATGGCAGCGAGCAGGGTGGCGTAGGCCCGGCGGTCGCCTTCCTGGGCGCGGGCCATGAGGGCGGACCAGGCTTCGGGGCCCGTGGGATCATCAGGCGGATCATCCGGCGTGGGGGCGTTGGTGGGCGGCATCTTGGTTCCCGTGCGGTGCCGCGTGCGGACGGCATGTAACCCAGGACACCGCCGGAGCGAACATCGTTACAGCGCGGCGTGGTGCCGGCGCGGACGATGGGGAGAAGACCATGATGCAACGGCGATTCCTGGTCGCGGCGGCCCTGGTGGGCACGGCGGCCATGGCCGGCGCGGCGCGCGCGGCGGGCGACAAGTTCGATGCGGCGGCGTTTGCCGCGGCGCAGGCGGCGGGCAAGCCGATCCTGGTTTCGGTGCATGCCGACTGGTGCCCGGTGTGCACGAAGCAGAAGCCGATCCTGTCCAGGCTGGGGTCCGACCCGGCGATGAAGGGGCTGGTGATGTTCGTGGTGGACTTCGATGCCCAGAAGGAGGTTGCGCAGCGTTTCGGGGCGCAGAAGCAGAGCACGCTGATCGTGTTCCGTGGCGGGGCGGAGCGTGACCGCTCCGTGGGTGTGACCGACGAGACGGCGCTGAAGGCGCTGCTCGCCAAGGCGATGGCCTGACGGCGATGGAAACGGGTGTCGGCAGCCTGGGGCTGTTCGTGGCGACGATCGGCTTCTCGGTGGGGCTGGACGCGGATGTGTTCCGCGCGGGCTCGGCTGTGCTGCTGGCCGGGCTGGGCCTGGTGCTGCTGAGCGGGCGGCTTCAGGCGCGCCTCGCGATGGCGGCTTCGGGCGTGGGCGATGCGGGCAACCGGTTGCTGGACCGGCTGGCGCCGGGCGGGCTGTGGGGCCAGGCGGTGATCGGGCTGGTGCTGGGGGCGATCTGGTCCCCGTGCGTGGGGCCGACGCTGGGGGCGGCTTCCGTGCTGGCGGCGCAGGGGCAGGATTTGGGCGCGGTGGCGTCGGTGATGGCGGCGTTCGGGCTGGGGGCGGGGCTGCCGCTGGCGCTGGTGGCGAGCTTGTCGCGCGAGGCGCTGAAGCGCTGGCGCGGGCGGATGCTGGGGGCGGGGCAGGCGGGGAAGAGCGTGCTGGGCGTGGGCGCGATGGCGGTGGCCGGGCTGATCCTGACCGGGTGGGACAAGGCGCTGGAGGCGGCGCTGGTTCGGGCCTCACCGGAATGGCTGACGGATTTGACCACCCGATTCTAGGAAGAATCTTCTTTTTCTGAGTAAAAAGAAGCAAAAAGACTTTTATTCGTTTGCGCGCGGCGCGGCCGGGTTCAAAGTTACAAAAGTTTTTTGGTTCTTTTTTTTCAAAAAAGAACATTATTCCTTCCTACAGTACAAACCACCACGACCGCACCGGCCCGGCCAGCGCCAGGGTGATGGTGAGGTCCGCCGCCGGGTCGGCGTTGACGTTGCCTTGGACCAGCAGCATGCCGCCGCCGAGATCCTGCCAGCGGAGTTCGCCGGGGGTGCTGCTGAAGGCGTTGGTACCGATGACGGTGAAGGCCTGGTTGCCCGAGGTGCCGGCGATGGCGTCGATGGCCGAGAGGTCCAGGCGTTCGCCGTCGGCGGGGTTGAAATCGGTGAAGGTGGCGCTGTTGGCGGGGCCGACGGCGCTGGGGAGGAAGCGGAACTGGTCTCGCCCGGCGCCGGCGGTGATGGTGTCTTGCCCCTGGCCAATGAGGAAAAGGTCGGGGCCGGCGGTGCCGGAGAGGCTGTCGTTGCCGGTGGTGCCGATGATGGTGTCGTCGTCGGTGACGATGCCGCGGGCGGTGGCGACTGCGATGTCGGCGCCGGAGCCGTTGAAGAGGGTGACGTTGAAGTTCTCGTTCAGCTCGGCGCGGCGGTCTGCGGCGATGTTGACGGTGATGGTTTGGGTGGTGACGCCGTTGGCGAAGGTAAGCTCGCCCGAGGGCAGCACGCCGCCGGCGAAATCGTCGGCTGAGATGGGCAGTGTGCCGGCCAGGGTGCCGGGGGTTACGTTCCAGCTGACGGCGGCAATGGTGTTGAGGAAGCCGGTGCGGGTGACGGTGAAGGCCATCGGCGTGGTGCCGGCGTTGCCCTCGGCGGCGAAGACGGCATTGGGCCCGATGGTGAAGCGGGCGTCGTCGTTCATGATGACGCCGGTGGCAACGCTGTTGCCGAGATGGGCGCCGCCGGTGGGGTTGGAGAGCGTGACCTGGAAGCGCTCGTTGAATTCCACGATGCGGTCGGGGGCGACCGGGACGATGATTTCCTTGCGCACCTCGCCTTCGGCCCAGGTGACGGTGCCGGAGGGCAGGACGCCGCCGACGAAATCGGCGCCGTTGGCGGGCAGGGTGCCGGGACCTTCGAGGCCCCGGACCGACCAGGCAACGGTCTGGCCCGCGGGCGTCGCGCTATTGCGGGTGAGGATGTAGATGTAGGGGGAGACGATGCTGTTCGCCTCGTAGCCGACGTTGTTCCAGTTGGAGAGGGTGATCTCGGAATCGTCGGCCAGGATGGTGCCGAAGGCGGTGTCGTTGGTGATGGTGGCGCCGGCGGAGGGGACCTGGAGCACGACCTTGAACCAGTCATCCGGCTCGTACTCGATGTCGCCCTTGGTCTGGACGGTGATGGTGCGGGTGGTGTCGTTCGGGCCGAAGGTGAGGCTGCCGGAAGGCAGGGTGCCGCCGACGAAATCCGACGCCTCGGCGCCGTAGGGCTGGACGAGCCAATCGACGGTGGCGGTGGGGCCGGTGCCGCGGCGGGTGGCGGTGAAGGTGAAGGTTTGGGTGCCGCTGTGGCCTTCCGTGCGGGTGATGGTTTCCGCGACGAGGGCGAGGTTGACGTCGTCGTTCAGGACGGCGGCGCTGGCGAAGGCGGTGCCGATGGTGGCGCCGAGCGAGGCATCGGAGAGGGTGACGCCGAAGCGTTCGTTCAACTCGCCGATGCCGTCTGCGGCGATGTTGACGGTGACGGTGGCCTTGGTCTGGCCCGGGGCGAAGCTGACGCGGCCGAAGGGCAGGACGCCGCCGGCGAAGTCGCTGGCGTCTGAGGGGATGGTGCCGACATCGACGGCGCCAGCGGCGGACCATTCGGCGCTGATGGCGGTGGAGGTGACGCCGGAGCGGGTGACGGTGAATTTGAACGGGGTGCTGCCGCCGGGGCTGCCGGCGGTGGTGCCCTCCGTGCGGGTGACGCCGGCGCCGGAGATGGTGAGGATGGCCAGGCCATCGGTGTCGTCGTTGACGATGGTGGCCAGGGCGTTGGCCTGGCTGATGGTGGTGCCGGCGGTGGGGCTGTTCAGCGTGACGGCGAAGCGTTCGTTCTGTTCGCCCTTGGTGTCGGCCGCGACGGCGACGGTGACGGTGGCCTTGGTTTGGCCGGCGGCGAAGCTGACGGTGCCGGAGGGGAGCACGGCGCCCACGAAATCGGCCGCATCCGCCGGGGCGGTGCCGATGCCGATGGCGCCGGTGGCCGACCAGCCCACCGTGAAGGGCGTGGCGGTGGCGCCGGTGCGGGTGATGGTGAAGTTGTAGGCGGTGCTGCCGCTGTTTCCCTCGGCCGCGGTGGCGGTGGCGGCGGCGATGGAGAGGCTGGGCTGGTCGCCGGGGGCGGCTTGGGCGAAGGCGAGGCGGCCGATGGTGCCGCCGTAGAGGTTGGCATAGTAGAGCGCGCCGTCCTGCCCCTGGACCATGTAGATCGGGCCGTAATCGCCGGGCCAGTCGGTGAGGTAGGTGATGTCGGTGCGGTTGGTGGTGCTGACGGCGAAGAGGTCGCCGCCGACGAAGTTGCTGAACACGAAGCTGCCGCCAAGGCCGGCGGGGATGTTCGGGCTGTCGTTCACCACGCCGCTGGCGATGATGGCCTGCACCTGGTAGCCCGGCGCCACAGTGCTGTGGGAGAAGGCGCGATAGGCCGGGGTGACGACGGTGGTGCCGTTGGCGACCGCGGCATAGAAATCGGTGGCGCTGGCGAAATCGCGGTATTGCGGGGTTTGGAACAGGGTGCCGTTGTCTGCACCCTCATAGAATGGCCAGCCGAAATTGGCGCCGGGGCCGGCCATGTTGATCTCTTCGTAGGCGAACCAGCCGACATCGGCGACGAAGAGGTTGCCTTCGGCATCGAACGCGCCGGAGAAGGGGTTGCGCAGGCCGTATTGCCAGATCTTGGCGCGGTTGGCGTCGAGATCCTCGGCCTGGGTGGCGAAGGGGTTGTCGGCGAGGCCGCGGCCGGTGATGGGGTCTATGCGCAGGACCTTGCCGGAGAGGCTGTCCAGCGACTGGACATCGGGCGTGCGGGGGTCTGGGTAGTCGTAGGAGGTGCCGTCGCCGGTGAAGGCGTAGAGCATGCCATCCGGGCCGAAGAGCAGGCGGCCGCCGGCGTGGGAGCGGTTGTCGACCTTGAGGTAGTCCTGCTTGAAGCCGTTGATGACGTGGTCGTTGGTCTCGGTGATGCGGTCTGACGCGATGGCGGTGGAATTGGCGATTTCCGTGTAGTCCAGCGCGCCCTGGCCGCTGATGTCGGCCAGCGACTGGCCGGTGGCGCCGACGAGGACGACCTCGCTGCCCGGGACGATGGTGCGGTAGCCGGTGGCGGCATCCGCCGTGTAGCGGACGATGTGGGCGTAGCGGTTGCCGGCGCCATCGGCCCCGGCGGCGCCGGAGGTGGCGGCCGTGTCCGCGGGATCGACGACGAAGAAGGCGTAGACATAGGGCGTGTTGGCGAAATCGGGGTGGAGTACGACATCGAGCAGGCCGCGGTCGCCGGCATTGTTCACCTGCTGGCGCAGGTCGAGGAAGGTGGAGATCTGGCCGGTTTCGAGGTCTGAGACGCGGATCATGCCGTCCTTCTCGGCGATGTACAGGGTTTGTGCATCGAGCGGGGAGAAGGCGAAGCGGACGGGGCGGGTGAGATCGGTGACCAGCGTAGTGAGCGTGGTGTCGTAGGGGGAGACGAGGGGGGGCTCGGCCGGCGGGGGCGGGGCGCGGGTTTCGTCGTCCAGGATGGTGATGCGGTTGGTGCGGGGGGCGGAGAGTTCGGCGCCGGTGGTGCCGATGAGGGTGAAGGTGAACAGCTCACTGGCTTCGCCCAGCGTGTCGTTGCGGATCTGGATGGGGACGAGGATGGAGCTGGCGCCATTGGGCATGACGATGGTGCCGTTGGTGCCGATGTAGTCCAGCCCGGGCGTGGCCGTGTCGGCGAAGATGCCGTACTCGATGGTGACGGCGCCGGCGATGGAGCCGGAGCGGACGATTTCTATGTTGATCGTGGTGTTGGATTCACCGACCGAGGTTTCGGTTTTGCGCAGGAAGATGCTGCCAGCCATCGGTTCGTTTCCTTGCCAGGGCACGGACCGTGCCGCCGCGGATTTATCGCACGGCGTGCAGCCGTGGGCACCCGGTGCGGGCGCCCAACGGCCGCATATTCTCAAGATGTGATCGAGAGATTACCGGCCGATGGCGTAGCCCTGCATGCCGCGGGGATTGGCGCCGGCGAACATCTGGCCATCCGGCTCCAGCCGGGCGCCCGAGAGGCGGCCTTCGCTCCAGGGCTCGCCCAGGCTGGCGTCGTGGCCGCGGGCGATGAGGGCGTCGCGCACCGAGGTGTCGAAGCGGCCTTCGAGGACGAGCTTGTTGGGGCGGGCGACGCGGGGCCAGAAGCTGCTGGTGAAGTGCTCCGAGTGGAAGCTGGGGGCGTCGATCGCCTGCTGGATGGTGAGGTTGTGGTGGACCATGCGCAGGAACATGACCAGCTGCCACTGGTCCTGCTGGTCGCCGCCCGGGGTGCCGAAGCTGAGCCAGGCCTTTCCGTCGCGCAGCGCCATGCTGGGGGAGAGGGTGGTGCGGGGGCGCTTGCGCGGGGCAAGGGTGTTGGGGTGGCCGGGTTCCAGCCAGAACATCTGGCCGCGGGTGGAGAGCGGGAAGCCGAGCTCGGGGATGACCGGGGAGGATTGCAGCCAGCCACCCGAGGGGGTGGCGCTGACCATGTTGCCCCAGCGGTCGATGATGTCCACGTGGCAGGTATCCCCGCCCATGGCGCCGAGGCGGGCGACGGTGGGCTCGCCGACGCCAGGGGCGCGGGTGAGGAGTTCAATCCGCTGCACGGCGGCGGCGAGATCGACCTGGGGCGTGAAGCCGGGGATAGTGCCGGGGCGGAGTTCGGTGCTGGCGCGGTCGGTGATGAGCTTGCGGCGTTCATCGTTGTAGGCGTCGCTGAGCAGGTGATCGAGCGGGACCTGCACCTGCTCGGGGTCGCCGTAATAGGCCTCGCGGTCGGCGAAGGCGAGCTTCATGGCCTCGGTGAGGGTGTGGACGAATTCGGGGCCGTTCGGGTCCATGGCGGCGATGTCGTAGCCCTTCAGCAGGGCGAGGGATTGCAGCAGGGCGGGGCCCTGGCTCCAGACGCCGACCTTCAGCAGGGTGTGGCCGTGGTAGTCGTAGGACACGGGGTCTTCGACGGAGGCGGCCCAGCGGGCCATGTCATCGCTGGTGAGCAGGCCGCGGTGGCGGCGGCCGGAGGAATCCAGGATATCCTGCGTGCCGTAGAAGCGGCCGATGGCTTCGGCGACCCAGCCGCGGTACCAGGCGTTGCGGATGCTGTCGATGCGCGCTTCGCGGGAGGCGCCGCTGGCTTCGCGGACCAGGCGCTGCCAGGTGGCGGCCAGGGCGGGGCGGCGGAACAGGGCGCCGGGGGCGGGGACGTTGCCGCCGGGGAGCCAGACCTCGGCGGAGGTCTTCCATTCCTGCTCGAACATCGGGCGCATGGATTCGATGGCGGCGGGAATGCGCGGGACGAGGTGGACGCCGTTCAAGGCGTAGCCGATGGCGTATTCGATGATGTCGGCGAATTCCATCGTACCCCAATCGCGCAGCATCAGCATCCAGGCATCGAAGCTGCCGGGAACGACGGCGGGGAGGAGGCCGGTGCCGGGGACGAGATCCAGGCCCAGCTCGGCGAACTTCGCGGGGGTGGCGGCATCGGGGGCGCCGCCCTGGCCGCAGATGACGTGCTGACGGTTGGCCTTCGCATCATGGATGATGATGGGGGCGTCGCCGCCCGGGCCGTTCAGGTGGGGTTCGGCGACCTGCAGGGTGAAGCCGGCGGCGGCGGCGGCATCGAAGGCGTTGCCGCCACGCTCCAGCACGGCCATGGCAACGGCGCTGGCGAGCCAGTGGGTGGTGCCGACGACGCCGAAGGTGCCGGCGATTTCTGGGCGGGTGGTGAACATGGCGGGCTTCCCGTGCGTGAGTCGGACGAGAGGGTAGCGCGGCGGGGCGGTGGGGCCAAATCGGGCCGTTGCCGGCATGAGGCGATGGCGGCACACTCGCGGCACGCAATCAAATGGGGAAACGTGCCGTGGCCGCTTTTTATGAACTGCGCCAGTACAAGATTCAGCCGGGCATGATGGCCGAGTGGCTGGAGTGCATGGAGAAGGAGATCATTCCGTTCCAGGTGGGCAAGGGAATGGTGATCACCGGGTCTTTCCGTGGCGAGACCGACGAGAGCGTTTACGTGTGGATCCGGCGCTTCGAGAGCGAGGAGCAGCGCGTGCAGCTCTATAAGGACGTGTACGAGAGCGATTTCTGGAAGAACACGATCGCGCCGCGGATTCCGACGCTGATCGACCGGGCGGGCACTGTGGTGCAGCGGATTGTGCCGACCTCGCGTTCCGTCGCGCAGTAAGCCTGCATGTTTGTGGTCGTCGTTGGGCCTTCTGGGGCGGGCAAGGATACGTTGATGGCCCGTGCCCGGGCGTTGCTTGGCGACGACCCGCGCTTTCGGTTCGTGCGGCGCGAGATCACGCGGCCGGCGGAGGCGGGGGGCGAGGATCATGACCCGGTGACGCCGGAGGCGTTCGCGGCGCGGCGGGATGCGGGGGCCTATGCGCTGTCTTGGGAGGCGCATGGGCTGGGGTATGGGATTCCGGCCGATGTGGCCGGGGATGTGGCGGCCGGGCGGGTGGTGATCGCGAATATCTCGCGGGCCAAGATCGCAGAGGCTGCCGTGAAGTTTCCCACCTTGGCGCTGGAGATCACGGCGCCGGCCGACGTGCTGGCGGCGCGGCTGGCGGCGCGGGGGCGGGAGACGGCGGAGGATATCGCCCGGCGGCTGGCGCGCGAGGTCGGGCTGCCGGAGGGGGTGCGGGTGGCGCGGGTGATGAATGACCGGTCCGCTGAAGAAGGGGCGGAGGCGGTGGTGCGGGTGTTGAAGGAAGCAAGCGGTTCTTTTTTGTAAAAAAGAACCAAAAAATTTTTATTCGTTTGCTGGTCGTCTGGCACGGGCGCAAGCGAATGAAGTCTTTTTTGCTTCTTTTTTATTCAGAAAAAAGAAGACGCTTACCCTTTGAGCGGCACCCGTTGCGCGATGGTGAAGGGGGCGCCAGGCGCGGCCTGGGTGAAGAGCGCAATATCGGTGACGCGGCGCGGTTGTTCCAGGATTGGATCGAAGAAATCCGTCGCGGCCGGCAGGTAGAGGTCCTTCTCGGGCGCGGTGAGGCGGCGCGTGAGGGTCATGTGGAAAAAGAATTCGCCGAAGACGTAGGTGTAGCCCCAGCGTTGCAGCAGGGCTTCCTGCGCGGGGGGGAGGTGACCGTTCTTGCGGCGCTTGGCCAGTTCGGCCTCGGAGAGCGGCGCGCGCAGATGGTCGACGCCGGCGACGCAGAGGTCGGCCAGGGCTTGCAGCGCGTGGCTTTGCTGGGTTTCGCGGAGGGCCAGGAAGCCGTGCAGGTCTTGCACCGCCAGTGGAGGCAGGTCGAACGGGCGGATTCCGGCGGCGACGTGCTCGACGGCTTCGACAAAGCTGTTCCAGTGCACGCCTTCGGCGAGGCGGAACGGGGCCTTGAGCGTGGCGTGGAAGCCGTAGCCGCGCGCATCCTCGGTGATGGCGGCGATGTTGGGCAGGTCTGGCTGGCGCTTCGGCGCGTTGGTTTCGGCATCGCGGCCGAGCCAGGTGGAGGCGGCGGCGTGGAGCGGGTCTTCGATCGGCGGGGCGTAGTAAAGCGCGACGCGCATCTTCAGTTCGCCTCGCGCTTCGCTGCCGGCGTCATGCCACGCGCTCCCCGCCGCGCCAGACCTGCATCACGATGGGCTGGCCTTCGTGGACGTGGACGCGGACGAGGTCGGCGCGCAGGCCTGGTTCGATGCGGCCGCGATCTGGCAGGCGGGACATGCGGGCGGGTTTGTCGGTGATGTAGCCGACGGCCTGCGCCAGGGAGATTCCGGTTTGTTCCACGCAGAGCCAGGCGGATTCGACGAGGGCGGCGGGGACGTAGTCGCTGGCGAAGGCGTCGACGCGGTCGGCGCGCACCAGGTCGGCGGCGGCGATGTTGCCGGAGTGGCTTCCGCCGCGGACGATGTTGGGGGCGCCGGCGATGATCTCCATGCCGCCGGCGCGGGCGGCGTTGGCGGCGACCATGCTGACGGGGAATTCGCTGATGCGGATGCCGTCGGCGATGTTCTCGGCGATTTCTTCCTCGGTGCGGTCGTCGTGGCTGGCCAGCTCGATGTTGAGATGGGCGACGCGGGTGAGGAGGGCGCGGCGGTTGGGATCGCGGGTGCGGGCGCGCTGTTCCAGCAGGTGAGTGATGCGGGCCTGGATTTCCTCATCCCGCAGGCCGGCGCGGCGGCGCATGGCCCAGTAGCGGTCCATGTTGGCATATTGGCCGACGCCGGGGGAGTGATCCATCAGCGAGACCATGCGCACCAGCGGATGGTCGGCGACGGGATCGACGAGTTCCATCATCTCGACTGCGGGAAGTTCGCAGCGCAGGTGGAGGTAGTGGTCGCTCTTGAGGATGCCGGTGGGAACGAGGGCGTCCAGGTCCACGACGGCGTCGCGGAAGGTCTTCACGCGTTCCTTGTCGAAGCCGAGGTCGCCGAGGCAGAGCGCATCGAGCACGGTGGTGACGCCGGCGGCGGCGCATTGCGCATCGTGCGCGATCATGGCCGAGCGCGAGGGCCAGCGGGCGCCGGCGCGGGGTTCGACCTGGCGTTCCAGGTTGTCGGTATGGACATCGACCACGCCGGGCATCACGTGGTCGCCGCCGAGATCGATGGCGGAGGCGGCGTGGCTGCGGCCGGGCTGGATTTCGGCGATGCGATCGCCGCGGATGACAAGGGTGCCAGACACGACCTCTGTCGGCAGGATGAGGTGCGCGTTGGTGAGGATGGTCTCGGTGGTCATGCGGCGTCCTGCAGAGGGGCGACGTGGAGGAGGCGGTCGGCGACGCGGTTGCGGACTTCGGCATCGTGGAAGATGCCGACGATGGCAACCCCCCGGGCTTTCGCTTCCGTGATCATGGCGATGACGATGTCGGCGTTGGCGGCATCGAGGCTGGCGGTGGGTTCATCGAGCAGCAAGATCGGGTGGCCGCCGATGAAGCCGCGGGCGAGGTTCACGCGCTGCTGTTCGCCGCCGGAGAAGGTGGCGGGCGGGAGAGCGTGCAGGCGGGTGGGGATGTTGAGGCGGTGCAGCAGGGCGGCGGCCTTCTCCTGGCTGCGGTCGGGCGCCGCCTCGGCGACGATGTCCAGTGCCGGGACGCGCGGGACAACGCGGAGGAACTGGCTGACATAGCCGAGGGTTTTGGCGCGGACCTGCACCACGGTGCGGGGCGGGGCGCTGGCGATGTCAACCATTTCGCCTTCGTGGCGAATGAGGATGCGGCCGGCATCGGCGCGGTAGTTGGCGTAGAGGCTGCGCAGCAGGGTGGACTTGCCGGCGCCGGACGGGCCCGACAGTGCCACGCATTCGCCGGCATGGACGGTGAGGTTGACGCCGTGCAGGACGGGCAGAGAGAGGCCGCCGCGGAGGTGGAGGGTGAACTGCTTTTCCAGGCTGTCCACTTGCAACATGGGGACCATTTCTGCGCCTCGCGCTTCGCTGCCGGCGGTCATGCCTGGAGTACCGAGGAAACGAGGAGTTGCGTGTAGGCGTGCTGCGGGTCGTCCAGCACCTGGTCGGTGAGGCCGGTTTCCACCACCTCACCGCGCTGCATCACCATGATGCGGTGGGCGAGCAGGCGGGCGACGGCGAGGTCGTGGGTGACGAGCACAACGGCAATGTTGAGGCGGGCAACCAGGGAGCGGATGAGGTCGAGCAGGCGGGCCTGGACGGAGACATCGAGGCCGCCGGTCGGCTCGTCCATGAACACCAGGCGCGGGTGGGTCACCAGGGTGCGGGCGATCTGCAGGCGTTGCAGCATGCCGCCGGAGAAGGTGCGGGGCATGTCGTCCACGCGGGCGGGGTCGATTTCCACCTGGGCGAGCCAGTCGATCGCGGCTTCGCGGATGTTGCCGTAGTGGCGGTTGCCGGCGGCCATCAGGCGCTCGCCCACGTTGCCGCCGGCGGAGACGGACATGCGGAGGTTGTCGCGCGGGTTCTGGTGGACGAAGCCCCAGTCGGAACGGTGCAAAGCGCGGAGCGCGGGGGCGGGCATGGCGTGGACGTCGTGCAGGCGCGACTGGGGATCGCGATACCAGGTGACGCCGCTGTCGGCGCGTATGCGGCCGGAGAGGACGTTGAGCAGGGTGGTCTTGCCGGAGCCGGATTCGCCGACGACGGCCAGAACTTCGCCGGGCCAGAGATCGGCATCGACGTTGACCAGGGCTGGGACTTTTCCGAAGTGGAGGGAAAGGCCGCGCGCCGAAAGAAGAGTTTCCTCGGTCATTCCGCTGCCTCCCTGGCAATGGGTTCGCCGGTGCCGGTGTGGCCCTCGGCCTGGCGGGTTTCGCAATGGTCGGTGTCGGAGCAGACGAACATGCGGCCGCCCTGATCGTCGGTGACGACTTCGTCGAGGTAGCTGTCATCGGCACCGCAGAGGGCGCAGCACTGCGGGGCGCGGGTGGTGCGGAAGGGGTGGTCGTCGAAATCCAGGCTGCGCACGTCGGTGTAGGGAGGGATGGCGTAGATGCGCTTTTCGCGGCCGGCGCCGAAGAGCTGGAGGGCGGGCATCATGTGCATCTTGGGGTTGTCGAAGGCGGGAATGGGCGAGGGCGCCATCAGGTAGCGGTGGTTCACCATCACCGGGTAGTCGTAGCTGATCGCGACGTGGCCGAAGCGGGTGATGTCTTCGTAGAGGCGCACATGCATGGAGCCGTATTCGGCGAGCGCGTGCATGCGGCGGGTTTCGGCGCGGCTGGGTTCGAGCTTGGAGAGCGGTTCGGGCTGGGGCACCTGATAGACGATGATCTGGTCCTCCCGCAGCGCCTTTTCCGGGATGCGGTGGCGGGTTTGGATGATGGTGGCTTCGTTCGTGTCCGTGGTGGTCGCCACGCCGGCGGTGCGGGCGAAGAAGCGGCGGATGGAGACGGCGTTGGTGGTGTCGTCCGCGCCCTGGTCGATGACCTTCAGCGTGTCGGCCGCGCCGAGGACGCTGGCGGTGACCTGGATGCCGCCGGTGCCCCAGCCATAGGGCAACGGCATTTCGCGCGAGCCGAAGGGCACCTGGTGGCCGGGGATGGCGACGGCCTTGAGCAGGGCGCGGCGGATCATGCGCTTGGTCTGCTCGTCGAGGTAGGCGAAGTTGTAGCCGTTCATTCGGCGGCTTCCTTCATGGCGGCGCTATTGGCCTCGGCCTCGCGGCGCATGCGGCGGATTGTCTCAAGCTCGCTCTGGAAATCGACGTAGTGCGGCAGCTTCAGATGCTCCACGAAGCCGGTGCCCTCGATATTGTCGCTGTGGTACAGCACGAATTCCACGTTCTGGGCCGGGGCGTTCGGCTCCTCGGCGAATTCGTCGTGGCGCATGGCGCGGTCCACCAGGGCCATGCCCATGGCCTTGCGCTCGGCGTGGCCGAAGACGAGGCCGTAGCCGCGGGTGAACTGCGGTGGCTTGGTTTTGCTGCCCTTGAACTGGTTGACCATCTGGCATTCGGTGAGGGTGACGTCGCCGATGTCGATGGCGAAACCCAGCTCCGGCGGCACGATCTCGACGGACACCTCGCCCACGCGGATCTCGCCGACGAAAGGGTGGTTGCCGCCGTAGCCGCGCTGGGTGGAATAGCCCATGGCGAGCAGGAAGCCCTCGTCGCCGCGGGCCAGGGCCTGCAGCCGCACATCGCGGCTGGCGGGGAAGGCGAGCGGCTCGCGGGTGAGGTCGCCGGGTTCCTGCGCGGGGTTCGGCTCGCCGTCCCCTTCGATGAGGTCTTCGCCGCGCAGGATGTCGGAGACGCGCGGCATGGTGGGCTCGGTGGCCTCGGCCAGGGGGGCGGGGGCGGGTGGCTTGCCCTCGGCGGCCAGCATGAAATCGAGCAGGCGGTGGGTGTAGTCGTAGGTGGGGCCGAGCACCTGGCCGCCGGGCAGATCCTTATACACGGCGGAGATGCGGCGGCGGATCTGCATGGCGGCGGTGTCGGCCGGGGTGGCGTAGCCGAAGCGGGGCAGGGTGGTGCGGTAGGCGCGCAGCAGGAAGGCGGCCTCGATGATGTCGCCCTGGGCCTGCTTCACGGCGAGGGCCGCGAGATGCGGATCGTAGAGCGAGCCTTCGGCCATGACGCGATCGACCGAGCGGCCGAGCTGTTCCTGGATCTGGGCGAGGGAGAGTTCGGGCACGGCGGGGTCGCCGCGGCGGTCTTCGGCGAGCCAGGCGTGGGCGTTGTCGATGGCGCGCTCGCCGCCTTTGACGGCTACGTAGGCCATGGCTCAGGCCTCCCTGACGGAGATGCTGCGCGGCAGGGCGGCAAGGGTGGTGCCGGCGCAGAGAATGAGATCGACGCCGCGCGGGAACAGGGCGTGGTTGGCGGCCCAGCGTGCGGCGAAATCGGGCGGCAGGCCTTCGGCGCGGAAAATGGTGGGGGATTTGAGGCCGGGGCCGGAGAGGGTGAAGGCGGGGCCGGTGCCCAGCGCGGCGACTTGCAGCACGAGGGTGGTGGAGGATTCCGGGGCTTCATCCGTGCCCGTGTTCAGCGTGGCGAGATCCGGCAGGGCGCGAGCCACGGCGAAAGCGGCGGTGGCAGCGGATTCGGCTGGCGCGGTGCTGCAGTGGAAGACGAGCCAGGCGGTGGCTTCCGCGCAGTCTGGCGCGATGTGCAGCGGCGTGTCGTGGTCCACCAGGGTGAGCAGCACGGCGGCGGTGGAAGGCGCGAGCGTGGCGGGGGGCGTGAGGGCGGCGCCTGCCTGGTGCAGCGTGCCGGGACGGGCGAGCGCATCCAGCACAGCGCGGAAGGTGGACTGGGCCTGGGCGACCGGGTCGGCGAAGCCGGGGAGATCGATATTCATGAGGTCCGCATCGTGGCCATGGTGAAGAATTGCACGCGGGTGGCCGCGGCCTTGGCGGCGGCTTCGTCGCGCGCTTCCTGTTGGGCGGCGGCGAGCGGGGCGATGACGGCGGCTTCCAGCGCGGCGTGGTGGGCGGGGTCTTGCAAGGCGGCATCCAGCTCCGCGGCGAGGCGGGCCTGGCGCTGGTCTCGGCCTTGCACGTAGGCGTGGCCGACGAAGCCCTGTGCGTTGCGCACGGTGCAGCGGGTGACGGACATCTCGCCGAGGTTGAAGGGCGAACCGCCGCCGCCGGCGCGGCCGCGCATCATCACCAGGCCCGATTCGGGGCCGCGCAGGACGGTGCTGGGGGGCAGGGCGGGGGCGCCTTCAAGCTGGGCGGCGATGGTATCCGCGCTGGCGCGGGCGAGGACGGACATCCAGCGCTGTCGGGCAGCGGTCTCGGGCGCGGGGGTTGGCATGCGGTGGTTTCCGGTGAAGCGGATATCTAGACAACTAGACAGCTACCGGGCGGGACCTGTATCGTCAAGCCATGAGTGCACGATCGGGCGCGGCGCGTGGATGAAGTTCCGATGACGATGGAGGCTGGCGCGCGGGCGCTGGGCGTGCGCGGCGTGGCGCTGTGGCGGCGCATCGTGGAAGCGGTGGAGCAGGAGATCGCGGCGGGCGCGCTGGCGCCGGGGGCGAAGCTGGCGACCGAGGCACAGATGGCGGTGCGGTTCGGGGTGAACCGGCACACGGTGCGCCGGGCGCTGGAGGAATTGTCGCGCAACGGGCTGGTGCGGGTGGAGCAGGGGCGCGGCAGCTTCGTGGCGGAGGACGTGCTGGACTACACGATCGGGCCGCGCACCCGCTTCTCGGAATGGATCCGGCGGCACAACAAGGAACCTTCGGGCCGCACGCTGGATCTGCGCGAGGTGCCGGCCGACCAGGCGGTGGCGGCCGGGCTGGGCATCCGCACGGGTGCCAAGGTGGTGCGGCTTGAGCGGCTGGGCCTGGCCGATGGGCGCCCGGTGAGCATCGGCGTGCATCATTTCCCGGCGGCGCGGTTTCCGAAACTGCTGGCGGTGCTGCGCGACGGGGCCGGCATTTCCGAAGCGCTGGCGCAGGCCGGCGTGGAGGATTATCGGCGCCAGGTGACGCGGGTTTCGGCGCGTATGCCAACGGAAGCGGAGGCGGCGCTGCTGGGCATGCCGCGCAACCGGCCGCTGCTGATGACGGAGAACATCAACGTGGATGCGGCGGGCGCGGTGGTGGAGTTCGGCCTCTCGCGCTATCCGACTCCGCGCGTGCAGCTCGTCTTCGAGCCCTGAGCGGCCGGGACATAACAAGGGAACGGGACGATGCGGGCATTGCGGATCACCGGCGGCAACGTGCTGGCCGAGGGTGGGTTGACCGAGGGCGAGGTGACGCTGCGCGACGGCGTGATCGATGACGGGGCGCCGGACGGTGCCCAGGTGCTGGATGCCCGCGGGCTGATGGTGCTGCCGGGAATCGTGGACATGCATGGCGATGCCTTCGAGCGGCAGTTCCAGCCGCGGCCGGGCGTGGGCTTTCCGACCGATCTCGCGCTGGAAGAGACGGAGCGGCAGTTGCTGGCCTGCGGCGTGACCACCGCGTTCCATGGCGTGACGCTGTCCTGGGAGCCCGGCCTGCGCAGCGCTGATGCATGGCGGGCAATGCTGGATGGGCTCGCAGCCCGTGCCTGGACCTGCGACATGCGCGTGCATCTGCGTTGGGAGGCCTACAACCTCGATGCGCTGGACATGGCGATTGCGGATATCGCCGCCGGGCGGGTGCATATGCTGGCGTTCAACGACCACACGCCCTCCATCCTGAAGAAGCTGGGCGACGCCACAACGGGGGCGAAATACAGCGACCGGGCCGGGATGGAGCTGGAAGCGTTCCGGACTCTGGCCGCAAAGGTGGGCGCGCGGGCAGGCGATGTGCCGGCGGCGCAGGCGCGCATTGCCGCGGCGGCGCGGGCGGCGGGCATCCCGATGGCGAGCCACGACGACGACACGATTGGCACGCGCGACGGGTTCCGGGCCGAGGGGGCGCGGATCTGCGAGTTCCCGGTGGCGGAGGAGGTCGGCGTGGCGGCCCGGGCGGCGGGGGATTTCGTGGCGATGGGCTCGCCCAACGTGGTGCGCGGCAAGTCTCATCTCGGCTGGGCCTCGGCGGCGACACTGGCGGAGGCGGGCATCTGCAACGTGCTGTGCAGCGACTACTACTACCCCTGCCTGTTGCGGGCGCCGTTCGTGCTGGCGGGGCGGGGCGTGCTCAGCCTGGCGCAGGCCTGGGCGCTGGTTTCGGCCAATGCGGCGGCGGCGGGCGGGCTTGCGGATCGCGGCGTGATTGCGCCGGGGAAGCGTGGCGACCTGGTGCTGGTGGATGCGTCGGGGCCGGCGCCCCGGTTGGTTGGAACGATCGTGGGTGGGGTGCCGGCGCATCTGACGGCCGAGGGGTGGGGCCGGATTCAGTAAGCAAGGCTTCTTCTTTTTCTGAAGAAAAAAAAGCAAAAAGACTTTTGTTCGTTTGCTGGCATCTGGCGCGCGTGCAAGCGAACAAAAGTTTTTTGGTTCTTTTTTTCAAAAAAGAACATGCTTCCTTGCTTGCCTGCGAGGGGAGTTCCCAGGTGTGCGTTTCGCCCCCTAAACTGTCTGGATGACCGACCTTCATCCGATCTTCGCCACCATGACCGTTCCGGCCGACGACGTCTCCGACGAGGAGGCGGTGGCGGTGGCGCGGGCGCATTGGGGCATCGCGGGGCGCGCCAAGCTGCTGACCGGCGAGCGCGACCGCAACTTCCATCTGGTGGCGGAGGACGGGCGGGAGTTCGTGCTGAAGTTCGCCAACCCGGCCGAGCCGCCGGGGGTGACGGATCTGCAGATCAAGGCGTTGCAGCACGTGGCGCGCACGGATCCGGCGTTCAACGTACCGCGCATGGTCCCGCTGCCGGATGGCGCGATCGAGGCGGTGGTGCAGCGGGTGCCGCAGCCGGCGCGGGTGCGGTTGCTTTCGTGGGTGCATGGCACGCCGTTGCGCCATGCCCCGCGCACGGCGGCGCAGCGCGAGAGTTGCGGGCGGGCGCTGGCGCGGCTGGGGCTGGCGCTCCAGGGGTTTGCGCATCCGGACAGCCAATACGAGCTGATCTGGGACCTGACGCATGCGCTGCGGCTGCGCGAGATCCTGCACAACCTGGAGGATGCGGCGGCGGAGCGGGCGATCGGCGGGCTGCTGGACGATTACGAGCGCGAGGTGGCGCCGGTGCTGCCGGGGCTGCGGCACCAGGTGCTCTACAACGACATGAACCACGGCAACACGCTGGTGGACCCGGCGCACCCCGATGAGGTGGCGGGGATCATCGATTTCGGCGACCTGGTGCACACGGCGCTGGTGATCGACGTGGCGGTGGGGGCGATCACGGCGGTGGGCGAGGACATGCCGATGGCCGAGGCGCTGGCGCGATTCGTGGGCGGGTTCCATGCGGTGCGGCCGCTGCTGGCCGAGGAGGTGGCGCTGCTGCCGATCCTGACGGCGGTGCGCGCGGCGATCGGCACGGTGCTGCAGGCCTGGCACCGCAAGACGCATGTGGACAACCCGCACTACGCGAAGATGACCCCGGAGGAGCTGCAGCGGCGGCTGGACCGGATCGCGGCGCTGCGCGCGCCGGCGGTGGGGGCTGCGGTGCGGGCGGCCTGTGGGTTTGGCTGATGGATGATGCGGCACTGATCGAGCACAGCCTGGCGCTGGTCGCCGAGCGCGTGGGCGATCCGGCGCCGCTGGTCTATGCGCGGTTGTTCGCGGCGTTCCCGGAGCTGGAAGCGCTGTTCGTGCGCGATGTGAGCGGGATGATCCGCGGCAACATGCTGACGACGACGCTGGAGTGCCTGGTGGATTTCGCCGGGCAGGGGCCCTACGCCACGTATTTCGTGGGCAGCGAGCGGGTGAACCATGGCGGGCTAGGCGTGCCGGCCGAGATGTTCGACCGGTTCTATGCCACGGTGATCGAGACCTTCCGTGACGCGCTTGGCGATGCCTGGACCGATCAGATCGATGGTGCCTGGGCCCGCGCCGCTGCGGGGCTTGTGGCCGCTGCGCACGGCTAGAAAAAGTTGCCCCACAGGATGGCTCGGGCGGTAGGATTCGAACCTACGACCGATCGGTTAACAGCCGATTGCTCTACCGCTGAGCTACACCCGAACATCCAGTGCGGAGGCCGACTATCTAGATTCCGTGGCCGGTGCGGTCAACCCAGGTTGTGGCAAGAATGTCGGTTTCGCTCGCGCAGGGCTGCCTCGCGCATTGGTGGTGCGCGATGGCTGCGCTATAGAGGGGTCGGAGCGAGAGTGGCGGAACGGTAGACGCAGTCGACTCAAAATCGACCGACGCAAGTCATGGGGGTTCGAATCCCCCCTCTCGCACCAGTTCCCGCGATGCCGGTTGGGACGAGGGTGTGGCCGAATGATCTTCCGGAGCAACCTCTTCGCCCGGCTGTTGGTCCTGGTGGTGGCGGCCACCATGCCCGCGCTGCTCGTGCTGGTGTACCTGCAGCAGGACCTGCGCAACGACCGGATGGAGCGGATTCCGGGCGAGGCGCTGCAGCAGGCCGAGCTGATCAATTCTGATATGCGCAGCGTGATGGAGGGCGCGCGCCAGCTGGGGGCGGCGATGGCGCGCTATGCCACGGTGCGCGGGCTGGATGCGCGCTGCGTGGGCCATATGCACGAGGTGCAGGGCGACCTGCCCTCCTATGCCGTGGTGTCGGTGCGAGATGGCGAAGGCCGGCTGGTGTGCAGTTCGAACCCCGCGGCGGCGAGTGCCGCGATGGAGCAGCACTGCACGCGCCCCGGCCATGCGCAAGATCCGTGGGCGGTGCGGACCGGGCTGTTCACGCCCGCCACCGCCGCTCGCGGCCCCGTGCTGCCGCTGTGCATCGCCTTTCCCGCCAGCGAGGGCCGCATCGGCTACCTGGTGCTGGAGCTGAGCCTGGATTGGCTGGCCGGGCACATCGCCGAGCTGCCGCTACCGACGCGCAGCACCGTGGGCATTGCCGACCGGGAAGGCACGGTGCTGGTGCGTGTGCCCGACCAGGGGATGGCAGGGCGCAAGCTGCCGGATGTGGTGCTGCCGGTGGTGGGCAGTGCGCAGCGTGGCAACGTCTGGGCCACGGGGATGGATGGGCGGGAGCGGATCGTGGGCTATGTGCCGGCGGGCATCCCGGTGCAGGGCGTGTTCGTCAGCATCGGGCTCTACGCCCCCGACATCCTGGCCGATATCGACGATGCCGCCTGGCAGGGGCTGTTGCTGATGCTGCTGGGCGCGGCGTTGTCGCTGCTGCTGGCCACCTTCGCGGGCGAGCGCTTCGTGCGCCGGCCCACGGCGGCGCTGCTGGATGCGGCGGGGCGCTGGTCGGAAGGCAACCTGCATGCGCGGGCGCGGCTGCAGGAGGCGCCGGGCTCCGAGTTCGGGCGGCTGGCGGCGGCGTTCAACGCGATGGCCGAGGCGCTGGGCCGTCGGCGCGCGGAGCTGGAGGAGCTGAACGCCACGCTGGAGGCCCGCGTGCAGGAGCGCACGCGCGACCTGGAGGAAAGCCGCAACCGGCTGGAGCACGAGATCGCCGAGCGCGAGCGCACCGAGGTGAAGCTGCACCAGGCCCAGAAGCTGCAGGCGGTGGGGCAACTGGCCGGCGGCATCGCGCACGACTTCAACAACCTGCTGACCGCCGTGGTGGGCGCGCTGGACCTGATCCATCGCCGGCTGCCGCCGGAGCAGGCGCAGCTGCGGCCGCTGGTGGAGAACGCGCTGGAGGCGGCCCAGCGCGGCGGGCGGCTGACAGCGCAGCTGCTCGCCTTCTCCCGCCGCCAGCGCCTGCTGCCGGCGCCGACCGACCTCAACGTGCCGGTGCTGGCGCTCACGGGCCTGCTGGCCAGCACGCTGGGGCGCAACATCCGCATCGAGACCGATCTTTCGCCGGAGCTGTGGCCGGCCATGGTGGACCCGACGCAGCTGGAGGCGGTGGTGCTGAACCTCGCCATCAATGCTCGCGACGCGATGCCGGAGGGGGGGGTGCTGACCATTCGCACCCGCAACCTGTCGCTGCACGACGGGCATGACGGCTATCCCAACGCGGCGCCCGGGGACTACGTGGCGCTGGAAGTGACCGATACCGGCAGCGGGATCGACCCCGTGGTGCTGGAGCGGGTGTTCGAGCCGTTCTTCACCACCAAGCCGGCCGGGGAGGGGGCGGGGCTGGGCCTCTCCCAGGTGCATGGGCTCGCGGTGCAGTCGGGCGGGGATGTTCGCATCTCCAGCCGGTCGGGCTTCGGGGCCTGCGTGGAGGTGCTGCTGCCGCGCGCGCCCGTTGGTATGCCGATGGCCGGGGCGGAGGCGGGGCCGCAGGCGCAGGCACGGCTGCGGCGGCTGCGCGTGCTGGTGGTGGATGATGACCGGGCGGTGCGCGAGATGGCGGCCGAGATGCTGATGGAACGCGGCCACAACGTTGTAACCGCGGCGGACGGCACGCAGGCGCTGGCGATCCTCGATGGTCCTGTCGCGCACGAGCAGCCCTTCGACCTGATGCTGGTGGACTATGTCATGCCCGGCATGAATGGCGTTTCGCTGATCCAGGCGGCCCAGGTGCTGCAGCCTGGCCTGCGGGCGCTGCTGGTGACCGGCAATGCGGAATCGCAGACCGCGGAGCTGATCGATTCCGGCCAGGTGATGCGCAAGCCGTTCACCATCGCGCAGCTGGAGGAGCGCATGGCGCGCCTGCTGGAGGATGGCAGGGCCCTCGCCACTGCGTCCTGACCGGGTCGACAGCCCCGGCCGTGGCGGCCATGGTGCCGGCGCAGGGCGGGGGACGGCTTATGGCGGGTGATGCGGCAGGCGCGGTGGCGCCGGTGGTGGAGACCCAGGCCGGGCAGGTGCGCGGTGCGGTGGTGGATGGCGTGCTGGCCTTCAAGGGCGTGCCCTATGCCGCCCCCACCGCCGGCGCGGCGCGCTTCCTGCCACCTTCGCCGCCAGTGGCCTGGGCCGGGGTGCGCGATGCCACCGCGTATTCGGGCCATGCGCCGCAGATGGGGCTGCGGCCTGCCTCTCGCCCTGAGCTCGCCGATCTCTATGGCGTGGGTGATACCTCCGCGCCGACGGAAGACTGCCTCTCGGTGAATGTCTGGACCCCCGCCGCTGATGGCGCGAAGCGGCCGGTGATGGTGTGGCTGCATGGCGGGGCCTTCAGCTACGGCACCGGCAATGGCGAGCGCAGCCGCGGCAGCCGGCTGGCACGGCGCGGCGATGTGGTGGTGGTGTGCGTGAACCACCGGCTGAACATCCTGGGGTTCCTCGATCTGTCGGCGCAGGGCGACGCCTGGCGGCATTCGGGCAATGCCGGGATGCTGGACATCGTGGCGGCGCTGGAATGGGTGCGGGACAACATCGCGGCCTTCGGCGGCGACCCCGGCTGCGTGACGGTGTTCGGCGAATCCGGTGGCGGCGGGAAAGTGTGCACGCTGATGGGCATGCCGGCGGCGCAGGGGCTGTTCCATCGCGCCGTGGTGCAGAGCGGTGCCGTGGTGCTGCATCGCACGCAGGAACGCGCGGCGCGGCTGACCGATGCGGTGCTGCAGGAACTGGGCACCGATGCCGCCGGGCTGGCCGCGGTGCCGCTGGAGCGGTTGATGGCCGCGGTG
This sequence comes from Alphaproteobacteria bacterium, assembly GCA_026400815.1. Classification (GTDB taxonomy): domain Bacteria; phylum Pseudomonadota; class Alphaproteobacteria; order Acetobacterales; family Acetobacteraceae; genus CAMDGX01. The sequence continues at coordinate 59,165 of JAPLOI010000075.1, forward strand.
GCGCCGGCGCAGCGTGCGCTCGGGCCCTCGGCGCGGCCGCTGCTGGACCGCTACCCGTTCGGGCCTGTGGTGGATGGCGAGGTTCTGCCGCGGCAGGTGTTCGCGCCCGATGCGTCGGCGCTGTCGGCGCATATCCCGCTGCTGATCGGGGACATGAAGGACGAATCGGCCAGCTTCGTCGCCACCGACGACGCGATGTGGTTCCGCACGCTGGACGAGGCGGAGCTGCGGCGCCGGGTGGCGGCGCTGGCCGGCGGCGATGCAGATCGGGTGATCGCGGCCTATCGCGCCGCCAACCCCGGCATGAACCCGGCGGAGCTGCTGATCGCGATCAAGACCGATGCCGAGTTCCGCCTCCGCTCCCTGCTGGTGGCCGAACGCCAGGCGGCGCTGCGGGCGGCGCCGGTGTTCATGTATTCGTTCGAGTGGGAGACGCCGGTGCATGAGGGGCGGCTGAAATCGCCGCATGCGCTGGACGTGCCCTTCGTGTTCGACACGCTGGATTTGACGCGCGCGCATGGCGACCGGGCGGAGGCCTTCGCGCTGTCGGCGCTGATGGCGGAAACCTGGATCGCCTTTGCCCGCACCGGGCGGCCGGCGCATCCGAACCTGCCGGACTGGCCGGCCTTCGACACGGCGCGGCGGGCAACGATGGTGCTGGATGCCGAATGCCGGCTGGTGCACGACCCGCGGCCGCATGGGCGAATCTGGGCCGACATCGCGGGCTGATGGTCTGGGCGCCGTTGCCCCTGTAGGGTGCGGCATCGTGAGTTCTGGAGCTGCCATCGTGCCGACGATCCTGCGTATGTCGCTCGATGCCATCCTGGGCCTGGCGGATTTCCTCGATGACGTGCCCCGGGATGCCGAAACGGTCCGGATTCCCGAATTCCCGACCGCCGAGGACCTGCTCGCCGTCACGGACGATGCCGAGCGGGATTGGCGAACGGAGCAGCTTCTGAGCCGGCTTGCCGCCCGCGCGGCGCTGCGTGACCGCATGGGCATCGCTGTGGTCCGGCTGGAGGGCGCGGCGTATCGCCAATGGTTGGCTGGGCGGGTGAACGCGCCGGCGTTGCAGACCGAGTATCTGCAAAGCCGGACGGACATGCTGTCCGGCGCGGCCGCGCTGCGGGCGTTGGGGTTGCCGCTTGAGGTGGCGAAGCCGCTGGGCAAGCTCCGGCCAGCCGTCGGGAGCAGCCTCGCGGCCCGGCTGGCCCGCTGGGTGATGCGGGAGGAGTCCTCGCCGGAGGAGCTGGAAAGCCTGGCCGCGGAACTGCTGCAGAAGCGCCAGGATGGAGCCATCAGGATTCTGCAGGATATGCTGGAGCCCGAGGATTTCGGCTTCATCGCGCATGCGATCGACGAGATGGCGGCACAGGCTGAGCTGGCGACTCCGGACGGGCCCCGGCCCGGGTTTGTGTTCCTCATTCCCGCGGTGCGGGCGGGGGAGGGTGCGCCGCCGCCCGTTCCCGCTTCGCTGGCAGCCCGTCTGGCGGGGCTGAAGCTGGGTGGCGCGTTCGGCCATATCGGGTTCGCGCCCTTCCTGATCGAGACCGACGCCATTCTGGCCCTGACGCCCAGCCAGCTGAGGCAGGTCGCGACCGCCTTGGCCGCAGGGCAGCTGCCGCCGGTGCAGCCCGCCGGCGGCGCGGCGACGGAGGTTGCGCTGCTCGGCATCGCGGCAGGCGCCGGGGAGGATGGCGACCTCGACAGCGAGGAGAGCGAAGAGGCCTTCAGCGCGGGATTGCAGGCATGGGGCGACGCCATCCAGCAGGAACTGGGCCTTGTTGCCGAGGAGCCGGTGTTCCTCTCCCGCGCCCGGGACATCCTGCGGCGCGTGGAACTGGCCATCCCGGATGAAGGGATGGACGGCGGGGGCGACCTGGAAGCCGACGCGGCGGCGGTCGCTGCCCTGGCGCAATACGTGGCGCAGGCCGGCCAGGGCCTTGCCGCCGTGGTTTTCGAGGATGGTTCGTCTGAAACCTATCGGATCGCCGATGGGCTGGTTGCCGGCAACGACGCCGCTGCGCTCGATCATGGTCTGGCGGAGGCGTTGTCGACCGTCGGGACCCTGCTGGTCTTCGGGCGCCGGGAGGCCGGGGGATTCGGTCTGACCGGCTACGAGCTGGTGCGAAATGTCATCCGCCCGCTGTCTGCGGCCGAGGTGCGGGGCATGGCAGCGGCATTTGCCGAGGCGCTGGGTGGCGCGCCGGTAGAGTCCGCCGAGGCGCCGATGCTGGAATACGATCCCGGCTGAGTGATCGCCGCCCGGGCCGGCGGCATATTCAAGGAGCCTAAGCCACTGACCGGATGGGACGCTGGAGGTCCGGGCGGGAATCGAACCCACATTCGCGGATTTGCAGTCCGCTGCATCACCACTCTGCCACCGGACCTCACCGGGGTGTGCGCGCTGGTTATTGGCCTCGCCGGGCCGCCGGGTCAAGGGGCGGAAGGGGCGCTGGGCGGGCCGCTTTGCGTGTGAACCGCGGCGCACCTATAACGTGTGCTCCCGCAGACCAGCCCGGATGCCCCCATGCCGCATGCCACGATGGATTTCGCCGCCGCCCGCGCCCTGATGGTGGACGGCCAGGTGCGGCCGAACAAGGTGAACGACCCGCGCATCATCGCGGCCATGCGGTCCTTGCCGCGCGAGCGCTTCGTGCCGGCGGCGCAGGCCTCGCTGGCCTATTCCGACGAGGACGTGAAGCTGGGCGGCGGGCGGGTGCTGCTGGAGCCGATGGTGATCGGGCGGCTGGTGCAGATCGCCGCGGTGCGCGAGGGCGAGCGGGTGCTGGTGGTGGCCTCCGGCCCCGGCTACGGCGCGGCGCTGCTGGCGGCCTGCGGGGCCGACGTGACGGCGGTGGAACAGGACCCGGCCTTGCTGGCCATGGCGCGCGCGGTGCTGCCGCAGGTAGCGCCGGGCGTGAAGCTGATGGAAGGCGCGGTGGCCGAGGGCTGGAAGGCCGGCGCGCCGTATGACGTGATCCTGGTGGAGGGCGCGGTGCCGGAGATCCCGGAGGCATTGGCCGGGCAGTTGCGCGGCGATGGGAGCCGCCTACTGGCGGTGCTGAAGCCGGCCGGCCGCATGGGCCAGGCGGTGCTGTGCACCCGTGCAGGCGGCGGGCGGATGAACCCCGCGCCGGTGTTCGATTGCGCCACCCCCGTGCTGCCGATGCTGCAGCGCGAGCCCGGCTTCGTGTTCTGATTTGCGTCTGGGCCGCGGCAAGTCCGCTGCCCCAGGCCTTGCCCGTGGCGCGGCGGCGCGTCCTGTGGCAGATGGTGCAGTGCAGGATACCGCGGGCCCGCTTGCCCGGTCGGTGCCGGATGTCAGGAAGGGCTGCGGCATGAGAGAGGCTGGAACGAATCCTCGGCGGTGGAGCCTTCGCGCGGTGCTCGCGCAGGGGGCAAGCTCGGTCGTCGCTGCGGCGATCGGCATGGTGCTGGCCGTCCCCGCGCAGGCGCAGCAGCTGCGCACCATGAACGACGCGCTGGCGCTGACCTATGCCACCAACCCCGCTTTGCTGGCCGCGCGCGCCCAGCTGCGCGTGGTGGACGAGAACGTGCCGCAGGCCCTGGCTGGCTGGCGCCCCACCGTCACGTTTACGGCCAATGCCGGCTACATCGACGGCACCACGCAGCAGTATATCCGCCCGACAGCGATCACGCGCGGCCGCACGGTGGAGAGCCAATCCCTGCGCGGCACCAACGTGCAGTCCTTGACCGTGACGCAGCCGCTGTTCCGCGGCGGCACCACATCCGCCACCGTGAATTTCCGCGAAAACCAGGTGCTGGCGCAGCGCGCCACGCTAATCGGCGCGGAGCAGACCGCCTTCACCAACGCCGTACAGGCCTATGTGAACGTGATCCAGTCCCAGCAGGTGCTGGCGCTGTCGATCAACAACGAGCAGGTGCTGTCCCGCCAGTTGCAGGCCACGCAGGAACGGTTCCGCGTGGGTGAGATCACCCGCACCGACGTGGCGCAGGCCGAGGCCGCGCTGGCCGGCGCCACCGCCAACCGCCAGACCGCCGAGGGCGACCTGCAGGTGGCGCGCTCCGCCTTCCTGCAGGTGATCGGCGAGCCCGCGCCCGACCGGCTGCAGGAGCCGCAGCCGCTGCGCTTGCCGGCCCGCACGCTGGATGAGGCGCGCGGCCTGGCCGGCAGCAACAACCCGAGCGTGGTATCGGCCATGTTCAGCGACGCGGCGGCGCGTGACAATTTCGACGTGCAGTACGCCCGGCTGATGCCCAACCTGAACCTTCAGGGCAGCGTTGCGCGCAACGAAGACGTGCAGACCAAGGACATCACCACCAAGGTGGGCCAGATCCTGGTGGTGCTGAGCGTGCCGTTGTATCAGGGCGGCGGCGAATATTCCGCGATCCGCCAGGCGCGCCAGGACCAGCAGCGCACCCGCCTGCAGGTGGATGACGCGCGGCGCCAGGCGATCCAGCAGGTGACAGAGGCGTGGAACCGCTACGTGGCCGCGCGCGCCACCATCGAGAGCACGCGCCAGCAGATCCGCTCCAACGAGATCGCGCTGGAAGGCGTGCAGCGCGAGGCCATCGTGGGCAGCCGCACGACGCTCGACGTGCTGAATGCCGAGCAGACGCTGCTTACCTCCCGCGTGACGCTGGTGCGCAACCTGGGCAGCTTGATCAATGCTTCCTATGGCGTGGCATCGGCGGGCGGGCGGCTGACGGCACGGGATCTTAACCTCAATGTGCCGTTGTACGACGAGACCGCCTACTACAAGGCGGTGCGCAACCGACTGATCGGCACCGGCGACCAGGCCACCAACCAGCCCGGCCGCTGAACGCCCGCCACGCGGGACGCGGCGAGGCCGGGCGGGGCGGTTTCCCGGCCGGTGGCAGGAGCAAGAGAGGCATGGCCAGCACATGAGCGCATCCGTTCCCCCATCGGGCCAGCCGGGCGCTGCCGCGCCCGGGCAGCCGGCGGCAGGCCAGGGAGCCGCGCAGGATCCCTCGATGGAGGACATCCTCGCTTCCATCCGCCGCATCCTGAGCGAGGACGAACAGCCGGCCGCCGCGCCCGCGCCCGCGCCCGCTGCCTCCGCCGAAGAACCCGCGCCGGCCGATGACGACGTGCTGAAGCTGGACGAATCCATGCTGGTGGCCGCGCCGGAACCTGAGCCTGAGCCGGTGCATGACCGCGCCGCGCTGCTGGAAGCGATCTCAGCCCCCGGCGAACCGCTGGAAGTGGCGCCCGCCAGGCCCGAGCCGGAGCCCGAGCCGCCGCCGCCCATGCCGGTGCCGATGCCGCTCGCCACCCCCGTGGCAGCGCCCGCCATCGACCGGCTGATTGCGCCGGAAGCGGAGGCATCGGCGGCCAGCTCCATGAATTCCCTGATGCGGACGCTGGATTCCAACCGCCAGGCCACCGGCACCCTGCTGTATCGCGGTGGGCCGACGCTCGAGGACATGGTGCGGGAGGAGATGCGCCCGATGCTGAAGGACTGGCTGGACACCAACCTGCCGCCGCTGGTGGAACGGCTGGTGCGCGCCGAGATCGAACGCGTGGTAGGACGGGCGGTCGGCTGACCATCGCCGCCGCCGGTAAGCCCCCCGCCCAAGCCGCCGTTCCCTTCCGCCTGCCTGGATTCCTGACCCATGCTCGATAAGAACTATTCCCCCGCCGAGATCGAAGCGCGGCTCTATGCCGGCTGGGAAGGGCAGGGCGCCTTCGCCTGCGACCCCGCCAGCAACGCCGCGCCCTACACCATCATGATCCCGCCGCCGAACGTCACCGGCAGCCTGCACATGGGCCACGCGCTGACCTTCACCATCCAGGACACGCTGATCCGCTGGCGCCGCATGCAGGGCCGCGACGCGCTGTGGCAGCCGGGCACCGACCACGCGGGCATCGCCACCCAGATGGTGGTGGAGCGCCTGCTCGGCGAGGAAGGCACCACCCGCCAGGAGATGGGTCGCGAAAAGTTTCTCGACCGCGTGTGGCAGTGGAAGGGCGAATCCGGTGGCACCATCACCCGCCAGCTGCGCCGCCTCGGCGCCTCGCTGGATTGGCCGCGCGAGCGGTTCACCATGGATGACGGGCTATCCGCCGCGGTGCGGGAGGTGTTCGTCACCCTGTTCAAGCAGGGCCTGATCTACCGCGACCGGCGGCTGGTGAACTGGGATCCGAAGTTCCAGTCCGCCATCTCCGACCTGGAGGTGGAGAACCAGGAGGTGCGCGGCAACCTCTGGCACATCACCTATCCCATCGAGGGCGAGGCGGGCCGTTTCATCACCGTGGCCACCACCCGGCCGGAGACGATGCTGGGCGATACCGCGGTGGCGGTGCACCCGGAGGATGAGCGCTACCGCGACCTGGTGGGCAAGTTCGCCATCCTGCCGCTGGTGGGCCGGCGCATTCCGATCGTGGCGGACGAGTATTCCGACCCGGAGAAGGGCACCGGCGCGGTGAAGATAACGCCTGCGCATGATTTCAACGACTTCGCCGTGGGCCAACGCCATGCGCTGCCGATGCCCTCGATCCTGGACAAGCAGGCGCGCGTGATCCTGGACGAGATTGCCGGCGACATCGCGGTGGCCGAAGGCGTGGCAGATGGGCAGTTCGTTCATACGCTCGCAGGGCTGGATCGCGGCATGGCGCGCAAGGCCATCGTGGCGGAGCTGGAGCGGCTGGAACTGCTGGCCAAGGTGGAGCCGCACACCCACCAGGTGCCGCATGGCGACCGGTCCGGCGTGCCGATCGAGCCGCTGCTGACCATCCAGTGGTATGCCAATGCCGCGGTGCTGGCCAAGCCGGCGATCGAGGCGGTGGAGCAGGGCCGCACCAAGTTTGTGCCGCAGCAATGGGAGAACACCTTCTTCGCCTGGATGCGCGACATCCAGCCCTGGTGCATCTCTCGCCAGCTGTGGTGGGGGCATCGCATTCCGGCCTGGTACGGCCCGGATGGCACGGTGTTCGTGGAGAAGGACGAGGCCGCCGCCCATGCCGCCGCCGCCGCGCATTACGGCGAGGCCAAGCCGCTGGTGCAGGATGACGACGTGCTGGACACCTGGTTCAGCTCTGCCCTGTGGCCGTTCTCCACCCTGGGCTGGCCGGAACAGACGCCCGAGGTGGCGCGCTACTACCCCGGCGACGTGCTGGTGACGGGGTTCGACATCATCTTCTTCTGGGTGGCCCGGATGATGATGATGGGCATCCACTTCATGGGCGACGTGCCGTTCCACACCGTGCACATCCACGGCCTGGTGCGTGATGAGCGCGGGCAGAAGATGAGCAAGTCCAAGGGCAACGTGATTGACCCGCTGGAGTTGATCGACCGGTTCGGGGCGGATGCGCTGCGCTTCACCATCTGCTCGCTGACCGGCCCTGGCCGCGACATCAAGCTCGGCCCGCAGCGGGTGGAAAGCACGCGCAGCTTCGTGACCAAGATCTGGAACGCCGCGCGCTTCCTGGAAATGAACCAGGTGGCGCCGGATGCCGCCTTCGGCCCGGACAACGCCACGCTGCCGCTGAACCGCTGGATCCTGGCGGAGCTTTCTGATGCGATCGGGGAGGCGACGGCGGCGCTGGAGCTGTATCGCTTCAACGACTATGCCTCGGCCGCCTACCGGTTCACGTGGCTGTCGTTCTGCGACTGGTTCCTGGAATTCGCCAAGCCGGTGCTGGCCAACGCGGCCTCCGCCGAGGCGGTGGAGACGCGCCAGACTGCGGCCTATGTGTTCGGCCAGATCCTGCGCCTTCTGCACCCGGCAATGCCGTATGTGACCGAAGAGCTGTGGGACCGGTTCGGCTATGGCCCGGCCAACAGCCTGATCACCACCGCCTGGCCCGAGCCCTTTGCGGTGCCGGGTGCGGTTGAGGCGCGGGCGGAGCTGGATTGGGTGGTGAAGCTGATCTCGGAGGTGCGCACGGTGCGGGCGGAGATGAACGTGCCGCCCTCTCGCCTGGCGCCGTTGCTGCTGAAGGATGCGGCACCCGAGTCGCTCGCGCGTGGTGCCCGGTGGATGGAGGCGATCGGCCGGATGGCCCGTGCTTCCGCCTTCGAGGCGCTGGCGGGCGAGGTGCCGGCCGGGTCTGCCCAGGCGGTGGTGGGGGAGGCCACCGTGGTGATCCCGCTTGCCGGGGTGATCGACCTGGATGCGGAACGTGCCCGCCTGGCCAAGGAGCGCGCGAAGGTGGCGGACGAGGCGCAGAAGATTGCCAAGAAGCTGTCCAACGCCGATTTCGTGGCGCGCGCCAAGGAAGAGGTGGTGGAGGAGAACCGCGAGAGGTTGGCCGCGGCCGAGGCGGAGATTGAGCGGCTGGACTCCGCCCTGCGCCGCATCGCCTGACAATCTATCTTCTGCGACGGCCCTGCCGCCCCGTTCCGCCCTGCGGAACGGGGCGGTTTCGTTCTGGTGCCAGGGAACAAGACGTTATCACATCTTTGGCAATTGATTGACTTAACGCGGAATCAACGGATACAAGCGACCATGGTTCATCCGGTTTCGGACGGAGTCGGCCCGATTGCGTGGGGGCATTTGTCCGAAGCGGGGGCGGCCAGGCTTGGATTTGGAAGCTGTTTCATAGGATTGCGGGGGGATCTTTACCCCCGATTGTCACTGGAAGTTTGAGATATGCCGCCAGCCACTCACCGGATCACGCTGCTTTCGGCAACCTCCCTGGCCTCGGTCGTGGCGGTGGCTGGGGTTCAGCCTGCGGATGCCGCGGTTGTTTATACGGTTCAGGTACGAGATCCGAGTGAAATCACCCAGTCCACCACTGCAGTCACTACGCCGTTGTCGGTCACCGAGGTTCTGGGCGTCGCGTCGGGTGGCGGCCCACTTCTTACCACCACTAATCCGGCCTATACGCTCGTTGGAACAACCGCGTCGCGCTCAGTAACTTTTTCTCGCCGTGCAACGAGCAATAGTGGATCAAATGCCCAAAGCGGTGCGACGACACTGACGGTCACTACGCCGACAACCGCATCTTCAGCGTCCTTCTCGGCAGTGTTCAATGGTGGGTCGCCAGTATTTATCGCCGTTAATCCTAGCACAAATAGAACCCGTACCCTGATCGCCTCCGTCACCCCCACGGAGCGCTCGAATAGCGCCACGATTTCGGGCAGCTTTACTGTGACCGGGACGAATCCAAACGCCAACTCGGGTTCCGGTTGGAGCTATGCTGCCAACACGGCGGACAATACGAACTTCACTTTCCAGACCATCGCGGTTGCGCCCGTGAACTCCACAACGCCCACCAACACCACGGTGTACGCGCTGCCGGGCAAGACGGGCAGCGGGACCTTCAACATCCAGAACGTGGGCGACGGCAGCTATGTCGGCGCCTCGCTCACCGGCACGCTGACCACCACGGTGACCGGTGGCTTCGCTGGTTCGGTGGCCAACGGGAATTTCGCCCTTGCCGATGGCAAGGCACCGAGCACCCCGGCTGCGACCACGCTGACCCAAACGCTGACCTTCACCGGTGGCGCCAGCCGCACCGTGACGGGCACGGCAACCTTGACCGCCGCGTTTACCAACGGCAGCACCCTTGGCACGAATGCTTCGCAGACGGTCACGCAAACGTTCCAGGGCGTGACCGTGGCGCCCGTTGCTACCACCTCGGCCAGCAGCCCCGGCAGCACGCAGTATGTGCTGGTTGGCAGCGGTGGCACCGCCACTGGCAGCTTCACGGTGAAGAATACCGGCGATGGCACGCTGGCTGGCGCGAACCTCACCGGCACCGTGACCAATACGCTCGGCACCGGCTTCACCGCCAGCGCGCCGGCTGGCGCGATCAGCCTGGGCGACAGCAACCTTGCTGGCCCCAACGGCACCAGCCTGACGCAGACGGTCACCTACAAGGATGAAGGCACGCGCAGCGGCACGGTTCGCGTTGCCTCCTCGGTGGCCACGTTCACCAACGGCAGCGCGGATGGCAAGAACAACGCCGCGGCCTCGGTGTCGGCCGGGTTCTCCGCGCAATCCGTGGCCCCGGTCGCCAGCGTCACCGCGACGCTCAATGCCGGCACGGTGCGCGTTGGCACCAGCAGCGCAGTGGCGCTGACGGTTCAGAATACCGGCGACGGCAACCTGGCCGGCAAGGATAACGGAACGAGCCTGCTCACCAACCTGCGTGGCACGGTCGGGGCCGGCAAGGGCAGCTTCTCTGGCGGCGGCGGCGCGGTGAACCTGACCGACACCACGGGCGGGCAGTCTGCGGCAAACGCCTCCTCCACCTACATGTTCACCTATGCTCCTGCGGCGCGCACCAGCGGGCTGACGGAATCCGTCTCGGTTTCCACAACGCTGCAGAACGGGGCAAGCAATGCCAACGCCGCGGGGTCTTCAACCACGACGCTGAGTGGCATTGCCGTGGGGCCGGACTTCGATGCGGCTGTGGCCGGCAAGAATGCGAGCTCCGGGCCCATCATCAACGGTGGCACGATCATGTTTGGTGAGTCGGTCGGCGGGCTGACGCTGCAGGACCTGTTGATCAGCAACCTCTCCAACGATGCCGCATCCAAGGCGTTGACCGACCTGACGCTGACCAACGTGACCATCACCGGGTCCACCGAGTTCTCGTTCAGCCTCTCTGGGTTCGACAGCGGGAACACAGTGGGCTTTGGTTCGTCCTCCAAGAATGCGGTGCTGAGCAACCTTGCGAACGGTGACGGCAGCGGTGCGATCGCCATCCAGTTCGTCAGCAAGGCCGGCAACGGCGCGGCCCAGCTGCGCATCGAAACCGACGAGGGCGCCGCCCTTGGTGGGGCTGGTGCGATCTATGTCTACAACCTGATCTGGAGCGTGCCGGAGCCCGGCACGATCGCCATCTTCGGGGCAGGCCTGCTCGGCTTGGCGATTTCCCGCCAGCGCCGCCGTGGCCGCGCCTTCGTTGCACTGACCGCCAAGCCCGAAGAGGATAAGCCGGCAAGCGCTGGCTGACGCCAATCGGCATCGATCCCGACGCCAGACTCGCGCCGGGCATGTTGCACGGCGTGAACGGCCTTTTGAGGCTTGTCGTTGTGGGCGTGGTGCTTGCGGCTGGTTCGGCGCTTGCTCAGCCGGCCGGTGTGCCGCCCTTGCCGAAGCCCAGGCTGGAAACACGCCCCGCGAGGCCGCCATCGGAGCGGCTCGTGTGGCAGCCCGGCCATTGGGAATGGGATGTGATGAACGCCCGGTATGTGTGGCACCACGGCCGGCATGTGGTGCAGCGGCCAGGCGCCACGCGCTTCGTGGCGGGGCGGTGGGTGCAGACCGGTGGGGACTGGGCTTGGCGGCGGGCGCGCTGGAGGTAAGGGGCTGCCTGGCGGCTCTGCTCTGGCGGTCATCCGACGGCGATCTGCAAGCTGGTTGAGAGTTCGGCTTTCCGGCCGGCTGCGAGCGGTTGGGCTGGAGGAAGCAAGGGCGATTCAACGCAGAGGGCACTGAGGGTGCCTCGTCTGTGTGGTTCGCTTTGCGTTCAGTGTTGGCTGAATATTTGCTAGAGAACACAGTCGATGATCCATGTTGCGGCGAGGAAAGAACTGGATTGCTTCGCTTCGCTCGCAATGACGGGAAGTGATGGGTGATGATTGTGGGTGTTCGCATCAACTGACGAAAGTTTTTTGGTTCTTTTTTTCAAAAAAGAACTGCTTACTTTTTTCTTGTTGCCGCTTTGGCCATGCGTGATCGCCGCGGGACGCGGGGTTTTTGCGACGGATTCGGGGTGATTTCGGGCGCTTGACGGCTAGGGGGGGCGCGGGCGGCCTGGGTGGGGCGGAGTACGGGCGCGCGTTGGCCGGAGAGGGCCATGCCCTCGGCGCGGTCGCAGCGCATCAGCCAGCCGAGCCGGGCGCGGCGGCGGAACAGCCGGCGGAGGACGTACGGGTCCCAGCTGGAGTCCGGGTCTTCGGTGGGGGCGGTGGTGAGGGAGAGGAGCCAGTCCTTGTGCGGGCGGCGCGCGGTGTGGCGCGTGGATGAGGCGGCCGAGAGGGCGGCGAACAGGGCCAGCAGGAGGAGCTTGAGGGCGGCCGGAATCCGGGCGTGCAGGATCGCCCGCGCCCAGGGGCGCGGTGCGTCGGCTTCGCTCGGTGTGGCAGCTTGATGGGTCATCACCGGGACTTTGAGCACAGCAAAGACCGGTGGAACAGAAAATTTTCTTCGTTAATGTGACATTATGTGTTTGACAGGAAAACAGGGCGCCGTTGTTTTGGGGCAAGGCCCGGGGCTGGCGCCCGGGAGCGTCGCGGAGGCTGGATCTAGTCCTGGAGGTCCACCACCACGGGCACGTGGTCCGACGGCTGCTCCCGCCCGCGTTCGTCCCGGTCTGGCCCCGCTGCCGTCAACCGTTCGGCCAGGGTGGGGGAGAGCAGCACATGGTCGATGCGCAGGCCGAGGTCGCGCGGCCAGGCGCCGGCCTGGTAGTCCCAGAAGGTGAACACCGGCCCGGTGGGGTGCAGTGCGCGCACCGCATCGGTGAGACCGAGCCAGAGCAGCGCGCGGAACTGTGACCGGGTGGCCGGCCGCACCAGGGCATCGGTGGGGGAGATGGCGCCGGGTGCGAAATCCACATCCGTGGGGCACACGTTGAAGTCGCCGGCGATCAGGAAGGGCGTGTCGGCGTCTTGCAGGGCCTTGGCGCGGGCGCGCAGGTGTTCCATCCAGGCGAGCTTGTAGGCGTAGCCGGCATCGCCGCCGGAATTGCCGTTCGGCAGGTAGATGCCGATCATGGTGATGCCGCCCGCCTCCACCTCGATGTAGCGCGCCTGGGCGTCGTCTTCCGGCAGGCCGGGCAGCTTGGTGTGCACCGCCGTGAAGGGCACGCGGGCGAGGGCGGCGACGCCGTTATAGGCTTTCTGGCCCACCACGGCGGCTTCGTAGCCCAGCGCCTTGAAGGTGGCGGCCGGGAAGACGCCGGCTTCGCATTTCAGCTCCTGCAGGAACAGGATGTCGGGCTGCACCCGTTCCAGCCAGCGCGCCACGTGGGTTTCGCGCTGGCGGATGGAATTGACGTTCCAGGAGGCGATGCGCACGTGCGGCGGCTATTCGACCGAGAAGCTGGTGCCGCAGCCGCAGGCCGAGGCCGCGTTCGGGTTGCGCACGGTGAAATGGGCGCCCATCAGCGCATCGGAGTAGTCCAGTTCGGAGCCGGCCAGCAGATCCAGGCTGGCGGGATCCACCAGCACCACGGCGCCGTCGCGTTCCACCACCAGGTCGTCCTCGGCCTGTTCGGCATCAAGCTCGAAGCGATACTGGAAGCCGCTGCAGCCGCCGGCGAGCACGGCGACGCGCAGCTTGTTCGGCGCGCCTGGCGGTTGGCCTTGCACGATCGCGGTGATCTGTGCCGCGGCCCGCTCGCTCAGCCGGAAGGGGGCATCAACCATCTGGGTGTCCATACCCCTTATGTAGGACAAGCCCCGTCCGGATTGAAGCCCCATCGTGAGAAGGCTGTGGATTGAAGCGCGAGAGAGCATCTTGTATCCGCAGCGCAGCATCTGAAGGTGCCTGCCCATGAAGCGGCCTGACGCGAGCCCGGGTCGATGAACGCCGTGCGCGCCCCCTGGGCGGTGCGGGCTGAAACCGCGCGTGGCCGCCTGCACCCGGAACCGGAATCGCCCGGCCGTTCGCCGTGGCAGCGGGACCGGGACCGGATCATCCATTCCACTGCGTTCCGCCGGCTGCAGTACAAGACGCAGGTCTTCGTGAACCATGAGGGCGATTTCTTTCGCACCCGCCTGACCCATTCCATCGAGGTTGCGCAGATCGCCCGCTCCGTGGCGCGGGAGCTGCAACTGGACGAGGACCTGACGGAGGCGCTGGCCCTGGCGCATGACCTCGGCCACCCGCCCTTCGGCCATGCCGGGGAGGAGGCGCTTTCGATCGCGATGAAGCCGTTTGGCGGCTTCGACCATAATGCGCAGTCGCTGCGCGTCGTCACGTTGCTGGAAGCGCGCTATGCGGCGTTCGATGGGCTGAACCTCACCTGGGAAACGCTGGAGGGCCTGGCCAAGCACAATGGCCCGCTCCGCAAGCCGCCGCCCTACGTTGCCCAGTACGATGAGCGCCATAAGCTGGACCTGCACACCCATGCCTCCGTCGAGGCGCAGATTGCGGCGCTGGCGGATGACATCGCCTACCACTCGCACGACCTGGATGACGGGCTGCGGGCGGGGCTGTTCACCATCGAGGAGATTCGCCACCTGCCGGTGGTGGGCGAGGCGCTGGCCGCGGCCCGGGTTTCCAGCCTGGATGTGCCGCCGCAGCGCCTGCGGCATGAGACCAACCGGCGCGTGATCAATGCGCTGGTGGTGGACCTGATCGAGGAAACCCGCAGGCGGATCGCCAAGCTGGACCCGGCGGACTCCGATGCCATCCGCCGCGCCCGCACCCCGGTGGTGGCGTTCAGCCCGGCGATGGCGGACGCCAACCGGGCGATCAAGGATTTCCTGTTCGCCCACATGTACCGGCACTGGCGCGTGAACCGCATGGTGGCCAAGGCCAAGCGCATCACCGGGGAGGTGTTTGCCATGCTGCATGGCGATACCGGGCTGCTGAGCGCCGATTGGCGGGGACGGGCCGGGGAAGCGGGCACCCCGCGTGCCGCCGTGGCGGTGTGTGATTATGTGGCTGGCATGACGGATCGGTATGCTCGGGATGAGCACCTTCGGCTTACTGATATTTCTCACTCACCTTAGGAAGGAAGCATGTTCTTTTTTGAAAAAAAGAACCAAAAAACTTTTATTAATTTGGGCCTGGGTGCAAATTAATAAAGTCTTTTTGCTTCTTTTTCTTCAGAAAAAGAAGGCCTTCCTTTCTTCTGACTCTCTGGAACACCGCCGATGACCCATTTGTTTGCCACCTTGCGCGAGCGCGTGCTCGCCGCCCTGGCCGCCGATCTGCCGGACCTGCCGCCGGAGGTGCTGGCGCGCGTGGAGGTGACGCCGGCGCGCGAGGCGGCGCATGGCGACATGGCCACCAACGCCGCGATGGTGGTGGCCAAGCCGGCCGGCCGCAAGCCGCAGGAGATTGCGCAGGCCCTGGTCGCGCGCCTCAAGGACCAGCCGGACATCGCCGAGGCGAGCGTGGCGGGGCCGGGCTTTGTGAACCTGCGACTCGCGGAATCGACCTGGCGGGCGCAGGTGCCGGCGATTCTCGCGGCCGCCGAGTCCTATGGCGAGTCGGCGATGGGGCAGGGGATCAGGGTGAACGTGGAATACGTCTCCGCCAATCCCACCGGCCCGATGCATATCGGCCATTGCCGCGGCGCGGTGGTGGGGGATGCGCTGGCCAATCTGCTCGCCAAGGCCGGGTTTGCGGTGACGAAGGAGTATTACATCAACGATGCTGGCAATCAGGTGCTGGCGCTCGCCTGGGCTGCCTACTGGCGCTACCTGCAGGCACTCGGCACCACGCTGACCGAGGACGAGTATGCCCAGATGGTGCCCGGCGGGCTGCAGTACCGCGGCGACTACCTGGTGCCGGTCGGCGAGGCGCTGAAGGCGGCGCATGGCGACAGCCTTGCCGCGCCTGGCGCCCATGTCGGCCCGGTGGAGGCCTGGCTGCCGATCGTGCGCGACACCGCGCTGGCCATGATGATGGAGAGTATCCGCGAAGACCTGGCCCTGCTCGGCGTGCAGCAGGAGGTGTTCTCCTCCGAGCGCGCCCTGGTGGCTGCCGGCGCCGCTGATGCCACGATCGAGACGCTGCGTTCGCGCGGCCTGATCTACGAGGGCGTGCTGGAGCCGCCCAAGGGCAAGACGCCGGATGACTGGGAGCCGCGCGAGCAGACGCTGTTCCGGGCGACGCAGTTCGGCGATGACGTGGATCGCCCGCTGCGCAAATCCGACGGCAGCAACACCTACTTCGCCAACGACATCGCCTACCACGCCGACAAGGTGACGCGCGGCGCCCAGGTGATGATCGATATCTGGGGCGCGGACCATGGCGGCTATGTGTCGCGCATGAAATCCGCCGTGAAGGCGCTGGGGGATGGCACCGCGGCGGCGCCGACGCTGGATATCGTGCTGTGCCAGATCGTGCATGTGCTGAAGGATGGCGAGCCCGTGCGCATGTCCAAGCGCGCCGGCACGTTCATCACGCTGCGCGACCTGCTGGATGAGGTGGGACGCGACGCGGTGCGCTTCACCATGCTCACCCGCAAATCTGATGCGCAGATGGAGTTCGATATCGCCCAAGCGGTGGCGCAAACGCGCGAGAACCCGGTGTTCTACGTGCAGTATGCCCATGCCCGCTGCCGCTCCGTGCTGCGCGCGGCAGCCGAGATGCTGGGGGCGGAGGCCATGGCGCCGGAAGCCCTCCAGGGGGTGGCTTTGGAAAGCCTGAGTCATGAAGCGGAACTTACCCTGATCAAGCGGCTGGCGAGCTGGCCGCGCACCGTGGAAGGGGCCGCCCAGGCGCGCGAGCCGCATAGGATTGCGTTTTTCCTCTATGATTTAGCGGCTGACTTTCATATGCTGTGGAACCGAGGAAGGGACGATGCTGCGCTGCGTTTCCTGCAGCCGGAGCAGCGTGCCGAGACCTTGGCGCGCGTTGCCCTGGTGGCTGCCACCGCGACCGTGATCCGGTCCGGCCTGGCCGTCATGGGGGTGGCGCCTGTGGAAGAGATGCGCTGAGGGGCAGTCGCCGTGCGGGCTGTCCTTCCTGCCAGAAATGGGGAAGTTGGGCAGTCCGATGGCCGAGTTCGACACGTCCTACCGCACGCCGCGCCACCGTCCGGGCATGGACCCGAACACGAGGCGGCTGGCGATCATCGCCGGTGGCATCGGCGCCGCGCTGCTCGTGATGGTCGGCGCCTGGTCGCTCACCGGTGGCAAGTCTGGCGGCGGCGTGCCGGTGGTGGAGGCGGATAGCCGCCCGCTGCGCGTGAAGCCGGACAGCACCCAGCAGGGGCCGGAGATCGACAGCCCCGCCTCCCCCGTCGGCAAGCAGGCCCTGGCGCCCACGCCGGAAGCCCCGAAGCCGGAGGCCCTGCGCGCCGCCGGGGAGAAGGCCGCCGCCGAGAAGCTGGCCGCCGAAAAGGCCGCCGAAGAGAAGATTGCTGCCGAGAAGGCTGCGGCTGAGAAGGCCGCCGCCGAACGCCAGATCGCCGCCGCGCCGCGCGCCGCCACCCCGCCCGCCGCCACCCCGCCCGCCGCCGCTCCTGTGGTGCCGGCCCCGGTGCAGCCCGTGGTCAGCGCCCAGGCCGCCCGCCCGCCGAGCCAGCCGGCCGTGCTGACCGCGCCGACCCCGCTTGCCGCCGCCCCGCTTGCCGCTGCCCCGCCTCCCCCGCCCGCCCGGGCGCCTGCCGCCGCACCGGCCCCGGCTGCCTCCAGCGGCACGCAGGTGCAGCTTGCTGCCGTCACCAGCGAGCAGGCGGCACTCAGCGAGTGGAGCCGCCTGGAGAAGCGCATGCCGGATGTGCTGGGCGGCCGCCGCCCCGCCGTGGTGAAGACCGAGCGCGACGGCAAGACCTTCTACCGCCTGCGCACCGGCGGCTTCACCGATGCCGGCCAGGCCAGTTCCTTCTGCGAGAAGGTCCGCGCCAAGGGCGGCGTTTGCTCGGTCGCCAGCTTCTGATCCGCCTGCCGGCATGACCGGCAGCGCGCCGGTTCTGCTGGCGCTGCTGGCCGCCTGCCAGTTCGGCACCGCCCTTGTTCTGACCCAGCGCGCCCTGCGCCACGCCCCGCCTGCTGCGGGGGCTCGCATCAGCATTCACGCCTCTGCCGCGCTGTTGGCTTTTGCTGCGCTGGTGCGTGTTGATCCCGGTGCGGCCGATGCGCGCGGCGCGGCGGTGTTCGCCGCCGTGGGGCTGGTGTTCCCCATCGCGGTCACGCGACTCACCTTTGCGGCGAATCGGAGACTCGGGCCGAGTCTGGCGGGCGCGCTCGGCAACCTCGCGCCGCTTTTCGCTGTTCTCGGGGCCGCGCTGTTTTTGGCCCAACTGCCGGCCCTCGCGCAGATCGCGGGGCTGGCCGCCATCGCCGCTGGCGTGGCCACGCTGTCCCTGGCCGGCGGCACTGGTGGGGCGCGGCTGGCTGGTGCCGCGTTGGCCCTGCCGCTGGCTGCCGCCGCCATTCGCGGGCTGGTGCAACCGGCGACGCAGTGGGGGCTTTCGTTCTGGCCCAGCCCGCTGGCTGCTGCGGCGATCGGCTACCTCGTCTCCGCCGCCGTGGCGCTGGCCACCATTCGCGCCCCGCGCCCCTCTGGCCCCGCGCTGGCCTGGTTCACCGCGGTCGGGCTGTGCAATGGCGGGGCGGTGCTGACGCTCTACGCCGCGTTGGCGGAAGGCCCGGTCGCCCTCGTTGCCCCGTTGGTGGCCACCTATCCGCTGGTGACGTTGGCGCTCGCGCGCCTGCTGCCGAACCCGGCACCCCTGCCGCGCGCCGCACTGGCCGGCATCGCGGCCACGGTGGTTGGCGCTATGCTGCTGCTCTCGGGGTGACCGGCAGCCGCCCCTTCGCGCCGATCACCTGCTCCAGCACCGCGCCGGCCGCCAGCACGGCGGCATCCGCGCGCGGCCGGCCGATGATCTGTATTCCCACCGGCAGGCCCTCCTGCGTGAAGCCTACCGGCAGCGACAGCACTGGCACCCCCAGCAGGGAGATGGCGAAGGTGATGGCGATCCAGTCGATGTAGCTGTCGAACTGGTGGTTCCCCAGCCGGTCCACCCGGCGCCATTCCGCCGGGAACGGCTTCATGATCGCCGCCGGGCACACCAGCACGTCGTGGGTTTCGAAGAAGTCCATCAGCCGGCCGAACATCGCTGCCCGCTCGCGCTCCGCCCAGGCGAAGCGCTCGATCGGCACCTGGCGGGCGCGGGCGAGGCTTTCGTGGATCTCCGGGATCACCCGCGGCCCTTCGGCGGCTACCAGCGGATCGAACGCGGCCAGGTGGTTCACGCCGCGGATGGCATGGAAGACTTCCACCGCCTCGCCCAGATCCGGGCATGCCTCCTCCACCGCCACGCCGGCTTCCGCGAAGCGCGCCACGGCGGCGGCGCAGATCGCCGCGATCTCCGGATCCACCGGGGAAACCCCGAGATCGGCCGACCACGCCACAAGCTTCGGCCCCACCGGCGCGGCCACCGCCGCGGAGAACATGCCCGGCGCCGAGGGCAGGCTCAGCGGGTCGCTCCACAGCTCCCCCACCATCGCCTCCATCCCCAGCGCCACGTCCGCCACCGTGCGCGCGATCGGCCCCAGCACCGGCAGGGTGCTGAACGGCATGCCGCGGCGCCCGCGCGGCACCCGGCCGGGCGAGGGCCGCAGCCCCACCACGCCGCAGAACGCGGCCGGCAAGCGGATGGAGGAGCCGAGGTCCGAGCCCGTTGCCAGCCACACCTCCCCCGTTGCCACTGAAGCCGCCGCCCCGCCGGAGGAGCCGCCCACCGTCAGCCTGGGGTCGTAGGGATTGCGCGTCGGCCCATGCAGCGCGTTGATCGTGGAGGCGTTGAAGCCGAATTCCGGCGAGTTGGATTTGCCCACCGGAATGCCCCCATTGCCCTCCAGCACCTGCACCATGGGGCTGGAGACCTTCGAGACCACATCCTCGAACAGCACCGACCCACCCATGGTGTGCCGCACGCCGGCGACCTCATCGAGGTCCTTCACGGAAACCGGCAGCCCACCGAGCCAGCCCGGCCCATCGCCGGCGCCGATCCCGCCCGCCTGCGCCCGCGCCCGCTCCAGGCACAGGATCGGCAGCGCGTTCACCGTCGGCTCCACCGCGGCGATCCGTGCCGCCGAGGCCTCCACCAGCTCGGCCGGCGAGACCTTCCGGGACCGCAGCGCCGCCACCGCCTGCGTCGCGGTCAGGTCGATCAGGCGGCTGGGCAGGTCGGTCATGGCGGTGTCCCTGTGCGTTCGGGCCCACTATGCCACCCACGCCGCCATTGCTAAGCCTGCCCCATGCTGCCCGCGAACACCCGCGCCGCCATTATCGGCATTTCCGGCCCCATCCTCCTGCCGGAGGAGGCGGCGCTGCTGCGCGCCCATCCGCCCGCCGGTGCCATCCTGTTCCGCCGCAATATCACCGACCCCACGCAGCTTCGGCTGCTCATCGCATCCCTGCGCGCCGCGATGCCCGCCGAGGCGGTGCTGATGCTGGACCAGGAGGGCGGCCGCGTGGCGCGCCTTCGCCCGCCGCATTGGCGCGCCCATCCGCCCTGCGGCGCGCTTGGTGCCCTGCCGCCGCCCCAGGCGCTGCGTGCGGCGTATCTCCAGGGGGCGCTGATCGGCCTGCAATGCGCCGAAGCCGGGTTCGACACTGTCTGCGCCCCCATCCTCGATCGCCGCCTGCCTGGCGCCAGCGAGGTGATCGGCGACCGTGCCTTCGCCGAGGAGCCTGCCGAGGTGGCCCGCCTCGCCCGCGCCATGGCTGGGGGGCTGCTCGCTGCTGGTGTCCAGCCGGTGGGCAAGCACGCCCCGGGCCATGGCCGCGCCACGGTGGATTCGCACCTAGCCTTGCCCACCGTCGCCGCCAACGACATGCAGGCCGACCTGCTGCCCTTTGCCGCAAATGCTGACCTGCCGTGGCTGATGACCTCCCACATCCTCTACCCCGCCTGGGACAGGCAGCGCCCCGCCACCCTCTCCCGCACCATCATCGCGCAGGTGATCCGCGGCGAGATCGGCTTCCGCGGCGTGCTGGTCAGCGACGACCTGGCGATGCACGCGCTGGAGGGCGCGCCCGAGGCCCGCGCGCTCGCCTGCCTGGAGGCCGGCTGTGACCTGGCGCTCTATTGCCCCGGCGATGCCGAGGGCACCGAAGCGGTGCTGCGGGCCGCCCCGCCGCTCACCGAAGCCGCCCGCACCCGCCTCGCCGCCGCCCGCGCCACCGCCGCCGCGCGCGCCGTGCCGCTCGATGAAGCCGCGCTGGCCCAGGAGCGCGACCGCCTGCTGGCCACCGCCTGACCCTTGCGCCGGGGCGCCGCTGATGTACTTACCGCCGGGCGGCACTGCGCCCGCACCCTGAAAGGGCCCCCGTGTCCGAGATTGTCCTGCCGCTGCTGGCCGCCATCGCGGCGATCGTGCTGCACGAGGTGGCGCACGGCTATGCCGCGCTCGCGCTGGGTGACGACACCGCCCAGCGCCAGGGCCGCCTGACGCTCAACCCGATCGCCCATGTGGATCGCGTCGGCACGCTGATCGTGCCCGGCATCCTGCTGATCATCAACAGCTTTACCGGCAGCCGCTTCATGTTCGGCTGGGCCAAGCCGGTGCCGGTGGACCCCTGGCGCTTCCGCGACCCGCGCCGCGGCATGATGCTGGTGGCCATGGCCGGCCCGGCGATCAACTTCGTGCTCGCCGCCGTCGCGTCTCTCGCTTTGCACCTGGATGGCGATCCCGTGGGCACCATCGGCACCATGCTGGGGCTGCCGGGGGCGGATCGCGGCATGGTGGCGGTGATGGCGGTGGAGTTCACCGTCTCCTTCATCCTGTTCAACATCGTGCTCGGCCTGTTCAACCTGCTGCCGATCCCGCCGCTGGATGGCGGGCGCATCGTGGTGGGCATCCTGCCGCTGCGCCTCGCCATGGCCTGGGCGCGGCTGGAACGGGCGGGCATCTTCATCGTGCTCGCCCTGCTGTTCCTGCTGCCGATGCTGCTGCGCGACCTCGGCATGCCGTTCGATCCCGTGCGCGCGCTGCTGGTGGATGGCGCCGGGTGGATGCTGCGGCACCTGCCGCTGCCGGCGTTCTACGAGAAGTTCATGCTGCATGACCTCTGACCAACAGCAGGAGCCAGCGCAATACGAGCTTCCGGTTCGCCCGGAGGATGCGCTCGTGCTGCGGCTGGACGGGTTCGAGGGCCCGCTGGACCTGCTGTTGGAACTCGCCCGCGGCCAGAAGCTCGATCTGGCCAAGATCTCCATCCTGTCGCTGGTGGAGCAGTACCTGGCCGTGATCGAGGGGGCCCGGCGAATCCGGCTGGAACTGGCGGCGGATTGGCTGGTGATGGCCGCCTGGCTCACCTGGCTCAAATCCCGGCTGCTGCTGCCCAAGGGGCACGAGGCGGCGGACGAGGCGGAAACGGCGGCCGAGGTGCTCGCCGCCCGGCTGCGCAGCCTGCAGGCCATGCGCCTGGCCGCGGCCTGGCTCAGTGCCCGCCCGCAGCTGGGGCAGGACGTGTTCATCCGCGGCCTGCCGGAAGATTTGGTGGAGACCGACCGCACCAAGCTGCTGACGGACGTGCCCGGCCTGCTGCGCGCCTATCTCGCCGCCATGCGCCGCGCCGGCGCCCGCCGCCGCTACCGGCCGCAGGCGCTGACGGTGTGGACGGTGCGCGACGCACTCTCCCGCCTCGCCCTGCTGGTGGGCAACCTGCCGGACTGGTCCAACCTGGAGCAGTTCCTGCCGGAGGAGCTGACCTCCCCGCTGCAGCGCCGGGCCGCCCTGTCTTCCACCTTGCTCGCCGGGCTGGAGATGGCGCGCGGTGGCGCGGTGCGGTTGCGCCAGGAGGAGGAGTTCGGCCCCATCCTGGTCCGCCGCGGCGATACCGACCCTGTGGCCGACCCTGGGGCCGAGGAAGCACGACCCGATGCCTGATCCCGAATCCTCGGCCGAATCGCTGCCCGCAGACTCCGCCGTTCCCGATTCGGACTCGGTGGACATGGAAGAATTGCTGCGCCTGGCGGAGGCAATGGTGTTTGCCGCCACCACCCCGGTGACCGCGCGCCAACTGGGCCAGCTGCTGCCAAACGGGGCCGATTCGGATGCGGTGCTCGCCGCCCTGCAGGCGCGCTATGCCGGCCGCGGGGTGGAGCTGGTGGAGGTGGGCGGCGGCTGGCAGTTCCGCACCGCGCCCGATCTTGCGCCGAAGCTGCGCCGGGTGGTGCAGGTGCCGCGCCGCCTGCCGCGCGTGGCGATGGAGACGCTGGCCATCATCGCCTATCACCAGCCCGTCACCCGGCCGGAGATCGAGGAGCTGCGCGGCGCCGCGCTGGGGCAGGGCACGCTGGACCAGCTGCTGGAAGCCGGCCTGGTCGCCCCGCGCGGCCGCAAGGAGACGCCGGGCCGGCCGACGTTGTGGGGCACCACGCCGGCCTTCCTCTCCCAGTTCGGGTTGCAGCAGCTGCGCGACCTGCCGCGGCGCGAGGACCTGTTGGTGGAGCCGGCGGCCCTGCCGATGGACGCACCGCCCTCGCCGGCGGAGGCTGAAGAGCCGGAGTCCGACGCTGAAGCAGGCGAGCCCGCGCCATGAGCGCGCGCCGGTTTCCCAGGCGCCCGGTTTCCTGCTAGCAACCCGGCGCAGGAGAGACCTTTCGCCCATGCCACGCCCGTTCCGCATCGCCGGTGGCTACCATGTTTGATTTCGCATGGTCCGAACTCGCCGTGATCGGCGTGGTGGCCCTGCTTGTGATCGGGCCGAAGGACCTGCCCAAGGCGATCAAGGCCGTGGGCGATTTCGTGCGCAAGGCGCGCGGCATGGCCTCCGAGTTCCGCACCCATGTGGATGAGATGGTCAAGGATGCCGACCTCAAGGAGGTTCGCGACCAGATCAACGAGATCCGCAACCTGGACATCAAGGGCGCGCTGGAACGCGAGATCGACAAGGATGGTTCGATTCGTTCCGCGCTGAACGACCCCTTCGCCAACACGCCGCAACCGCTCACGCCGGCCGAGCCGACCTCCTACACGCCCATCGACCTTCCGCCGCCGGAGGAGCCGGTGCCGGTGACGGCCGCCGAGCTGGCGCCGGTGGATGACGGCATGCCGGCCTTCATCCCGCCATCGATTGCCAACCCGCCGCCGGTGCCGGATTTCCTCCCGCCGACTACCTCCCGCCCGCCGCTCGTTGGCGCCTAGACCCAGGGATCAGGACGTGGCCGACACCGCCAAAGAAGACACGATCGACGACAAGCCCATGCCGCTGCTCGATCACCTGATCGAGCTGCGCACGCGGCTGATGTGGTCGCTGGGCACGGTGGTGGTGGCGGTGATCGGGTGCTGGTTCCTGTCCCAGCACATCTACGCCTTCCTGGCGCAGCCGCTGGTGGACATCCTGGTGGCGAAATCGGGCGGGGAGCCGCGCCGGCTGATCTTCACCGCGCTGACCGAGGCGTTCTTCACCTACCTGAAGGTGGCGATCTTCGGGGGCATGTTCATCTCCTTCCCGCTCATCGCGCACCAGATCTGGCTGTTCATCGCGCCCGGGCTGTATCGCAGCGAGAAGCGGGCGCTGCTGCCGTTCCTGCTGGCCTCCCCGGTGATGTTCCTGCTGGGGGCGGCTTTGGCGTACTATTTCATCTTTCCGGCCGCCTTCAAGTTCTTCGTCAGCTTTGAAACGCCGGCCGTGCAGGGCGGCGTGCCGATCCAGCTGGAAGCCAAGGTGGGCGAATATCTCGACCTGGTGATGAAGCTGATCTTCGCCTTCGGCATTGCCTTCCAGATGCCGGTGGCGCTGTCGCTGATGGCCAAGGTGGGGATCGTCTCGTCCAAGGGGCTCAAGGGCGCGCGGCGCTACGCCATCGTGGGCATCTTCGTGTTTGCCGCCATCGTGACGCCGCCGGACCCGATGAGCCAGATCGGTCTCGCGATTCCGCTGATCGGGCTCTACGAACTGTCGATCTTTGCCGCCAAGCTGGTGGAGCCCAAGCCCGTGAAAGAGGACGACGCCTGATGCGTATCGCCTGCCTGCACACCGTGGAAAGCAACGTGCCGGTGTTCGAGGCGGCCGCCGCTTCCCTTGCGGGGGTGACGCTGTCGCATGTGGTGCGGCCGGACCTGCTGAAGCGGGCGGAGGCCGAGGGTGGGCTGACCGATGCGATCCGCGACGAGGCGGCCGAGTTGCTGCGGGAGATGGCGTCCGGCGTGGATGCGGTGCTGCTGACCTGCTCCACCGTGGGGCCGGCGGCGGAGCGGGCCGATCTGCTGGCGCCGGTGCCGGTGCTGCGGGTGGATGGCGCGCTGGCCAGCGCGGCGGTGGCCAAGGCGGCTGCCGGCAAGGGGCGGGTGGATGTGCTGTGTACGGTGCAGACCACGGTGGAACCCACCCGCACACTGTTCGAGCGGGTGGCCGACGGCACCGATGTGGCCATCGAGATGCATATCGCGCCGGGCGCCTGGGAGGCGTTCCGGGGCGGGGATGTGGCCGAGTACAACCGGCTGATCGCGGTGGCGGCCGATGCGCTGTTCGCCAAGGGGGCCGGAGTGGTGGCCTTTGCCCAGGCCTCCATGGCCGGGGCTGCGGGGCTGTGCACCAAGGGCGTGCCGCTGACCAGCCCGGGTGCCGGGCTGTCTGCGGCGGCGCGATCGTGACGCTTCGCCGATCCGCCTGATCCTGCGCTAAGCTCACTGTATTCGCGGCCCGCCGCCGCCCCTTTCGGGGAATAGACATGCACGACATTCGCACCCTTCGCGACGACGCGACGCTGTTCGACGCCGCCATGGCCCGCCGTGGCCTGCCGCCGGCCGCCGCCGGAATCCTGGCCCAGGACAGCGAGCGCCGGGCGGCGCAGACGGCGCTGCAAGAGATCCAGTCCTTCCGCAATGCGCTCTCGAAGCGCATTGGCGAGGCGCGCCGCA
Organism: Alphaproteobacteria bacterium; assembly: GCA_026400815.1. Lineage (GTDB taxonomy): Bacteria > Pseudomonadota > Alphaproteobacteria > Acetobacterales > Acetobacteraceae > CAMDGX01. The sequence continues at coordinate 84,637 of JAPLOI010000075.1, forward strand.
AGGGCGAGGACAGTGCCGCGCTGGAGGCCGAGGTTTCCGCCAAGCGGGCGGAGATGGAGGCGCTGGAGAAGAAGGTCGCGGGGCTGGACAAGGCCATCTTCGACACGCTGGCGGCGCTGCCGAACGTGCTGGATGGCGATGTGCCGGAGGGGCCGGACGAGAGCGCCAACGTGGTGCTGAAGCAGGTGGGCGCGCCCACCGATCTCGGCTTCGAGCCCAAGCAGCATTTCGAGCTCGGCGAGGCGCTGGGCATGATGGATTTCGAGACGGCGACCAAGATGGCCGGCAGCCGGTTCACCATCCTGCGCGGCGGGCTGGCGCGGCTGGAGCGGGCGCTGGGGCAGTTCATGCTGGACACCCACACCACCCAGCATGGCTACACCGAGCACACCGTGCCGTTCCTGGTGAACGACGCCACCATGTTCGGCACCAACCAGCTGCCCAAGTTCGCCGAGGATTCGTTCCGCACCACCGATGGGCGCTGGCTGATCGCCACCAGCGAGATTCCGCTGACCAACACGGTGGCCGGCGAGATCGTGCCGGAGGCGAAGCTGCCGATCCGGCTGACGGCGCTGAGCGACTGCTTCCGCAGCGAGGCCGGGGCCTCTGGCCGCGATACGCGCGGGATGCTGCGCCAGCACCAGTTCCGCAAGGTGGAGCTGGTTTCCATCGTGCACCCGGAGCAGAGCGTGGCCGAGCAGGAGCGGATGACCGCCAGCGCGGAGAAGGTGCTGGAGTTGCTGGGGCTGCCGTATCGGCGCGTGGTGCTTTCCAGCGGGGATACCGGGTTCGGGGCGGTGCGGACCTTCGACCTGGAGGTGTGGCTGCCGGGGCAGCAGATGTGGCGCGAGATTTCCTCCTGCTCCAACACGCGCGATTTCCAGGCACGGCGGATGAACGCGCGGTTCCGCAATGCCGAGGGCAAGGTGGGCGGGTTCGTGCACACGCTGAACGGCTCTGGCGTGGCGGTGGGGCGCGCGCTGATCGCGGTGATGGAGAACTACCAGCAGGCGGACGGCTCCATCCGGGTGCCGGAGGCGCTGGTGCCGTGGATGGGTGGAGCGGAGTTCATCCGCAAGGTCTGAACCCCCTGGCGCCGGTGGCGTTGCCTCCGCAGGTGTTTGCGGAGATGTGCCATGGTGTCGCGGTTTTTTGGGTCGGGCGATCCTTTCAGCGTGTTGCAGCGCGAGGTGAACCGGGTGTTCGACGAGGTGTTCCGCACCGCGCCGGCCCGGGCGGGGTTCGGCGGGTTCGCGCCCGATCTGGACCTGTGCGAGACCGGCGAGGGGCTGGAGATGACGGCGGAGCTGCCCGGGATGGCCGAGGGGGACATCGACCTGCGGCTGGAGGGCGACCTGCTGACGCTGTCGGGCGAGAAGTGCGACGGGCGGGAGCAGGCCGAGGGCGGGCGCCACATGAGCGAGCGCGGCTTCGGGCGGTTCCAGCGCAGCTTCCGGCTGCCCTATGCGCCCGATGTGAGCCAGGTGCAGGCACGCTTCGAGCAGGGCGTGCTGCATGTGGCGCTGCCGCGGCCGGCGCAGATGCAGGCGGGCGGGCGGATTCCGATCCGGGCGCAGATGGATGCCGCGCCGGGGCAGGGCGGCTACCCCGGCGGCAGCCCGCATGGTGCCTCCGGCGGGTCGGCGCAGGGGGCGGTGCCGGAGCATAAATCCGACCAGGCGGAGAGCGCGTCGAACCGGCAGTTGAAGGACAAGGTGAGCGAGGCCGGGCGGGAAAGCTTTCCGGCGAGCGATCCGCCGGCGCATTCCGGGATTACCGGCGTGGTGGTGGTGCCGCCGCAGGCTTAGGTGTTGGGGCACTGAAGGAAGAGTCTTCTTTTTCTGAAGAAAAAGAAGCAAAAAGACTTTTATCTATGGTGGCGGGTAACCTCGGCGGCGACACCGCAAACGGAAAAAAGTTTTTTGGTTCTTTTTTTCAAAAAAGAACGCGCTTTCTTCCTCACCAACAGATCCTGGTGAGCCCGGTGGGATTCGAACCCACGACCCCAAGATTAAAAGTCTCGTGCTCTACCGGCTGAGCTACAGGCTCGTGGGGCGGGTTGAACGACAGGTGGCGCCCGGGGTCAAGACGTGATGGTGGCTGTTGTGCCGTAGGGCACCTTTTCCGTGCGGCGCAGGCGGGTGCCTTCGCGTTCCACGGCGCGGAAGGTGCGGATGAAGTTGCCGCCGGCGAGGCCGATCACCTGATCCTCCGACCAGCCGCGGCGGAGCATTTCGGCCAGGAGGTTGGGGAATCGGCGCACATCCTCCAGCCCCGTGGGGGTGGTGGCGACGCCGAAGAAGTCGCTGCCGATGCCGCAGTTTTCGGCGCCGACCTTGCCGGCGATGTATTCGATGTGGTCGGCCACGTCCTCCAGCTTCGCCAGGGGGCGGGGGCCGTGTTTCTTTTCGTGGATGGCGATCTTGGAGAGGCGCTCGGCTTCGGTGTGCAGCACGAAGCTGGCGCGCAGCGGGCCCATCCATTGGCGGACCGATTCGCTGAGGAAATCCGGGATGAAGGTGGCCATGACGAGGCCGCCCTTCTGGCGCACCATGTCCAGCACGTCGTCGGGCACGTTGCGGGGGTGGTCGCACAGGGCGCGGGCGTTGCTGTGGCTGAAGACGATGGGGGCGGTGCTGATCTCCAGCACCTGGCGCATGACGCTGGGGGCGACATGGGCGCAATCGACGATCATGCCCAGGCGGTTCAGCTCCCGCACCACGGCGCGGCCGAATGCGGTGAGGCCGTTGTGACGGGCCTCATCCGTGGCGCTGTCCACCCAATCCAGCGTGCCGTTGTGGCAGAGGGTCATCAGGCGGGCGCCGGCGGCGTGCCAGACGCGCAGCGGGGCCAGCGAGTTCTCCAGCCCCACCCCGCCCTCCACGGCCAGCATGGAGGCGATCTTGCCGGCCTTCTTGGCGCGGGCGAAATCGGACGCGCGCTTCACCGGCAGGAAGACATCGGGGTGGGCGGCGTTCATCTGCAGCACGATGTCGATCTGTTCCAGCACGGCGCGGCCGGGGTGCTCGATCTCGGTGGGGATGTAGGCGGCCCAGACCTGGCCGCTGACCCGGCCTTCGCGCAGGCGGGGGATGTCGGTGTCGCCGTCGTTGCGCTGGCGGGCGAGGTTGTAGGCGGCGACGTCCCCTTGGGCATGGCTGTCGTTGCGGATGACCCAGGGGAGGTCGTTGTGGCCGTCGATGAAGGGGATGGTTTCCAGCAGGGCGAGGGCGCGCTTGAGGTGGCGGTCTGGCTTGGCCATGGCGTTCGGTCCTGCGGCGGGTGGAACTGGAAGTATGTTCCGTTTCAGCAGCGCGGAGGAAGGAGGATTCACCACGGAGGCGCGGAGGGCGCGGAGAAGGCACGGAGGCTCAATGGGATGAGCTGGCGCCAAGGCGCGAAGTCTTTTTGCTTCTCTTTCTTCAGAAAAAGAAGGCGCTTGCTCAGAACCGGCTGAGCGTATGCGCCATGGTGGCCGCCGCGGCCTGCACCTGCTTGTAGGCTTCGAACAGGCGCTGGGTGCGGGCGCTGACGGTGTGGTCGGGGCGGAATTTGTCGGCGGTGGCGGTGAAGGCGGATTGGGCGGCGGGCAGGCTGGGGAATTCGCCGATTCCGGCCCAGCCGAGCATGGCGGCGCCGAGTAGGCCGGGTTGGTCGCCGGTGCGCAGGACCTGGCAGCCCAGCACGTCGGCGCGGATCTGGCACCACAGGTCGGAGCGGGCGCCGCCGCCGGCAAGGAAGAGCCGGTCGAAGGGCAGGCCGCCCAGCAGGTCCCGGTCGGCGAAGGCGACGCCTTCCAGCACCGCGCGGGCGAGTTCGGCGGGGCCGTGGGCGCGATCCAGCCCGGCGAAGCTGCCGCGGGTGGTGGCGGCCCAGCTGGGGGCGCGTTCGCCGGAGAGGGCGGGGAGGAAGATCAGCGGGGCGGCGGCGGGGGCTGCGGCTTCGGCCAGGGCGACGATGGAAGCGGGGTCTGGCTGGCCGAGCAGGTCGGCGAGCCATTGCAGGCAATCGGCGCCGGCGCCGCTGGGGCCGCCGGTGTGGAACAGGCCGATGCCCCAGGGGAGGGTGACGAGGCCCTCGGCATCGGTGGGGGTGTCGCCGAGCACGCCGCCGGCATCGGTGGTGCCGGCGATGAGGTAGGCATCGCCGGGGCGGGCGGCGCCGGCGCCAAGGGCGGCGCACCAGGTATCCATGGCGCCGCAGAGGACGGGGATGCCTTCGTAGCCCGGCAGGGCGGCGGTGCAGCGGCCGACGACATCCCAGGGGTCGTGCAGGTCTGGCAGGAGGCCGTTGTCGATCTGGGCGGTGTTGAAGACGGAAAGGGAGCGGCGCCCGGTGCGGCGTTCCAGCGCCCAGGCGTTGCTGATGCGGTCTGCGGCGGTGCGGCCGGTGAGGCGCAGGGTGAGGTAGTCTTTGGGCTGGAGCAGATGGCGGGCGCGGGCGAAGGCGAAGGGGGCGTCCGCACGGGCCCAGGCGAGGCGGGCGAGGGGGTGGAAGGCGGTCATTTCCACCCAGGTGCCCTTTTCCGCGCCGGCCAGGGCGGCGGCTTCGGCGGTGGCGCGGGTATCGGGGAAGCATTGCGCGAGGCGAACGGGGGTGCCGGAGACGTCCACCAGGACCTGGCTGCGGGTGAAGCCGGTGGGGACGATGGCGCTGACCTCGGCGGCGGGCAGCTCCGCCACGGCTTCCAGGAGCATGGTCCACCAGGTGGTGGCATCGGCTTCCTCGGCGATGCGGTGGGTGCGCTGGGCGCTGGCCACGACGGTCCCGTCGCGCGCCACGAGTGCCGCGCGCAGTGAACTCCCTCCCAGATCGATGGCGAGAATAGTTTTCACGTTACAGGGAATTTACCTTTGAGGGCTGCCAGAGGGTAGCCGTTCCGCGCAACGAGGCGATGCGCCGGGCGCGGTGCTTGCCGTGACTCGCGGGACGGGGCAGGAGATGGGGATGCCGCTGTCCCGCCTGACCCGGGCGCTGAACCGCGCCGATGGCAAGCTCTACCGCCAGGTGGCGGCGCGGGTGCGCGCGGCCATTGCCGGTGGGCGGCTGGCGGTGGGGGCGGAATTGCCGACCGAGGCGGTGCTGGCCCGTGGGTTCGGGGTGAGCCTGATCACGGTACGGCACGCTTTGCGCGAGCTGGAGGCGGATGGGCTGATCGAGAAGCGGCCGGCCAAGCCGGCGGTGGTGGTGAGCACCGAGCCGCGCGGGCCGGCGGTGCGGCAGATGAATTCGCTGGACGATATCGCCGCCGCGACGGAGGGGGCGAGCCTGGAAATCTCCGAGTGGCAGGCGGTGCGTTCCGCCGTGGCGGAGGCCGTGTTCGGGCTGGAGCCGGGCACGAAGGTGCCGTGCCTGCGCGGGCGCGTGCTGCGCGAGGGCGCGCCGCTGAGCGACGTGACGATCTTCTTTCCGCCGGCGATCGGAGCGCGGCTGACTCGGCGGGATTTCGACGATGTGGTGGTGTTCCGCAGCGTGCAGCGGCATCTGGGGTTACGGCTTTCGGGCGTGCGGGTGACGGTGCGGGCGGCGCTGGCGGACAGCGCGCTGGCGCGGCGGCTGGAGGTGGAGGCGGGGGCGGCGGTTCTGGTGAGCGAGATCGTGTACCTCGACGAGGCCGGGCAGCCGGCGGAGTTCACCGTTGCCCGGCATCGCGGAGATGCCTATTCGCTCAGCTATGCGTTTTCCGTCGGTTAACGCAGCCGACCATCCAGCGGGTCAGCGCAGACTTTAGCGGTTGCGCTTCAGCAGGTCGAGGTTGACGCAGTTGGTGAGGCGGTTGTCGCGCAGAAAGACCAGCAGGCACTCGGCGGCCTTGCGGCGGATATCCAGATTGGCCGGCGGCGAGAAGAAGGCGGCGTGGGGGGTGACCAGGAGGCGATCGGCCAGCCATGCTTCGCGGTCGCGCCAGGCGGCGAGCAGCCGGGGTAGCGGGGTGGGCGGTTCGCTGGGGAAGACATCGAGCGCGGCGCCACCGATCTGGCCGGATTTCAGGGCGTCGTGCAAGGCATCGAGGTCGACCAGGGGGCCGCGGGCGGTGTTGATCAGGATGAGGTCCTGCTTGGCGGCGGCGAGGCTCTGGGCGTTGATGATGTGGCGGGTTTCGTCGGTGCTGGGGGCGTGGAGGCTGACCGCGTCTGACTGCGCCATGAGTTCGTTGACGGAGTGGACGCGGCGGCAGCCGAAGCCGAGCTCCACGCCGTTGGGCAGATGCGGATCGTAGAACACGATATCCATGCCGAAGCCGGCGGCGCGGCGGGCGGCGGCCATGCCGATGCGGCCGAAGCCGATGATCCCGAAGGTGTTGTCGCGCAGGCGGCGCATCAGCGGCGGGGCGGGGGACCAACCCCAGTTGCCGATCGGGTCGGCGCGCAGGCGTTCCTGGTAGTGGACGATGCCGCGGGCCAGCGTGACCATGAGGGTGACGGCGTGGTCCGCGACCTCGCTGGTGCCGTAATCCGGCACGTTGCAGACCGGCACGCCGCGGGCGGCCCAGGCGCGCAGGTCCAGGTTGTCGTAGCCGACGCCGAGGCGGAGGATGATCTTGCAGTTCGGATACTGGTCCACCGGCCCCACGTCGTGGTTGGCGGAGCCAGTGATGATGCCGTCGGCCTCCGCCATTTCCTGCGCGGTGGGCTGGCCGCCGATGCGATACATGGCGAGCGTGGCGCCATCGCCGAAGGTGGCCTGTTCCAGGCCGTCGGACGGGAGGGGATAGTTGAGGTAGAGGATCTTCATTGAACGGCTCCGATCGTGCCGCCCATCTTTACGATGGTGCCGGGCTCGGTGATGAGTTGGGTGACGGTGCCGGTGGCGGGGGCTTCGATTTCGACCACGGCCTTGTCGGTTTCGATCTCGGCGACGGTTTCGCCCTTTTTCACCGAGGCGCCGGGGGCGACGGTCCAGCGGACCAGCTTGCCGGAATCCACCGTGAGGTCGCCGAAGGGCATCTTGATCGGTTCGCCGGCGATGGTGGGTTCGGCTGCGGCCGGTGCGGCGGCTTTGGCGGCGGTGGGGGCGGCGATGGAGATGTCCGCCTGCATGCCGTCGGTGCGGCCTTTCCAGCGCCAGGGGGGTGTCGCCTTGCCGCCGATCACCTCTTTCGCGCGCAGGGCGACGAGGTCGGCGTTGACCAGCATGGCGCGTTCCAGCGCGGGGCCGAAGGGGTGGGTGACGGGGGCGGTGTGCAGGCGGCCCACGGGGGCGTCCAGCTGGTCCCAGCACAGCTCGTTCATCGCCTGGCCGAGCTCGGCGCCCAGGCCCATCATCGGCCAGCCTTCGTCCACCACCAGCAGGCGGTGGGTTTTGCGGACGCTGTCGGCGACGGTATCGACATCCAGCGGCTGGATGGTGCGCAAATCGATCACCTCGGCCTCGATGCCCTCGGCGGCGAGGAGCTCGGCGGCTTCCAGGGAGCGCTGCACCATCTGGCCGGCGGCGGCGAGGGTGATGTGCTTGCCCTGGCGGGCGATGCGGGCGACGCCGAACGGCACGTAGTGGTCGTCGCCTTCCGGGACCGGTCCGCGGCTGGCGAACAGGGCCTTGGTTTCCAGCATGATCACCGGGTCGCCGGCGCGGAGCGCGGTCTTCATCAGGCCCTTGGCGTCGGCGGGGGTGGAGGGCATGGCGACGAGCAGGCCGGGGATGTGCGACCAGATGGAGTGGTAGGTGCCGGAATGGTGCGGGCCGGTGGAGCGCACGGTGCCGGCGCCAACGCGGATGACCATGGGCGCGTTCATCTGGCCGTTGGACATGTAGCGCAGCTTGGCGGCCTGCAGCGCGATCTGGCCGGCGGCTTCGAAGAGGAAGTCGGCGAACATGAGATCCGCGATGCAGCGCACGCCGGTGGCCGAGGCGCCGAGGGAGGCGCCGGTGAAGCCGAGTTCGCTGATGGGCGTATCCACCATGCGGTGCGCGCCGAATTCCTGGTAGAGCCCCTTGGTGTGGCCGAAGGTGCCGCCGCGTTCGCCGGTGCCCTCGCCGTAGTAGATGATGTTGGGGTTGGCGCGCATTTCCTCGGCAAGCCCGTCACGCACCGCATCGAGCCAGCCGGTTTCGACGGTTTTGCGGTTCCTGGGGGCGGCGAGGGCCTCGGGCGGGTTGATCGGGTCGGCGTAGGTGTGGCGGAAGACGGTTTTCGGGTCGGGCTCCGCGGAGTTGCGGGCGAATTCGACGGAGGCGGAGACCTCGTCGTCGATGCGCTTGTCGATGGCGCCGAGGGTTTTGTCTGTCGTGATGCCGAATTCCTCGACCAGGCGGGCGCGGAAGGTGACGACGGGGTCGCGCTTCAGCCAGGCATCGACTTCCTCCTGGGTGCGGTAGGTGCCGGTGACGGTGTCGCCCTCGTGGTGGCCGACGGTGCGGTAGGTTTTCGATTCAATGAGGGTGGGGCCCTCGCCGCGGCGGGCGCGGTCGGCGGCCTGTTTCATCACGGTCCAGACGGCGACGACGTCGTTGCCGTCCACCGCCACGCCGGGGATGCCGTAGGCGGCGGCGCGGCTGGCGATTTCGGGGTTGAGGGTGATGCTGCTGAGCGGCGTTGCGGTGGCGTAGAGGTTGTTTTCGCAGACCAGGATCACCGGGGCCTTCTGCACGCCGGCGAAGTTCAGCGCCTCGTGGAAGGCGCCGTGGCTGGTGGCGCCGTCGCCGAAGAAGGCCACGGCCACGCCATCCGTGCCCATGTGGCGGGCGGCGAGTGCGGCGCCGACGGCCTGGGGCGCGCCGGAGGCGACCACGCCGTTGGTGCCGAACAGGCCGATGGCGCGTTCATACAGATGCATGGTGCCGCCGCGGCCGCCGACGCTGCCGCCGGATTTGCCGTAGAGCTCGGCCATCAGCACCTTGGGGTCCATGCCCTTGGCCAGCGCGTGGCCGTGGCCGCGATGGGTGGAGGTGATCCAGTCCGTCTTGCGCAGATGAGCGCAGACGCCGACGGCGGTGGCTTCCTCGCCGATGTAGAGATGGAGGAAGCCTGGCGTTTCGCCGGCGCGGCAGGCGATTTGGGCGGCGAGCTCGAATTTGCGCAGCAACTGCATCTGTTCGTAGAGGTGCACCATTTCCTCGGCCGTCAGCCCCTCAGGCAGCGGCGGACGGTTCAGCCCTGCAACGGACTTGGCTTTCGTGGCCATGCGGCGCGGCCCTCCCGGACGGTGGCCCCGCGTTGCTTCGCCGGACCAGAGATTATAATAGTTTAAGCGTAACACGACCGTGCGGGCAGGCAAGCATCGCGCGGCAGGAGAGGGAGGCTGCGATGCGCGTGGACCTGACGGGGCGCGTGGCCCTGGTGACCGGCTCGGGCAAGGGGATCGGGCGGGCGATCGCGGACCGGTTCGCGGCCGAGGGGGCCAGCGTGGTGTATTCCGATGTGGAAGCGCCGACGGAGGCCGCCAGCGATCCCAGGCACATGGCGCTGAAGCTGGATGTGACCGACGAGGACGACGTGCAGGCGGCGATCGATGCGGTGATCGCGCGCTACGGCAAGCTGGATATCTGCGTGAACAATGCCGGCATCGGCACCGCGCCGGCGGATCGGGTGACGATCGACAAGGTGCGCATCGCGCAGTGGAAGCGGCTGATCGACGTGGACCTGACCGGGGTGTTCATGGTGAGCCGGGCGGCGTCGGCGGCGATGATCCCTAACAAGTATGGGCGGATCATCAACATCTCCTCCGTGCTCGGCCTGGTGCCGATGCGGCTGCAGAGCGCCTACGTGGCGGCCAAGGCCGGGGTGGCGAATTTGACCAAGGGCATGGCGATCGAGCTGGCGCAGCACGGGATCACGGTGAACGCGATCGCGCCGGGCAGCACGGCGACCGATGGCTGGCGCAACTGGATCAACGACGCGACATCGGAGGAAAAGGACCTGCATGCGCGGCTGATGTCGCACATCCCGATGGGCCGCCCTGCGGAAACGCGCGAGATCGCGCATGCGGCGCTGTTCCTGGCCGACCCCGACAGCGCCTTCATCACCGCGCAGATCCTGGCGGTGGATGGCGGCTGGATCGCCGGCTTCGCGCGGGATTTCTGAGCATGTGGCGCATGGTGATGCTGGCGGTGCTGCTGCTGGCGGCGCCGGCCTGGGGGCAGGGGATCTCGATTCCGGGCCTGGGTGGCTCGGGCGGCGGTGCTGTTGATGCTTTGCGCGGGGCCTTCGGCGAGCAGACGCCGGAGCAGAAGCGCGCCTTCTGCACCCGGGTGGGCCAGGCGGCGCTGGGCTGCGGCACCAAGGAGATCGCGGCGCTGTCCGCCTGCCTGATCAAGACGCTGCCGCCGCAGGATTCCGCGCGCGTGGCACGAGTGGCCAATTCCTCGCGTGGCAATGTGGGCGGATTGATGCAGGAATGCGGCCTGACGCTGGGGCGCTGAGTCCGGCGGCGTCGGGTGGATTGGGAAGGAAGCGCGATGCCGAGCCTGCAGGCGAACGGGGTGGAGATGCACTACGCGGAGGCCGGCGCGGGCGGGCTGCCGCTGGTGATGGTGCATGGCACGCTGGGGGACCAGCGCAGCTTCGGCGCGCAGATGGCGCCGCTGGCGGCCGCGGGGTTCCATGCCATGGCACTTTCGCTGCGGCATTGCTGGCCCGGCACCTGGCCGGCGGAGGGCGGGGATTTCCGCATCGACACGCATGTGGCCGATGTGGCGGCCTTCATCGCAGCACTGGGCAAGGGGCCGGTGGCGCTGCTGGGGCATTCGCGCGGCGGGCATATCGCGCTGCGCGTGGCCGAGCGGCACCCGGCGTTGCTGCGCGCGCTGATCCTGGCCGAGCCCGGCGGCGAGCGGGATGAGAGCCTGGGCGGCAAGCCCGGGGCGGCGGCGAATGCCACCGCCTTCACCAGGGCGGCCGACCTGATCGCTTCCGGGGATGAGGAAGGCGGGCTGCGCGTGGTGGCCGACCATACCGGCGGCCCCGGCGCGTGGGACAAGCGGCCGGAGGCGCGCAAGGCGCTCAGCCGGGCCAATGCCCGCACCATGCTGGGCCAGCGCAACGAAGACCGCCGCCCGTTCTCGCGCGCCACGGCGGAGACCGTCCGCACGCCGACGCTGTTCCTGTATGGCGCCAACACGGAGCCGCATTTCGTGGCCAATGTAGAGGCGCTGTCGGGCGCGATCGCGGGTTCCCAGGTGGCGGTGGTGCCGGATGCCACGCATGGGCTGCCATATGAGAACCCGCGGGATTTCAATGCCGCGGTGGTGGGGTTCCTGAAGGGGCTAGAGCGATAGCCGACCTGATAGACGGTCTGCTATCGCTCTAGCTCTTTGTTTTAGCGAGCAACAGCCGATCGGATGATTCCATCCGATCGGCTGTTGCTCTATGGTCCTAGTCTGGAAGCTCCATCCTCGGGAACACCAGGGTGAATTCGGTGCCCGTCCCGGTGTTGCGGGCCTCGATTGTGCCGCCGATGGCCACCATGGTCTTGCGCGTGATCGCCAGCCCCAGACCGGTGCCCTTGCCGGCGGGCTTGGTGGTGAAGAATGGATCGAAGATGCGGCTGACCAGTTCCGGCGGGATGCCGGTGCCGGTATCCGTGATGGTCAGCACCACGTTCTGGCCGTGCTGGCGGGCGCGGATCTCCACCCGGCGTTGCGGCTGAGTCTCCATCGCGTCGCGCGCGTTCAGCAGCAGGTTGACGAGGACCTGCTCGATCTCGACCAGGCCGCCCAGCACCAGCGGCAGGTCGCGCGGCACGTCCACCGAGACATGCACCTGCGCATGGGTCAGGTTGCGGCCGACCAGCTCCAGCGTGCCGGTAACGGCATCGGACAGCAGCGTGACGCCGCTGGTGCTGGTGCCACGGCTGAAGGCCAGCAAATGCTGGATGGTCTTGCCGGCGCGGGCGGCCAGCGCGCTGATATGGGTCAGGCGGTTGCGCACGGTGCCGATGGTGTCGGCATCGCCAGACATGTCGAGCCGCAGGGCGGCGGTGTCGGCGGTGGCGATCATGGCCTGCAGCGGCTGGGCCAGCTCATGGGCGATGCCGCCGGCCAGCTGGCCCAGCGTGGCCACGTTGCCGGCGATGGTGGCCTGGGCGCGGAGTTCCTGCACCTCCGTGATATCCACCACCACGCCGATCAGCCGCACCAGCGTGCCCTTCTCGTCGTGCACCGACATGGCGCGCATCTCCAGGTGGCGAATGCCTCCGCCCGGCCAGACGATGCGGTACTGCGCGCTCTCCACATGGTCGGCGGGGTGGGCCACCAGCCGCTTGAACATTGCCAGCACGTCGGCGCGATCGTCGGGATGCAGCAGCGATTTCCATTCGTCACGGCCGGGCGGGATGTCGCGCGGCAGCAGGCCGTAGATCAGCCACATGCGGTGGGACCAGCGCACCTGCCCGGTGCGCCTGTCCTGGTCCCAGACGCCTTGCGAGGCGGCCTCGGCGGCGAGGCGGAACAGGGATTCGCTTTCCTGCAGGGCGTGGGTTGCGATGCGCCGCTCCGTTACGTCCGAGGCGACGCCGGTGACGCGCACCACCTTGCCGGTGGCGTCGCGCAGGGCGGCGGTGCGCGCATTGATGTAGCGGGACGTCCAGCCGTCGGGCAGGAGCACGCGGTATTCGCATTCGCCTGGCGTGCCCGGGTCCTGCCGCACGGCTTCGAGGAATGTCGCAAGGGTCGCCCGGTCTTCGGGATGGATGGTGGACATCAGCTCGGAATCGGTGGGCGGGTCGATGCGGGGTGGCAGGCCGCGCAGGGTCCACATCTCCGGCGACCAGTGGCGCGCGCCGCTCGGGATCTGCCATTCCCACACAGCAAGCCCGGCCGCCTTCGTGGCCAGTTCGAAGCGGGTGGCGGCATCGCGCAGTTCCTGCTCCACGTGCTTCTGCTCGGTGATGTCCTGGTTCACGCCGACGATCTTGATCAGGGTGCCGTCCTCGGCGCGCAGGGGAAAGGCGCGCGCCAGCAGGTGATGCACGGAGCCGTCGGGCCAGACGACGCGGAATTCGTATTGCGACACATCGCCCGAGGCGCGCGTGCGATGGGCCATCCGGTTGGCCAGCAGGATCTCCCGGTCGTCCGGATGGATCATCTCCATCATCTCGTCGACATCGGGCATGCCGGGGCGCGGCGGGAGGCCGCGCATGGTGTACATGCGGTCGGACCAGATGCCGGAGCAGTCTGGCATGTTCATCTGGTAGACGCCGAGCGAGGCGGTTTCGATGGCCAGGCGGAACAGGGCCTCGTTCTCGCGCAATGCCGTCTCTGCCGCGCGCTGTTCGGTGATGTCCTGGTTGACGCCGATCACCTTGCGCAGCACGCCCTGCGCGTCGCGCACCGAGAAGGCGCGCGCCAGCAAATGGCGCACGGTGCCGTCGGGCCGGATGATGCGGAATTCGTATTCCGTCACTTCGCCCATCGCGCTGTCGCGGTGCGACATCATGCCGGCTTGGACGGCCTGGCGGTCGTCGGGGTGCACCATCGCCATTGCGGCTTCCATCGGCGGCATGCCGGGCTGGGGCGGCAGGCCGCGCATGGTGTACATCAGGTCCGACCATGTTCCGGTCATCCCGGGCAGGTCGACCTGATACACGCCGAGGGCGGAGGTTTCGGAGGCCAGGCGGAAGCGCGCCTCGCTCTCGCGCAATGCCGTCTCGGCCGCGCGCTGGTCGGTGATGTCCTGGTTGACGCCGATGATCTGCTGCAGCTGGCCCGATGCCTCATGGATGGCGACGGAGCGGGAGCGCATCAGGCGCTCGCTGCCGTCGGGTTGGACCACCCAGTACTCGTGGTCGATCACGCCCGGCCGCAGCCCGGCGCGCTGCGCCCTGACCGCTTCCTCGACGCGGGCGCGGTCTTGCGGATGGGTGGAGGCGACGATGTCCTCGATGGTGACCGGCGCATCCACCGCCGGCAGGCCGCGCATCTGCCACATGCGCGCGGACCAGACCGTTTCGGCCGTGATGGGGTCGTAATCCCACACGCCCAGCTGGGCGGTTTCGATCGCCAGGCGGAAGCGTGCCTCGCTGCGCTGAATCAGGCGCTCGGCGCGACGGCGTTCGGTGATGTCGATGTTGATGCCCACGACCTTCACCAGCGCGCCGGACAGGTCGTGTTGCGTGATGCTGCGCGACAGCACATGCCGGATGGTACCGTCTGCGCGGACAATCCGGTACTCGTGCTCGTTGGTGGCTCCGTCCGGATTGTCGGCCTGGAGCTGAACGTTTCGCCTAACGCTTTCCCGGTCCTCGGGGTGCACCAGGGCTGCCGTTTCGGCAGAGGACGGCAGGGTGGGGCGCGGTTCAAGCCCGCGCATCCGCCAGGTGCGGTCTGACCAGTAGCCATTGCCGACAGTGGGATTGTATTCGAAGACCCCGATATCGGCCGCATCGACGGCCAGGCGCATCCGGGCCTCGCTGTCCGCCAGGGCCTGGGTGGCGCGGCGGGCCTTCGTGACGTCGGCGTGGACGCCAACAACGCGGCGGACTTGCCCATCCTGCGCCGTAACCAGCATGCGGCGCGAGGACAGGTGGCGCACGCTGCCGTCGGGCCATTGCACCCGGAACTCGATCTCGACGGGAACGCCGTGTTCCGGCGGCGGCGCAGCAACCCAGTCGCGCTCGACGCGTGCGCGGTCGTCCGGATGGACCGCGCCGAGGAATTCCTCGCGCGTGTGCCAGCCGCCGCGCGGCTCCAGGCCGAGCATGGTCCAAATGCGCGGGGACATCGTGCCGGTGTCGGAGTCGAGATCCCGATGCCAGACGCCGAGATCCGCGGTATCCACCGCCAGTTCGAGAACGGCGGAGCGCTCCACCAGCGCCTGTTCCGCCTGCCGCCGTTCGGTGACGTCGGCGCAGATGCCGGTGATGCGCAGCTTCGTGCCGTCTTCGCCGCGCTGGGTGCGGCCCTGGCCGTGCAGGTGGCGGATCTCCCTGCTGGGCAGGCGGATGCGGTATTCGTAGTCGATCTCGGGTTCGCCATCGGCGATCTGCGCCCAGGCCTTTCGCAGGATGGCGTGGTCGGCCGGAAGCACGACCTCCAGAAGCTCGTCGCGCGCGGGTGCGCCCTCGCGTGGTTCCATGCCGAACATGCGCCACATGCGCGGGGAGATCACGCGCTCGCCGGTTGCGAGATCGATATCCCAGATGCCGAGCTCGGCGGCATCCGTGGCGAGGCGGAGGCGCGTTTCGCTTTCCTTGATCCGTTGCGCCGCGGTGCGAACTTCAGTGACGTCGGCGACCACGCCCACGAGGCGGGAGGGAGCCCCCTCGGCATCCATCAGCCGGCGGCCGATGCCGCGCAGGATCCGGATCTCGCCGCTGGGCAGGCGGACCCGATACGCGTAGTCGTATTTCTCATCCGGCGCGGCGAGCCGATCCCAGATGGCGGTGAGCACGTGGCGGTCTTCCGGCACGACGATGGAAAGCTGTTCGGCCATCGGGGCGCTGAGCATGCCGGGGTGCGGCTGCAATCCGCGGATGGTCCACATGTTGTCCGACCAGACGCTGACGCCTGTCTTGATGTCGTAATCCCAGATGCCGATGCCGGCGGCCTCGGTGGCCAGGCGCAGGCGGGCCTCGCTGTCCTGGATGGCCTGGGCGGCGCGGCGCATCTCGGTGACGTCGTGCACGGCGGCGACAAGGCGAAGGGGCTTGCCGTCCCGGTCGTGCTCCATGGAGACCAGGGCGTCGAGATGCCGCATCGTGCCGTCGCGGTGCAGGGTGCGATAGGCGGTGCGATGGCTGCCCTGGCGCTTGCCCTGGCGCCATTCGGCCAGCGCTGTCAGCACCGTCTCGACATCGTCGGGGTGCAGCTCGTTCGGGTCGAAGGCCTTGTGGATTTCGGCCTCGTTGAAGGGCCGGCCCAGCATGGCCAGGAACTCCGGGGAGCGGGTAACGATGCCGGAGCCGAGCTCGATGGTGAACAGGCCAAGCCCGGTGGCATCGAGGGCGAGGCGGAAGCGGGCCTCGCGCTCCTTCAGCGCGCTGGCGGCGAGCTGGGCGCCGGTGATGTCCTCCAGCGTGAGGATCAGGCGGCGGATGCGGCCGTTGCTGTCGATGTCGGTGGCGCCGACCATGCGCAGCAGCCTGGGGCCGTGCACGGGATGGCGGCGATGCACCTCCTGCGAGAAGCTGCCGCCATCGGCCAGCGCGGCGGAGAGGGCTGCCCCCAGCGCCGGGCGGTCGTGCACCTCCACCATCCGCACGATGTCGGCCACGGATTCGATGTCTTCCGGGCCGACGCCCATGAAGCCCTGGAACTGGGGCGAGGGGCTGGCGTGCAGGCGCAGGCCCTCGCCGATATCCAGCCGGCGCAGTTCCAGCAGGGCGACGGTGGAGAGGGTGCCGAGCAAGCCGTCGCGGTCTGCACGCAGTTCCGTGGCCAGGGCATCGGCCTCTGCAAGCCCGACGCTGTCTGCGGTGCGCCCCAGCACGGCGCGGCGGAAGGCCTGCCGGAGGTAGCGGCCGAGGAGGGCGGCGAGGCCGAAGGAGCCGCCGATGGAGACCGCGGCCAGGAGCAGGGTGCCTTTCGGGCCAAGCGGCAGGCTGTCGGAGAGGTTGCGCGCGAAAACGCCGCTGGTGACCAGGAAGCCGCTCTCCGGCGCACGGGCGAAGCCGATCGTGCGCCGGCCGCCCCATGGTGTTTCAGCGTTGGGGAGCACGCCGTGGTCGCGGCCGGCGATGTCCTGGGCGATGGCATCGGGGTTGGCTTCACCGACGACATGGGGCGTGTTGCGCCACACCAGCTGGCCGGTGCGATCGCGCACGGTGAGGATTTCGTCCTGGGCGAACACCCTGCCGTTGCCGAGCCCGGCGAAGATGTCGGGCGCGATGTAGAAGACCACCAAGCCCCGTTGCCCGCCGGGAAGGGGGGCGATCCCGGACATGTGCAGCATGGCGCCCTGGGCGTGGCCATGAACCAGGTCACTGACGCCCCCTTGCCTGCCGTGCGCCAGCAAGGCCAGATCGGGCAGCGGGTCTGCGGGCAGGTTGACACCCAGCACCACCTTGCCGGTGTTGTCGAGCAGGGTTGCCCCGTGCAAACCCTTGACCCGCACGGCAAGGCGAAGCTCGGCCGCATAGCTGGCAAGGTCGCCGCGGGCGAGTGCCGTGGAACCCGCGGACAGCGCGATGCCGGCGCGGATGGCGGCGAGGTGCCCGTCCACGTCCAGCGCCGCCTTGCGGGCGGCGTGCAGCCGGTCCTCCTGCACGTTCTGCCGGGCGGACTGGAAGGAATGCGCGTTGAGAACGGCGAGATACAGCAGCAGCGGCAGCGTGACCGCGGCGGCGAACAGCATCATGAGCAGGCGGATGGAGAAGGCGGGGCGTGCACGCGGCGCCGACGCTGCGCTGGCACGCCTCATCGCTTCTTTCCTTCTCCGGCGAGCCTGGCGCCGAAACGCCGAAGGCCCCTAAAGCTGGCTCGAAAACGGGCCAGCGAGGAATCCTGGCCACATAAGCGCTGCCTGATACCGCAATAGGGCCGCGTGCAATCGTTGTTTGTCTACCTGGGGAGACTACGGGCGCTACCTAGATGCGCCGGATGTTCCAGGGATAGGAGCCGATGCCGGGCAGCACGCCGGTGATGTCCCGCGAATAGGTGGTGAAGGTGCTGTACTGGCCCAGCGGCACGAAGGGCGGGTCGTTGAACAGCGAGGCCTGGATGGCGTCGTAGATCGGCTGGACGTTCTGCTCGGGGGCGGTATCGCGCCAATCCTGCGTGAGCTTGGAAATCTCGGGGTTTTCATACCAGCCGGTCCAGCCGCCATCGCCGCGGATGAAGAAGTTGAGCGCGGGCGAGGCCATGGAGACGTTGGAGCCGGCGGTGTGGAACAGGCTCCAGCCGCCCTTGTCCACCGGGCCCTTGTTGGTGATGCGCTGGATCATCGTGCCCCAGTCCATCGCCTGGAAATCGAGGTTCATGCCCAGGCGGCGGATGAGGTCGCCGCTGACCTGGCCGAAGGCGTTGTGGTGGTGGATGTCTGTCGGCACCAGCAGCGCGATCTTCTCGCCGTTGTAGCCGGCTTCCGCGATGGCGCGGCGGGCGGCATCCAGGTTCTCCGGCATCGGCATGGCGGCGGTGCCCGTGGTTTCGGTCACGTGCGGGGCGCCGCAGGGGAAATAGGCGCGGCAGATCTGCCAGGCCTTGTCGCCCTCGCCGGCGGCGGCGCGCAGGAAATCGTACTGGTTGGCGGCGGCGATGAAGGCGCGGCGCAGCTTCACGTTGTTGAACGGCGGCTGCAGCAGGTTGAAGCGCAGCACGCCCATCCAGCCGTACTCATCCTTCACCTCCAGCCGCAGGTTGCGGCTGCGGGTGACGAGATCACGCAGGTCGGCCGGGGTGCTTTCCCACCAATCCATCTCGCCGGAGCGCATGGCGGACATGGCGGTGCCGTGGTCGGCCATGGTGTGCCATTCCACGCGCTCCATGTAGGGGATCTTGGCGCCGGCGGTGCGGTTGGGCGCATCCTGGCGCGGCACGTATTTGTCGAATTTGGTATAGACCACGTTGGTGCCGGCGATGAACTCGTCGGCCTTGAAGCGGTAGGGGCCGGAGCCGACCACTTCCTTGATGGCGACGAAGGCGTCGATGTCGCCGAAGCGCTCCGGCATGATGAAGGCGGGCAGGCCGGAGGTGCGGCCGAGGGCTTCCAGCAGGCGCGGGAAGCGGCGCTTGAAGCGGATGCGGATGGTGCGGTCGTCCGGCGCGGTGATCTCGTCGATCTGCGGCCACATCACGGCGCCGAAACTGTCGCGCTTGGCCCAGCGGCGCAGGCTGGCGATGCAGTCCCGCGCCAGCACCGGCGTGCCGTCGTGGAACCATAGGTTTTCGCGGAGTTTGATGCTCCAGTCGGTGTAGTCGGCGTTCACCGTGTGGCCTTCGGCCATCTGCGGTGCCGGCGTGTAGTCGCCGCGGGTGCCATACAGCGTGTCCCACACGTGGTAGCCGTGGTTGCCGGTGACCAGCGAGGCGGTCCAGACCGGATCGAGCACGGTGAGGCCGGTGTTGGGGACGAATTTCAGCACGCGCGGGTCGCGGCGCTGAGCCTTGGAGAGGCTGGGGGCAGCCAGGGTGGCGGCGAGCGTGGTGGCGCCGCCAAGGGCGGCGCGGCGCGACAGCGAGCCGGTCTGCTTCGTGGCAGCCATGGCGTTTCCCCTTTGCGGACGTTGCGTCCTTCGGGAAAAGGCTAGGTGCCGGTCTGGCCGCCTGTCAACGCGCTTGCGCCTGGGTGGGCCAATCGCGGCGGCGCAGGGCGATCCAGCTGGCCAGCGCCGCCGGCACCAGGCCGCAGGCGGTGACCAGGGCGAAGGCAGGCGGCAGGCCAGTGGGGTCGTGGCCGTCCAGCCCGGCGACGGAGGCCGCGAGGCCGGTGAGCGCCGCGCCGATGGCGTAGCCGGCGGATTGCACGGTGGGCACCAGGCCGGCGGCGCGGTCCCGGTCTTCCGGCTCCGCCGCATTCATCACCGCGATGGAAAGGAAGGCCCAGCCAATGCCGAAGCTGGCGCCGGTGGCGAGCAGGAAGGGCAGCATGGCCCAGGGCGCGCCCGCGGCGGTGGCGGCAAGCTGGCCGGCGAGGCCCAGGAGCAGGGCGGGCGGGCCGAGGCGGATGCCCAGCGCCGGCACGGCTTGGTGGCGCAGATTGGCAACCAGGAACATCGCCCCGCTCCAGGCCAGCGGGCCCAGGGCGAAGAAGGCGCCGGCCAAAGTGGGCGTGAAGCCCCAGCCCCGCTGCAACGCGAGCGTGAGGTGGATGATGCCGAAGGAATGCGCCACCGGCATCAGCAACACCACCAGCAGCCCGGCGCCCAGCGCGGTGGCGGGGTTGAAGCCGTGGCGCGGAAACAGCGGCGATGCGGTGCGGGCATCGAACGCGACCAGGGCCACCAGCACGGCGGCCCCGGCCGCCACCAGCAGCGCGGCACCGCCCGGGTGTCCGGCGAGCGAGGAAGCGGCGATCAGCAGGATGCCGGCGGCGAGTGCGGCGAGCCGGGCCAGCGGGGCAGGGGCGCCGCTATCGGCCAGTGCGCGCGGCACGGTGGCGAGCACCAGGGCGAGGAACAGCAGGCCGAGCGGGGCATTCACCAGGAAGGCGGCGCGCCAGGACAGCGCCTCCGTCAGCGCGCCGCCCACTACGGGGCCGGCAAGGCCCGCGAGCGCCCACACCACGGCCTCCACCGCGAACACCTTGGGCACCAGGCGAGCGGGGAACAGGGCGGGGATAAGGGCGTAGCTGATGGCGGCAACGCAGCCTTCCCCCGCCCCTTGCAAGGCGCGGCCCAGCAACAGCACCGGCATGGAAGGTGCCAGCCCACAGGCCAGGGTGCCGGCCAGGAAGGCACCGCCACCCAGCAGCAATGCGCTGCGGGCGCCCAGCCTTGCCTTCAGCGTGGCCCCGCCCGCCCCGGCCACGATGGCGCTGACCAGGAACAGGGTGGAGGCCCAGGCGATCAATGCCACGCCCCCGATCTCCAGCACCGCGCTGGGCAGCGCCGTGGCGACCAGGAAGGTGTTGAAGGCATAGAGCCCGATGCCGAGCGAGAGCATCGCCAACGGCGCCAGATGCGGCGGGCGCAGCAACTCCCGCCAGGGTGAGTCGGTCATTTGGCGCCGATCGTGGCTTCGATCTTCGCGCGCAATTCGGGCGTGACGCTGGGCAGCACCCCGAACCACTTCTCGAAGGCCGGGCGCGCCTGGTGTAGCAACATGCCGAGCCCGCCGACGATCGGGTTGCCGCGGGCCCGCGCGGCGGCGAGCAGGGGCGGAATGAGCGGGTTGTAGACGATGTCGCACACCAGCGCGGCGGTCGGCAGCGCCTCCAGCGATATCTCCAGCGGCGGCTGGCCGGTCATGCCCTGGGTGGTAGTGTTCACCAGCAGGGCGGCGCCCGCGAGGGCCTCGTTGCGGGCTTCCCAGTCGATCACCTCGATGGGGCCGCCGAACTCGGCCTTCAGTTGCTCGGCGCGGGCGCGGGTGCGGTTGAGCAGGCGCACGCTGGGGGCACCCTCCTCCAGCAGGCTCACCACCACGCTGCGCGCGCCGCCGCCGGCGCCCAGCACCACGGCCGGGCCGGCATCGCCGCGCCAGTTCGGTTGGCTCTCGCGCAGGGATTCGACGAAGCCGTAGCCGTCCTTGTTGTAGCCGCTGAGCGTGCCGTCCGCTTCCACCACGATCAGGTTGATGGCGCCCATGCGCCGGCCGATCGGGTCCACGCGATCCACCAGCCGCGCGGCTTCCTCCTTGTGCGGCACCGTCACGTTGGCGCCAGCGAAGCCGAGCGCCACGAGGCCGCGCAGTGCCTCCGCGAGTTTTCCTGGCGCCACCGGCAGCGGCACATAGGTGCCGGGGATCCCGTGTTCCGCCAGCCAGTGGCCATGCAGCATCGGCGAACGTGATTGCGAAACCGGCCAGCCGATCAGGCCCGCGACACGGAATGGCTTGGGGTCTGGCATGGAGGCTCCTACATCATCGCGCTGGGCAGCAAGGGAGAACGCAAGCCATGCGCGAGGTCAAGACGATCGGGGCAGACGACGCACGGCGCGGCATCGCGGCCGTGCGCGCCGCGGCCGAGCGCCGGGATGCGGCGGTGGTGGTGGCAATCGCCGATGCCTATGGCGAATTGCTGGCGCTGCTGCGCATGGACGGTGCCGGGCCCGGGGAGGTCGCACCGGCCATCGCCAAGGCCTACACGGCGGCGCGCCTGGGCCAGAACACCCGCGAGATCGAGGCCGCCTCCCGCAACCCCAAGACAGGGTTCGACCTGGCGGGGTTCGCCGACCCGCGGATCACCGGGCTGATCGGCGGGGTGAAGCTGGAATTCGAAGGCGAAGTGGTCGGCGCCGTCGGCGTCAGCGGCGCGTCGGCCGGCACGGAGGAGGCGCTGGCGGAGGCCGGCGTGGCGGCGATGCTGGAGCCCTACAAGACCGTGGTGGAGGAAGCATCGTAAGCGAGCACGTTCTTTTTTGAAAAAAAGAACCAAAAAACTTTCATTCGTTTGCTGGCCTCGGCGCAAACGAATGAAGTCTTTTTTGCTTCTTTTTTCTTCAGAAAAAAGAAGACGCTTTCTTACTCAAGGTCGAGTGGAAAAATCGGCCGCCGCAGCCGCGTATAGGGAAACACCCGGCTATCCGACGAGCATGGCCCGCGCGTGGTGACACTGTGGGTTTCGGACATGATGGGGTCGTAGGCCTGCCGGTGCGCCACCGCCGCCTTCACGCCGATCACGCGCAACTCTTCGGGGTTGATCCCTTGGCTGCGCCACTGCCCGAGGTCAAACGGCGGGGTTTTCTTCGTGGTCAGCAGCAGGGTGATGCCCCGGTGCCGCACCACGGCGCTGGGGCCCATCGACACATGGATGCCGGAGCTTCCGGCGCTGTGGGAGTGGCGGTCTTCCAGCGTGAAGTCGCCGTCGGACTCCGAAAGTTTCTCGACATCGAGCGTGACGGGGCCAGGGTCCAACCGGCTGCCCTTGCCGCCGAGGGGCAGGGTGATGCGGCCGCCCTTGGGGATGGATTTCAGGGCCTGCACGGCCTCGGGATCGTTGATGATGATGCCGCCGCCCTGCACGTCGTGCTTCAGCATCGCGCGCAGCAGCTCGGTGCCATCGCCGGGGGCGCCGCCGCCGATGTTCTCGGCGGGCTCCACCAGCAGCACCGGGCCGGGCCGGTTGGGCAGGCCGCGCGAGAGGATCTCGTCGGCATCGCCCTGGGCGGGGATGCCGTGGTGGCGCAGTTCCCAGGCCAGGTCGGCGAGTTTCGCCAGTGCGGCCTCGGCGGGGGCGGCATCGCCCTCGGTGATGGCGGAGAAGGCCATGCCGGCATGGGTGGAATCGCCAAAGCTGTAGCCGCCGACGACGTTGACGCAGAGGATCTCCGGGTTCTCCGCCTCGATCTGGCGTGCCAGGGCGCAGAGGTCGCGCATCGGGCGGTCGCCGGTGGCAACGCCGGTGGGCGGCAGGATCATGTTGGTGCCGCGCCAGATGGTGCGCGGGGTGCGGCCGGTGTTCAGCGCGCGGGCCAGCAGCTCCGCACCACGGATCGCCGCCTCATGCGCGTCGGTGTGCGGGGTGTTGCGGTAGCTGACCAGGCCGTTGGACAGCCCGCACATCTGCGGCGTGAGCGTGGCGTGCTGGTCGTACACGCCGAAAAGCGGAAGGTCGGCCGCGCCGGGCAGGGCGCGAATACGCGCGATCAGTTCGCCCTCGGGGTCTTCCAGGCCTTCGGTGCGCATCGCGCCGTGCAGCACCAGGTAGATGCCGTCGATCCCTTCGGCCAGGGCGGCGCGGGCCAGCGGTTCCAGTTCGCGCCAGAAGGTTTCGAACACCTCCTGCTCCACTGTGCCGGAGGGTGTGGCGCCCCAATCCAGCGTGGCCACCACATCCCACCCCTCGCGCTCCGCCACGATCAGGAAGCCATCCACCACGGAGAGGTCGCCGCGGCGCGCCATGATGGCGGCGGCATCGCGCTGGCGGAAATCGGCCAGGGGCGTGGTTTCGTCCACGAAGCTGTGGGTCTCGTGCGAAAGTGCTGCAAACAGGATGCGGGGCATTCTTGGGTCCTCCCTGCCGCAGCCTAGCGGCGGGATGGTTGACGCGCCAAGCCGGCGGGCGTTGAGTTGCTCGCAGAGGGCGCAAAGCCCCAGCAGGAGGTCGGCATGAAGCGTGCGTTCCTGGCGGCGGCCATGATGGCCGCAATGGCGGCATGGGCGCCCGCATCGGCGCAGCAGAACACGCTGAAAGTCGTGCTACCCGGCGAGCTGCGCAGCATCGACAGCGATTGGACCGCCGCCGCCATCACGCGGTACCACAGCTTCATGGTGTACGACACGCTGCTGGGGCTGGACGCCAACCAGCAGATCCAGCCGCAAATGGCAGACAGCTTCGACCTCAGCGAGGACAAGCTCACCTACACCTTCCACCTGCGCGACAAGCTCGCCTTCTCCGATGGCACGCCCGTCACCGCGGAAGACGTGGTGGCCAGCTGGATCCGCTGGGCGGAGGCCGATGGCGCCGGCCAGATGATCGCCACCTTCCTCGCCGGGTTGGATGCCGTGGATGCGCGCACCGTGCGCGTGCGGCTGAAGGAGCCGTTCCCGCAACTGCCCTATGTGCTCGCCAAGCCGATGGCGATCCCGATGTTCGTGAAGCCGGCCAAGATCGTGAAGGGCCTGTCGGCGCGCACGCAGTTCAGCGACCCCATGGGCTCCGGCCCGTTCATCATGCGCAAGGATGAATGGGTGGCCGGCAGCAAGACGGTCTATATGAAAAATCCCGGCTACGTGCCGCGCGCGGAACCGGCCAGCGGCATCGCCGGCGGCAAGGTGGCGCGGGTGGATCGCGTGGAATGGGTGGTGATCCCCGACCCCTCGACCCAGGCCTCCGCCCTGCGCAACGGCGAGGTGGATTTCGTCGAGAGCCCCACGCTTGATCTGGTGCCGATGCTGCAATCCTCGCGCGGCGTGCGGGTGGCCGCCCTGTGGCCCACCGGCAGCGAAGGCACGATGCGGGTGAACTGGACCAACCCGCCCTTCGACAACCCGATCGCGCGGCGGGCGATGTACAATTTCGTCAACCAGAAGGACATGATCCTGGCCGCGCTCGGCGACGAGAAGCTGGGCCAGGTCTGCGGCGCGCTGCTAATCTGCGGATCGCCCAACGGCAGCGAGTATGGCGCGGAGATGCTGATCTCCAACGAACCGGAGGATGTGCGCCTCAAGCGCGGCATGGAGATGCTGCGGGCCGGTGGCTACAAGGGCCAGAAGATCGTGGTGCTGGATCCCTCCGACCAGCCGATCATGAACCGCGCCACGCAGGTGCTGGTGGCCAGCATGCGCAAGGCCGGCGTGAATGTTGAGATGCAGACGATGGATTGGGCCACGGTGGTCAGCCGCCGCGCGGTGCGTGGGCCGGTGGCCAATGGCTGGCACATCTTCCTCACCATGGGCGGCCCGCTGGGCCCGGCCAACCCCGTGTTCCACGTGCAGATGTCCGCCGCCTGCGACAAGGCCTGGTTCGGCTGGCCGTGCGATGCGGAGCTGGAACGGTTGCGCGCGGCGTGGATCCGCGAGACCGATCCGATCAAGGCGCGCTGGCTGGTGGAGAACATCCAGCTGCGTGGCGCGCAGATCGTGGTCTACATCCCGTTCGGGCAATACGTGTCGCCCTCGGCCTGGCGCGACAACCTGGACGGATTGCTGACGGTGCCGGAGACTGTGGTTTTCTGGAACGTGGCAAAGAAATAGATGCGGATTTTCGTCGCCTCGCTGGCAACCGAGACCAACACCTTCGCGCCGATCCCGACCGATCTGCGCAGCTTCGCGCCCACCTACTACAAGCCCGGCACGGCGCCGGCGGCGGCCACCATGAACACCTCGGTGATGGTGGTGGCACGCCGGCTGGCCGCCGAGCAGGGCCATACGCTGGTGGAAGGCAGCTGCGCCTGGGCCGACCCCGCGGGGATCGTCGGGCGCGCCACCTACGAAACACTGCGCGACGAGATCCTCGATCAGCTCCGCGCCGCCATGCCGGTGGACGTGATCCTGTTCGGCCTGCATGGCGCGATGGTGGCGCATGGCTACGACGACTGCGAGGGCGACCTGATGGCCCGCGCGCGCAGGATCGCGCCCACCGCCGTGATCGGCGGCGAGATCGACCCGCACACGCACCTGAGCGACACGATGGTGCAAAGTGCGGACTTCATCGTCGCCTTCAAGGAATTTCCCCACACGGATTTCCTGGCCCGCGCGGAAGACCTCGCCGCCCTGTGCCTGGCCAAGGCGCGCGGAGAGATCAACCCGGTGCCCTGCGTGTGGGACATGCGCCACATCGGCGGCTTCATGACCGGCCGCGAGCCAGGCCGCTCCTTCGTCGACCGCATGCTGGCGATGGAGGGCAAGGACGGCATCCGCTCCATCAGCGCCATCCACGGCTTCACCGCGGCGGATGTGTACGATGTCGGCAGCAAGATGCTGGTCTATGCCGACGACCGCGCCACGGGCGAGGCGCTGGCGGAACAACTGGGACGCGAGCAACTGGCCTGGGGCAAGGGCGCCAACCCCGTGCACCTGAAAACCGCCGAAGCCGTCACCGATGCGCTGGCCACCGAAGGCGGCCCCGTGGTGCTGGCCGACCGGTGGGACAACCCGGGCGGCGGCGTGGCCGGAGACAGCACCTTCCTGATCGAGGAGTTGCTGAAATACCCCGACGTGCCCGCAGCCGTCGGCGCGCTGTGGGATGCCCAGGCGGTGAATTTCTGCATCGCCGCCGGCGTGGGCGCGGTGATGCCGCTGCGCTTCGGCGGCAAGGCGGCCGCCACCTCCGGCAACCCCATCGACGCGGTGGTGACGGTGCGCGCGGTGACCGACGATCTGCGCATTCCCTTCGAGCAGAGCGAGGTCTCGCTGGGTGCCGCCGCGGCGATCACCATCGGCAACCTCGATGTGGTGTTGGCCAGCGGCCGGGCGCAGACCTTCTCGCCGCCGGTGTTCACCAATCTCGGCATCGACCTGTCGAAGAAGAAGATCGTGGTGGTGAAATCGTCCAACCACTTCTTCGCCGCCTTCGCGCCGATCGCGGCCAAGATCACCTATGTGGATTGCGGCGGGCCGTATCCGCCCGATGCCGCGAAGATTCCCTACACCAAGATCCGCCGTCCGATCTCTCCGCTGGATGCCAATCCGTGGCTGTTTCCCAGGAACGATTGATGCCCACTTCGACCGGCCGCGACTCTTCCGCGGGCGGTGGAAGTGGGCATGCGCGCGGGGTTGGTGGGGCGGCCGCGCGCGAAACAAAGACTCTGCGGCTGCATCTTTCGGCTCCACGCCTCGAAGATGCACCCGCGCTGTTCGCCTTCATGGGCGATGCGGCGGTGATGCAGCACACCTACCGCAAGGACTCGCTGCGCGACATGCGCCGGCACATCGCAGCGCATTGGTGGCAGGCGCGGCGTCTGGGTTTCGGCTGCTGGACGGTGCGGCATGAAGGCCGTGTGGTCGGCTTCGGCGGGCTGAACGACGACCCGCTGGAGCCGGGCTACGGGCCCGAAGTGGCGTATTTCTTCGCGCGCGAAGCCTGGGGCAAGGGCTTCGCCGGCGAGGTGGTATCAGCGAGCCTCGATTGGGCGCGCGAACTCGGCCTTCCCAACGTCTGCGCCTTCGTGCATCCCGAGACCGCCGCCTCCCGCCGCGTGCTGGAGCGTGCGGGGTTTACGGTGGAGCGCTGGGTGCCAGAGATGACACGCTGGCTGCTGCGTATCGAGTTGAGGAGGGCGTGATGGCCGATGGGATCGCGGCGTTGCGCGCGGCGGTGGAAGCGCAGGGGATGGTGCCCGGCGCGGCAAAGGCCAAGCGCGGCAAGCCCGGCGTGACGCTGGTGTGGCTGCGGCCGGAGCCGGTTACGCTCCGCATCGATGCCAAGGATGTGTTGTGGCTGGAGACCTACCTGCCCTGGGTGATGCCCGGCGGGAAGCTGCACAAGCAGGTGAAGGCGTTGCTGGCCGAACAGGGCGCGCTGTGTGCCAGCCGGGAGGGGCATGTCTCCGTGGGCATGCCCGGCGGTGCCGCGGCGCTGCCCGCGCTGCTGGCGGCGGCACGGGGGCTGCGCGACATGTTGCAGGCGGAATGGCCGGACTATGCCACCGGGGTGTTCGCCAAGGCGCTGGTGTAGCCTACACCCCGGCCGCGTGCAGCAGGTCGGCCAGCGCCAGGCCCTCCAGCCCCTCCGGCTCAATTCCGTCTACGAAAAGGTCTGCCAGGGCGCGCTTGCGGGCGATGATCTCGGCGATGCGGGATTCCACCGTGTGGGGCGTGACGTAGGTGAACACCTGCACCGGGCGTTGCTGGCCCATCCGGTGCGCGCGATCCTCCGCCTGGGCTTCCACCGCCGCCGTCCACCAGCGGTCGAAATGGAACACCAGGCTGGCGGCGGTGAGGTTGAGGCCGACGCCGCCGGCGCGCAGCGACAGCACCAGCACCTTGTGGGCGGGGCTCTCGGCGAAGCGGCGCAGCGTGGCATCGCGCGTGGCGACATCGTGCGCGCCGGTGAGGGTGAGGGGCGCGAAGCGGCGCAGCCTTGTGGCGATGGCGGCCACGCCGAACGGGGCATCGACGAACTGGCTGAACACCAGGGATTTTTCACCCACTTCGGCGGCGGCTTCGATGCGGCGTTCCAGGTCGTCCAGCTTGGCGGAGGCGCCGCTCTCGGGCACGGCGTTGCAGATCTGCTTGAGGCGGAGCAGCAGTTCCAGCACCTGGGTCACGCGCACGCTGGCGCCCTGGCTGCGCAGCCAGACCACGCCCTGGCGCTCCGCGGCGTTGTAGGCGGCGCGCTGGGTGGGGCCCATGCCGGGGTCGATGGTGAAGCCGGTTTTCGGCGGCAGGTTGGGCAGCACGTCCGCCCGGCGGCGGCGGAGCTGCACGCGATCCAGCAGCGGGCGCAGGCCGAGTGCCAGGGTGCGGCGTTCGTAGGCACCGGGCACGACGAATTCCAGGATGGAGACGAGGTCTTCCAGCCGGTTCTCCAGCGGCGTGCCGGTCAGCGCCCAGGCACGATGGGTGCGCAGGCGGCGGATGGCCATGGAGGTGGCAGTGCCGCTGTTCTTCAGGCGCTGGGCTTCGTCCGCCACCACCACCTGCCAGATACGGTGGGCGGGGCCGAAGGGCGGTGGCAGGTCCATGTCAGCGCGCAGCGATTCGTAGCTGGCCAGATGCACGTCGGCGCGGCGCCACCAGGCGGTTTCGCGCTCCCGCGTGCTGCCCTGCACCAGGGAGGGGTTCAGCTCCGGCGCCCAGACCCGCAGCTGCGCCTGCCATTGCAGCAGCAGGCTGGCGGGCGCGACGATGAGGGCGGGGCGGGCCTCCGCCCCCAGCACGCGCAGGGCCGCGATGGCCTGCACGGTCTTACCCAGGCCCATGTCGTCGGCCAACAGCAGGGAGCCCTGGGTGAGGCGGGCGATGCCTTCCTGTTGCCAGGGCGGCAGGGGATGCGGCCAGGCAAGGCCGAAGGCGTCAGCAAGCATGCCGCGGTGTGGCGGAGTCCTTGAGTCTAGGCAAGCCAGGGCAGGACGCGGCCCACGATGGCGATGTGCTGGCCCTGGCGCACCACGGCCCCCCAGGCCTGGGCGATGATGATGCCGTCCACCTGCGCACGCACCGGCCAGGGGTCGAGGTCGATGCGCTGGAAATCGTGCAGCCAGCCGACCACGGTGCCCGCCTTCACCTCTGTGCCGCATTCGATGATGGGTTCGAAGTGGCCATCGAACGGCGCCACGGTGAAGCAGTCCCGATCCACCATGGCGGCGAGTTTCTGCGTGCCGGCGGCGTGGTGGGCGATGCGCTCGATGTTTCCGCGCAGCTGGCCGAGATGGATGGCGGCGGCCAGCACGCCGTGTTTCGCGTAGCGCAGGCCCTCGGCGGAGACGGCGGCACCCCAGCCGAACTCGCCGCCGATGGTGATCTTGCCCAGGCGTTCGCCCTCGCTGGGCAGCAGGCCCGGCGTCTCGTTCTGGTAGGCGATCACGATCGGCGTGCCGAACCAACGCGCGGTGTTCTCGATCAGGCGGCCCTGCTCGGGGTCGTCCACAAGATGGTAGCTGGTGCCGCGGGCGAAGCGGGCCACGCTGCCGCCGGCGTGCAGGTCGATCACGATGTGCACATGCGGCCAGATGAAGCCGCGCACGAAGGCGGCGATGCGGTGGGTGATCCCTGCCATGGCTGGCGTGGTGCCGGCGCCGTCGACGAAGCAGCGGTTGAGGTTGCGGTTGTCGTCCAGCGTGGAATCGCGCGTGCCGGCGCGGAAGGCGGCGGGGTTCAGCACCGGGACGAGGATGATGCGGCCCTGAACATCCTCCGCCGGGATATCCCGCAGCAGGTGCTTCACCGCCACGGGGCCTTCGTATTCGTTGCCGTGGTTGGAGCCGAAGGCCACCAGGCCCTGGCCGGGCTTGGCGTTGGGGCCGACCATGACGGTGAGCGGGATGAGATGGTCGCCCCAGATTGAATCGTGTTCCAGCGCCACCCAGTAGTCGCGGCGGCCGGGGCTTTCGAGGTCGAGGCCCCCAGGGCGGGTGATGATGCGTTCCATGTGTCCTGCCATTGAGTGACGCGGATAGAGCCTGAAGCGAAGTGGTCACAGAGAGCACGGAGGGCCACAGAGAGCACAGAGAAGCCGGTCAATCATTCCGCGGGTTGGGCTTCGTGGCCTGGCGTTCTCTG
The DNA here is from genome assembly GCA_026400815.1 of Alphaproteobacteria bacterium. Lineage (GTDB taxonomy): Bacteria > Pseudomonadota > Alphaproteobacteria > Acetobacterales > Acetobacteraceae > CAMDGX01. The sequence continues at coordinate 114,775 of JAPLOI010000075.1, forward strand.
TGCCCCTCTGTGTTTCTCCGTGTTCTCTGTGACCGCTTTGCTTTCTTCAGTTCACACGATGCCTGGCGACGAAATCGAGATCGACTTCCACGCCGATGCCGGGCGTGTCGGGGATCGGCACGGTGCCGTCTGGCTGCAGGTCGAAGCTGGCTTTGGCGATCCCGCGGGTGAGGGCGCTCTGGCTCACGTTGAACTCGACGAACTTGGCGCGCGGCAGGGTGGCGATGAGTTGTAGGGAGTAGCCGGTGAGCAGGTGCGTCAGCCAGGAATGCGGCACCAGCTCGATGCCGGCCTGTTCGGCCATTTCCGCCACGCGGGCGGCGACGCTGATGCCGCCGCAGCGGGAGAGATCGGGCTGGACGATGTCCACGCAGCCTTCGCCGATGAAGCGCTGGAAATCCCAGATCGTGGCCACCTGCTCGCCGGCGGCGACCGGGGTGGGGCTGGTGCGGCGGATGGCGGCGTATTCGTCGAAGCGTTCCGGGTGGATGAAGTCCTCGATCCAGCCGACGTTGTACTCGGCCAGCCAGCGGCATAGGCGTTCGGCTTCGCGGCGGGTGCGTAGTGCGCTGGAGAAGGGTTGGGCGGCGTTCTTCCAACCGGCGGGATACCAGCCGGGATCGACCAGCAGATGGCGGTCGGGGCCAAGGGCCTCGCGGGCGGCTGCGACGAGTTCCCTGTCTCGGCCTTCATCCTGGCCGAACACGCCCCAGCCGAACTTCACGGCGCGGAAGCCGCGGTCGATGTAGCCACGGGCGGCCGCGGCCATGCCTTCCGGCGTGTCGCGGAACAGGGTGGAGGCGTAGGCGGGGATGCTCTCCCGCCGCCGTCCGCCGAGCAGGCGGGAGAGGGATTGGCCGGCGGCTTGGCTGCGGATGGACCACAGGCAGTTGTCGATGGCCGAGATGCACTGCATGGCGATGCCGCGGCGGCCGTAATAGGCGCTGCCGACATAGAGCTTGTCCCACAGGCGTTGCACATCGAGCGGGTTCTCGCCGATCAGCAGGCCGGCGAGGGTCTGGAAGCCGGGGATCGACATGCCCTGGCCGGAGATGATGGCCACCGCGGCCGGGGCCAGGGTTTCCGCATCGGCCCAGCCGGTGAGGCCTTCATCGGTGGCGACGCGGACCAGCAGCTGCCAGTCGCCGTTGTCGGTGGCTTCCTCGCCGCTGGCGGTGGCGCCGTAGCTGGCTTCGCCGCGCAGCAGGATGGGCTCTACTTCCGTAATCTTCATGGCGTGCGCTTCAGGCCATGGGGTCGGATGAGGCCATCGGGGACCATCTGCAGGCCCTCGATATTGGCCAGCGTGCCGGTGATCAGCACGGGGTGCCAGAGGTAGATGTAGGGGCGGTCGTCCAGGTAGATCGCGGCGGAGTCGTTGTAGGCGCGCTTGCGGGTGGCGGGGTCGCTGGCCTGGCGGCCGAGGTTCAGCAGGCGGTCCACCTCCGTGTTGCAATAGCGGCCGCCGTTGAGCGAGGCGCCGCAGGCCTTGAAGTTGTAGAGGTTGCCGTCGATGTCCGTTCGGCCGGACCAGGCGATGACGAGGGATTCGAAATCGCCGTCGGTCCATTGCTTGAGCGCGGTGGCCACTTCCGTGACCACCAGCTCCATCTGGATGCCGGCTTCGGCGGCCATGGCTTGCAGCACTTCGGCCACCTGGCGGTAGGTGGTGGTGTTGGGCACGGTGAGCTGCATCTTCACCGTGTCGAACCCGGCCTGCTTCAGCAGGGCTTTCGCTTTTGCGAGGTCGCGCGGCGGGACCGGGATGGCATCGGCGTAGTATTGGTGGCCGGGCGGGACGGACTGGTTGGCCGGGGTGAACAGGCCTTCGAAGGCCACCTGGTTCAGTGCATTGCGGTCGATGGCGGCATCGAGCGCGGCGCGGACCAGCTTGTTGCTGCCCAGCGGGGTTTCGGCGCGCTTGCCGTTGCCGACGTTGATGGCGAGGTAGTTCACCGCGAGGCTGGGGCCGAAATGCAGCTTCACGCGGCGGTCGGCGCGCAGGTCTTTCACATCGGACGGGTTCACCGCCTCGATTGCGTCCAGCACGCCGGAGCGCAGGTTGGCGGCGCGCACGGTGGTGTCGGGGATGGGGCGGTACACCGCCGTGTCGAAGGCGATGGACTTGGCATCCCAGTAATCGGCGAATTTCTCCAGCTCGATGCGGTCTTGCGCGATGCGGCGGGTCAAGCGGTAGGGGCCGGCGCAGCCAGGGGCTTTGGCGAAGGTCTCGCCGTTCTGGGCGGCGCTGGCCGAGGACATCATCATGCCGGCGCGGTCGGAGAGGGCGGCGACCAGGGGGGCGAAGGGGGCGGAGAGGCGGATCTTCACTTCCAGCGGGCCGGTGGCATCGATGGCGGTGATCGGGCCCATCTCTGCGCGGCGGGTGGAGCCCTGCATGGTGAGGTGGCGTTGCAGCGAGGCCTGGACGCTGGCGGCGTCCATCGTGGCGCCGTCGTGGAACTTCACGCCGGGGCGCAGGGTAAGGGCGAGGGTTTTGCCTTCATCCTGCCAGGCCCAGGCGGTGGCGAGCTGGGGGACGAAGTTCAGCTTGGCGTCGATTTCCACCAGCTTGTCGCACATGCCGGAGAACACCACGCGGCCGGCGGAGGTGCGCGACAGGGTGGGGTCCAGGATATCCGGGTCGCTGGCCAGGCCGATGCGCAGGGGTTGGGCGGAGGCCAGGGATGGCAGCAACAGCATCGCGGCGAGCAGCTTGCGCATGGGGGTCCTTTCCCGGGGGAGCGTGGCGCGCCTAGGATGGACCGAATTGCGGGCGATGGAGAAGCGGATGCTGCACAACGCGAAGGATTCGGAACTGCGGGCGCGCGCGGCGCGGGTGGTGCCGGGCGGGATGTGGGGGCACCAGAACGCCGCCAATCTGCCGGAAGGCTATCCGCAGTTCTTCAGCTCCGCGCAGGGCTGCCGCATCCGCGATGTGGACGGCAATGAGTATATCGACTTCATGTGCAGCTGGGGGCCGGTGCTGCTGGGGCATCACCACCCCGAGGTGGAAGCCGCAGCCGCGCGGCAGGCGGCGGCCGGGGACTGCCAGAACGGGCCGGGCGAGGCGATGGTGGAGCTGGCCGAGCTGCTGGTGGACACCATCCCGCATGCGGACTGGGTGCAGTTCCAGAAGAACGGCACCGATGCGACCACCATGGCGGTGACTTTTGCGCGGGCTGGCACGGGGAAGCGGAAGGTGCTGGTGGCGAAGGGCGCCTATCATGGGGCGGTGCCGTGGACCTCGCCTTCGCTCAGCGGGGTTACCGCCGAGGACCGGGCGCATATCGATCACTACATCTACAACGACGTTGCCAGCCTGGAAGCGGCGGTGGACCGCAATAGCGGGGATTTGGCGGCGATCGTGGCTTCGGCCTTCCGGCATGACGTTGGCATTGACCAGGAGATGCCGTCGGCGGCATTCGCGCGACGGGCGCGGGAGTTGTGCGACGCCACCGGGGCGGCGCTGATCATCGATGACGTGCGGGCGGGGTTCCGGCTGCACCTGGGTGGTTCGTGGGAGACGGTGGGCGTGCGGCCGGATCTTTCGGCGTGGAGCAAATCCATCGCCAACGGGCATTCGCTGGCGGCGATCACCGGGAATGACCGGTTCCGGGATGCCGTGCGCGGCACGTTCTCGACGGGGTCTTTCTGGACGGCTGCCGTGCCGCATGCGGCGGGGGTGGCGACGATCCGGGCGCTGACGCGAGATGACGGGATCGGGCACATGGTGGCGATGGGCGATCGGTTCCGGTCGGGGATGGAGGCGCTGTCGAAGAAGCACGGTATCGGCATTCGGCAGACCGGGCCGGTGCAGATGCCGCTGGTGCTGTTCGAGGATGACGCGGAGCTGAAGAAGGCCAATGCGTTCTGTTCCGCGGCGCTGCGGGCGGGAGCGTATTTCCACCCCAAGCACAACATGTTCCTGTGCACGGCGCACCAGGCGGCGGATATCGATGCGGCGCTGGTGGCGGCGGATGTGGGGTTTGAGGCGGTGGGAAGGCTTTAAGGAAGGAAGCGGTTCTTTTTTGAAAAAAAGAACCAAAAAACTTTTATTTGTTTGGGCGCGTGCTGGGTGCTCTGGCGCGGGTGCAAGTGGATGACGTCTTTTTTGGTTCTTTTTTCTTCAGAAATGGGCTGCGGCAGTGGTGGCGGGTCCGCTTCGCGACCCGCCCTACGAGGGGCGTGAGTCATCGCCGCGGGACGCGGGGTTTTTGCGACGGATTTCGGGTGATTTGGGGCGGGCGCCGGGTATGGGGGCGCGCGGGCGGATTGCGGCGGGCAGGGTGCGGGCGCGCGGAGGCCGGACAGGGCCATGCCTTCGGCGGGGTGGCAGCGTAGAATCCAGCCGATCCAGGCGCGCTGGCGGCGGATTTTGCGCAGGGCACGGTCGTCCCAGGGGGAGTCCGGGTGTTCGGCGGCGTCCAGTTCGGGGGAGGGATACCAGTCCTGGCGGGGGCGACGCAGGGTGCGGCGCGTGATCTTCGCCATGGAGAAGGCGGCGAGGAGGGCCAGCAGGAGCAGCTTCAGGGCGGCCGGAATCTGGGCGTGCAGAATCGCCCGCGCCAGGGGGCGCGGTGCGTCGGCTTGGCTCGGTGCGGCGGGGTGAAGTGGCATCATCGATAACTATCGCACGAGAAAGGGCGGTGGGAAAGGAAAAAATTGCCGTACGTAGTTTTTTGTGGTGTTGAAGCTAACGGCGCGCGTGTGTTCGTGTTGGGCGGGTGGGAGGTGGCGCGGAAAAGCGTGGGTCCTTCGCTGCGCCTGGGATGACGGGGGGCATATATGGAAACGCCTCGCCCCCTGGTTGGAGAAGCGAGGCGTTGACGTACGTAAGTATAAAAGTCTTTTTGCTTCTTTTTCTTCAGAAAAAGAAGGCCTTTGTTCTAGCCAGCACGATCAATGAATCATGCTGCGGTGGAGGGAAAGAACTGGATTGCTTCGCTTCGCTCGCAATGACGGGGGGTGATGAGGGGTGTTATCTTCCGTACACTGCCGCCGCATTGCCGCGATAGAACTTGCGGGAGTCTTCGGCGTTGAAGCGGATGGGCAGGGAGGTCATGGGGTCGTCGAAATCCCAGTGCGGGTAGTCTGAGGCGAACATCAGGCGGTCGAGGCCGATCCAGGCGATGAGGTCTTCCAGGTGCTTGGGGTTCCCCGGCTCTTCCATGGGTTGGGTGGTGAGCCAGACGTTGCGCTTGATGTATTCGCTGGGGGCCATGCGCAGGTGCGGGGTTTCGCTGCGCAGGGTTTTCCAGTGCTTGTCCAGGCGCCAGCCGAGGGAGGGGACCCAACCGAAGCCGCCTTCGACCATGACGAACTTCAGGTTCGGCAGTTCCTCGAACACGCCTTCGACGATGAGGGAGATGAGCTGGGACTGCATGGAGTGGGCGTGGGCGAGCATGTCTTCGATGTAGAAGCTGGCCCAGCCGCCGGAGGTGTTGGGATTGCCGCCGAAGCCGAAGGCATGCATCGCGACGGGGATGCCGGCTTCGGCCGCGGCGCGGAAGATCGGGCGGTAGCGTGGGGTGCCGAGAGGTTCGGCGGTGCGCGACAGCAGGTAGACGTGGCCGATATGGGGGCTGCCGGCCCAGCGGCGGATTTCGGCGACCGCGCCTTCGGCATCCTCGTAATTGACGGTGATGCTGGCCTTGAGGCGGGGTTCCGGCTTGGCCAGGAACTCCACGGCATAGTCGTTGAGCGCCGAGCAGATGGCGGTGCCGAGGCCGGGGTTCATGAAGCTTTGCGAGGGGGTGGGCGTGTTGATGGTGCCGAACTCGACATTGTAGGGGTCGAGGTGCTGGGAGCGGATGAAATCGAGGTCTGTGCCCGGCGGCTTGCCGGAGGGCGGCCAGGCGTCGCGGCGGGCGGCGGCGGGCTGGGCCTTGGCGTAGTTGGGGCCGCCATTGTTGAGGCCGGTGCGGTGGGACATGCCGAAGGTGGCGATGTGGTCGATCCAGCGCTTGGCGAGGAAGGGGTAGACGGCTTCCCAGTTTGGCGGGCCGAGATGCAGGTCGATATCGGCGATGCCGAGCTTGCTGGCGGCGGTGCCGGCGGCCGTTTGGGTGCGGACCTGGACGTTCAAAGCCGTGTCTCCCGACTTGGACTTGTCGACAACGATAGCTGAAACCGGCCGGCTCCGCCAGCAATCAGAGCCTGTTCGAGACCTCGCTCTGGCGAGTCAGAGGGGGCCGCTTGGCCACCGCCCGGCGGGGATGACCGAGCACCGGAGCGGAGCGGCCTGGAGGCCGTGAGCACCGGAGCGCAGGGCATCACCGTCGGATGACCGCCAGAGTAGAGGTATCGAACAGGCTCTCAGCCCTTGACGGCGCCGAAGGTTAGCCCGCGGATGAGGTGGCGCTGGACGAGGATGGTGAAGATGACGGGCGGCAGCATGATGCCGATGGCGCCGGCGGCGGAGATGGACCAGTAGTTGATGTCTTCGCCGCCGTATTCGGCGATGGCCACGGGCAGGGTTTTGGTGCGGCTGCCGGTGAGGATGAGGGCGAAGAGGAACTCGTTGTAGGCCAGTAGCATGGAGAACAGCGAGGTGACGGCCAGGCCCGGGCGGACAGTGGGCAGCACCACGTGCCAGAAGGCCTGCCAGCGGTTGCAACCGTCGATCATCGCGGCTTCGTCCAGTTCCACGGGCACGTCCACGAAGAAGCTGCGCATCAGCCAGATGGTGAAGGGCTGGTTGATGGCGACCATGGCCAGGATCATCATGATGTAGGTGTCGATCAGCGACAGGTAGCGGGCCATCACGAAGAACGGGATGGCGAGCAGGATCTGCGGCAGCATGCGGATGGCCAGCAGGCTGAAGAGCAGGGTGCTGGCGTGCTTGGTTTTCGTGCGCGCGAGGCCATAGGCGGCGAGCGTGCCGAGCGGGACCGAGATGCAGATGGTGCCGCCGGCGACGATGAGGCTGTTGATCAGGAAGCTGAAGAAGCCGCGTTCCACCCAGACTTCCCAGTGGAACAGCAGGGTTGGTTCGAAGATCAGCGTGGGCGGGATGGAGAAGGCGTCTGCCGGCTGCTTGATGGAGATCAGCAGGCCCCAGAGGATCGGCACGAGGTTGATGAAGGTGAAGAGGGAGAGGAGGACGAGGAGGGGGATTTGATGGCGGGGCTTCATTTCAGAAAGCCTCCCGGCCGCGGCGTTGCATGAACCAGATGAGGCCGGCGACCATCATGGCCACCACGATCAGGGTGAGCACACCCAGCGCCGAGGCGCGGCCGACTTCCAGCAGGCGGAAGCCGATCTGGTAGGTGTAGAGGGTGATGGTTTCCGTGGCGGTACCGGGGCCGCCATTGGTGAGCACGTAGATCAGGTCGAAGAAGCGGAACGCATCCATGGTGCGGATGGCGACCACGAAGAGGATCAGCGGCTTCATCATCGGCAGGATGATGTACCAGAGGAGCTGCCAGGGCGAGGCGCCATCGATGCGGGCGGCTTCCAGCAGGGCGGTGTCGAAGGCCTGCAGGCCGGCGTAGAGCACCAGCATCAGGAAGGGCATGAACTTCCAGGTATCGGCCAGGATGACGGTGAATTTGGCCCAGCCGGGGTCGCCTAGCCAATCCGGCGGGAAGATGTTGAAGCCGATCAGCGTGGCATCGAGCAGGCCCCAGCGGCCAACGAACATCCATTTGAGGAAGATGCCGCCGACGACGGGGGTGACGACGTGGGGCAGGAAGTTCAGCAGGGAGATCAGCCGGACGCCGCGGGTGCAGGCGTAGAGGGCCAGGGCGAGAGCGAGCCCGAGCACCAGTTGCAGGGCCACGGAGCAGCCAACGATGAAGAAGGTGTTGCCCAGCGTGATCCAGAACCGCTCTTCCGAGAGCAGGTTGGTGTAGTTGTCCAGCCCCGCGAAGGTGATGGCCTGGGAGCCCAGGTAGTAGTTGAAGAAGCTGTAATAGACCGCCGAGAAGAACGGATAGAACAGCACAAGCGCGATGACCAGCACGCTTGGAGCCATGAACAGCCACATCGGCCCGGATTCCCCCATTGCCGCTCCCGTGTGATGCCCCCCGGGATTCGGCCGATCGATTGTCTGGGCCGGCCCGTGCCGCGTCAACACGGGCCGGCGCAGGTCAGCCCTTGTAGTAGCCGCGGCGGGTGAGGAGCTCCGTGACCTCGGCGGCGCCGGTGGTCAGCGCCTCCTTCACCGGCAGCTGGCCGATGATGGCCTGGACGATGCGCTTGCAGGCGAGCTCGCCGGCTTCGTTGAACTCGGCCAGGGCGGGCAGGGGTTCGCCGACCTCCAGGCATTTGGAGACGGCGGGATACCAGCGGAACTTGGCCTGGATCGCCGGGTCGTTCAGCACGGCGCGGCGGGTGGGGGTGGCGAGGTCGGCGGCGCCGCGCTGGCTTTCCTCATCCAGCGCCTTGGCCAGGATGCGGAACAGCATTTCCTTGTTCTTGGCGCTGAACTTGCTGATGGCGTAGCCGTCCGTCGACAGGGCCTGGCGGCCGCCGGGGGGGACGGCCCATTGCATCTTGCCGACCACCTTGCTGCGCTGCGGGTTGTCCATGGTGGCGCAGCGTGTGGCCCATTGTTGGCCGGTGGCGGCGACATCCTGGGCGAAGTTCACCGTGTTCTCGTCGTTGGCCTGGCTGGTGAAGCCGGGGACGGCGAAGGCGGAGAGGCGCTTGTAGAGGTCGATGGCCTTCTGGCCCTTTTCGGTTTGGAAAATGGGGCGCCAATCCTTGTCGAACCAGCCGTCGCCGACGGTGTTCAGCACGCTGGAGAGCTCGTAGGGCGGCATGTCCCATTTGAGGCTCAGCGTGGTGCCGCTGCGGCGGGGGGAGTGGAGCTGCTTGGCGATCTCCACCTGCTGTTCCCAGGTGGTGGGGGGCTGGAGCTTGCGCTCGGCGAAGACATCCTCGCGGTAGGCGTACATCAGCGTGTTGGTGGTGAGCGGCAGGCCGTAGATCTTGCCGTCGTAGCTGAGGCCCTTGAGCGAGGTGGGGTTGATGTCGCCGAGCTTGTACTCGTCCTTGAACTTGGCGATGAGGTCATCGAGCGGTTCGATCCAGCCGTTCTTGGCGTAGAAGGCCATGAGCGAGCCGTTGAGCCAGAGGATGTCCATGCCCGGGGAGGCGGCGGAGAATTGCAGGCGCTGGAGCTGGCCGGCGTCGCCGGAGGGCATGAGCCTTGCGTCGACGGTGACGCCGGGCAGGGCGGATTTCATCTTGTCGGCGTACCACTCCAGCGCTGGGTAGCGGTGGCTGATGAGTGTCACGGGTTCGGACTGGGCGCGCACGTTGAGCGCGGGCAGGGCGAGTGCGGTGCCCAGGGCGGCGCGGCGGCCGATTTTTGTCTTGGCCATGGTCGTTTCCCCTTTTGGTGCCGCCCCTCTGCGGGGGCGTGCGGTTACTTGAAGCCGTACACCTCGCGTGCGTTGCCGATGAAGAAGCGCTCGCGGTTCTTTGCGTCGACGTGCATCGGCAGGGCCTGGGATGGGTCGTCGAAATCCCAGTGCGGGTAGTCGGTGGCGAAGAGCAGGCGGTCCCAGCCGATCCAGCCGATGGTGTCCAGCAGGTGCTCGCGGGGTTCCGGCTCCTCCATGGGCTGGGTGGTGAGCCAGATGTTGCGGTGGATGTATTCGCTGGGGGAGAGGCGGAGGTGCGGGGTTTCCTGCTTGAGGATCCGCCAGTTGCGGTCCAGCCGCCAGGCCAGCGGGGGGAGCCAGGCGAAGCCGGCTTCGACCATGAGGACCTTGAGGCTGGGGTGATCCTCGAACAGGCCTTCCACCACCATGGAGGAGACCTGGGCCTGGGCGGCCTGGGCGTGGCCGGTCATTTCCTCGATGTAGAAGCTGGGCCAGCCGGCGGGGGTGACGGGGGTGCCGCTGTAGCCGAAGGCGTGGATGCTGACGGGCAGGCCGGCGGCGACCGCGGCGGCGAAGATGCGGCGGTAGCGCTTGGCGCCCAGCGGTTCGCCGGTGCGGCCGAGGATGAGGACCTGGCAGAATTCCGGGCGGCCCGCGCAGCGTTCGATCTCGGCGACGGCGGCTTCGGTGTCTTCATAGGGGATGCAGATGGAGGCGCGGAAGCGGGGCTCCTTGCCGACCAGGTCGTGGGCCTGCCATTCGTTGGTGGCGCGGCACATGGCGGCGGAGAGGTAGGGGTTGGCGAAGCCCTCACCGGAGGGGGTGAGGGGGTTGATGACGGCGAAGTGGACGTTCAGCGGGTCGAAATACTGCTGGCGCATGAAATCGAGGTCGGTGCCCGGGGCGCCGCCGGGGGGCCAGGAGTCGCGCCTTGCGGCGTTGGGCTGGGCCTTGGGGTAGGGGTTCACGCCGTTCTGGTGGCCCTGGCGCTGGGACATGCCGTAGGTGGCGATGTAGTCGCGCCAGCGTTGCGGCAGGAAGCGGTCGAGATGGGAGAGATGGGGCAGCACCGGGTGCGTGTCGCAATCGGCGATGGCCATCTTGGTCATGGCGGCTGGTGCGGCCTGCGGGCGGACCTCGACGTTCATGAGGCGTCTTCCTGCGCGATTTCGGGGAGGATAGGGGGAAAGGCGGGGTGTCGACAATCGGTAGCTGCGCCGTGCACCCCCGCGACAAGGCGGCTGGGATGCGGCATTATTGGGGCGATTCCAATGGGAGCGGACGGATGTCGGAGAACTGGGTGCGCGTGGCGGCGGCGAGCGACGTGGCGGAGGGCACGGCCTTTCCGGTGGAGATCAACGGGCTTACGCTGGCGCTGTATCACCTGGAAGGTGGCCAGTACTACTGCACCGACAATATCTGCACCCATGCCTTCGCGCTGCTGACGGATGGGTATCTGGATGGGAACATCGTGGAATGCCCGCTTCATGCGGGGCAGTTCGATGTGTGCACGGGCAAGGGGCTTGGCGCGCCGATCGAGGAAGACCTGCAGACCTACAAGGTGAAGGTCGAAGGTGGCGAATTGCTGGTGAATTTGCCCGCCTAGAGCGGGAGCCGACCTGATAGGCGGTCGGCTCCCGCTCTAGGTCTTTGTTTGAGCGAGCAACTTTAGCCCATCCGGCGATTCCGCCTGGTGGGCTGTTGCTCTAGGGCTTTAGCGCGACATCCAGATACGTGACGGCCGAGCGCACGTAGCTGGGCCTGAGATGGACTGCGTCCTTGTAGATGGGCGTGCCGCCTGGTGTGGCGGCGGGGCAGGTGGACTTGGTGCAGAGGTGGTCGAGTGGGTCGATCACCTCGGCCCCGGCTTGGCGCGCGGTGGCCGCGAGGGCGTGCGAGATGGCGCCGTATTCCGCTTCGAGCCGCGCGCGGTCCAGCGCCATGGGGCGGGTGCCGAAGGTGAGCAGGCCGCGCGTGACGCTCTGGCGCGGGTCCAGTTCGGCGCCCCAGTGGATGTTGAGCACCAGGATGACGCGCCGGCCCTCTCCGACCCAGCGGGTGATCGTCTCGCCGAGGGCGGCCAGGGCGGCGTCTCGGCCCGGTGGTTCCGATAGGGGGGCGCTGCCGGCGGTGATACGGGGTGAGGTGAAGTGGCCCCACCACTGGGCGCCGATCACCACGGTGCTGACGCTGTGCGTTGTTATCGCTGTCTCGGCGGCTGGCATCAGGGTGGCGCAGCCTGGGAGCTTGGCGTCGCGCAGGCCGGGGATGGGCACGCAGCCGCCGCCGGTGAGGAACAGGGCTGGGCGGTGTGAGTCCGGGGCTGTGCGCAGGAGGGCGACCATGCGCGGGGCATATTGTTCGATGTTGCTGTCGCCTAGGAACAGGACGGGCGCCCCGGTGCCTGGCTGGCGGTAGAGCACCCGTCCGCCGGCGGAAAGGCGTTCCATGGTGCCGGGGTAGTCCCATTCGCCGGCGGCTTGCAGCACGTTGTCAACGCCGAAGCGGCTGGCGTAGGCGGGCAGGGCGCCCATCAGCACGGTCTGGCCGGCCAGGGCGAGTGTGGTGCAGCCTGCGACCAGCGCCATCGCGGTGCGTGGGCGCCGCCAGCCGCCGAAGCGGATTGGGCGTTCCACCCAGAGATAGGTGGCGACCGCCAGAAGTGCTGCAGCGGCGACCAGCGTGGCGCGCACCCAGGTGGCTGGTTCGGCGCCTTCCGTGATTCGTGCCAGGGACAGCAGGGGCCAGTGCCAGAGGTAGAGCGGGTAGCTCACCAGACCCACCGCAACCAGGGCGTGGCGGGCCAGCAGCAGCCGGTTGGGCCAGGCGGCGGGGCCGGCCGCGATGACCAGCGCCGTGCCGAGCACCGGCACCAGGGCGCGCCAGCCGGGGTAGGGGGCGTGGCGGTCGAACAGGAAGGCCGTGGCCAGGATGGCGGCCAGGCCGGCCGATGCGGCCCAGCCTGCTGCCGGTATGCGCACCGGGCCCAGGCGCGCCAGCAGGACGCCGGCCAGGAGCTCCCATACGCGCGACTGCGGCAGGAAATAGGCCGCCGCCGGATTGCGGCCGGTATCCAGCAGGCCGTAGCCGAAGGATGCCGCAAGCAGCGCTGCCAGCACCGGCACTGCCCAGCGGGGACGTTTTGCCAGGCCGAGGGCGACGAGTGGGAAGACGAGGTAGAACTGCTCCTCGATCGCCAGGGACCAGAGGTGCAGCAGCGGTTTCAGCTCCGCCGCCGTGTCGAAATAGCCGCTTTCGCGCGCCAGGGTGAAGTTGGAGAGGTAGGTGGCGCCGGCCCGTACGTGGCGGCCGAGCATGCGCCATTCGTCGGGCAGCAGCAGCACCCAGCTGGCCGCCAGAGTGAACGCCAGCACCAGCAGCAGGGCCGGCAGCAGGCGCACTGCGCGGCGCGCCCAGAAATCCAGCAGGGAGAAGCGGCCACGCGCCTGCTCGGCGAAGATGATGCCGCCGATCAGCCAGCCGGAGACGACGAAGAACACGTCCACGCCCACGAAGCCGCCGGGCACCAGCGTGGGGAAGGCGTGGAACAGTACCACCGGCACGATGGCGACAGCGCGCAGCCCATCGATATCAGGCCGGTAGGCGACCGCCATGGATCAGCGCCGCGGCGTGCGGAGGCTGTGTGCGCGGAATGTGCCTAACGTCACGCCCATCCTCCCCGACACCGCCAGATTATCGTGCCGCAAAGGGGTTCACCACGGGCACGGCGAGATCGGCGAAATGCCGTACGTTGCGCGTTGCCAGCGTCGCCCGGTGTGCCAGCGCGGTCCCGGCGATCATCGTGTCGGCCAGGTCGACCGGCCTGCCTTGCTGGCGTCTTGACGCCATCAGTGCGGCCGAGGCCTCGGCGGCGGGGCGATCGAAGGCCGCGATCCGTCCCCCCAATTCTTCCACCAGCACGGCATCCAGTGTGGCGGCCAGTCCGTCGCATCGGCGCCCCAGCGGCAGCAGGGCGAGGCCTTATCGCAGTTCCATCACCGAGACGGCCGGAATCCAGACGTCTTCGGCCGAGCACAAATCGAGCCAGCGCAGTACCGAGGTGTCGGGCTCCGCGCGCATGAGCTCCGCGACCACGTTGGTGTCGAGCAGGATCACGCGCCGGGGTCAGCCCTGGTCGCCGAACGGAGGCGTTCGCGGGGCGAAGCCCTTCAGCGCCATGGCCTGCGCTTCCGCCTCCGACAATCCGGTACCCCGGAACCGTGCCGCGATCCGGCTGCCGAGGCCTTGGGCGGCCGGCTCGGTGCCCATCCCCATTACCGCGCTGCGCAGCACCTCGCGCACTTCCGCCTCCAGGCTGCGGCCGTTGCGCGCGGCCTGGGCTTTCAGGCTGTCCTTCACCCGTTCGTCGAGGTTGCGCACCACGAGCTGCGCCATGCCATCCTCCGCGATATCGTTCTGTGATATCACATCTCGACGACGACGTACTGCTCCTCCACGGAGACCGGGATGGTCTCGGCCACGTAGGGGCCGTTCACCACGGCGGCGCCGGCTTCCACTTCCACCGGGTAGGTGCGGATGCGGGTTTTGTCGGGGTCGACGTAGCTCTGGCCGGTCTTGATGTCGAATTCCCAGCCGTGCCAAGGGCAGCGCACGATCTCGCCCTTGCGGGAATAGAGGTATTCGCCGGGCTGCTTGGCCTCGCGCAGGCCGGTGATCAGGCCTTCGCACATCGGGCCGCCCTGGTGCGGGCAGCGGTTGAGCATGCCGAAATATTCGCCCTTCAGGTTGAAGATGGCGATCGGCCGCCCGCGCACGGTGACCAGCTTGCGGCCGCCCTCGGGGATTTCCTGGGCGGTGGCAACGACGTGTCGGCTCATCTTCCGTCCCTCAGACCGCGCACCCGCGATAGACTTGGCGGGCGTTCCCCATGAAGAAGGCGCGGCGCTGTTCCTCGCTGATCTTCATCGGCAGCACGTGCGCGGGGTCGTCGAAATCCCAGTGCGGGTAGTCGGTGGCGAAGATCAGCCGGTCCCAGCCCATCCACTCGATGGTCTCGGCGAGGCGGGTGGGGCTTTCCGTTTCTTCCATCGGCTGGGTGGTCCACCAGACCTTCTCGCGCAGGTATTCGCTGGGCAGGCGCTTGAGGTGTGGGGTTTCGCTGCGCAGGGTCTTCCAGTGCTTGTCCAGCCGCCATGCGAGCGAGGGCGCCCAGGCGAAGCCGGCTTCGATCATCACCATCTTCAGCGCCGGGAAGCGTTCGAACACGCCTTCGATCACCAGGCTGGTGAGGCCGGCCTGCTGGCTTTGGCTGTGGCCGGTCATTTCCTCGATGTAGTAGCTCGGCCAGCCGCCGGGGGTGATGGGGTTGCCGCCATAGCCGAAGGCGTGCACGCCGACCGGCATGCCGGCTTCCTCGGCGGCCTCGTAGATCGGCCAGTATTTGCGGCTGCCCATCGGCTCCGCGGTGCGGCTCAGCAGCAGCACCTGGACGAAGGCGGGGTTGCCGGCGTAGCGGCGAATTTCCGCGGCGGAGGCCACGGGGTCTTCATAGGGAACAACAACGCTGGCCCGCAAGCGGTTGTCCTTGCTGGTCCATTCCGCCAACTGCCATTCGTTGGTGGCGTGGCACAGGGCGGCCGAGAGTTCCGGGTTCTGCACGCCCTGGCCGGAGCCGAGCGGGTTGAGGATGCCCAGCTCGATGTTGTTGGCATCGAGGTGCTGGCGCTGCATGAATTCCAGCGAGCTGCCCGGGCGGCCGCCTTCCGGCGGATAGGCGTCGCGGCGCGAGGCGTTCGGCTGGCTCTTGGGATAGGCCGGGCCGACCTGCCAGCCCTGGCGCCCCGGCGAGCCGTATTCGTTGATATGGTCCTGCCAGCGCTTGGCCAGCCAGGGGTGGAAATCCTTCGGGCCCTTGCGCGCCGGGTGGATGTCGCCATCCCCGATGCCGACCTTGCTCGCCGCTGTGACCTCAGGCGTCGCCTGGGAACGGATTTCGTTCATCCGACGGTCTCCATGAGACGGGCATAGGTTGCCCTTGGGTTGTCGATCGCGATCTTGCGGGCCAGTTCGGGGCTGAGCCCATCCGGCAGCGCCGCGTTGCCGTCGAACTGGTGGTGCGGGTAGTCGGTGGAGAACAGCAGCAGCTCGTCGCTCTGCATATGGTCGAAGAGTTTCAGCAGGCTTTCCTGGTCCGGCGGGCCATCCACCGGCTGCAGGGAGAAGCGCACGTTGCTGCGCACGATGTCGCCGGGGGCGCGATCCACCCAGGGGATCTCCATGCGCAGGCCGCGCCAGTATTTCGTCAGGCGCCAGAGATGCGCGGGCAGCCAGGTGAAGCCGGATTCCAGCAGCACGACCTTGAGGTGCGGGAACTTGGTGAACACGCCTTCGCAGATCATGCTGGTCAGCTGGGTCTGGAAGGCCTGGGCCTGGCCGACATAGTCTTCGGTGTAGTAGCTCGGCCAGCCCACGGGGGTGGGCGGGTTGTGGTAGGAGCTGCCGGCGTGGATGCCCACTGCGAGGCCGTGCTTCTCGCAGGCCGCGTAGATCGGCCAGTGGTGGCGGCGGCCCAAGGGCGTGTCGCCGGAGACCAGCAGCAGGACCTGCACGAAGCGCTTGTCGGTGGCGCAGCGGTTGATCTCGTCCACCGCCATTTCGACGTTCTGGGTGGGGACGACGATGGAGGCGCGCAGGCGGGGCTCCTTATCCAGCCACTCCTTCACCATCCAGTCGTTCACGGCCCGGGCGAAGGCGGCACCCATGTCTTCGCTGAACAGCAACTGCACGCCGTAGAGGCAGTTGGCGATGGCGACCGAGGTGCGGAACGGGTCGAGCGCCTGCCTGGCCACGGTGGCCACATCGGCGGCCGGGCGGCCGGCGGCGGGCTTCCAATCGGCGCGGCAGGTGAGGGGGGAGTTCAGCGGGTAGGAGATCGAGTTCAGCTCGTCGATCCCGCGCATCACCACCTGCTCGCGCCAGTGGTCCTCCAGATAGGGCATCAGCGCCTGGACACTGGGCACCGAGGGATGGATGTCGCAGTCGATCGCACCTTCCGGCAATGCCGTCATCTCACGTCTCTCCCGCGGCCCGCATCGGGGCCGAGCGTATCTTATTCCGTGAACAGTAAACCCATTCCGTCGCGCCGGTCATCCCCGTTGGCCCGCATGCCCGGGGCAATTCCCTCGCACGCCCGAACGTCCTAGGTTGTTGCCATCCAAGCGCCGAGGATTCCGCCGTGACCGATCTGGACGCCACCCTGCTGCACCGCCATGTCGCCACCCTGCTGTCCCCCTGGCGCGATGCGCCCGGCCCCGGCGTTGCCATCGGGATTGTGCGCGGGAAGGAGCTGGTGCTGCACGAAAGCGGCGGGCTGGCGAGCATCGAGCTGGGGCTGCCGATCGGGGAGGGCACCACGTTCCGCATTGCCTCGGTGAGCAAGCAGTTCACCTGTGCGGCGATCCTGCTGCTGGCGCAGGAGGGCAGGCTCTCGCTTTCCGATGATGTTCGGCTGCATGTGCCGGAGCTTGCGGCGTTCGCTGGGGTCGTCACGATTGACCACATGATGCGGAATACCTCCGGCATTCGCGACATGCTGGAGATCATGCGCACCGGCGGCACCGACCTTGCCATGCCGGCGAGCCATGAGCAGCTGCTGGCCGGGATCGCCCGGCAGCGCACGCTGAATTTCGCGCCTGGGAGCCGGTATCTGTATTCCAATGCCGGGTTCATGCTGCTGGGGGTGATCGCGGAGCGGGCCAGCGGGATGAAGCTGCGCGATTTCCTGGCCCAGCGGCTGTTTGCCCCCGCGGGCATGAGCATGACGCGGATGGTGGAATCCACCACCGAACTCGTGCCGGGCCTGGCGACCGGCTACCTGCCGGCCAACCCGGCCGATGGCGTGGGCCCCTGGGTGAAGGCGCAGCATGGGTTTGCCGTGCATGGCGAGGGGGCGCTGGTGTCCTCCGTTGTTGACCTCGCGCTTTGGGCGCGGGCCTGCGAGACCAACCGGCATGGGCTGACGCCGGAGCTGGAGGAATGCGCGCCCTTCACCAACGGCACGCTGAACGACTACGCCCGCGGGCTGCGGCTTTCCTCCGTGCGCGGCGTGCGCACCGTGAGCCATGGCGGGCTGTGGCCCGGCTACAAGACCGAGTTCCTGCGCGTGCCGGAGCTGGAGACGGCGATCGTGGTGATCGCCAACAACGCCACCGCCAATCCCTACGCCATCGGGCAGAAGATCCTGCACCACATCCTGGACAGCACGCCGGGCGCCAAGCCGGCCTTGAAGCTGCCGGCGCCGGATGTGCTGGCGCGCCATGTTGGCCGCTTCCTCAACCCCGCCGTGCCGGCCACGGTGGATTTCACCCTGTCGGACAAGGGCGTGCTGAGCGGCAGCACCAACGGCGTGGCCTTCGAGGTGCGGTCGTTCGGCGATGGGCGGCTGGAATCCTCCAATGCCGGGCGGGATTTTGCCTTCCGCCTGGCCGCCGATGGCAACAGCATGGAGATCGAGCTGGATGCCGGCACCACGGCCAGCTACCACCGTGTGAAGCCCGATGCCGGGCTGCCGGCCGATCTGCCGGGCACTTATCGGTCGGACGAGATGGCGGCGACCTGGACGATTTCCGCGCACCCCGCCGGCATGGACCTTGCCATTGATGGCCCGCATGCGAAGGCCGGGCCGTGGCCGCTGGAGGGGATTGAGGGCGATATCTTCCGCGTGTGGAGCCCCGGGGCACTCTATCGCTCCTGGCAGGATGCGCGCGTGGTGCGCAATGCCGAGGGGGCGGTGACCGGGCTGCTGATCAACGGCAACCGGGTGAAGAACCTGGCCTTCACGCGCGCCGCATGATCACGCCGGCCTACGTTCGCACCATGGCGGCGTACAACGCGGAGATGAACCGGCGTTGGTACGCCGCTGCGGATAGCCTGACCGATGCGCAGCGCCGGGAGGACCGGGGCGCCTTCTTTGGCTCCATCCACGGCACTCTTTGCCACCTCGTCTGGGGCGACAGCACCTGGATGGCCCGCTTCGCCGGCTGGCCGCGGCCCGCTGTGCCGCAGGGCGACAGCCCCGGCATGATTGCGGACTGGGAGGTGCTGAAGGCGACGCGCTTCGATCTCGATGCGCGCCTGATCGGCTGGGCCGGGACCGTGACGCAGGAATGGCTGGATGAGGACCTCGCCTGGTTCAGCGGCAGCATCCAGAAGGACCTGGTGATGCCGAAGGGGCTGTTGGTGACGCATATGTTCAACCACCAGACCCATCATCGCGGGCAGGCGCATGCCATTCTGACCAGCTTTGGTGCCAAGACGGGCGATACCGATTTGCCGTTTGTGCTCTAGGCACGCATGCCTTGCTGAACAACCTGCCTGCCCGGGAACGCCGCATCCTGCTTTGGATGTGCATCCTTGTTGCCGTCAACCAGCTTGGCTTTGGCAGCGTGGTGCCGGTGCTGCCGCTGTATGCGCGCCAGTTCGGGGTTCCCGTTGCCTGGATCGGTGCCGCCATTGCTGCCTATGGCCTGGCCCGGCTGTTCTCCTCCGCACCCGCCGGCCAGATCGCGGACCGGTTCGGCCGCCGGCATGCGCTGGCGGCCGGGGCCATTGCGACCTCGGCCGGGAATCTGTGGTGTGCGCTGGCTGCTTCCTACCCCGAGTTCATGGCCGGGCGCTTTGTGGCTGGGATCGGAGCCGGGATGGTGGTGACGGCCGGGCAGATCGTGCTGACCGACATCACCACGCCGGAGCGGCGCGGGCGGATGATGTCGCTGTACTGGGGCAGCTTCATTTTTGCCGCCGGGGCGGGGCCCTTGCCGGGCGGGTTGCTGGCGGAGTGGTTTGGGCTTTCGGCGCCGTTCTGGGCCTATGCCGTGGTGGGGTTGTTGGTGGGCGCCATTGCCTGGTTCGCGGTGGGGGAGACCCGGGAGATCGCGCGGGCGGGGGCCCGGGGGACGAAGCTGCCCAGCTTTTTCGCGCAGTTGAAGCTGGTGGGCGCCAATCGGGGCTTCGCGCTGGTGTGCCTGGTGTCGCTGGTGAACGCGGCGACACGGACCGGTGGGCTGTTCAGCATTGTGCCGCTGCTGGGGGCCGAGTGGCTAGGGCTTGCGCCGGGCACGATCGGGCTTTCGATGGCGCTTGGTTCCGTGGTGGGCCTGCTTGGGGCCTACCCCGCTGGCTGGCTGTCGGACCGGTTTGGTCGCAAGCCGGTGATTGTGCCGACCGCCATCCTTTCCGGCGTCGCCATGCTGCTGTTCTGCGTGGCGCCGGACCTGACGTGGTTCATGGCGGCCAGCCTCGCCTGGGGGCTTGCTTCCGGCATGGGTGGCCCGGCGCCGGCCACCTACGCGGCCGATACCGCGCCGCCGGGGATGAATGCCGCGGCGATGAGCCTGTTCCGCATGTTAGGGGATATCGGCTACGTCGCTGGGCCGATCGGGCTCGGCCTGATCACGGATTTCTACGGGCCCGCGACGGGGCTGGCGGTCAGTGCCGGGCTTCTGGTGGCCTCGGGCATCGCCTTTGGCCTGTTCGCCCCGGAGACATGGAAAGGCCGGAAGTAGGGCCTGTTCTTTCCGAAGAAAAACCTTCATCCGTTTGCTTGCCTCGGCGCAAGCGGATGAAAGTTTTTTGGTTCTTTTTTTCAAAAAAGAACCGCTTGCTTCCTTAAACGAACGGATAATCCGTATATCCCTTCTCCGCCCCGCCATAGAAGGTCGGCCGGTGGTACGGCGTGAACGGGATGTCCTCCGCGATGCGGCGCACCAGGTCGGGGTTGCTGATGAAGAAGCGCCCGAACGCCACCGCATCCGCGCGCCCGTCTGCCACCGCCTCGAACGCGTTGGCGCGGGTGAAGCCGCCGGCATCGATGATGGCCGTGGGCCAGACCGGGCGGAAGATTGCGGCGGTGGAGGGTTGGTCGTCGCGGAACACGTCTGCCTGGCCGGTGCCGCTGGCCCGCGGCTCGATCAGGTGCAGGTAGGCGAGCTTGCGCTTGGCCAGTTCGCCCACGAGGTAATTGTACAGCGGCATCGGCTCCGCCTCGGAGCTGTCATTGGCGATGCCGTAGGGGGAGAGGCGGATGCCCGTGCGGTCCGCGCCCACCGCGCCGGCCACGGCATCGGCGATTTCCAGCGTGAGGCGCGAGCGGTTCTCGATGCTGCCGCCATAGGCGTCGGTGCGCTGGTTGGTTTTGGAATAGAGGAACTGCTCCAGCAGGTAGCCGTTGGCGCCGTGGATCTCCACGCCGGCGAAGCCCGCTTCCATCGCGTTTTCCGCCGCGCGGCGGAAATCGTTCACCACGGCGGCGATCTCGTCGAGGCGCAGGGCGCGGGGCACTTCGTAGGGCACGCGCTTGAAGAAGGCGGTCATGGCCATGCCCTGGGCCTGCACCAGGGAGGGCGCGACGGGCGGCTTGCCGAGAGGTTGGTGGCTGGAGTGCGCCACGCGGCCGGTGTGCCAGAGCTGCAGATACATGTGCCCGCCCTTGGCGCGCGCGGCGTCGGTCACCAGCTTCCAGCCTGCCACCTGGGCTGCCGAATGGATGCCCGGCACGTTGGGATGCCCGGTGGCCTGCTGCGACACCGGGGAGGCCTCGGCGATCAGCAACCCGCCGGGCGTGGCGCGCTGGGCGTAGTATTCGGCGTTCATCGCTGTGGGCGCGCCGTCGCGCCAGTGTGCCCGCATGCGCGTCAGCGGCGCCATCACCACACGGTGCGCGAGTTCGATCGCCCCCAGCTTCAGCGGGGTCATTAGCTTGTCGGTCATGCTCTCAGAATCCGTAGAGTTTCGCGGGATTGTCCACCAGCACCTGCCGGATCACGGCGGGATCGCTCACGGCCTGGCCGAGCAGGCGAAGCAACGCGCGGTTGTCGTGGCCCATATAGACCACCTTTTCCGGCGCGCCGGCCTTGTGCGGGCCGATATGCGGCCAATCCGTGCCCCAGACGGCGCGTTCCGGGTTGGCTTCCACCAGGGCGCGGATCACCGGCACGGCATCCTCGAACGTGCCGCCGGCGCGGCTGACGCGGTTGGCGCCCGAGACTTTCACCCAGGCCTTGCCGGCGCGCAGCAGGGCGAGCACGTCATCGAAGCCCGGGCGGCTTGCGGCGAGCTTGCCGTCGCCGGCGCCCATGTGGTCGATCACGATATCCACGCCGAGATCGGCGATGGCCGGGGCCAGACCAGCCAGTAGCGAGGGCAGGGCGAAGATCTGGATGTGCCAGCCGAGCTTGCCGACCCGGGCCGCGGTTTCCTGCAGCTGCGCCACGGCGGCGCCCACATCCGGGATCCCGTTGCTCACCAGGTTGAGCCGCACGCCGCGCACGCCGAGCTTGGCCAGGGCCTTCAGCTCGGTGTCCTTCGTGGCGGCGTCGATCACCGCGATGCCGCGGCTGGTGGCGCCGCGGGCCTTCAGCGCATCCTTCATGCAGGTATTGTCGGTGCCGTAGGCGCTGGGCTGCACGAAGACCACGCGGCTGAAGCCCATCCGTGCTGCTTCGGCGTTGTAGACCGGCAGCGTCGCCGGCGTGGGGTCGTAGGCGCGCCACGCCGCCGGCGGATAGGCCGCCATGTTGCCGAAGATATGCATGTGGCAATCGGTGGCGCCTTTCGGCACCACGAATCCCAGATCGGTCATCGGCCCTGTTCCCCCGCGTCGCGCCCGCTACACTAGGCGCAACGCAAGACCGGAGGAACCCATGGACATCGCCGCCCCCTTCGCCCCGAACCCGCTGCGCATCCGCTCGCTTCGGGCCGAGGTCAGCCCCGCCGAATGGCAGGTCCGCCAGGACCTCGCCGCCTGCTACCGCCTGTGCGACCATTTCGGCCTGACCGACATGATCGCCACCCACATCTCTGCCCGCGTGCCGGATCGGCCGAACGATTTCCTCGTGATTGCCCATGGCCTGCTGTTCGGGGAGGTGACCGCCAGCTCCCTGCTGCGCACGGACACGGACGGGAATGTGACCCTGCAGCCCGAGTTCGGGCCGGACATGCCGGACTACAACCTGCAGCCCGCCGCCTTCGTGATCCATAGCGCCATCTACCGGGCGCGGCCGGACGTGAACGCCGCCATCCACACCCACACCACCGCGGGCATGGCGGTCTCCTCCCTGCAATGCGGGCTGCTGCCGCTGACGCAGACCAGCCACCGCTTCACCGGCCGCGTGGCCTACCACGACTTCAACGGCCCGGAGCGCGACATCGCGGAGCGTGAGCACATCGCCGGCCATCTCGGCGACAAGTTCCTGATGATCCTGCGCAACCACGGCCTTCTGACGGTGGGGACCACCATGCAGGAAGCCTTCAGCTACATGTTCGGGCTGGAACGCGCCTGCCAGGCGCAGGTGGCCGCCATGTCCTGCAACACGCCGCTGAACACCCTGCCGCAGGCCATCGTGGACAAGTCCGCCGCCATGTATGCGCCGGGCGCCACGCGCAGCTACGGCAAGAAGGAATGGCCGGCGCTGCTGCGCATGCTGGATCGGCAGGATCCTTCCTGGCGGGAGTAAGCAAGCGGTTCTTTTTTGAAAAAAAGAACCAAAAAACTTTTGTTCGTTTGCGCCGGGGCTTGAAAACGGGCGCAAACGAATGAAGTCTTTTTCTGCTTCTTTTTTCTTCAGAAGAAAGAAGATTCTTCCTTTCTTAGGAGCCCCCCATGCTGCGCGCCTTTGCCATCCTCCTCCTGTTCGCCAGCCCCGCCCTGGCCCAGTCTGGCGGCCACCAGGGCCACGGCGCCGCCGCGGCCGGCGATGCGCCCTCCACCCGCGCCTACAAGCAGGTCAACGACAAGATGCACCGGGACATGTCTATCCGCTTCAGCGGTGACGCCGATCGCGATTTTGTCGCCGGCATGATCGCCCATCACCAGGGGGCGATCGACATGGCGAAGGTGGTGCTCCAGCACGGCAAGGACGCGGAGATCCGAAAGCTGGCGCAGGAGATCATTGCCGCGCAGGAAAAGGAGATCGCGCAGATGAAGGAATGGCAGGCGAAGCGGCGCTAAACGGCCGCTACGGCGCCCCCGGCCTCGCGCCACGCTGCCATGCCGCCCTGGACGTGGCGCGCGGTCAACATCCCCGCCTCCTGCGCCGCTTGCACCGCCATCGCGGAGCGCTCGCCGAACGCGCAGAAGAACACCAGCGGCCGTTCGCTCGCCGCTGACAACTCGCTCAGCAGCCCGCCAGAGGACAGGTTCTCGCGCAGGGCAGGGTAGGGGGCGTGCAGCGCGCCGGGGATCACGCCGTGCCGCTCCCGTTCGCTGCGTTCCCGCATATCCACCAGCGCGATCCCGCGCCCCAGCCGGAGTGCCTCGGCCGCCGAAAGCGCCCAGCCCCGCGCCGCCACCGCATCCTGCGCCAGCCCCTGGCGCATGTTGGCCGGCACCGCCACGTCCATCATCTTGGGGTTGGAGAGGCCGAGGTTGTTCATCAGGTGGATGTAGTCATCCACCGATTTCACCTGCAGCCGCGGATTGAACGCCCGTTCCTCCGCGATGGTGGAGACCGTGTCCCCTTTGTAGTCATGCGCCGGGTACACCAGCGTTTCGTCTGGCAGTTTCAGCAGGCGGTTGAAGATGCTCTCGTACTGCGCCTTGGGGTCGCCGTTCTGGAAATCCGTGCGGCCGGTGCCGCGGATCAGCAGCGTGTCGCCGGTGAAAACCCGGTCTGCCATGGCGAAGGAATAGGAATCGTCGGTGTGGCCGGGGGTGTAGATCACCTCCAGCGCCACGCCCTCGATCGTCAGCTTGTCGCCGTCGCCCACGCGCATGGAGACCACGTCCACCTGGCTCTGCTCGCCCATCACCGTGATGCACTGGGTGCGGTCGCGTAGCGCGCCGAGGCCGGTGATGTGGTCGGCATGCAGGTGGGTATCCACGGCCTTCACCAGCTTCAGGTCCAGCTCCCGCATGAGCTGCAGGTAGCGATCCACTTTCTCCAGCACGGGATCGATGATCAACGCCTCGCCGCCGCGCCGGCTCGCCAGCACGTAGGAATAGGTGCCGGACACCTGGTCGAACAGCTGGCGAAAGATCATCCCTGTTGCTCCCAGTTACAGAGCATAAGCTACCACGAATACACGATGCGGGAGAACAATCATCTCCGCGCAAACCGCTTGGCCGAAACCAAGAAAAGGCGGAACATCGCGCCCCGGAGGATCAAGCCATGAGCACCACGGTGCAGACTGCCCCCCTGCTGCGCCACGATGCGGCCGGCATTGCGCGCCTTACCCTCAACCGCCCGCAGGCGCGCAACGCCCTGTCGATGGCGCTGATGGACGCGCTGGATGCGGAGCTGGTTGCGATCGCTGCGGACGCCACCGTGCATGTTGTGGTCATCGCCGGCGCCGGACCCGCGTTTTGCGCCGGGCATGATTTGCGGGAGATGCGGGCCAACGCCTCTGAGGCCAGTGCCGAGGCCACATTCAGGCTGTGCTCGCGCATGATGCAGCGCGTGATGAACCTGCCCAAGCCGGTCATCGCCCAGGTGCACGGCGTGGCCACCGCCGCCGGATGCCAGCTTGTTGCCTCCTGCGATCTCGCTGTGGCGGCTGAGACCGCCCGCTTCGCCACGCCTGGCGTGAATATCGGCCTGTTCTGTTCCACCCCCATGGTGGCACTTTCCCGCGCCGTGCCGCGCAAGCACGCGATGGAGATGCTGCTCACCGGAGACATGCTGGCTGCCGACCGCGCCCGCGAGATCGGGCTGGTCAACCGCGTGGTGCCGGAAGCGGAGCTGGAAGCCGCCACCACCGCGCTGGCCCGGCAGATCGCCGCCAAGAGCCCGCTCACGCTCGCCATCGGCAAGGAAGCCTTCTACCGCCAGGCCGAGCTGCCACTCTCGGATGCCTACGCCTATGCCTCCGCCGTCATGACCCGCAACATGATGGCCCACGACGCCGCCGAAGGGATCGACGCCTTCCTCAACAAGCGCCCGCCGATCTGGACCGGCACATAAAACTCTCGGGGAGACACAAGATGGACGCCCAAACCGCCAAACCGGTCTTCGACCGCACCACCCAGGATGTGGGCAACATGGTCGAGCTCGGCCATGTCAATGTTCGCGTGCCGGATCAGCGCATCGCCATCCTGTTCTACGTGCAGGGCCTCGGCCTCACCCGCGACCCCTATCTGCAGACCGGCGTGGACAACATGTGGGTGAACGTGGGCATCAGCCAGTTTCACCTCCCTGTCGGCCCCGCCCAGGTGCTGCGCGGCACCACCGGCCTGGTGATCCCGGACCCCGACGCGATGGAGGCCCGCCTGCGCGCCGTCGCCCCGCGACTGGAAGGCACGAAGTTCGCCTATAAGCGCAGCGGCGATACCACCGAGGTGACCTGCCCCTGGGGCAACGCCATCCGTGTTCATGCGCCGGATGCGAAACGCTTCGGCCGCATGAACCTCGGCATGCCCTATGTGGAGGTGGATGCGCTGCCCGGCTCCAGCGAGGGCATCGTCCGTTTCTATCAGGAAATCATCCAATCGGGCGGCACCGTGGGCGAGGACAGCGCGGGCAAGTTCGCGCGCATCCCCATCGGGCTTTCCGAAAGCGTGCTCTACCGCGAAACCCCGCGCGCTTCCGTGCCGTTCGACGGCCACCACATCCAGGTTGCCTTCGCCGATTTCTCCGGCCCGCACCGCAAGCTGCGCGACCGCGGCCTGATCACCGAGGAATCCAACGAAAGCCAGTACCGCTTCCAGGACATCGTCTGCCTGGATACCGGGAAGGTGCTCAGCACGATCGAGCACGAGGTGCGCTCCATGCGCCACCCCATGTTCGCCCGCCCACTGGTCAACCGGAACCCGGACAACACCAACAACCGCTACGCCGCAGGCTGGGAAGCCGGCATGTGGCGCATGCCCCCGGCGGACATCTAGGGCTCCCCATGCATCTCGGCACCCAACTCGCCGCCCGCGACGACGACGACTATCGCGTCTGGGCGCAACTCGGCGTGACGCATATCTGCGCCGACCCGCCTGGGAACCCGCATGACTGGACGCTGGAGGACCTGCTGCGCCTGCGCGACCATATCGGCCGCTTCAACATCACGGTCGACATGGTGCAGCTGCCGATGAACTCGCGGCGCATGGAGGAGCAGGAGAGCCCCCACATCCTGCTCGGCAAATCCCCGGAGCGGGACCGCGAGATCGACAGCATCTGCCGCCTGATCGAGCGCCTCGCCCAGGCCGGCATCCCGGCCGCCAAATACAACATGAACATCATCGGCATCCCGCGCACCCCGGCCTTCCCCGGCCGCGGCGGCTCACGCAATGCCGCCTTCTACTGGGACCAGGCCGACCACAAGGCCGGCCCCGGCATGGCCGGCGTGGTCAGCGAGGAGGAGAACTGGGAGCGCATCGACTACTTCCTGGCCCGCGTCGTCCCCGTCGCCGCCGCCAACCGCATCCGCCTGGCCTGCCACCCGCACGACCCCTACACGCCGCCGGGCTGGCGGGGCGTGACCCGCGTGTTGGGCACCGTCGCGGGGCTGCAACGCTTCGTTCAGATGCATGAGAACGAGTACCACGGCCTCAATTTCTGCCAGGGCTCGGTGGGCGAGATGCTCGACAACCCCGGCGCGGAGATCGCCGACGTCATCCGCTGGTTTGCCTCGCGCAACAAGATCTTCAACGTCCATTTCCGCAACATCAAGGGCGGCAAGCTCGGCTTCCACGAAACCTTCCCCGATGAAGGGGACATGGACATGGCCCGATCGCTGGCTCTGTACCATGAGCTCGGCTACCGGCACATGGTGATGCCAGACCATGTGCCGACCATCGACGGGCGAGATCCCGAAGGCGTCGCCTTTGCCTTCTGCTACGGCTACATCCGCGCCCTGATGGACACGATGGGCCTCCGCCATGCCGCGTAGCGATGTCTTCCATCCCGACTACCAGCCCGCCCCCTATTGGTGGGACGCCTGGAAACCCAAGGACGAACAGCCCACCGACGTGCCGACATCCACCCAGGTCGCCATCGTCGGCGGCGGCTATGGCGGGCTGGCCACCGCGTTGGAGCTGAACAAGCTCGGCATCGAGTGCGTGGTGCTGGAAGCCAACGCCCCCGGTGAGGGCGCTTCCTCCCGCAATGGCGGCGGCGTTTCCGGCGGCGTGAACATCGGCAAGTCCATCACCGGCTCCAGCCTCGACCCCGAGAGCCCGCGCGCCCATGCCTTGCTGTCGGATGGGTCAGACGCCTTCGCCACCATCGAGAACCTGATCGCGCAGGAAGGCATCGACTGCTTCTGGCGCCGCTCCGGCCGCTTTGTCGGCGCCTGGACGCCCAAGCATTACGACAGCCAGGCCAAGAAGATCGCCCGCCTCAACGAAAGCGCCCAATCCGGCGCCTATATGCTGCCGCGCGAACGCCTACGCGAGGAAATGGCCAGCGACTTCTACCATGGCGGCATGGTGGTGGAACGCTCCGGCCAGCTCCACCCGGCACTCTACGTGAAGGGCCTGATCGACCGCGTGCGCGCCCGCGGCATTCCCGTGTGCGGCCATGCCGGGGTGCAGAAGATCACCCGCCAGAACACCGGCTGGCTGGTGAAGACCGCCCGCGGCGATGTGGAGGCTGCTGAGGTCGTTATCGCCACCAACGGCTATACCGGCGACGTTACCCCGCAGCTGAAGCGCCGCGTGATCCCCGCCAGCAGCCACATCATCGCCACCGAGGAACTGCCGGAGGATCTCGCCCGCAGCCTGATCCCCAGGAACCGCACCCTGGCCGATACTCGCCGCATCCTCAGCTACTACCGGCTCTCGCCGGATGGCAGGCGCGTTGTTTATGGCGGTCGCGCGCGCTTCACCAACGCGGGGCCGGAGGTGTGCGCGCCGATCCTGCACCGCTTCATGACCGACCGCTTCCCGCAGTTGAAGGGCGTGCGCGTCACCCACGCCTGGTCCGGCAACGTTGCCTTCACGCTGGATGCGCTGCCCCATTCCGGCCAGATCGACGGCATGCACTACCTCACCGGCTGCAATGGCTCCGGCGTGGCGATGATGACCTATCTCGGCACCCAGACGGCGCGGCGCATCGCCGGTGTTGCCAACCGCACCCACGCGTTTGAGGAAGGGGATTTTCCGGATCACCCGCTCTACACGGGGAATCCTTGGTTCCTGCCCGTTATCGGCACCTGGTATCAGATCCGGGACCGTTGGGACCGCATGCGCGCCTGATCGCGCTGCAACCGTAGGGCGGGCTTCAGCCCGCCCCCACCGTGGCGGGGTCGAACCCCAGCAGGAACACCCCGGCTTCATCCGCCAGCGCCACCGCTTGCGCCCGCTCGGCCAGCATGGCCCCCCCGGCCTCGAACGCCACGCCGCGCAGCCCGGCCGCGATCGCGCCGCGCACCGTCTCCGCCCCCAGCGTGGGCAGATCCGCCCGCCGCTCCTGCCCGGGCTTGGTGATCTTCACCAGAACGCCGCCGGGCCCTTCGCGCCGCAGCCCCGCGCAGCGCGCCAGCATCGCATCCGTGCCCTCGATCGCCTCCACCGCCAGCACCAGCCCTTGCTGCACCACGCAGCCCTGGCCCACATCGGCCTCGCCCAGCTTGCGTGCCACCGCCACCCCGCGCGCGATATCGGACATCGCCTGCGCATCTGGTGCGGCCTGTGTCAGCAGCCCCAGCGGGGCCAGCGCCTCGCGCAGCACCTCATGCGCGCCCAGCACGGTGAACCCCATCTCCCCCAGCACCTTCACCACCGCGCGCAGCAGCCCGTCATCGCCGGCGAAGGCCGCCCGCCCGATCCGCGCCAGCAGCTTCGCCCCCTCGGCATCCGGCCGCAGGTCGAAGAAGCCGGGCCGCTTCACCGTGCCGATCAGCACCACGTCGCGCACGCCCTGCGCGCGCAGCAGATCCAGGATGCGCCCCGCCGCGCCGATCCGCGCCATGGCATGCGGCCACGGCGCCAACGCGGCCGGCTTCGCGAAGCCCTCCAGCCCCACCATGAACACCTGGCGCCCCGCCGCCCGCGCCGCCGCGGCCACGCGCAACGGCATTGCCCCGCCACCCGCGATGATGCCCAGCACGCACCGGTCCGTATCCACTGCCATCCACCCTTCCTGCCGCAAGCCCTGCCCTGGGGCCAGTGCGGTCAACCTGGCCCGCGCCGCCCCATCCACGCCGCCACGGCCACCACCGCGGCCATCCCCGCCATCACCGCCACCGCCACCCATTGCGTCAGCGCCAGCGACCCTGCGCTCAGCGTGGCGCTGGTTACGATGATTCCCACCGCATTCATCGTCCGTTGCAGCGCGAACAGCTCGGCCTTCTCATGCGCCGCCGCCACCTCGTCCAGCAGCAGCGAATAGGCTGTGCTCAGCGGCGCCATGCAGCACCCCACCAGCACCACCGCCGCCACCGTTGCCGGCACCGGCAGTTGCAACGCCACCAGCGCCGACCCCAGCGCCATCGCGGCCATCAGCGCCGCCACGCGCCCGCGCTGCGGCGGCCGGTTGCGCACGCTTACCCACACCCCGCCGGCCACAGAAGCCGCACACAGCGCCACCGTGAACACGAACCCCATCGCCGGCGCCATGCCGTAGCGCATCGCCAGCGCCACCGCCCCCACCTCGATGGAAGACACCACGGCGCTGTTCGCCAGCGTCGCCCCCAGCCACATCACGGTGGACCGGCGCATCAGCCGGCCCCGGTGCCCCTCCGGCTGCGCCGGTGCGCGCGCCTGCGCCACCATCGGCATCAGCAGCGCCGGCAGGCCGCCCAGCAGCGTCAGCACCAGCAGCGCGAACACCGCATCCACGGTGCCGAGCACGGAGGCCAGGACAGGTGCGGCCACGAAGGTGGTCTCGCTCAGCGTTGCCGCGATGCCCAGCGCCCGCGGCATGCCGCCGGCGGCCACCAGGTGGTTCACCACGGAGCGCTGGTAGCCGAACGCCGCCCCGTTCACCAACCCGGCCAGCGCGGCCATGCCGAGCAGCGCCGCGAACGGTGCCCCGGAAGCCGCCAGCCCCGCCACCCCCAGCAGCGCCGCAGTGCGGATCGCCACCAGCAGCCGGAAATAGCTGACGATATTGAAGGCCCGGCCCCAGCGCGCCACCGGCACCGCGCCTGCCACCTGCGCCAGCGTCATCGCCAGCACGATTGCCGCCCCGCTCTCGGCACTGCCGGTCAGCGGCAGCGCCAGCAGCGCGAAGGCGATCGGCCCTGCCGCCTGCGGCACGCTGAACAGGCTGCCCGCCAGGTACCAACGCACCAGCCGCCCGTTCCACGCCGTGCCGTGCGATTGGTTCGTTCCCATGCCCCTACACGATACCGGGTTGGCAGTAATTCAGCTTCAAAGGCAAAAGGATGTTCTCCGCTTGATGCGGAAAGACCAAGTCCATCCGCATCAAACGAACAAAAGTTTTTTGGTTCTTTTTTTCAAAAAAGAACCGCTTCCTTCCCTTAGGCCCCGGTCACGCTCGCCCGCAGGAACTGGTTCACCAGCGGCATCGGCGCCCCCAGCTTCTTTGCCGCATGCAGCGGCCAGGCAGGGTCGGCCAGCAGCGCCCGGCCGACCAGCACGATATCGGCCCGGTCATTGGCCACGATCTCCGCCGCCTGCTCCGCCGCCGTGATCATGCCCACGGCGCCGGTGGCGATCCCCGCCTCGCGCCGGATCGCCTCGGCGAAGGGCACGTGGTAGCCGGGATGGATCGAGGGGATCACCTGCTTGGGCGACACCCCGCCCGAGGAGCAGTCGATCAGGTCTACCTTGCCGGTGGCCTTCAGCATCTTCGCGATCTCGATATTGTCCGCGATGGTGTGCCCGCCGGGCGTCCAGTCGGTGCAGGAAAGCCGAACCCACATCGGCAGTTCGTCCGGCCATTCGGCGCGCGCCGCTTCCACGATCTCCATCAGCGCCCGCGAGCGGCCCTTGAGGTCGCCGCCGTACTGGTCGTTGCGCGTGTTCGAGAGCGGCGAGAGGAATTCGTGCAGCAGGTAGCCGTGCGCGGCATGGATCTCCACCAGCTTGAACCCGGCCAGCCGCGCCATTCGCACGGAGGCGGCGAACTGGTCCACGATGCCCTGGATTTCCGAAACCGAAAGCGCATGCGGCACCGTCGCGCCGTCCACCGCCGGGATGGCGCTTGGCGCCACCGGCTCCCACCCGCCGGCTTCCAGCGTGACCGGCTTGCCGCCCTCCCACGGGCGCTGCGAGCTGGCCTTGCGCCCGGCATGCCCGATCTGGATCGCCGGCACCGCACCGCCATAGGAAATGATCTTCGCCAGCCGGCCCAGCAGGTGCTGGTGCGCCGGATTATAGGCACCGAGGCACCCCGCCGTGATCCGCCCCACGGCGCTCACATGCGTGGCCTCGGCCATCACGATCCCGGCCCCGCCCATCGCCTTGGCGCCCAGTTGCTGGATGTGCCAGTCGTCGCCCAGCCCATCGACTGCGCTGTACTGGCACATCGGCGCCACGCAGATGCGGTTGCGGGCAGTGACGGAACGCAGCTCGATCGGCTGGAACAGCTTCGGCACAGACATGCGATAGACCCCCGGTTGGCAGTGTTTCATCCGGTTAGGCCGCCGCCCGCGCTATGGCAAGCGCCGCGCCAATCCCGGTATGATCCCCGTATGAACATCCTCTCCATCCAGTCCTGGGTCAGCTACGGCCATGTCGGCAATGCCAGCGCCGTCTTCCCGCTGCAGCGCCTCGGCGCCGATGTCTGGGCCGTCAACACCGTCCAGTTCTCCAACCACACCGGCTACGGCGCCTGGACCGGCGATGTCTATTCCGGCGCCCAGGTGGCCCGGATCATCGAGGGTATCGAGGCGCGCGGTGCCTTCCCGCGCTGCGATGCCGTGCTGTCTGGCTACATGGGCGACCATTCGATCGGGGAGGCGATCCTCGGCGCTGCCCACCGCGTGAAGGCGGCCAACCCGAATGCGCTCTATTGCTGCGACCCCGTGATCGGCGACGACGACACCGGCGACTATGTCCGCCCGGGCATCGCCGATTTCATGCGCGACCACGCCATTCCCGCCGCCGATATCATCACCCCCAATCGCTACGAGGTGGAACGCCTGCTCGGCACGGAGGTCCGCACCGTCGCCGCAGCCAAGGCCGCCATCGCCACCCTGCAGGCCAAGGGCCCGCGCACCGTGCTGGTCACCAGCCTGCGCACCGAAGCCACGCCGGACAATGCGATGGACATGATGGTGGGGGAGGGCGGCGAGTACTGGCTGCTGCGCACCCCGCTGGAGGATGTGCAGGTGAACGGGGCAGGGGATGCCATCTCGGCGCTGTTCCTGTTCCACCGCATCGCCACCGGCAGCGCCGCCGAGGCCTTGTCCCGCGCCGGCTCCTCCATCCACGGCCTGCTGCGCCGCACCGCGGAGGCGAAGTCGCGCGAGATCCTCACCGTTGCCGCGCAGGAGGAATTCGTGAACCCCACCATGCGCTACACCGCCACGAAGGTGTGACCATCCCGCCCCGCTTTTGCCGCACCCCTCGCTCATCATAGTTGTATGGTCTTCCTGCGAACCTATCTGCGCGCCCTTGGCACGCTGCGCCAGCACAGCTGGATCGCGGCGATGCTGGTGCTGGCCAACCTCGTGGTTGCCGGGCTGCAATTCGTCGATCCGCTGCTGTTTGGGCGTGTGATCGAGCTGCTGACTCGGTCCTCCACCATGACGACCGATCAGCTTTGGCAGGAAGGCGGCACGCTGCTGGGCATCTGGGCCGCGGTGGGCATCGCCGGCATCGGCGCGAGCATCGTCTCCACCCTGCATGCGGAGCGCATGGCCCATCGCATGCGCCTGATGGCCATGGCGCGCTATTTCGGGCACGTGCTGCATTTGCCGCCGGAATTCCACGGCGACGCCCATTCCGGCCGGCTGGTGAAGACCATGATCGGCGGGGCGGATTCGCTGTTCTGGCTCTGGCTCAGCTTCTTCCGCGACCAGCTCGCCACCTTTGTTGCCGCCATCGTGCTGCTGCCGCTGACGGTGTTCCTCAACTGGCGCCTCGCCCTGTTGCTGATCGCGCTCACGCTGCTGTTCTGCATCGCCACCGTGCTGGTGATCACGCATACCGAGGAAGGCCAGGCCCGCGCCCAGCGCTGGCAGATCCAGCTGGCTGGGACCGCACAGGATGCGCTGGCCAATGTGATCGTGATGCAAAGCTTCACCCGCCTTGCCGCCGAGCAGTCGCTGTTCCGCGAGATCGTGCAGAAGGTGATCCAGCACCAGTTCCCGGTGCTCAACTGGTGGGCCGTGGTGGGGGTGATGACGCGCGCGGCCTGCACCATCACGGTGATTGCCATCGTGGTGTATGGGACCGTGCTGCATTTGCGCGGCCAGGCGACGGTGGGTGAGATCGTCAGCTTCATGGGCCTCGCCACCCTGCTGATCAACCGGCTGGACAGCGCGATGATCTTCCTCGCCCGCCTGTTCAGCGAGGTGCCCGGCCTCAACGCCTTCTTCGCCGTGCTCGATGCGCAGAGCACCGTGCCGGAGAAGCCCAGCGCTCCGGCGCTTTCGGTGCAGCGCGGCGAGGTGGCCTTCGAGCAGGTGGGCTTCCGCTACCCCAGCGGCGAGCGCGTGCTGGCCGATGTGACTTTCACCGCTGCCCCGGGCAGCGTGGTGGCGCTGGTGGGGCATACCGGCGCCGGCAAGAGCACCGCGATGGCCCTGCTGCAACGCATGTGGGACCCGCAGCACGGCCGCATCGCCATCGACGGCCATGATCTGCGCGACGTGACGGTGGAATCGCTGCGCCGGAACATCGGCGTGGTGTTCCAGGAGGCAATGCTGCTGAACCGGACGATCCGCGAGAACCTGCTGATCGGCAAGCCGGACGCTACCCAGGCGGAGCTGGAGGCCGCCTGCATCGTGGCGGACGCGCATGAATTCATCATCCGCCAGTCGGATGGCTACAACACCATGGTGGGCGAACGCGGCGCCAGCCTCTCCGGCGGCCAGCGCCAGCGCCTGGCCATCGCGCGTGCCCTGCTGAAGGACCCGCCGATCCTGGTGCTGGACGAGGCGACCAGTGCGCTGGATGCCGCCACCGAGGCCCGCGTGGCCAGCGCGCTGCGCCGCCTGATGGCCGGCCGCACCACCTTCATCATCGCCCATCGCCTCTCGACCGTGCGCGATGCCGACCAGATCCTGGTGTTCGAGCATGGCCACATCGTGGAACGCGGCAGCTTCGCCGAGCTGGTGGCCCAGGGCGGCCCCTTCGCCAGCCTGGTGGCCACGCAGCTGACGCCAGCGCAATAACGTTGAAACGGCGCCCCGAACGCGCGCAGACTGCCCGAACACGTGCGGGGCTCCTCCCCAGCCACGCCGACCAAGCCTAGCCGTCCCGACAGGGGAGGCGCCTCCGCCAACAACGGAGGGACCGGGCCATGACTGTCGCCGCCATCCTGAAGCACAAGGGCAGCTTCGTTGCCACCACCACGCCGGACTGCCTTCTGGCGGATGCGGTGCGAGATCTCGCCACCCGCCGCATCGGCGCGCTGGTCGTGCTGGGCCCCGCCGGCGACGTGGCCGGCATCCTGAGCGAGCGGGATATCGTTTATGCCCTGGCCGCACACGGACCCGCGGCGCTGGCGCGCCGGGCGGGCGAGGTGATGACGGCCGATGTCATCACCGCCGGCTTCGCCACCACCTACGACGAAGCCGTGCGCGCCATGACCGAGGGCCGCTTCCGCCACATGCCGGTGGTGGACCACGGCCGCCTCGCCGGGCTGGTAAGCATCGGCGACGTGGTGAAGGCGCGCATGATGGAACAGGAAGCCGAGGTGGACGGCCTGCGCGCCTACGTCGCCGGCGGCGCCTGATACCAAACGGCGCAATGGCTGACTCTTCCGGCCATTGCGCAGTTTGGTATCGCGCGCGGGGTTGGCCGGCGGCCGCGCGCCAAAGCAAAGACTCATGCCGGCCCGCTTTGACCCATCCTTCATGGTCAAAGCGGGCCGGCATGAGTTATTTCCAGACCGGCTTGCCGAGGTCCAGCTGGTCCTGGCTGGTGGCCCCACCGGTGACGGCGCCGACGCCTGCACCGATCGCCGCGCCCAGGCCCACGCCGATGGGCCCGCCGAACAGCCCGATCGCCGCCCCGGTGCCCGCACCGGTGCCGGCGCCGGTGGAGACGCGGTCGAACTGGCTGGCACCGCAGCCGGCCAGCAGCGCGACGGTGGCCGCGAGAAACAGAACGCGCATGCTTGGGTCCTCCATCGTGCTGCCCGACTCGGGCAGGGCAGCCTGCATTGCGCTCTTGTAGGGCAGGAGCGTGGCGCGATGCGGGATTTTCGCGGCGCGCCCGGGGCTGGTATGGTGTCGCATCGTTACCCGGGAGCGTGAGGGTTGCAGCCCGACCTCGTCGCCTATTCGCCGATCCGGCATCGCCCGCGCCTGACCTGGCCCGGTGGCGCGCGGGTGGCGCTGTGGCTGTGCCCGAACATCGAGCACTACGAATTCCTGCCCGCCTTCCAGCGCACCCGCGACCCCTGGCCGCGCAGCCCGCACCCGGATGTGCTCGGCTATTCCATCCGCGACTACGGCAACCGCGTGGGGCTGTGGCGGCTGTTCGAGGCGACCGACGCGCTGGGAATTCGATGCACCGTGAGCGTTTCGATGGCCGTGCTGCAGCATTTCCCGGCGATCGCCGAGGGTATGCTGAAGCGCGATTGGGAGCTGATGAGCCACGGCATCTACAACACCCGCTACCACTGGGATTTCACCCCGGAGGAAGAGCGCGCGGCGATGCAGGAGAGCCGGGAGATCCATCGCCGGTTCGTCGGCACCGAGCAGGCCGGCTGGTTCAGCCCGGCGGTGACCAACACGCTGAACACCTTCGACCTGCTGGCCGAGGCCGGCTTCGACTATACCTGCGACCTGTATCACGACGACCAGCCGACGCCGCTGATCACCAAGGCGCCGCGGCCGGACGGTTCGCCGCTGCTCAGCGTGCCCTACACGATGGAGCTGAACGACGTGATCGTCTCCCGCCGCGGCGAGGAGATCGGCGATTTCTGCCGCCAGATCCGCGACCATTTCGACACGGTGTATGCCGAGGGTGCCGAGCAGGGCCGGGTGATGTGCGTGGCGGTGCACCCGTTCTGGGTCGGCCAGCCCGGCCGGATCCGCCAGTTCCAGCAGGTGATGGCCTATATGCTCTCCCACCCCGGCGTGTGGTGCGCAACGGCGGGCGAGATCGCCACCCACTACCGCACCCATCACCTGCCGGCGATGCAGGCGCATCTCGCGGCCCGGGAGGCGCTGCATGGCCGCGCATAGGCCCGGCAAGGTGCCGCCTGTCGGCGAGGTGCGCCTGCCGGGGATGGACCATGCGCTCCATCCGTTCCGCACCCTGGCGGAGGGCCCGCGCATTGCCTGGCCGGGCGGCGCACGTACGGCGCTGACCGTGACGCTGATGCTGGATGATTGGGAGGTGGCACCGCCCGCTGAGGCCAGCGCCGATCCGCGCATCGTCTCGCCTTTGGGAAAATTCTTTCCGGATTGGCTGACCTGGTCGCAGCGCCTCTATGGCGCCCGCGTCGGCATTTTCCGCATCCTGGATGTGCTGGACCGCTTCGGTGTGGTGCCGTCCGTCGCATTGGGCGCGGAGGCGGCGCGGCGCTGGCCGGAGTTGGTGGATGAATGCGCCCGCCGCGGCGCCTGCTTCCTGGCGCACGGCACCTTCGCCACCCGGCGCATCACCCAGGCGATGGACGAGGCGGCGGAACGCGCGTTGATCGGCGAAAGCCGCGCCGCGGTGGAGCGCGCCACTGGCCAAGCGCCGGCCGGCTGGTGCGGGCAGGATTTCAACCAGAGCACCCGCACCACCGCGCTGCTGGCCGATGCGGGCTTTGCCTACACGACCGACTGGAGCAACGACGACAGGCCGTACCGCTTCGCCTCCGGCCTGCTCGCCCTGCCGGCCCATGCCGATTGGAACGACCAGGAGGCGATGTGGCTGCGCCGCACCCAGCCGCAGGCCTGGGCTGATCTGGTGGCCGAAAGCTTCGCCGTGCTGCATGCCGAGGGCGGGGCGGCCGTGAACCTCTCATTGCATCCCTGGCTCACCGGCCAGGCCTCGCGCATCCGCTATCTCACGGACGCGCTCTCGCGCATGCTGGGGCAGGGTGGGGTGTGGCGTGCCACGACCGACTCGGTGGCGGGCGAAATCACCCGCCAGTTGCCGCTTTCCTGAAAAAACATCGGAGAAGGACATATCCCATGGCACAGCTGCCGATCCGCCCGCCCAACTGGCTGGAAGAATTCCGCAAGTTCATCATGCGCGGCAACGTGGTGGACCTCGCGGTTGGTATCATCATCGGTGCCGCCTTCACCGCCATCGTGGCCAGCCTGGTGAAGGACCTCTTCAACCCGGTGATCGGCCTGCTGGTGGGCGGCATCGACTTCAGCAACATCTTCGTCGTGCTGAAGGGCGAGCGCCTGGCGACGCTGGAGCTGACCCAGAAGGCCGGCGGCGTGACGCTGAACGTGGGCCTGTTCATCAACGCGGTGATCCAGTTCACCATCGTGGCCTTCGCGGTGTTCTGGCTGGTGAAGGTTCTCTCCCGCCTGCAGCGCAAGGAGGAGGCCAAGCCGGCCGCCCCCGCCGCGCCCTCCCGCCAGGAGGTGTTGCTGGAGGAAATCCGCGACCTGCTGAAGGCGCGCCAGTAACCCATGAGCCAGCACGTCCTGAACCGCGAATTCCTGCTCTCCGGCCGGCTGGCCGAGGAGATCCGCAAGTGGTCGCCCGAGACGCGGGTGCTGAGCGACGAGGAGCGCAATGCCTCGTTGCATCGCCTGCTGGAGGAACGGCCGGAGTACGACGGT
The DNA here is from genome assembly GCA_026400815.1 of Alphaproteobacteria bacterium. Classification (GTDB taxonomy): domain Bacteria; phylum Pseudomonadota; class Alphaproteobacteria; order Acetobacterales; family Acetobacteraceae; genus CAMDGX01. The sequence continues at coordinate 152,871 of JAPLOI010000075.1, forward strand.
CCAGGCGGGGCGGGGCAGGGCGTGTGGGTGTTTGCCTATGGCTCATTGATCTGGAACCCCATGGTGCACCACGTGCAGCGCGAGGTGGCGCACACGCCGGACTGGCACCGCAATTTCTGCCTTTCCACCAAGGGCGGGCGCGGCACGCCGGAGAACCCCGGGCTGATGCTGGGGCTGCGCCCCGGCGGCGGCTGCACCGGGGTGGCGTTCCGCATCGCGGAAGACCTGATCGCGCCGGAGCTGGATTTGCTGTGGCGGCGCGAGATGGTGGCGCGCGGCTACATCCCGCGCTGGGTGCCGCTGCTTGATCCCGCCGGCGCGCTGGTGGACCACGGCATCGCCTTCACCATCGACCCCGAAGGCCCGGGCTATTGCGACCTGGAGGAGGAGGTGGTGGTGCGTCGCCTCGCCACCGCCAGCGGGCGCATGGGCACTGCCGCCGAATACCTCTACCGCACCCGCGACGGGCTCCGGGAGCTGGCGATCCACTGCCCCTTCGTGGAACGCATCGCCAGCCTCGTCGATACCGAGATGGCGGCACTCTCCACCGACAATGCCTGATTTTCGCCTTTCCGCTGGAGCGGCCCATGTTCAAGCATTTCCGCCTATGGCTCCTGCTCCCCGCCCTGCTGCTGGCGCTGCTGGCGGTGGTGCCGGCGCGGGCGCAGGATTTCGAGCTGCCCGGGGTGGAGCAGGAAGCGAGCACCTGGGTGGAGGGGCTGCAGCGCCGCTTCCCCAGCGGGGCGGCAGCCGCAGCGCGCAAGACGGCGGAGCAGCAGGCGGCCGCGGCGCTGGCCAAGCGGGATTTCGCCGCGGCGGTGACGGCGCTGGAACTGCGCGTGGCGCAGGGCGAGCCGGTGGTGCAGACCTATGTCGACCTCGCGGATGCCTATCTGCGCCGCACCCCGCCCGATGCGCAGCGGGCGCTGTGGGCCGGCTGGCAGGCCTTCCAGATGGCCGAGCCCGGCGCGCCGGAGATCCGCCCGCTTCTGCTGGTGGCCGATGCGCTGCGCGTGCTGAACCGCCCGGCGCAGCAGTTGCAGGCGCTGCAGCAGGTGGTGGAACGCGCGCCGGACAACGCCGACTACAAGGCACGGCTGGAGGCGGCACGGCGCGAGGTCGGCCTGCAGGTGCGCAGCGTGCGCACCGAGGCGGAGGCGGAGCCGGCGCGCGCCTGCCTGCTGTTCACCTCCCCGCCCAGCCGGCGGCCCGATTTCAACCCGCAGGATTGGATCGTGCTGAGCCCGCCGGTGCCCGGCGCGGCCGTAACGCGTGAGGGCGACCAGATCTGCGTCTCCGGCCTGCCGTTCGGCGCCACCACGCGCATCACGGTGCGCCAGGGCATGCCGGGCGAGGGCGGCATCACGGTGATGCGGGAGGCCTGGGGCAATGTTTCCATGCCGAACCGCCAGCCGCGCGTGGCGTTCGACACGCGCATGTTCGTGCTGCCGCGCGGCCAGGCGCCGGCGGTGACGCTGACCACCGTCAACATGTCCCGCGTGAAGATGACGCTGGTGCGCATGACCGAGCGCAATGTGGCCGGCTTCATGCGCGACTATCGCCTGGGCGAGGAGATCGACCGCTGGTCGGTGGACAGCATCGCTGAGAGCTCTGGCAGCACGGTGTGGACCGGCACGGCGGAGATCCCGAAATGGGAGCCGAACAAGCCCGCGCGCACGGCGCTGCCGATGCCGGATGCGCTGGCGAATGCCGGCCCCGGCCTGTACGCGCTGTCGGCCGAGATCGGCGACGGCTCGCCCCGGCGCGGTGCCTCGGCGGTGCAGATGATCCTGCGCACGGACCTCGCCCCCACGGTGTGGCGCGGTTCGGACGGGCTGACGGTGCAGGTGCGCGGCTATTCCGACGCGAAGCCGAAGCCGGGCGTGATGCTGCGGCTGCTGGCGCGCAACAACGACATCCTGGCCGAGGCGACCACCGATGAGGCCGGCGTGGCGCGCTTCGCCCGCGCGCTGCTGCGCGGCGAGGGCACGCTGGAGCCGGGGTCGATCCACGCCTTCGCGGAGACGGATTTCGCCACGCTCGATCTGAACACCGCCGCCTTCGACCTGTCGGACCGCGGGGTGGAAGGCATGCCGCATCCCGGGCCGATCGACGCCTTCGTGTGGTTCGACCGTGGCATCTTCCGCCCCGGCGAGACGGTGCAGCTGATGGCGCTGGTGCGCGATGCCGCCGGCCTGCCGGCCGACCTGCCGGTGCAGGTGACGGTGAAGCGGCCGGGCGGGCAGACCTTCCTGAAGACCACGCCGGCGCGGCTGGCGGAGGCTTCGATCCATGTGCCGGTGGCACTCTCGGCCGGGGCCTCGGCCGGCACATGGACGGTGGAACTGCATGCCGACCCCGCGCTGCCGCCGATCGGCCGCGGCGGGTTCCGCGTGGATGCCTTCGTGCCGGACCGCATGGCGGTGGATGTCGGCCCCTTGCCGGCCGCACTTGTGGCTGGCCGCAGCGAGAGCGTGCCGGTGGCGGCGCGCTTCCTGTATGGCGCGCCGGGCGCCGGGCTGACCGGCGAGGCGACGATGCGGCTGGTGGCCGATCCCGCGCCCTTCCCGGCGCTGGCGGGCTATCGCATCGGCCAGGTGGGCGAGGTGTTCGCGCCCTCCCTGCGGCAGATCGAGCTGGCGGAGACGGATCCGCAGGGCCGCACCACGATGGTGCTGAATGTCGGCCGCCTGCCGGACACCACCTTCGCGCTGAAGGCGGAGATCGAGGTGGCGGTGAACGACCCGGCCGGCCGCGCCTCGCGCGCCAGCGTTTCCGTGCCGGTGCGCCCGGCGGGGCCGCTGATCGGGCTGAAGCCGCTGTTCGAGGGCAATGCGGTGGATGCCCAGGCGGAAGCCGGGTTCGACATCGTGGCCGTGGGGCCCGAAGGCGCGCGCGTGCCGCTGAATGCCCGCCTGCGCCTGGTGCGGGAACGGCCGGATTGGCGGATGGTGATGCGCGGCTCCCTCGCGCGCTACGAGACCGTGTGGCGCGACGAGCCGCTGGAAACGCAGGACATCGCGATCGGTACCGGCACGCCGCACCGCTTCGCGCGCAAGCTGGATTTCGGGCGCTACCGCGTGGAGGTCTCGCAGGCCGGCGGCATGGCGGTGACCACTTATCGCTTCCGTGCCGGCTGGGCGGCCAGCGAAAGCCCTGATGTGCCAGACCGGGTGGATGTGTCCGCCGCCGTGCGCGCGGCCAAGGTGGGCGAAAGCGTGAAGGTGCACATCGCGCCGCCCTTCGCCGGCGAAGCGACGGTGGCGGTGCTGTCGGACCGGGTGCTCTCGCTGCGCACCGTGTCGGTCCCGGCGGGTGGCGCCGATGTGGACGTGCCGGTGGAGGAAAGCTGGGGGCCCGGCGCCTATGTGGCGGTGCATGTGTTCCGCGGTGGTTCGGGCAATGACCGGCCGGGACGGGCGATCGGCCTCACCTGGGTCGGCGTCGATCCCGCCGCGCGCACGCTGGCCGTGGCGATCGAGACGCCGGAGCGGCTGGCGCCCCGTGCGCGCAGCATTGTGCCGGTGCGCGTGGCGCCGGGCGCCTGGGTGACGCTGGCGGCGGTGGATGAGGGCATTCTTCGCCTGACGCGGTTCGAAACGCCGAACCCGGCCGGGCATTATCTCGGCCGGCGGCGGCTGGGGCTGGATATCCGCGACGACTGGGGCCGGCTGATCGCGCCGGCCGAGGGCGAGGCCACGCTGCTGAAGCAGGGCGGCGACGAGGGCGGCTTCGTGCTGCCGGATATCCCCATCCGCACGGTCACGCTGTTCACCCCGCCGGTGCAGGCGGGCGCGGACGGCATCGCGCAGGTGCCGCTCGACATGCCGGATTTCAACGGCGAGGTGCGGCTGATGGCCGTGGCCTGGCAGGGCAGCAAGGTGGGCTCCGCCGGCAAGCCGGCCGTGGTGCGCGACCCCGTGGTGGCTGAGGCGCTGTTGCCGCGCTTCCTCGCACCCGGGGATGAGGCGCGGCTGGTGGTGATGCTGCACAATATCGACCTGCCGGAAGGCCTGGTCTCCGTGCAGGTCGCCACCGAGGGACCGCTGGCCATCGCGGGCGATACGACCATCAGCGCCACGCTGGCGCCGGGGGCGCGGGCGCTGCCGGCGACTCTGCTGCGCGCCAACGGGGCCGGACGCGGGGTGGTGAAGCTGACCATCTCGGCGGCCGGCGGGTTCAGCCTGCAGCGCGACACCGCGATCACCGTGCGCCCGTCGCGCGGGCCGATCAGCGTGGTGGCGGGCAGCGAGCTGGCGCCTGGGGCGGAGCTGCGGCTGGAGCCGCCGACGGGCCGATTCCTGCCCGGCACCTGGAGTGCGGAGGCGAGCTTCGGCGCGCCGGTGCGCTACGACGTGACGGCCCTGGTGCGGGCGCTGGATGCCTTCCCGATGGCCTGCCTGGAGCAGACCGTCAGCCGTGGCCTGCCGCTGGCGCTGCTGCCCGATGGGCCGGTGGCGGGCGATCAGCGCGCGGCCCGGTTGGGCTCGGCCGTGGCCTCCGTGCTCGATCGCCAGCGCTACGATGGCGGGTTCGCGCTGTGGAGCGCAGGCGGGCAGAACGAGGCGTGGCTTTCGGCCTATGCCGTGGAGTTCCTGCTGCGGGCGCGTGCTGCCGGTGCCCCGGTGCCGGAGGCGGCGCTGGACGAGGCGCTGAAGAACCTCAACGAGCAGAGCGAATATCCCGGCAGCCAGCCGGATGCCGTGGCCGCGCAGGCCTACCGGCTGTACGTGCTGGCGCTGGCCGGGCAGGGCCGCCCGGGTGCGGCGCGGGTGATGGCCGAGAACCCGGCCGGGCTGCCCACGCCGCTGGCCAAGGCGCAGGTGGCCGCGGCCCTTGCTCTGGCACACGACCGCCCGCGCGCCGAGGCGATGTTCCGCGCCGCGCTGGATACGCCGGCGCGGCGCTGGTGGGGGGCGGATTACGGCACCGGGCTGCGCGACATCGCGGCGATGGCGGTGCTGCTGAAGGAAAGCGGCCTGCTGCCGGAGCGCCTGCAACGCCTGGTGGCTGGCCTGCCGGGGGTGGACCTGCTGCCCGCGGCACTTTCCACCCAGGAGCAGGCCTGGATGGCCGCCGCGGCGGCGGCGCTGGGGCGCGACGGGCGGCCGGTGCGGGTTTCCGTCGAGGGGCGGGAGCTTTCGGGCCCGGTGGTGGCGGCGAAACTTTCCGGCCCCGTGGCGGCACGCAACCTCACCGACCGGCCGCTGTGGCAGAGCGTCTCCGTCACCGGCGTGCCGGCCGAGGCATTGCCGGCGGCGCGCAACGGCATGCGCATCTCGCGCCGCTTCCTGGCGCTGGACGGCACGGCCCTGAACCTCGACCAGTTGAAGCAGAACACCGAGTTCGTGGTGCTGCTGGAAGGCGAGGCGCAGACGCGCGAGGGGCACCGGGCGCTGGCGATGCAGGGGTTGCCGGCGGGGTGGGAAATCACCGCGCGGCTGCCGGCAGGTGCCGTGCCAGGCATGCCGTGGCTGGGTGAACTCACTCCCACTGAAGCACAGCCTGCGGCGGATGACCGCTTTGCCGCGGCGCTGGAGCTGACAGAGCAGAAGCAGGGCTTCCGCGTGGCGGCCCGGGTGCGGGCAGTGACGCCGGGATTCTTTGAGCTGCCGGGGGCGGAGATGTTTGACATGTATCGGCCGGCGATCTTCGCGCGGCAGGCCTTGGCGAAGATACGGGTGTTGCCGACGGAGTAAGGCAAGCAAGAATGTTCTTTTTTGAAAAAAAGAACCAAAAAACTTTTGTTCGTTTGGCTCTCGGGTGCCAGTGAGAAAAGTCTTTTTGCTTCTTTTTCTACAGAAAAAGAAGATTCTTGCTTGTTTCCTTGTCCTGCTCGCGGGGCTGTGGGCGTTGGACCGAGCCTTCCCCCCGGCGCTCGGCCGCTTGCACGCTGTCGGCACCGAGGTGCTGGCACGTGACGGCCGCACGCTGGCGCTCCTGCCGGCCGAGGGCGGCGTATGGCGCTTTCGCGTGCGCGCTGAGGACGTATCGCCCGCATTGATCGAGACCTTGGTGCGGGTGGAAGACCGGCGCTTCTGGTGGCACCCGGGCGTGGATCCCGTGGCGCTGGCGCGGGCGGTTTGGCAGGACATCCGGGCGGGGCGCATCGTCTCGGGCGGATCGACGCTGACGATGCAGGCGGCGCGGTTGCTGGAGCCGCGGCCGCGGACGGTGCGCAGCAAGCTGATCGAGGTGGCGCGCGCGGTGCAGCTGGAGTGGCGCTACTCCAAGCGGGAGATTTTGGGCATCTGGCTGACGCTGGCACCCTATGGCGGCAATCTGGAAGGCGTGCGGGCCGGGAGCCTGGCGTGGTTCGGGGTTGGGCCGCAGCACCTGGATGCCGCGCAGGCAGCGCTGCTGGTGGCGATTCCGCGCCGGCCGGAGGCGCTGCGGCCAGACCGGCATGCGGAGCGGGCGCGGGCGCTCAGGGACCGGATCCTGGGCTGGGATGGCGGCATGGTGCCGGACCGGCGGGTGGCGCTGCCACGGCACGCGCGGCAGGCGGTGGCGGGGCTGAAGGGCGAGCGCGTGGAGACGGTGCTCGATCTTTCCTTGCAGCGCGCGCTGGAACGCTTGGCGGAGGAACGGCTGCGCGGGCTGCCGGAGCGGGCTTCCTTGGCGATCGTGGTGGCGGAGATGGGGGCGCGGGAACTGCGGGCGGTGGTCTCGGGCGGGGCGGGGATGCAGGCGGGCCGGGCGGCGGCGATGGACCTCAGCCGCGCGGTGCGCTCGCCGGGCTCGGCGATGAAGCCGTTCATCTATGCGATGGCGTTCCAAGACGGGATCGCGGGGCCAGCCACAAGGGTGGATGATCTACCGCGCCGCTTCGGCGCCTATGCGCCGGAGGATTTCGACCGAACCTTCCAGGGCGGGGTGACAGCGGCGGATGCGCTGCGGCGCTCCTTGAACCTGCCGGCGGTGGCACTGCTGGACCGCGTGGGGCCGCTGCGCTTTGCCGCGGCGGTGAAGGGGGCAGGGGCGTCGCTGCACTTGCCTCCGGGGGCGGACCCTTCCTTGCCGCTGGCGCTGGGGGGCGCGGGGATCACGTTGCGGGACCTCGCGGGGCTGTATGCGGCGCTGGGCACCGATGGCAGCGCGGTGCCGTTGCGGCTGCGGCCGGGTCCGAACGAGGCGCGGGCCTTCCTGCAGCCGCGCGGCGCGCAGGTGATCGCCGAGGTATTGACGCAGCCTTTCCCGGAGGGCGGGCCGGCCGGCGTGGCGTGGAAGACCGGCACCAGCTGGGGCGGGCGCGATGCCTGGGCGATGGGGTTCGATGCCGCGCATGTGGCCGGGGTGTGGGTTGGAAGGCCCGATGGCACGCCGCTGCCGGGGGCAACGGGGCGGAACCTCGCGCTGCCGCTGCTGTCGCGCGTGATGGGCATGCTGCCACCTTCCCCCCGCCCAGAGCCACGGGCGGAGCGTGTGGCGGGGCCGAGCCGCGAACGCGCCGGGCAGGAGGAAGCGCTGCGCCTGCTGTTCCCGCCGCCGGGCGCCGTGCTGGGCGGGGAGGGGCCGGTGGTGCTGCGGGTGATGGGCGGGCGAAGGCCGCTGACCTTCCTGGTGGACGGGGCACGCCTGCCGGCCGACCCGGCCCGTCGCGAGGCGGCCTGGCTGCCGCAAGGGCCCGGCTTCTACCGCCTGACCGTGCTCGATGCCGAAGGCAGCGCGGCCCGTGCCACGGTGCGCGTGCGGTAGGGCGGCGGCTTTCCAATCCCGCCCGCCCGGTCTATGCGGCGCCTCTTTGCCAGTGCAGGACCGCCGAATGCCCGATCTGTTCAGCCCCTTCACCCTGAAGGGCGTGACCCTGCGCAACCGCATCGCGATGTCGCCGATGACGATGTATCGCTCGGTGGACGGGAGGATGGGCGATTTCCACGTGATGCTGATGGGCTCGCGCGCCGCCGGCGGGTTTGGGCTGGTGTTCCCGGAGCAGATCGCCATCACGCCCGATGGCCGCACCGGCACCAGCTGCGCCGGCATCTGGGACGACAGCCAGATCGAGGGCCTGGCCCGCGTGGCCGCCATCATCAAGGACATGGGCGCGGTGCCGGCGATCCAGCTGGGCCATACCGGCCGCAAGGGCAGCGAGAAGAAGCCGTGGGACGGCAAGACGCAGATCGCGCCAGACCACCCCGATGGCTGGCAGGTGCGCGCGCCTTCCCCGATCACCTTCGGCGGGCGCTACACCTATCCGGTGCAGGAGCTGAGCGTGGCGGAGATCCACGAGATCCACCGCGCCTATGCCGATGCCGCGCGGCGCGCCCTGGCGGCCGGGTTCGAGTGGCTGGAGATGCACTTCGCCCATGGCTACCTCGGCGCCAGCTTCTTCTCCCCGCTGGCCAACCAGCGCACCGATGACTACGGCGGCAGCCTGGAAAACCGCCTGCGCTACCACCGGGAAGCGATGGACGCGGTGCGCGCGGTATGGCCGGAACGCCTGCCGCTGACGATCCGGCTGGGCAGCGACGATTTCCACCCCGATGGCGTGCAATTCGACGACGCGGTGTGGGCGGTGGGCGAGCTGAAGGGCCACGGGCTCGATCTCGCCGATCTCAGCCTGGGCATGAACACGGACGACGTGCGCAACGTCCCGTTCAATGAGGTCGGCTTCATGGTGGAGCGCGCGGCCCGGGTGCGGCACGAGGTGGGCATCCCCGTGGGCGTCAGCTGGAACCTCGGCATTCCCGCCGCGGCCGATGCGGCGATCCGCGACGAGAAGATCGACCTGGTGCTGCTGGGCCGGCCGGCGCTGGCCAACCCGCACTGGCCGTTCTACGCCGCGCGCGAACTCGGCCAGCCCGACCCGGTGGCGCTGCTCCCGCAGGACTGGTCCTGGTGGCTGCGCAACCGGCCGGGGCCGGAGGGCATCCTGGGCTGGCCGCCCGTCGGGCGAAGCTGAGCTACTCCACCAGCCGGGCGCGCAGCACGGCCATGCGAGCGTCGTCGAGCCCCAGTTGCTGGTGGAGGTAGGCGTCGATGCTGCCCCAGCCCGTGTGGATCGCCTCATAGGCGGCTTCCAGGAAGGCGGGCTGTACCGAGAGCAGCGTATCGGCCACCACGGGCGGCAACCCGGCCGAAACCTCGGCATCGCGGCGCCACAGGCGGTTGGTGGCGAGGTAGTCGTGGTGGATCACCTCCTCCTCCACGCCCAGCGCCGAGAGCAGCAGCATGGCGGCCACCCCGGTGCGGTCCTTGCCGGCGGTGCAGTGGAACAGCAGCGGCGCCGGCGTCTCGTGCAGCAGCAGGTCAAACATGGTGCGGTAGCGGTGCGCCCAATCGGTGATGTAGCTGCCATAGGCCGCGCGCATCACGCGCACCACGTCTGCCGCAGTGGAATTCGGGTCCTGCACCAGGTCGCGCAGCGAGGCGCCGATGGTGGGCTGGATGGTCAGTTCGTGGATCGACACGCCCTGGGTGAGCTTCGTCGGCCAGCGCTCGCGCTCCCCGTCGCCACGGAAATCGACGATGTGGTGCACGCCCAGCGAACGCAGCGCGGCGATGTCCTTCTCCGTCAGCCCGTGCAGGGCGGCGGAGCGGAACACCTGGCCGCGCTTCACCGTGCCGCCATCGCGCGTCGGCCAGCCGCCGAGGTCGCGCAGATTGCTGACGCCTTCCAGCGCGATGCTGTGCGGCAGGTCGACGATGCGGGACATCAGGCCGTCTCTCCGTGGTCGAATTCGAAGCGGAAGCCCGCGCCGGCGCGGCGCACCCAGCCCACATGTGGGGCGCCGAAATGCGCCGGGAAGACGCGGGCATTGGTTTCGCAGCACAGTTCCAGCACCCGGCGGCGGGATTGCTCGGCCTGGACAACATCGGTGCAGAAGCGGCTGCTCCATTCCGGCCGATAGACCTGGATCGGGTGGTGCATCACGTCGCCCAGGAACACCGCCTGGTCGCCGCCGGAGAGCAGGCGCAGGATGACGTGGCCGGGCGCATGGCCCGGGGCGGGCTCGATCAGAAGGCCGTCGCCGAGCTGGTCGGTCATTTCCACCACCATGGCCTGGCCGGATTCGATCACCGGCAGCACGGAGTCCTGGAAGATGGCGCCTTGGGCGGGGGCGAGGTCCTTGTTCAGCGCGGGGTCCCAATGGTCCCGCTCCACCTTGCTGAACACGTATTTGGCGTTGGGGAAGGTGGGCACCCAGCGGCCATCGAGCAGCTTGGTGTTCCAGCCGACGTGATCGACATGCAGGTGGGTGCAGAGCACGTAGTCCACCTCCTCCGGCTGCACGCCGGCCTCGGCGAGGCGCGCGAGGTAGGGGGTATCGAGCATGTGGAAGCGCTCGAAGCCCGGGCGGTCCTTGCCGTTGCCGCAGCACGTGTCCACCAGGATGGTGTGGTGCTTGGTGCGGATCACCCAGGAATGGATGGAGGAGATGAACTTGCCGGTCGCGGCCTCGAAATAATTCGGCGAGAGCCAGCCGGCGTGTTCGGCCAGGATCGCGGGGTCCCAGTCCGGCAGCAAATGCTGGGCGGGGAAGCCGGGGCCGGCGCTTTCGTACACGCGGGTGACGGTGGTTTCGCCGATCCTGCGGGTGGTCATGGGGCGGTTCCTCCTGCCGGGATATGCGGCACATGACAGGAACCGGCCGCGCCGCGCAATGGTGGGGGCAGGGGCGGCGTTTCGTGTTAATGTTGCGTTGATTGATCGGCGGCAGGCTGCGTTTTCATCTTCCCCTTTACCCAAGCGTCCGGCGACCCATGGACCTGCATCGCATCACCGATCTCGGCGACCAGGCCGTGATTCTGCCCTTGCTGCTGGCGGTTGGCCTGGTGCTGTTGCTGGCCGGCTGGTGGCGCGGCGCGCTGGCCTGGTTCATCGCCGTGTCGGCTACGCTCGGGGCGGTGCTTGTGGCCAAGCTCTCCACCATGGCCTGTCAGTCCCTGCTGCCGCCGGTGGGGCTGCTGAGCCCCAGCGGGCATACCGCCTCGGCCGCGGTGGTGTATGGCGGGCTGCTGGCGCTGGTGATCGGCGGGCCGCGCGCGGCTTTCCTCGCCGGTGCCGCCGTGGCCGGGCTGGTCGGATTCACGCGCGTGGAACTCGGCGTGCACACGCTGGCAGATGTGGTGGCCGGCGGGTTGATCGGCACGGCCGGCGCCGTGGCGCTTGCCCTGCTTGCCGGCCCGCGCCCGGCGCTGCGGCGCGGCTGGATCGGCGTGGCGGCGGCCGCCGTGGCGGTGCTGGTGCTGTTCCACGGCCGGCACGTGTATGCCGAGATGCACATCAGGCAGATGTCCCAGCAGATCTGGCCGCTGAGCCTGTGCGCCGGGCTGTAACCGGGGTTTGAAGCGCCGCGCCTCCCCCGGTATGGTCCGCCCGAACGCACGGAGGGCCGCCAAGTGAGCGACTATTTCTACGAACCCCGTAAGGGCCACGGCCTGCCGCACGACCCGTTCAAGGCGATCGTCGCCCCGCGCCCGATCGGCTGGGTGGCGACGGTGGATGCGCAGGGCCGGCCCAACCTCGCGCCCTACAGCTTCTTCAACGCCGTCTCCTCCTTCCCGCCGATGGTCTATTTCAACTCGGAAGGCCGCAAGGACAGCATCGACAACGCCGAGGCGACGCGGGAATTCACCTGCTCCCTGGTCAGCGCCGAGCTGGCGCGTGCCATGAACGCCACCTCTGCCCCCGTGGCGCATGGCGTGAACGAGTTCGACATGGCCGGGCTGGCCATGGCGCCGAGCACGCGGGTGAAGCCGCCGCGCGTGGCCGAGGCCATCGCCGCGCTGGAGTGCAAGGTGACGCAAATCATCCAGCTGGCAGACGTGGACGGCAAGCTGCTCGACAGCTGGATGGTGCTGGGCGAGGTGGTGGGCGTGCATATCGACGACCGCTGGCTGAAGGACGGCATCTTCGACACCGCCGGCGCCCGCCCGATCGCCCGTTGCGGCTATCGCGGCGACTACACCGAGATCTCCAGCCTGTTCGAGATGATCCGCCCGACAGCATGATCGCGCCGGGGCGGGTGTGCCGCACCCGCCCTGCTGCCGGCGCAACCGTCTATCCCGCAGGCAATCCAGGGAACCCGACCGTGCGGCCTTGACGTGCCGGGTCTCGTGGGCCATTTCCCGGTAATCAGGACCCGTTGGGTCCGATTAGCCATCACCGCTTCCGGGACGCTTCGATGCTGCGCCTGTCCAAGCTCACCGACTATGCCGTGGTCGTGCTGATCCGCCTCGCCGAGGGGGAGCGGCCGACACCGGATTGCGTTCAGACCTCGCCGGGCCTGGCCGCGGCCACCGGGGTGCCGGAGCCCACCGTGGCCAAGGTGTTGAAGGCGCTTGCGTCCGCCGGGCTCGTTGCCTCCACCCGCGGTGCGCGCGGCGGCTACCGCCTACTTCGCCCGTTGTGCCAGGTAACGGTGGCCGACGTGATCACCGCCGTGGATGGCCCGATCGCGCTGACGGCCTGCGTGGACGGTTCCACGCTCGGCTGCGACGTTTCCTCGGTCTGCGCCGTCAAGGGGCGGTGGGACCTAGTGAACGACGCCATCCAGAATTCGCTGTCGTCCATCACACTGGCCGACATGCGTGCCGCATCCGTTCCGCCGGCCTTCCGCATTCCTGCGGATGCGCCGGCGCTTCTCTCCCGCGCTGCCGAGTAAAAGGGGGGCCAACCATGCCTGCCGTCGCCGAAACCCTCGACACTGTCCAGGCCGCCACCGAAGGCGGCTACAAATGGGGCTTCTCCACCGATATCGAGATGGAGATGGCCCCCAAGGGCCTGAATGAGGACATCATCCGCCTCATCTCCGCGCGCAAGAACGAGCCGCAATGGCTGCTCGACTGGCGCCTTGCCGCCTATGCCGTCTGGCTGAAGATGACCGAGCCGGAATGGGCGATGCTGAACCACCCGCCGATCGACTACCAGGACCTGCACTACTACGCCGCGCCCAAGAAGAAGCCCGGCCCCAAGAGCCTGGACGAGGTCGACCCGGAATTGCTGCGCACCTACGAGAAGCTCGGTATCCCGCTTCGGGAACGCGCGATTCTCGCCGGCGTGGAGGGGGCCGATGGTGCCCCCGCCGATGGTGACCGCCCGCAGGTGGCGATGGACGCGGTGTTCGATAGCGTCTCGGTGGCCACCACCTTCAAGTCCACCCTGGCCAAGGCCGGCGTGATCTTCTGCCCGATCTCCGAGGCGGTGCAGGAGCACCCGGAGCTGGTACGGAAATACCTCGGCAGCGTGGTGCCGACCAACGACAACTACTTCGCCGCGCTGAATTCGGCCGTGTTTACCGATGGCAGCTTCGTCTACATCCCCAAGGGCGTGCGCTGCCCGATGGAGCTTTCCACCTATTTCCGCATCAACGCCCGCAACACGGGCCAGTTCGAGCGCACGCTGATCATCGCGGAGGAGGCGAGCTACGTCTCCTACCTCGAAGGCTGCACTGCCCCGCAGCGCGACGAGAACCAGTTGCACGCCGCGGTGGTGGAACTGGTGGCGTTCGACGACGCGCAGATCAAGTACAGCACGGTGCAGAACTGGTACCCCGGCGATGCCGAGGGCAAGGGCGGCATCTACAACTTCGTCACCAAGCGCGGCCATTGCCGCGGCGCGCGCAGCAAGATCAGCTGGACGCAGGTGGAAACCGGCTCCGCCATCACCTGGAAATACCCCTCCTGCGTGCTGCAGGGCGATGACAGCGTGGGCGAGTTCTACTCCGTGGCGCTGACCAACAACTACCAGCAGGCCGATACCGGCACCAAGATGATCCATATCGGCAAGCGCACGAAGAGCACGATCGTGAGCAAGGGGATCAGCGCCGGCCACTCCAACAACACCTATCGCGGCCTGGTGCGCATCGACCGCCGGGCCGATGGCGCGCGCAACTTCACCCAGTGCGACAGCCTGCTGATCGGCGACCAGTGCGGGGCGCACACTGTGCCCTATATCGAAAGCCGCAACCCCACCGCGAAGCTGGAGCACGAGGCGACCACGTCCAAGATCGCCGAGGACCAGCTGTTCTACTGCCGCCAGCGCGGCCTCTCGCAAGAGGACGCGGTCGGCCTCATCGTCAATGGCTTCTGCAAGGATGTTCTCAAGGAACTGCCGATGGAGTTCGCCGTGGAAGCACAGAAGCTTCTCGCGATTTCCCTTGAAGGCTCCGTGGGTTAAGGAAAGACTCTGATGCTCCAGATCAACGGCCTGAAGGCCTCCATCGACGGCAAGTCCATCCTCAACGGCATCGACCTCACCGTGCCGCAGGGCGAGGTCCATGCCATCATGGGCCCGAACGGCTCCGGCAAATCCACGCTCTCCTACGTGCTGTCGGGCCGCGAGGGCTATGAGGTGGATGGCGGCACCGCCAACTTCGACGGGCAGGACATCCTGGCCATGGAGCCGGAGGAACGCGCCGCCGCCGGCCTGTTCCTGGCCTTCCAGTATCCCGTGGAACTGCCGGGCGTGAACAACGCCAACTTCCTGCGCACCGCGCTCAACGCCCAGCGCCGCGCCCGCGGTGAGGCGGAGCTGGATGCCGTGCAGTTCCTCAAGCTCGCCCGCGCCGAGGCCAAGCGCCTTTCGATGCCGGACGACATGCTGAAGCGCAACGTGAACGTCGGCTTCTCCGGCGGCGAGAAGAAGCGCAACGAGGTGCTGCAGATGGCCCTGCTGCGCCCCAAGCTCGCCATCCTGGACGAGACCGACTCCGGCCTGGACATCGACGCGCTGAAGATCGTGGCCGATGGCGTGAACGCCCTGCGCGGCCCGACCTTCTCGGCCCTGGTCATCACCCACTACCAGCGCCTGCTGGACCATATCGTGCCGGACCGCGTGCACATCCTGGCCCAGGGCCGCATCGTGAAGTCTGGCGGGCCGGAACTGGCCCACGCGCTGGAAGCCGGCGGCTACGCGGCCTTCATCCCGGAGGCGGCATGAGCATCGCACCCTCCGGCCCGCTCGCGGCGCTGAAGGCGGCGGCGGACAGCTTCGTGGCCGACTACCAGGCCCGTAAGACCACGCTGCCCGGCGATAGCCATGTCCGCGCGGAATCCGCCGCCCTGCTCGCCGCCAACGGCCTGCCCGGCCCGCGCGAGGAAGCCTGGCGCTACACCGCGCTGCGCCCCTTCGCCGAGGCGCAGTTCAAGCCCACCGCCAAGGCCGAACCCTCCGCCGCTTTGCTTGCCCGCCTGCCGCATGTGGAGGCGACGCGGCTGGTGTTCGTGGACGGGCGCTTCCACTCCGAGCTTTCCGGCGTGCCCGCGGGCTTCCGCGTCACCACTGGCGAGCCGGCCTACGGCACGCTGGCCCGCCCGGCGGCCGAAAAGCTGGTGGCGCTCAACACCATGCTCGCCGAGGATGGCGCGGCGATCCATGTGCCCGCCAACACCGATGCCGGCACCGTGCTGCTCGCCAGCCTCGCCACCGGTGCCGCCGTGGGGTTCCACCCGCGCCACCACATCGTGTTGGAGCCCGGCGCGCAGCTCACCCTGCTGGACGTGACCATCGGCGACGGCGAGTACCTCCACAACCCCGTGCTGACCTTCGAGGTCGCCGCGGGCGCCACCGTGACCCATCTGCGCACGCAGGATGAAGGGGCAGGGGCCTTCCACCTCTCCACCGTCTATGCCGAGGTGGCCGAGGGCGGCACGTACGACAGCTTCGCCCTGATCCTGGGCGCCAAGCTGGCCCGCATGGAGGTGCATGCCCGCCTCGCCGGCCCCAACGCCGCTGCCCATCTCAACGCGGCCCAGCTGCTAGGCGCCTCGCAGCACGCTGATTTCACAACAATCGTGCGCCACGACGCCCCCAACACTGCCAGCCGGCAGACGGTGAAGAACGTGCTGACAGGGCGGAGCCGCGGCGTGTTCCAGGGCAAGATCGAGGTCGCCCGCGTCGCCCAGAAGACCGACGGCTACCAGATGAACCAGGCGCTGCTGCTCTCCGCCAACGCGGAGATGGACAGCAAGCCGCAGCTGGAGATCTACGCCGACGACGTGAAATGCAGCCACGGCGCCACCGTGGGCGCGCTGGATGCGGACCAGCTCTTCTACCTGCGCAGCCGAGGCGTGCCGGAAGCCGAGGCGCGCGCGATCCTGGTTCGTGCTTTCCTCTCGGAGGCGCTGGACCCGATCAGCCACGAGGGCGCCCGCGCCGCCATGGAAGCCGCGATCGCGGCGTGGTGGGCCAAGGGGGGAAGAGTCCAGACATGAACGACGCCATCCAGTCCTTCGATCTCAAGTCCATCCGCGCCCAGTTTCCCATCCTGGGCGAGAAGATCCGCGGCAAAGACCTGGTCTTCCTCGACAGCGCCGCCTCCGCCCAGAAGCCGCGCGCGGTGATCGACGCCATGGTGCACGCCATGGAGCGCCAATACGCCAACATCCATCGCGGCCTGCATTGGATGAGCGAGCGCACCACCGAAGCCTATGAAATGGCGCGTGACGCCTCCGCCCGCCTGCTGAACGCGAATGACCGCAGTGAGATCGTGTTCGTGCGCAACAGCACGGAGGCGGTCAACCTGCTCGCCCATAGCTATGGCCGCAGCATCATGAAGCCCGGCCAGGCCGTGCTGATCTCCGGCATGGAGCACCACAGCAACATCGTGCCCTGGCAGATGCTGCGCGACAGCCACGGCATCGAGCTGCGCGTGGCGCCGATCACCGATCCCGGCGAGCTGGACATGGCCGGCACCGAGGCGCTGCTGGCCGATGGCAAGGTGGGGCTGGTGGCCATCACCCACATGTCCAACGTGCTCGGCACTTACACTCCGGCCGAGCGCCTCGCCGCCCTGGCGCACCAGTACGGCGCGAAGATCTTCTTCGACGGCAGCCAGGCCGTGGTGCATCGCCGCGTGGACGTGCAGGCGCTGGGGGCCGATTTCTACTGCTTCACCGGCCACAAGCTCTACGGCCCCACAGGGATCGGCGTGCTCTGGGGCCGCCGCGAGCTGCTCGATGCCATGCCGCCCTTCCTCGGCGGCGGAGACATGATTTCCTCCGTCTCCTACGAGCGCAGCACCTGGGCCGATGTGCCGCACAAGTTCGAAGCCGGCACCCCCGCGATCATCGAGGGCATCGGCTTGAATGCCGCCATCGAGTTCATCGAGTCGATCGGCTACCCCGCCATCGCCGCGCATGAGGCCGCACTCACCGACCACGCGCTGGCCAAGATGTCCGCCATCGAGGGCATCACCGTGATCGGCCGCGCCCAGGATCGCGGCGGCGTCATCTCCTTCACGCTGGATCGCGCCCACGCCCACGATGTCGCCACGCTGCTCGACCGCCAGGGCATCGCGGTGCGCGCTGGCCAGCACTGCGCGGAGCCGCTGATGCGCCGCTTCGGCCTGGACAGCACCGCGCGCGCCAGCTTCGGCATCTACACCACGCACGAGGAAATCGACGCCCTGGCCGACACGCTGGGCCGCATACGCGAGTTTTTTGCGTGATGTTCGAGGACGTGCGCGACCTCTACAACGCCGCCATCCTGGAGCGTGGTCGCCGCCCGCGCCACATGGGCAAGCTGGAAGCCTTCGACACCACCGCCAAAGGGGACAACCCGATGTGCGGCGACCGCGTGACCGTGTGGCTGAAATTCGCGCCTGACGGCACCATCGGCCAGACCGGCTTCGACGCCCGCGGCTGCGAGATCAGCAAGGCCTCCGCCGACCTGATGGTGGAGGCCGTCCAGGGCCGCGCGCCCGCCGACACGAAGGCGATGTTCGAACGCTTCCGCACCATGGCCCAATCCGGCGAATGCCCGTCCTGCGCGGAATTCGAGCCGTTGAAGCCGTTGGCCGCTGTTCATGCCTACCCGTCGCGCGTGAAATGCGCGGCGCTTCCGTGGCATGCTCTCGTCGCCGCGCTGGACGGCGCCGCCAATGCAACCAGCGAATCATAACGGGGGCTGGCCATGAACGAAGGCCCGATCAACACACCGCAGGCCGCGGTAGGCACCTGGACACCGGAGGGTGAAACCCCGCCGCGCCCCAGCGAGGACGACCTGATCGCCGCCTGCGCCAGCGTGTTCGACCCGGAAATTCCGGTGAACATCTACGAGCTCGGCCTGATCTACACGATTGACATCGATGATGCCGGCGCCGTGAAGGTGGAAATGACCCTCACCGCCCCGGCCTGCCCAAGCGCGCAGGAACTGCCGGAACAGGTGCGCGATGCCATCCTGGCCTTGCCCGGCGTCTCCGCCTGCGACGTGGAGGTTGTCTGGGATCCGCCCTGGGACCAGAGCCGCATGAGCGAAGACGCCCGTCTTTCCCTCAACATGTACTGAGGAGCCGAACAGTCATGTCCGAGAACCTCGCCCCCCCTAATGCAAGCCCCGCTGCCCGCCCGCGCCGCGCCCTGCCGCCGCTGATGCAGGTTTCCGATACTGCCGCCGAGCGCCTGCGCGCCCTCTACGAAAAGGGCCAGCAGGGCAAGCTGCTGCGAATCTCCGTCAACACCAAGGGCTGCTCCGGCCTCGCCTACGACATGTCCTGGGTCGATGCCCCCGGCCCCGGCGACGAGACCGTGGCGGACAAGGGCGTCACCGTCCTGGTGGACCGCAAAGCGTCGCTGTTCCTCATCGGCACGACGATGGATTATGAGGTGAAGGCGCTGTCCTCCGGCTTCACCTTCGTGAACCCGAATGAAAAAGGACGCTGCGGCTGCGGTGAGAGCTTTCACGTCTAGAAAGAAAGATGTTCTTTTTTGAAAAAAAGAACCAAAAAACTTTTGTGAGTTTGCTGGTCTCGGCCGCCCGGGGCGCAAACGAATAAAAGTCTTTTTGCTTCTTTTTCTTCAGAAAAAGAAGACTCTTCCTTCCCTTAGGAGAACCCAGCCATGTGGGACTGCGCCGACCTCGCCGCCGCCATGGCCCATCGCCACCGCCGCATTGCCGCCGGTGGCGCCACCTGGGACGAGCTTGTGGCCGAAGGCCGCGAGGCCGCCGCCCGCGAGCCCATGCTGATGCGCACGCTGGAGCACGGCCTGCTCGCCCATGAAAGCTTCGCCGACGCGCTGGCCCACCGCCTCGCCCACAAACTGGAAGATGCCGATCTCGGCGCCGCCTGCCTCGCCCCGCTGATCCTGGAGGCGATGGAGGACGACCCCGAAATCCCCGCCGCCGCCGCCGAAGACCTGCTGGCCGTGCGTGACCGCGACCCCTCGATCACCGATCTCCTCACCGCCTTCCTGTATTTCAAGGGCTACCACGCCATCCAGACGCACCGGGTGGCGCATCACCTGTGGCGCCACGGCCGCCAGCACGCCGCGCGGTTCCTGCAAAGCCGCTCCTCCGAGGTGTTCGGCGTGGACATTCACCCCGCCGCGAAGCTCGGCCGCCGGCTGATGTTCGACCACGGCACCGCCATCGTGATCGGCGAGACGGCGGTGGTGGAGGATGATGTCTCCATGCTCCATTCCGTCACCCTCGGCGGCACCGGCAAGGAGGGCGGCGACCGGCACCCCAAGATCCGCCGCGGCGTGCTGATCGGCGCCGGCGCCAAGATCCTGGGCAATATCGAGGTGGGCGAAGGTGCGAAGATCGGCGCCGGCAGCGTGGTGCTGCGCGCGGTGGAGCCCTACGCCACCGTCGTCGGCAACCCCGCCCAGCCCGTGGGTGCCAAGCGCACCACCATGGCGGCGCTGACGATGGACCAGATGCTGGACGATTGCACCGGCTAGCCTACCGGGAGAATACGCACACGCTCTCCAGCCGCGCCGACCACAGGAACTGGTCGATCGGCGTGGCGGAGAGCAGCTTGAACCCGGCGCCGCGCAGCATCGCGGCATCGCGCCCCAGCGCCACCGGGTTGCAGCTCACATAGATCACCCGCTTCACCGCGCTCGCCGCCAGCCGCGCCATCTGCGCCAACGCGCCGGCATGCGGCGGATCCAGCACCACCACGGCGAAGGGCGCCAGCTCGGCCTCGGTCAGCGGCTGGCGCGCGAGATCCCGCGCCGCACCCTCCACCTTGCCGCCCAGCCCGCCGCGCCCGGCTGCCTGGCGCAGCCCGGCGATCGCCGCCGCATCTCCCTCATAGGCGGAAACCCGCCCGTGCCGCGCTAAGGCGAAGGTCAGCGTCCCGCTGCCGGCATACAGCTCCGCAATCCGCGCCCGCGCCGGCATCTTCTCCGGCAGCCCGGCCAGCACCGCGGCCACGATTGCCGCCTCGCCCTCGGCGGAGGCCTGCAGGAACCCGCCGGGCGGCGGCACCACGTCCACCCCGGCCATGGAGGTTTCCGCCGGCCGCAGCACCGCCACCGGCTCCATCTTGCCGTTGCCCACTTCCACGGTGATGCGCGACAGCCCATGGGCATGGGCGAAATCCGCCAACCGCTTGCGATCCGGCATGGTCGGCTCCGCATCGGTGCGCAGCAGCAGGTCCGGCCCGGCATCCAGCAGGTTCACCACCGCGGAGCCTTCGCGGCGCGGCGTGGCCAGCGTGCGCAGCAGCGCGCGCAATGCCGGGATCAGCGCCGAAAGGGCAGGGGCCAGCACCGCGCAGCCGCCGATATCGATCACCCGCTCGCTCCGGGGCGCATGCAGCCCCACGACCACGCCGCCGGGAACGCGCCGCAACGCCAGGTCCATCCGCCGCCGCCCACCGGGCTGCGTGCGTACCATCGGCGCCAACGGCACACCGCCAAACCCGGCCCGCGCCAGGCTGGTCGCCAGCAAGCCGGTCTTCCACGCCACATAGGCGCCATCATCCAGGTGCTGCACGGTGCAGCCGCCACAGGCGGTAAAATGCGGGCAGGGCGCCTCGGCGCGCGCGGGGGAAGGTTCCAGCACCTGCGCAGTGCCGGCCCAGCCATCGCCACGCTTGTGGGTAATGGTGGCAAGCACCCGCTCGCCCGGCAGGGTAAACGGCAGGAACAGCGCCGCCCCGGTCTCGGGGTGCACAGCCACCCCGTCGCCCTCGGCGCCAAGCCGCTCCACCACCGTCTCACACGCCGGCGGAAGCGCTGGGGTGGGCGCGCGCTTCATCCCGCCGGCACGGCGCACCGGATTACTCGCCGAACGCCGCGATCCCCGTCTGGGCGCGGCCCAGGATCAGCGCATGCACGTCATGCGTGCCTTCGTAGGTGTTCACCGTCTCCAGGTTCAGCACGTGGCGGATCACGTGGTACTCGTCCACGATCCCGTTGCCGCCATGCATGTCCCGGCTCATCCGCGCGATATCCAGCGCCTTGCCGCAGGAATTGCGCTTGCACAGGCTGATCATCTCCGGCGCCGCGCGCCCGTCATCCATCAGCCGGCCCAGCTGCAGCACGGATTGCAGCCCGATGGTGATCTCGGTCTGCATGTCCGCCAGCTTCTTCTGCACCAACTGCGTGGCAGCCAGCGGCCGGCCGAACACGATGCGGTTCAGCGTGTAATCCCGCGCCGCATGCCAGCAGAACTCGGCAGCGCCCAGCGCGCCCCAGGAAATGCCGTAGCGCGCATTGTTCAGGCAGGAGAACGGCCCGCGCAGCCCCTTCACCTTGGGCAGCATGTTGCCCTCGGGAACGAACACCTCGTCCATCATTATCATGCCGGTGACAGAGGCGCGCAGCGAGAACTTGCCCTCGATCTTCGGCGTGGTCAGCCCCTTCATGCCGCGTTCCAGGATGAAGCCGCGGATATCCCCGGCATCGTCCTTCGCCCACACCACGGCCACATCGGCGATCGGCGAATTGCTGATCCAGGTCTTGGAGCCGCTCAGCAGGTAGCCGCCCTCCACGCTCTTGGCGCGCGTGCGCATGGAGCCGGGGTCGGAACCGCCATCGGGCTCCGTCAGCCCGAAGCAGCCCACGAACTCGCCGGTGCGCAGCTTGGGCAGGAAGCGGTCCTTCTGGTCCTCGGATCCGAACGCATAGATCGGATACATCACCAGCGAGGACTGCACGGAGAACGCGCTGCGATAGCCGCTATCCACCCGCTCCACCTCGCGGGAGATCAGGCCGTACGCCACGTACCCCACATCGGCGCAGCCATGGGACGAGAGCGTGGCGCCCAGGAAGCCCATCTCGCCGAACTCGTTCATGATCTCGCGATCGAAGTGCTCGTTGCGGAAGCCCAGCTTCACCCGCGGCAGCAGCTTCTCCTGGCAGAACACATGCGCCGCATCGCGGATCGCCCGCTCATCGTCGGTGAGCTGGCTGTCCAGCAGCAGCGCATCGTCCCATTTGAACGGACCCAGCTTGCCCTTGGTCGACGGGGCAGGGGTGGGGGCATCGTTCATCTCAGCACTCCATCTCTTCAGTCACAGACACGTCTTCGGAAATGGGGGCGCGTTTGCGCGCCGCAATCAGCATGAACGCGGGAATCTCGTCGCCAAACCCCATCACGCGCGGGCCGAGGTCGTCACGGTCGCGCCGGTCACGGCGGTCATCCTTGCGGTCGTCCCGGCGCGGCCGGTCACGATCCCTGTCGCGGTCCCGATCCCGCTCGCGCTCCCGCTCGCGCCGCGGCGCCGGCTCGGCGGCCATGGGCATTTCCACGGGCATCTCGCGCACCGGCATCTCGCGAACCGGCATCTCGCGAACCGGCATCTCGCGCACCGGTTCGGGCGGCGGTGCCGCCACGATCTCCACCGACTTGGCCGGGCGCTCGGCGCGCTCGGGCCTGTCCTTGCGTTCCGGCCGCTCGCGCTTTTCCTTGGCCGGCGGGCGCTCGGGCTTGGCGTCCTTCTTCGGTGCCGCGCGCCCACGGCCGCGTCGGCGCCCGTCGCCCTCCGCCCACTCCGCCTCGTCCAGGCCGTCGATCGTGATGCGCGGAATCGGATGGCCGATCAGCTTCTCGATCGCATCCACGTTCTGCTTGTCTTCCGGCGTCGCCAGCGTGAACGCCCGCCCCTCGCGCCCGGCCCGGCCGGTGCGGCCGATGCGGTGCACGTAGTCCTCGGAATGGTGCGGCGCATCGAAGTTGAACACATGGCTCAGCCCGCCGATGTCGATGCCGCGTGCCGCCACGTCCGAACAGCACAGGAGGCGCAGCTCGCCTGCCTTGAACTTCTCCAGCGTCGCGAACCGCACCGGCTGCGCCATGTCGCCATGCAGGGCGCCCACGCTGAAGCCGTGCTTGCCGAGCGACTTGTAGAGAATATCCACGTCTTTCTTGCGGTTGCAGAAGATCAGCGCGTTCTGCACGTCCTCGCTGCGGATCAGCCGGCGCAGCGCCTCGCGCTTGTCCATCTCCGCCACCAGCACCATCGCCTCGGTGATCGTGGTGGCCACGGAGGCGGCGCGATCAACAGCGACAAGCTTCGGGTTCTGCAGGAACGCATCGGCCAGGCGCTTGATCTCCGGCGCCATGGTGGCGCTGAAGAAAAGCGTCTGCCGGTTGAACGGCAGCAGGCTGACGATCTTCTCGACATCGGGGATGAACCCCATGTCCAGCATCCGGTCCGCCTCGTCGATCACCAGCACCTTCACGTCCGAAAGCAGGATCGACCCGCGCTCGAACATGTCCATCAGCCGGCCCGGCGTGGCGATCAGCACGTCCACGCCGCGCATCAGGATGTCCTTCTGGTCGGACATGCTCTCGCCGCCGATCACCAGCGCATGCGTCAGCTTCAGGTACTTGCCGTATTCGATGAAGTTCTCGGCCACCTGCAGCGCCAGCTCGCGTGTCGGCTCCAGGATCAGGCTTCGCGGCATGCGCGCCCGCGCCCGGGAGCCGGACAGGATATCGAGCATCGGCAGGGTGAAGCCGGCGGTCTTGCCGGTGCCGGTCTGCGCCGTGCCCAGCAGGTCGCGGCCCATCAGCACATACGGGATCGCCTGCGCCTGGATCGGCGTGGGCTTGGTGTAGCCCTTCTCCAGCACCGCTTTCACGATGGCGGGCGAAAGCCCGAGATCCGCGAATCCGTTGCTCTCGGGCTCCGGCTCGTTGTCGTAGTCCTGCTCGGCCTGCGACCGCTCGGGCTCCGCCGGCATCGCATCCGGCTCCGTTGCCGCGTCGTGCGACGCTGCTTCAAGCGCGTGGTCAGGGGACTCCGCCTCGGTCGGCGTGGTCTCGGTCGGCTGGCTGGTATCGTTCAAGCTGTCTGTGCTTCCATCGTGGCGCCACACTCTTGGCGTATGGCCGTGCCACAGCAGGCGCGCGGGGCGCGCGCATCCCTGCGGCGTATCGGCAAATGGCGGCGCAAAGTCAAGGTTTGGCTGCCCTGCACGCGAAAGGAGGTGGCGATGGAACGAATTTGGCGATGGGGTTTGGCGGTCGCGGCTGTGGCGGCGCTGCTCGGCGCCGGCGCGGCAGAGGCCCACTGGCGCGGCAACGGCGGCGTCTATCTCGGGATGGGCCCGTATCCCTACACGCCCTACCCAACCTACCGCCCGTACTACGCCCCCCCGGCATACTACGCCCCGCCTGCCGCCACGGAGGGCTGCTACGCCGGCGCCTATGTCTGCCCGCTCGAAGGGCCGGCCGCCGTCGGCATGCCGTGCTCCTGCCGCACCGGCCGCGGCCAGGCCTGGGGCCGCGCCCGCTGACCAGCCCCACGCCCGATATCGCGGACTACGCCCTCATCGGCGATTGCCGCAGCGCCGCCCTGGTTTCGCGCGGCGGCTCCATCGATTGGCTATGCTGGCCCCGCTTCGACAGCCCGGCCTGCTTCGCCGCGCTGCTCGGCGATCCCAGCCACGGAAGCTGGCGCATCGCCCCGCGCTCCGCCGCCGCGCGCTCCCATCGCGCCTATCGCGGTGTGTCGCTCGTGCTGGAAACCGTGTTCACCACCCCCACCGGGGAAGTGGCGGTGATCGACCTCATGCCCATGGGCGGCGCCGGCACCTCCCTGGTGCGCATCGTCGAGGGCCGCCGCGGCCGCGTGCCCATGCGCCTCGACCTCGTGCTGCGCTTCGACTACGGCGACGTGGTCCCCTGGGTCACCCGCCTGCCCGAGGAGGCCGGCATCCAGGCTGTCGCGGGGCCAGACCTCGTGGTGCTGCACAGCCCGGTGCGGCTGCATGGCGAGGGGCTGACCACCACCGCCCGCTTCACCGTCGCCGCCGGCGAGTCGCTCGCCTTCACCCTGTCCCACGGCCCCAGCCACGAAGCCCCGCCACCCCTGCGCGAACCCAGTGCCGCGCTGGAGGAAACCACGGCGTTCTGGGCCCGCTGGCACCAGCACGGCCGCGTGTCCGGCCCGCATGAAGCCCTGGTCCGCCGCTCCCTGCTCACGCTCAAGGCCCTCACCCACGCCCCCACCGGCGGCATGGTCGCCGCCCCCACCACCTCCCTGCCCGAACAACCCGGCGGCACCCGCAACTGGGACTACCGCTACTGCTGGCTGCGCGACGCCGCGCTGGCCCTGCGCGCCTTCATGCCCGCCGGCTATTTCGATGAAGCCCGCGCCTGGCGCGACTGGCTGCACCGCGCCCTGGCCGGCAGCCCGTCACAGGTGCGCGTGATGTACGGCCTGGCCGGCGAACGCCGCCTGCCGGAATGGGAGGTGGACTGGCTGCCCGGCTTCCAGGGCGCTCGCCCCGTGCGCATCGGCAACGGCGCCGCCGGCCAGGTGCAGCACGATCTGTTCGGCGTCGTGATGCAGGCCCTGCTCGATGCCCGCGAAGGCGGCCTGCCCGCCGCGCCGGAAAGCTGGTCCCTCCAGCGCGCCCTCATCGATCACCTCGCCGCCACCTGGGAACAACCGGATGACGGTATCTGGGAGGTGCGCGGCGGCCGCCGCCACTTCACCTTCTCCAAGGTGATGGCCTGGGTGGCGATCGACCGCAGCATCCAGGCCGCCGAGCGCCACGGGCTGAAGGCCCCCCTCGCTGAATGGCGCACTCTGCGCCGCCGCATCCATCAAACCGTCTGCGCCCACGGCATCGACCCCGCCCGCGGGTGCTTCACGCAAAGCTTCGGCAGCACCGCGCTGGATGCCAGCCTGCTGCAGATCCCCCTCCTCGGCTTCCTGCCGGCCGACGACCCTCGCGTGGTCGCCACCGTCGCCACCATCGAACAAGACCTGATGCCCCAGGGCCTCGTGCTGCGCTACGACACGCGCGCAGCCATGGACGGCCTGCCCCCGGGCGAGGGCGCCTTCCTCGCCTGCAGCTTCTGGCTGGTGGAGGTCTACGCGCTGCAGGGCCGTCGTGCGGAGGCCGATGCCCTGTTCGCGCGCCTCGCCGCCCTGGCCAACGATGTCGGCCTGCTGGCGGAGATGGCCGATCCCGCCACCGGCCGCCTGCTCGGCAACTTTCCGCAGGCCTTCAGCCACGCCGCCCTGATTTCAGCGGCGGCGCGGCTGGCGGAGGCCTGAGCCCCCGTTACAGGATGAACCAGCTCGCGTCCGGCGTGCCCACCGGCCGCACGAAGATCGTGAGGTCGGCGGCAAAGTCGCCATTCGTGTCGCCCAGGATAGACACGCGCGTACCGTCCAGCGCCCACACCAAGGAGCCCGCGCCGGAGAACCCGGCACCCTGCGTGGGGTTGAAGGTGAAGGCATCGTTGGCCAACGTGCCAGCAACGGCGTCGATCGCCGACAGGTCCAGCTTCTCCCCAAGGCCCGGGTTGAAATCCTGGATCGTCGTGGCGTTGGTGGCACTGGTGCCGATCGCGGCCTGCAGGAAGCGGAAGCTGTCCACCCCGGCATTGCCCGTCACCGTGTCCAGCCCGCCGCCGAGCAGGAACAGGTCCGCCGCCGTGCCGCCGGTCAGCGTCTGGTTGGCCGCGGTGCTCACGAAGTCGTCATTCAGGATCACGCCCTGCGCCGTGGCGGTGCCGATCACCGCCCCGCCCGTGGGGCTGGCCAGCGTGACCGCGAAGCGCTCGTTTGCCTCCTGCGCCTCATCCGCCCGCACGTTGATGGTCACGGTGCGCGAGACCTGGCCTTCGGTGAAGCTGATGGTACCGGTCGGGAACACCCCGTTGGCAAAATCCGCCGCGGTGGCGGGCGTGGTGCCGCTGCCGGTGGCACCCGCCACGGAGAAGCCCACGGTCTGCGCCACGTTGGTGCCGCCGGTGCGCGTCACGGAGAAGGTGAAAGCCGATGTGGCGCCGGTGGGGCCATTGCCTTCCGCCCGGCTGGCGGCGACCGCCGCGATCGAAACCGTGGATTCGTCGGTCAGGATGATGCCGCGCTGGCTGGGGGTGGAAATGGCGGCCCCGGTGGCGTTGGCGAGCGTAAGTTCGAACACCTCGTCATCCTCGAAGACCGTATCGCCCGCCACGTTCACCGTCACGGTCTTGGTCACTTCGTTCGCCGCGAAGGTCAGCGTGCCAGACGGCAGCACGCCGCCGGTGAAATCCGCCGCATCCGCCGGACCGGCCAGGGCATCGCCGACAAGCCCGGTCACGGCGAAATTCACCGTGCTGACCCCTGTGGTCGTGCCCTGGCGCTGAACCGTGAACACGAAGGCGCGCGGGCCAGTGTTGCCCTCGGCCTGCCGCAGGTTGCCGCTGGCCAACACGCGCAGGCTGGTGTCGTCGTTCTGGATGATCCCCTGGGCGCTGGGGGTCGCAATCTGCGCCCCATTGGTGGGGCTGGCCAGCACCACCGCGAAGCGCTCGGAAAGCTCGCCCAGCGTGTCCGCGGCAACTGGCACGCTGATCACCCGGCTGGTCTCGCCCACCGCAAAGCTCACCACCCCGGTCGGCAACACCCCGCCCGCGAAATCCGCCGCATCCGCCGGCTGCGTGCCCGATCCGGTCGTGCCATTCACCGACCACGCCACATTCTGCGCAACCCCGGTGCCCCCGCTGCGCGTGACCGTGAAGGTGAAGGGCGTGGTGGCCCCGGCCCCCCCTGTCCCCTCCGCCTTGTTGGCGCTGGTGGCCGCGATCGACAGCTGGGAGTCGTCGCTCTGGATAACCGCGCCCAGGCTGGGGCCAGAGATCGCCGCCCCGGTGGCGCCAGACAACACCAGCTGGAAGCCTTCATCGGCCTCCTGTGCCGTGTCGCCCGAAACCTGAACGGTAACGGTCTTGCTCGTCTCGCCGCCCAGGAAGGTCAACGCACCGCTGGGCAGCACGCCGCCCACGAAATCGGCCGCATCAGCCTGGGCCGCGCCCGTGCCCGTCACGGAATACGCCACCGTGCTGGTGCCGGTAACGATGCCCTGGCGCTGCACCACGAAGCTGTAGGAGCGGACCCCGCTATCGCCTTCGGCTTGCGTCATCGCCCCGCCCGCCACAACGCGCAGGCTTGTGTCGTCGTTCTGGATAATGCCACCCGCGCTCGCCGTGTCCAGCACGGCCCCACCCGTGGGGCTGGACAGCGTCACGGCAAAGCGGTCGTTCGATTCGCCCAGAATATCTGCGGCCACCGGCACGCTGATCACCCGGCTCGTCTCGCCGGCCGCGAAGGTCAGCACGCCCGAGGGCAGCACGCCACCCGCGAAATCCGTTGCATCCGCCGGCTGCGTGCCGGCGCCGGCCACACCGGCCACCGACCATGCCACCGTCTGCTGCACGCCGGGCGTGCCCGTACGGGTTACCGTGAAGGTGAACTGGGTCGTCGCTCCCGCCGCTCCAGTGCCCTCCGGCTTGTTTGCGCTGGTCGCCGCGATCGAGAGGCCATTGTCGTCGTTCAGGATCGTGCCGGTCGCCGTGCTGGTGCCGATGGCGCCACTGCTGGGGGCGGAAATCGCCACCTGAAAGCCCTCGTTCGCCTCCGCCGTGGCATCGCGCGCCACGTTGATCGTTACCGTCCGGCTGGCCTCGCCCGCCGCGAAGCTCACGGTGCCGGAAGGCAGCACGCCGCCGGTGAAATCCGCCGCGATGGCCGGGGCACTGCCGCCGCCGGTCACGCTGAACGCCACCGATCCGGCGCCCACCGTACTGCCCGTGCGCTGGACCAGGAAGGTGAAGGCAGTGCTGCCGCTGCCATTGCCCTCCGCCAGGGCGGCAGAGCTAGCCGCGATCGAGTAGGTGTTGGGGGTTGGCGGGACCGGTACGGTCACGTCGCTGAACTTCAGCTGCTCGATGTTCGTCAGCGTGTCCTTGCCGTCCGCGCCGGTCACGGTCACCACGCCGCTCGGCCCGGCGGTCACCGTGTACGTGGCCGAGGCGCCGGAGAACACGGCGGTGTCCTCGCCGCCCGCACCATCGATGATGTCGTCGCCCAGCCCGCCCTGCAGCACATTGGCGCCGGCATCGCCGGTCAGCGTATCGGCAAACTCCGTGCCGTTCGCATTCTCGATGCCAAGCAGCGTATCGACGCTGCCGAAGCCGTCGGTGGCGCTGCCCTTGCCCAGCCCGCCACTGCCAAGGTTCACCGTCACGCCCGCGGCCCCGCCATCGGCGATGTCGCGGGTGTAATCCACGGTGTCGATGCCGCCGGCGCCGTTGATCACGTCGGCGCCGTTCAGGCCCTGGAAGCGGTTATTGTTGCCGTCGCCGGTCAGCGTGTCGCCGGCCAGCGCGTTGCTGCCGCGCACATCCTCGAAGCCCGCCAGCGTATCGGTGTCGCCGAACCCGTCCGTCGCGGTGCCCAGCGTCAGGTTCACCGTCACCGCCGCCTTGCCGCCGTACTGGGCATCGCGGTCGTAGCGCGCCATATCGGTGCCGGCGCCGCCAGCGAGCGTGTCCGCCCCCCTCAGGCCGGTGATCTGGTTCGCACCGCCATTGCCGGTGATGGTATCGGCAGCACTGGTGCCGCGGACGTTCTCAATGCCGGTGAAGCTGTCGGTCCCGCCCAGCGGGTCGACGACCGAGCCTTTGGTCAGGTCCAGCGTGATGCCCACGCTGTTCGTGAAGTCGGCATAGCTGATCTGGTCGGCCCCGCCCGAGCCGCCCTTCACCGTGTCGTTGCCGGCGCCCGGCTCGATATACACGGAATAGGCGCCACCGTTCAGGATGTCGTCCCCGCCGCGCCCCATCAGCCCGTACGAGGTGCCCGGGGGCAGCGTGGCGTCGCCGCCCGTCAGCGTGTCGGCGAAGCTCGAGCCAACCACCTGCTCGATCGAGGTCAGAGTGTCGATGTTGCCGAACCCGTCCGTCGCGGTCCCGGCAGCCAGGTTCACCGTTACGCCGGCGGCACCGCCGAACAGCGCATCCACCGAATAGTCGGCCGTGTCGATGCCACCCGCGCCATCCAGCGTGTCGTTGCCGGCCATGCCCTGCAGCAGGTTGGCATTGTCGTCGCCGGTCAGCGTGTCCGCCAGCGCCGAGCCGCGGATGTCTTCGATCGAGACCAGCGTATCCGTGTCGCCGAACCCGTCGATGGCGGTCCCCGTAGCGAGGTTGACGGTCACGCCCTTGGTGCCACCGTACTGGGCATCGCGGTCATAGCGCACCTGGTCAGTGCCGGCGCCACCATTGATCGAATCGTTGCCGGCCAGCCCGCGAACGAAGTTGTTCAGGCTGTTGCCGATGATGGTGTCGGCATTCCGCGTCCCGCGCACACCCTCGATGCTGCCGAACAGTGTGTCGGTGCCGCCATAGGGGTCGGCAACGGTGTTGTTCGCCAGGTCGAACGTGGCGCCCTTGTCCCCGGTGTATTCGGCATAGCTCACCTGGTCGGCGCCGTTGCCGCCGGTGATCTTGTCGTTGCCCGCGCCGGGCTCCACGTACAGGTCCCAGGTGCCGGCGATGATCGTGTCGTCCCCGCCCAGCCCATAGGCCTCGTAGCTGACACTGTTCGCCAGCAACAGGTTGCCGCCGGTCAGCGTGTCCGCCACCTCGGTGCCGACCACGGCCTCGATATTGGTGAAACTGTCAGTCTTGCCGAACCCGTCCGTGCCGGAGCCGGTGGCCAGGTTCACCACCACGCCCAGCGCACCGCCGTACTGCGCATCCCGGTTGTAGCGGATCTGGTCGACCCCCGCCCCGCCATCCACCACATCCGCGCCGCCCAACGGCTCGAACCGGTTGTCGGCGGCATTGCCCGTCAACGTGTCGGCGAAGTTGGTGCCGCGCACGCCCTCGATGCCGCTGAAGCTATCGGTGTTGCCCCAGGCATCGGTCACGGTGGCCTTGGTAAGGTCCACGGTCACGCCCTTGGTCACCGTCGCGTCGCCATTGGCATTGGCGTAGGACAGGATGTCGCGTGTCCCGTCGCCGCCATCCACCGTATCGGTGCCCCGGCCAGGCTCGATGTAGTCATCCCCCGCGAAGCCGCTGATCGTGTCGTTGCCCGCGCCCCCGAACAGCGAGTCGTTCCCGGTGGAACCGTTCACCGTGTCGTTGCCCGACAGCAGGAAGTTGAACACATTGCCCAGGCTCACCTGCCACGTATTGTAGAAATCGACAGCGGGAACCGACAGGCCAGCAAACCCGGCGAGCTGGGTGGCGAAATCGGCCTGGTACAGCGTGATGTTCTGGATGGTCCCGGCCGTCGGCACCATTTCGCCGCCGCCGATATCCGTCAGCACGAAGCCGGTGCCAACGATGGCGACGATCGTGCCATCGGGGTTCTGCACATTGATAAAAATGGAGGAGGAGCCAAGCAGGCCGCCGCCATCGCCGGTCTGGAAGAACTTGGAGGAGGTAACGCCCGCGCCGAGCGCGTTCATGATGGTGTAGCTGGCCATGGCGTTGGCTCCCGTCGCAAAAAAAGTGCAGTTCTTGCCAGCGGAGATTACGCTCCGTCCTATCGACAGGCAAGAGCATTCAACCCACAAATATCCGGTACCGCAATAAAATCAGGCCGTTACAATCTGTTTCCGCCGCCGTCCCCGCAGCGCCAAATACACCACCGGCGTCGTGTACAGCGTCAGCATCTGGCTCACCACCAGCCCGCCCACCACCGTCAGCCCCAGCGGCTGGCGCAGCTCCGCCCCCGTA
Organism: Alphaproteobacteria bacterium; assembly: GCA_026400815.1. Taxonomy (GTDB): domain Bacteria; phylum Pseudomonadota; class Alphaproteobacteria; order Acetobacterales; family Acetobacteraceae; genus CAMDGX01. The sequence continues at coordinate 184,528 of JAPLOI010000075.1, forward strand.
CCGGTCGCAATCGCCAGCGGCACCGCCCCCAGCAGGGCGGCCAGCGTCGTCATCATGATCGGCCGGAACCGCTCCACCGCCGCCTGCCGTATCGCCGCCACCCCATCCATCCCGCGCTGCCGTTCCAGCTCCAGCGCGAAATCCACCATCATGATGGCGTTCTTCTTCACGATCCCCATCAGCAGCAGAATGCCGATGATCGCCATCGCCGAAAGCTCCGTCTCCGTTGCCCACAGCACCAGCAGCGCCCCCAGGCCCGCGGAGGGCAGGGTGGACAGGATCGTGATCGGCTGCACCAGGCTCTCGTACAGCACCCCCAGCACGATATAGATCGCCAGCAGCGCCGCCCCGATCAGTAGCGGCTGGGTGGAAAGACTGTCTGCCAGCCAGCGCGAATTGCCGGCGAAACTGGTGCGCACCGTATCCGGCATGCGCATTTCCCACGCCACGCGCTGCACCGTGGCCAGGCCCGTACCCGCCGGCATGCCCGGCGCCAACGAAAACGTGATCGTGGCCGCCGGCGACTGCCCCTGATGCCGCACCGCCAGCGGCGCCCCGCCGCGCTCCAGCCGCACCAGGCTGCCCAACGGCACCTGCCGCCCGCCTGTCGCGCCCACATACACCCGGTTCAACCCCTCGGGGTCCGCCTGCAACGCCTGGGCGATCTCCTCGATCACCCGATACTGGTTGCGCGCCGTGTAGATGATCGAGATCTGCCGCTGCGCGAACGCATTGTTCAGCGCCGCGGTGATCGCCGAAACCGAAACCCCCAGCCGTGCCGCCGCCTCCCGGTCGATCACCACGTTCACCTGCGGCCCCGCCCGGTCCTGGTCGCTGGAAACATCCGTGATCCCCGGCTCCTCGCGCAGCCGGTCCACCAGCAGCTGGGACCACTCGCGCAGCAGGCCGAGATCCTCGCTCAGCAGCACGAACTGGTTGCTGCTCCCCTGCCGCCCGCCGCCGCGCATTTCCTGCGCCGACCAGGTGAACGCCTGGATCCCCGCCAGCCCCGCAAGCTGCGGCCGCAACCGCGCCACCACCTGCTCGGCCGAAACCCCGCGCTCCGCCACCGGCTTCAACCCGATCACCAGCTGCCCGCGATTGAGCGAAGCCCAGCCGGAGGTCACCCCGATATTCGACCCGATCTGCGCCACCGCCGGATCGCGCTCGATGATCTCGATCACCCGCCGCTGCCGCTCCGCCATCGCCGCGAAGGAAATCTCCGGCCCCGCGATCACCGCCCCCTGCAGCATCCCGGTATCCTGGATCGGCATGAACCCCTTGGGCACCTGGCCATACATCCACACCGTCAGCCCCAGTATCCCCACCGTCACCGCCAGCATCAGCCAGCGCACCCGCAGCGCGAGATCGAGCGAGCGCGCATAGCCACGCTGCAACCCCGCCAGCGCCCGCTCCACCCCCCGATCCATCGCGCCCAGCAGCCCGCGCGGGGGCAGGGGCCGCGCCCGCATGAACTGCCCCATCATCATCGGCGTCAGGCTCAAGGACACCACCGCGGAAATCGCGATCGCCACCGTCAGCACCACGGCGAACTCATGGAACATCCGCCCCAAAATGCCGCCCATGAACAAAATCGGGATGAACACCGCCACCAGGGAGATGCTGATCGAGATCACCGTGAACCCGATCTGCGCCGCCCCATCCAGCGCCGCCCGCAGCGGCGATTTCCCCATCTCCGCATGCCGCGCCACGTTCTCGATCATCACGATGGCATCGTCGACAACGAACCCCACCGCAATCGTCAGCGCCATCAGCGAGAAGTTGTTCACCGAGAAGCCCAGCAGGTACATCGCCGCCAGGCTCCCCGCCAACGACAGCGGCACCGTCACCGCCGCGGCCAGCGTCGGCACCAGCCGGCGCAGGAACAGCAGCACCACCAGCAGCACCAGCACGCAGGAGATCAGCAGCGCGTTGCGCACCTCCGCCACGCTGGCGCGGATCGTCTGGGTCCGGTCCACGATCACCGTCATCGCCACGTCGGGCGGCATCCAGGCCTGAAGCTGCGGCAGCAACGCCTTGATGCGGTCCACCGTCTCGATCACGTTGGCCCCGGCCGCCTTGGTCACGTTCATCAGGATCGCCGGCTTCGTTCCCAGCCACGCCGCCAGCCGCGCGTTGGTCACGCCGTCCACCACCTCGGCCACGTCCCCCAGCCGCACCACGCCGCCGCCCGGCACGGTCTTCAGCACCAGCGGGCGATACTCGGCCGCGCGCACCATCTGCCCGTTCAGCCCGATCAGCTCCGCCTGAACCTCCCCGTCGAACCCGCCGGTGGGCCCGAACACATTGCTGAGCCGGATCGCGTTGAACACGTCCTGCCCCGAAAGCCCCGCCGCCGCCAGCGCCGCCGGGTCCAGCCGCACCCGCACCGCCGGCTTCTCCGCGCCATTGATCTGCACGCTGCCCACGCCGTCCAACTGGGAGATGCGCTGGGCGAACACGCTGTCCGTCATGTCGTACAGCTCCGCCATGGAGCGGCTTTCGGAGGTCAATGCCAGGCTTATGATCGGCGCCGCCGCCGGGTTGAACTTGCGCAGGAACGGCCGCGTCGGCAGGTCCGCGGGCAGATCGGGCGTGGCCGCGTTGATCGCCGCCTGCACATCCTTCGCCGCGTCGTCGATGTTCCGGCTCAACTCGAACTGGATCACGATGGAGCTGGCCCCCACGGAATTGGTGGAGGTCAGCTCCGTCACCCCCGCAATCTCCGACAGCCTTCGCTCAATCGGTGCCGCGATCGAATTCGCCATCGTCTCCGGGTCCGCGCCGGGCCGGCTGGCGAACACCACGATGGTGGGAATATCCACATTCGGCAGCGGCGCCACCGGCAGGAACCGCCAAGCCACCAGCCCCGCGATCATCAGCCCCAGCGCCATCAGGATGGTGCCCACCGGCCGCGCGATGAAGGCGGCGGAAAACCCCACCGCGCTATTCCGCTGCGACCGGCCGCGCCCAGCGCAACCGCAGCCGCTCGAACGCCAGGTAGATCGCCGGCGTGGTGTACAGCGTCAGCACCTGGCTCAGCAGCAGCCCACCGATGATCGTCACCCCCAGCGGAAAGCGCAGCTCGCTGCCGCTGCCGGATTCCAGCGCCAGCGGCAGCGCCCCCAGCAACGCCGCCGCCGTCGTCATCATGATCGGCCGGTAGCGCAGCAGGCACGCCTCGGTAATCGCCGCCTCCGGCGACAGCCCGCGCGTGCGCTCCGCATCCAGCGCAAAGTCGATCATCATGATCGCGTTCTTCTTCACGATCCCCATCAGCAGCACGATCCCCACCAGCGCCACCAGCGACAAATCCTGCCCCGTCACCATCAGCGCCAGCAACGCCCCGATCCCCGCGGAGGGCAGGGTGGACAGGATCGTCACCGGGTGGATGAAGCTCTCGTACAGCACCCCCAGCACGATGTAGATCACCACGATCGCCGCCAGGATCAGCCATGGCTCGGCCTCCAGCGAACGCCGGAACTCCGCCGCATCGCCGGAATAGGCGCCGGTCATCGTCGCCGGCAGCCCGATTTCCTCCTGCGCCCGCGCCACCGCCTGCACCGCCTGCCCCAGCGAGAAACCGGGCGCCAGATTGAAGCTGATCGTGGCGGAGGGAAACTGATCCTCCCGCGTGATCGAAAGCGGCGCCACGGTGCGCGAAATCGTCGCGAACCCCGCCAGCGGCACCTGCGCCCCACCGGTGCCAGGCACCCGCAGCCGCAACAGCGAACTGGGATCAGCCTGCCAGGAGGGGTCGGCCTCCAGCACCACGCGATACTGGTTCGATTGCGCAAAAATCGTCGAGATCTGCCGCTGCCCGAACGCGTTGTACAGCGTGTCCTGCACCGCCTGCATCGAAACACCCAGCCGCATCGCGGCATCGCGGTCCACCTGCACCAGCACGCGGAACCCCTCGCCCTGCTGGTCGGAATTCACCTCCCGCAGCCCCTGCTCCGCCCGCAGCCGCGCCAGCAGCCGTGGCGCCCACTCCGCCAGCGTCGCCGTCTCCGTATCCACCAGCGTGTACTGGAACTGCGTCCGGCTCACCCGCGTGCCGATCTGGATGTCCTGCACCGGCTGCATGTAGGTCACTAGGCCCGGGATCGGATACAGCGCCGCCTGCAGCCGCTCGGCGATCTGCTGCGCCGTCGCCTTCCGCTCCGCCCGCGGCCGCAGCACGATCGTCATCCGCCCCGCATTGGCGGTCGCATTCACGCTGCCCGCGCCCACGAACACCACCACGCTGGCCACATCCGGGTCCTGCCGCACCACTTGCGCTGCCTGGCCCTGCAACTGCGCCATGCGCGTGAAGCTCACCGATTGCGCCGCCTCGCTCGTCGCCACGATCACCCCGGTATCCTGCAACGGCAGGAACCCCTTCGGCATCGCCAGGTAGAGCCCCCCCGTCCCCGCCAGCGTCAGCCCGAACACCACCAGCACCGCCCGCTGCCGCCGCATCGCCCAGCCCAGCGAAACCCGGTACCACCCCAGCGTCGCCTCGAACCCCCGCTCGAACAACCGCGACACCGCACCCGGCTTCTCCACCCCACGCGGCTTCAGCAGATAGGCGCACATCATCGGCGTCACCGTCAGCGAAACCACCGCCGAGACAGTCACCGCCACGCTCAACGTCACCGCGAAGGTGCTGAACAACCGCCCGATCACCCCGGTCATGAACAGCAGCGGAATGAACACCGCGATCAGCGAAACGGTCAGCGAGATGATGGTGAACCCGATCTGCGCCGACCCTTCATAGGCCGCCGCCAAGGGCGATTTCCCCTCCTCGATATGGCGCACCACGTTCTCGATCATCACGATCGCATCGTCCACCACGAACCCCGTCGCGATGGTCAGCGCCATCAGGGAGAGGTTGTCGAGCGAATACCCCAGCAGGTGCATCACCCCGAACGTCGCCACCAGCGAAAGCGGCAGCGCCACCGCCGGGATCAGCGTCGCCCGCGGCGAGCGCAGGAACAGGAAGATCACCCCCACCACCAGCCCGATCGCCAGCATCAGCGTGAACTGCACGTCGCGCACGCTGGCGCGGATCGTCTCGGTGCGGTCCGCCACCACCACCATGCGCAGCTGCGCCGGCAGCGTGCGCCGCAGCTGGGGCAGGGCGGCCCGCACCCGCTCCACCGTCTCCACGATATTGGCCCCCGGCTGGCGCTGGATATCCACCACCACCGCCGGAATCGCCGGCGTGGGAGTGCCGTCAGGCCGGGTGCCGAAATACCATGCCCCGGCCCGCACATTCTCCAGCCCGCCCACCACGGTGCCGATATCGGAAAGCCGCACCGGCGCCCCCCCGCGCCACGCCACCACCAGCCCGCGATAGGCCTCCGGCGACATCAGCTGGTCGTTGGCGCCCAGCGCGATCGCCTGCCGCGGCCCGTCGAACCCGCCCTTGGCCCCGTTCACATTCGCCGCCGCGATCGCCTGCCGCACGTCATCCAGCGCAAGCCCGTAGGACGCCACCCGCGCCGGATCCACCCGCACCCGCACCGCCGGCCGCATGTTCCCCAGCACGGAAACCCGCCCCACCCCCGAGATTTCCGAAAGCTTGGGCTGCAGCAGCGTATCCGCTGCGTCACTCACCCGGTCCATCGTCATGGCATCGGAGAACAGCGCCAGCGTCAGGATCGGCGCATCCGCCGGGTTCACCTTCGCATACACCGGTGGGTAGGGCAGGTTCGCCGGCAATGTCCCCGCCGCCGCATTGATCGCCGCCTGCACATCCTGCGCCGCCGCATCGATGCTGCGCCCCAGCGTGAAGGTCAGCGTAATCTGGCTGGTCCGCTCCGAACTGACGGAGGTCATGGATTCCAACCCCTGGATCTGCCCGAACTGCCGCTCCAGCGGCGCCGTGATCAGGTTGGAAATCACCTCCGGGGAGGCCCCGGGCATCTGCGTGGTAATCTGGATGGTCGGGAAATCCACCTGCGGCAGCGCCGAAACCGGCAGCACCCGGTACCCCAGCGCCCCCGCCAACAACACCGCCAGCGCCAGTAGCGTCGTTGCGATCGGCCTTGCGATGAAGGGCGCGGAGATATTCACCGTGGCCTATCCCGGCGGCCGCTCGCGCCCACCCGCCACCGGCCGCGGCCCCGCCGGGCGGGCAGGAATCGTCACCGTCACCTTGGTGCCGTCGGAAAGGCGGGAGGCCCCATCCACCACCACCCGCTCGCCGGGCTTCAGCCCCTCGGCCAGGATCGCCACCGTCAGGTCCTCATGCCCCACCGTCACCGGCCGGCGCTCGGCCTTCATCTCGTCGCCCACCACGAACACGAACGCCCCGCGCGGTCCGCGCTGCACCGCCACCGGCGGCACCGTCACCGCATCGCGCCACACCCGCGCCCGCAGCCGCACCGTCACGAAGGCACCGGGCCACAGCACCAGCCGATCATTGGCGAACGTCGCCTTCAGCTTGATCGTCCCGGTCGAGGGATCCACCTGGTTGTCCAGCACCGTCAGCACGCCGCGGTCCAGCACCTCGCGCTCCGTCACCGGCGCATTGGCCTGCGGCAGCGCCAGCACCTCCACCTCGCCCGCCGCCATCGCCGCCCTCACCGCGGCCAGCGCCTGCTGCGGCAGGGTGAACTGCACGTTGATCGGCCGCAGCGTCGCAATCGTCGCCAGCCCGTTCGCATCGCTCGCGCGCACGATGTTGCCCACATCCACGTTGCGGATGCCCACCCTTCCCGCGATCGGCGCCGTGATCGTGGTGTAGCTCAGCTGCGTGCGCGCCTGGTCGATCTGCGCCTGGTCGCCGGCCACCTGCGCCTCCAGCTGCGCCACCTGCGCCCGCGCGGTATCGGCCTGCTGGGCAGAGGTATAGGCCGTCGCCGCCAGCCGCGCATAACGCGCCGCATCCAGCCGCGCATTGGCCAGCTGCGCCTCGTCCTGCTGCTTGCGCGCCAGCGCCGCATCCAGGTTCGCCTGGTAGCTGCGGCTGTCGATCCGCGCCAGCACGTCGCCCACCGCCACGTCCTGCCCCTCGCGGTAGCGCAGCTCCACCAGCGGCCCGTCCACCATCGGCCGCACCACCACGCTGGCCGAAGCCTGCACCGTCCCCAGCCCATCCAGCCAGATCGGCACGTTGCGCGCCTCGGCATTGGCCAGCAGCACCGGAATACTGTCCGGCGGCGCGAACCGGCGCCGCCCCCCCGGCGCCTGCGCCCCGGCCGTCTCTGCCGGCGCGCGCAGATAGAACCACCAGTATCCACCGCCCCCGGCGGCGGCGGCCAGCAGCACCAGCAGAAGGATCAGGCGGCGCATGCGATGCTCATGTTTCGCAATATGGGGTCATGCCGGCGGCACCGCCATATCCGCCGTGCTCCACCCCCCGCCCAGCGCCTTGTACAGCGCCAGCAAGGACTGGAACCGCGCCAGCCGCACCTGCGCCAGCGCATCCAGGTTGGTGAACAGCGTGGTCTGCGCATTCAGCGTCGCCACGATATCGATTGTACCCGCCAGCAACTGCGCCCGCGCGATATCCGCCGCCCGCTGGCTCGTCGTCACCGCCTCGCGCGTCAAGTCTTCCTGCTCGCTGCTGTAGCGGTATGCCTGCACCGCGTCCTCCACATCCGTGAACGCCTGGATCACCACGCGCCGGTAGTTCGCCAGCAACTCCTCCTCCTGCGCCTGGCTGCGCGCCAGCACCGCCCGCCGCGCGCCCCCGTCGAAAATCGTCTGCGCGGCAGACCCCACCGCCGACACGAACAGCGAACCAGGCCCGAACAACGTCGCCAGCGCGATATTCTCGAACCCCGCCCGGCCAGACAGCGTCACGTTGGGCAGAAACGCCGCCCGCGCCGCACGGATATTCGCATTTGCCCCGCGCAGATCCGCCTCCGCCGCTGCCACATCCGGCCGTCGCGCCAGCAATTCCGCCGGCAACCCCGGCGCCACCTCCGGCAGCCGCAGCGCCGAAAGTGTGCCCGGCCGCACCGTGATCGCCGAAGGCGGCCGCCCCGTCAGCACCCCCAGCGCGTTCAACTGCTGCTCCAACTGGCTGCGCAGCCCCGGCACCCGCGCCCGCAGGCTCGCCACCAGTGCTGCCTGCTGCGCCACATCCAGCTGGTTCGCCGTCCCCACCTGCGCCCGCGCCGTCACCGCCGCCAGCACCCGCTGGGAATCCGCCAGGTTCCGCTCCGCCACATCCAGCCGGTCCTGCAGCGACAGCGCCTGGAACCACGTGCCCGCCACGGCGGAAACCACGGAAAGCGCCACGCTGCGCGCATCCAACGCCGTGGCCAGCGCCGCCGCCTCGGCCGCCTCGCGCCCCGCCGCCAGCCGCCCCCACAAATCCACTTCCCAGGAGATGCTGGGCCCGATCCCGTAGCTGCGGCTCTCCGCATACCGCCCGCTCGGCACGGATTGGCTGCCCACCCGGCGCGGAATGGAGGACCGCGCCCACTGCGCATCCGTCGAAACCCCCACCGTCGGCCACAATGAAGCCCCCGCCAGCCGCAGCGAGGCCTCCGCCTGCCGCACCCGCGCCACCGCCGCCAGGATATCCGGCGAATTCGTCCGCGCCTCCGCGATCAGCGCGTCCAGCTCCACGGAGCCGAACCCCCGCCACCACTCAGCCTCCGGCCACACCGGCGCCGCCGGCCCGCCCGCCCGATACGCCCCAGGCACCTCGGCCTGCGGCGGCGCGAACACCGGGCCCACCGAACATCCGGCCAGCATCAACAGCGCAACGCACACACGGGGCAGGGCAGCATTCATGCCCCAATCTCTACCCCGTCTCCCACCGATGCGCGAGTGAAGCCTCAGAGAGTCACCTCCACCACCTGAGACCACAGCGCATCCCCGGCACCTTCACCCCCTCCAAGCAAGAATCTTCTTTTTCTGAAGAAAAAGAAGCAAAAAGACTTCATGAGTCCGCGGCGTCACCACCCAGGGCGACGCCGCAAACAAACAAACGTTCTTTGGTTCTTTTTTTCAAAAAAGAACCGCTTCCTTCCTTACACGGATGCGAGAATCCGCTCCGCCAACCGCAAATGCGGCCGATCGATCATCTTCCCATCCAGCGCGAACACCCCGGCCTGCGGATTGGCCGCGAACCCATCCCGCACCTTCCGTGCCCATTCCACCTTCGCCGGATCGGGCGTGAACGCCGCATTGATCGGCCCCACCTGCTCCGGATGGATCGCCACCTTGCCCGCGAACCCATCGGCCGCCGCCACGCCAGCTTCCCTGGCCAGCCCCACGGGGTCGCGATGATCCGGCCACGGCGTATCCAGCGCCGCCACCCCCGCCGCCGACGCCGCCACCAGCATCGCCGCCCGCGCATGCGCAATCGCCGCCGGATGGCTCTGGTCCGGCAACCGCGGCGGAATCCCGAGATCGCTGGAAAGGTCCTCCGCCCCGAAGCAGAACGCCAACACCCGCCCCATCCCCGCATCCCCGGCCCGGGGCATCGCCAGCAGCGAAGCCGCCGTCTCCGTCACCAGCGCCAGCACCTTGATTCGTCCCACCTCTTGTCCGCTGGCCACCTCCAGCACCTCCAGGTGATGATCCAACGCCGCAAGGTCCGCAGGGCCAGTGCATTTCGGCAGCAGGATCGCATCCGGCCGCCCCGGCACCACCGCCGCGAGATCCGCCAGGTACCACGGCGTCCCGCGCGGATTGATCCGCACCACGATATCCCCACGCGCGGAAAGCCCCGGCAGCAACCCGCCCACCTGCGCCCGTGCGGCGTCCTTCGCCGCAGCCGCCACGGAATCCTCCAGGTCCAGGATCACCCCGTCGGCCCCGATCCCCAGCGCCTTCTCGATTTTGCGCGCCGAATCCCCCGGCGCGAACAGCAGCGAACGGATCCTCACGCGCCCGCTCCTTCAACAGGCCGCCGCTTCATCAGCGCCTGCCGCTCGCACTTGGCCACCAGCTGCCCCTTCTGATTGTGCGCCTCATGCCGGAACGTCACGATCCCCGCATCGGGGCGAGACTTGCTGGCCCGCGCCGCCACCACGGTGCTGATCGTGCGGATCGTATCCCCGGCGAACACCGGATTAGGGAACACCGTCTCCGTCATCCCCAGATTCCCCAACGTCGTCCCGTCGGTCAGGTTGTGCACGCTCATCCCGATCATCAGCCCCAGCGTGAAGATCGAGTTCACCAGCGGGCGCCCGTATTCGGTCTGCGCCGCGAACTCCGCATCCAGGTGCAGCTTCTGCACATTCATCGTCAGCGCGCAGAACATCACGTTGTCGGATTCGGTCACCGTCCGCGTCCATTCCGCGTCCACCACCCGCCCTGGCACCAAATCCTCAAACCACAGCCCTGGCATACCTTGCTCCGCTTCCTATGTCTCGTTTGAAACAATCTTGCGCTGGCGGGCGCGATATGCAACTCACCGCGCCCACACTTGCAAGGCAGCCCCGCGCACCCCGCGCAGGGCCTTATCGGGGAGACGGCCGGGGGTGAGCGACACCATCCTGGAGACGGCAGGGCTGACCAAGGAATTCCGCGGCTTCGTTGCCGTGGACGATGTGTCGCTGCGCGTGCAGAAAGGTTCGATCCATGCGCTGATCGGTCCCAACGGCGCTGGCAAGACCACCTGCTTCAATCTCCTCACCCACTTCCTCGTCCCCACCCGCGGCACCATCCGCTTCAAGGGCCAGGACATAACCGGCAGCAAGCCCGCCGCCATCGCCCGCTTGGGCCTGGTGCGCAGCTTCCAGATTTCGGCTGTCTTTCCGCATCTCTCGGTGCTGGAGAACGTGCGCCTCGCCCTGCAACGCGCCCGCGGTGCCAGCTTCGATTTCTGGCGCTCCGAAAGCGTGCTCTCGGTGTTCGACGACCGCGCCCGCGAACTCCTGGAGGATGTCGGCCTCACCGACTACGAGCAGGCGCTCGCCGTCGAGCTCCCCTACGGCCGCAAGCGCGCGCTCGAAATCGCCACCACCCTGGCGCTCGATCCCGAAATGCTGCTGCTGGATGAACCCACCGCCGGCATGACGCATGAGGACGTGGACCGCATCGTCGCCCTCATCCGCCGCGTCCGCCAGGGCCGCACCATCCTCATGGTGGAACACAACCTCAGCGTCGTCGAAGGCCTGTGCGACAAGATCACCGTCCTCACCCGCGGCCGCGTGCTCGCGGAAGGGGATTACGCCACTGTCTCCGCCAACCCCGAGGTGATCGCGGCCTACCTGGGAAGCACCGATGGCTGACGCAATGCTCAAGGTCACCAACCTCGAATCCTGGTACGGCGAAAGCCACATCCTGCACGGCGTCGATTTCGAGGTCCGGGAAGGCGAGGTCGTCACCCTCCTCGGCCGCAACGGCGCCGGCAAGACCACCACGATGAAGTCCATCATGGGCCTCGTCGGCCGCCGCGCCGGCTCCATCCGCTTCAAGGGGGAGGAGATCGTCGGCCTGCGCCCCGATCTCGTCGCCCGCCGCGGCATCGCCCTCTGCCCGGAAGAGCGCGGCATCTTCGCCTCGCTCGACGTCACCGAGAACCTGATGCTCCCGCCCCGCATCGCCGAGGGCGGGCTCGACATCGAGCGCATCTACACGCTGTTCCCCAACCTCAAGGAACGCGCCAACAGCCCCGGCACCAAGCTCTCCGGCGGCGAACAACAAATGCTCGCCATCGCCCGCATCCTGCGCACCGGCGCGCGCCTGCTGCTGCTCGACGAACCCACGGAGGGCCTGGCCCCCGTCATCGTCCAGCAGATCGGCCGCACCATCCGCGAGATCAAGGCGCTCGGCTTCACCGTGCTGCTGGTGGAGCAGAACTTCCGCTTCGCCGCCACCGTGGCAGACCGTCACTATGTCATGGAGCACGGCAAGGTCATCGACATGATCCCCAATGCCGAGCTCGAACGGAGCATGGACAAGCTCCACGAATACCTGGGCGTCTAGGGGGCCAACCCGAAGCGCCGCCTGCCCCACGCGAAGTCACCGCCACGAGTGGCCGCCACCTCACACACAGGGAGACTACACGTATGCGCCTCTCTCGCCGTTCGCTCCTCGGTTCCGCCGCCGGCCTCGGTGCCGCCGCCGCCCTCACCGTCCCCGCCCGCGCCCAGCAGCCCGCCATCAAAGTCGGCGTGCTCACCGACATGTCCGGACCCTACCAGGACCTCGCCGGCCCCGGCTCCATCGCCGCCACCCAGCTCGTCGCCAGCGAGTTCATGGCCGCCAACCCCGGCGCGCGCGTGGAAATCGTCTCGGCCGACCACCAGAACAAGGCCGACATCGCCGCCGGCACCGCCCGCCAGTGGTTCGACCGTGATGGCGTGGACGTCATCATCGACCTCTCCAACTCCGCCGTGGCGCTGGCCGTCTCCGGCATCGGCCGCGAGAAGAACAAGGCCGTCATCGCCACCGGCGCCGCCACGTCCGATATCTCGGGCCGCGCCTGCAACGCCAACACGGTGCACTGGGTGTACGACACCTACATGCTCGCCAAGTCCACCGGCGGCGCCATGGTGAAGGCCGGCGGCGACAGCTGGTTCTTCCTCACCGCCGACTACGCCTTCGGGCACGCCCTGGAACGCGACGTCTCCGATTTCGTCCGCAACGCCGGCGGCCGCATCGTCGGCTCGGTGAAAACGCCGTTCCCCGGCACCACCGATTTCTCCTCCTTCCTCATCCAGGCCCAGGCCTCGCGCGCCAAGGTGCTCGGCTTGGCCAATGCCGGCACCGACACCATCAACTGTATCAAGCAGGCCAAGGAATTCGGCGTCAGCAACAGCATGAAGGTCGCCGGCCTGCTGGTCTTCCTATCGGATGTCCACGCCCTCGGCCTCGATGTCTGCCAGGGCCTGATCCTGTCCGAGAGCTTCTACTGGGACCAGAACGACCGCACCCGCGCCTTCTCCAGCCGCTACAGCCCGCGCATGCAGGGCAAGCGCCCCTCCATGGTCCAGGCCGGCAACTACGCCTGCGTGCTGCACTACCTCAAGGCCGCCAAGGAGATGGGCTACGCCCAGGCCAAGGCGGATGGCGCCGCCGCCATCGCCATGATGAAGAAGCTGCCCGCCGACGACGATTGCTTCGGCCCCGGCATCATCCGTGAGGACGGCCGCAAGATCCACCCGTCCTACCTCTACGAGGTCAAGAAGCCGTCAGAGAGCGAGGGCGCCTACGACTACTACAAGACCCTGGCCTCCACCCCGGCCGAGGAAGCCTTCCGGCCGCTATCCGCCGGCGTCTGCAGCCTCGTGAAGACCTGATCCCAAACCGCCCAAGCTGGGCCGCACTTCCGCGGCCCGGTGCCGCCTCCTGGAGAGAACCGAGAATGAGCCTGTCCCGTCGCGCCCTTCTGGGCACCGCCGCCGCCGTGCCGGCAGCCGCCACCTTCCGCTCCGCCCGCGCCCAGCGCCCCGTGGTCAAGATCGGCGTGCTCACCGACCTCTCCGGCGTCTACCAGGACATCGTCGGCCCGCTCGCCGTCGAATCCACCCGCCTCGCGGTGGCGGATTTCGGCGATCGCGGCTTCGATGTGGAAGTCCTCATCGGCGACCACCAGAACAAGCCGGACATCGGCTCCAACCTCGTCCGCCAGTGGTACGACCGTGATGGCGTGGACATCGTCGTCGAAGGCGGCTCCTCGGCCGTGGCGCTCGCCGTCTCCGGCGTCGCCCGCGACAAGAACAAGGCCTACATCAACTCCGGCGGCGCCACCTCCGATCTCACCGGCACCCAGTGCAACGCCAACACCCTGCACTGGACCTACGACACCTACATGCTGGCCAAGTCCACCGGCGCTGCCATGGTGAAGGCCGGCGGCAACAGCTGGTTCTTCATCACCGCCGACTACGCCTTCGGCCACGCCCTCACGCGCGATGTCGGCAACTTCGTCACCCAGGCCGGCGGCCGCGTCCTCGGCGGCGTGCGCACCCCGTTCCCCGGCACCACCGATTTCTCCTCCTACCTGCTCCAGGCCCAGGCCAGCGGCGCCAAGGTCATCGGCCTGGCCAATGCCGGTGCCGACACCACCAACTGCATCAAGCAGGCCAAGGAATTCGGCATCACCACCCCGCTCGCGGGCCTGCTGATGTTCATCTCCGACGTCCACTCGCTGGGCCTCGATACCTGCCAGGGCCTCGTCCTCACCGAGAGCTTCTACTGGAACCTCAACGACCGCACCCGCGCCTTCTCCGATCGCCTGTGGAAGCGCATGCCCAACCGCCGCGCCGGCATGGCCAATGCGGGCCCCTACAGCTCCACCTTGCACTTCCTCAAGGCCGTCCAGGCCATGGGCCCGGCCGAGGCCAAGAAGTCCGGCGCGGCGCTGATCGCCCAGATGAAGAAGATGCCCACCGACGACGACGTGCACGGCCAGGGCATCATTCGTGAGGACGGCCGCAAGATCCACCCCGCCTACCTCTTCCAGGTCAAGAAGCCGTCGGAGAGCAAGGGCCCGTGGGACTACTACAACCTCCTCGGCACCACCCCCGCGGATGAGGCATTCCGCCCCATGAAGGACGGCAACTGCCCGCTGGTGAAGGCCTGATGCAGCGGCCCCAGGCAGGAAGGCGCCCCCGCCCATGATGATGATCCTCGGCATCCCCGCACCGCTGCTCTTCGGGCAGTTGCTGCTGGGTGTGGTGAACGGCGCGTTCTACGCGCTGATGTCCCTGGGCCTCGCCATCATCTTCGGCATGCTGAACATCGTGAACTTCGCGCACGGCGCGCTGTTCATGCTGGGCGCCTTCACCGCCTGGGGCCTGCTCAACTACGCAGGGATCGGCTACTGGTGGGCCCTGCTGCTGGCCCCCCTCATCGTCGGTGCCTTCGGCGTGCTGCTGGAGCGGCTGTTCATCAGCAAGCTCTACAAGCTCGATCACCTCTACGGCCTGCTGCTTACCTTCGGCCTCGCCCTCATCCTCGAAGGCCTGGTGCGCAACTACTACGGCTCCTCCGGCCTGCCCTACCGCATCCCCTCCCAGCTCCAGGGCGCGCAGAACCTCGGCTTCATGATCATGCCGAACTACCGCGGCTGGGTCGTGCTCGCCGCCATCGTCATGTGCGTCATCACCTGGCTGGTCATCGAGAAAACCTCGATCGGCGCCAAGCTGCGCGCCGCCACGGAAAACGCGCCGCTGGTGCAAAGCTTCGGCATCAACGTGCCGCTCATGATCACCCTCACCTACGGCGCCGGCGTGGCCCTGGCCGCCTTCGCCGGCGTGCTGGCGGCACCGATCTACTCGGTGAACCCCAACATGGGCGCCAACTTCATCATCGTGGTCTTCGCCGTGGTGGTGATCGGCGGCATGGGCTCCATCCTCGGCTCCATCGTCACCGGCTTCGGCCTGGGCATCGTCGAGGGCCTCACCCGCGTATTCTACCCCGAAGGCTCCGCCACGGTCATTTTCGTGGTCATGGTCATCGTGCTGCTGGCCCGCCCCGCCGGGCTCTTCGGAAGGGCGCACTGAAGATGATGGGTTTCTCCCGCCCGCAAACCGCGGCCTTCTGGCTGATGGTTGCCGCCATCATGATCGCCCCGGCGATCCTCTACCCCGTCTTCCTGATGAAGGTGATGTGCTTCGCGCTCTTCGCGTGCGCCTTCAACCTGCTCATCGGCTATGTCGGCCTGGGCAGCTTCGGCCACGCCGCCTTCTTCGGCATGGGCGCCTACATCACCGCCTACAGCGCCAAGGCCTGGGGCTGGACACCGGAGATCGCCATCCTCGCCGGCGGCCTCGTCGGCGGCGGCCTCGGCCTCGCCTTCGGCTGGCTCGCCATCCGCCGCCAGGGCATCTACTTCGCCATGATCACCCTGGCCCTCGCGCAGATGAACTACTTCCTCTGCACCCAGTGGGATTTCACCGGCGGCGAGGATGGCATCCAGGGCGTCCCCCGCGGCAACCTCTTCGGCCTCTTCTCGCTCAAGTCCGACCTCGCCATGTATGCCGTGGTCGCGGTCATCTTCGTCGCCTGCTTCCTGCTCATCCACCGCATCGTCCACTCCCCCTTCGGCCAGGTGCTGAAGGCGATCCGCGAGAACGAGCCCCGCGCCACCTCGCTGGGCTACCGCACGGATGACTACAAGCTGATGGTCTTCGTCCTCTCGGCCGCCATCGCCGGCATCGCCGGCGGCATGAAGTCGCTGGTCTTCGGCATCGCCACCCTCACGGATGTCAACTTCCCCATGTCCGGCGAAGTGATCCTGATGGCGCTGCTCGGCGGCATGGGCACCATCTTCGGCCCCGTCGTCGGCGCGGCCATCGTCATCACCATGCAGAACTACCTCGCCCCCTTCGGCGCCTGGGTCACCGTAACCCAGGGCGTGGTCTTCGTGGTCTGCGTGCTCGCCTTCCGCCGCGGCCTCATCGGCGAACTCGCCGCCCGCCGCCGCCTCAGCCTCTAGGCCAGGGCAGGGCGGTGCGCCTGCTCCTCCTGGCCGCCCTGGCGTTCCTCGCCGGGGCGGTGCCGGGGCAAGCCGCCACCCAATCCGCGCCCACCTGCCAGGCCGGCACCCTGTCCGCCCTGCGCGCCTGCATCGCCCAGGCCCAGCCCGGCGCCCACATCGCCCTCACGCAAGACATCACCTGCCGCGGCGTCCAGGAATGCTGCCCCGGCGGCGCCGCCCCGCTGCGCCTCACCGGCTTCCAGTCCCTCACGCTCGATGGCAAGGGCCACACCTTCCTTCGCACCGCCGGCCAGCGCGCCTGCCAGGCCGTGGTCATCCGCAACGCCCCCGGCCTCACCATCGCCAACCTCACCTTCGACGAAGACCGCGCCGCACCCCCCTGCGAACTCGCCGACAAGCCATGCCCCTCCACGCTGGACATCGGCAACACGCAGGGCCTCACGCTCGATGGCGTGCGCGTGCTCTGGGGCAAGGGCTACGTCGTCCGCATCTGGAGCGCGGCGGATATCGCCATCCGCCGCACGGAAATCGCCGATGCCGGAATCATCGCCCTCTACGCCGGCCACTACAAATACGGCCCCACCACCAACATCCTGATCGAAAATTCCCGCATCCTGCGCGCCCGCACCAACGGCGTGGCCCTGCAGGGCGCGGACAATGCCGTGGTCCGCAACACCCGCTTCGAAAACAACCACTGGCACGGCCTCTGGCCCGTCCCCAACATCCCCGGCGGCATCACCCCCGGCGGCCAGCTCCTCTTCGCCCAAGGCACCGGCATGCGGGCGGAGAACAATGTTTTCGTCGGCAGCAACTGCGCCAACTGCAAGCCCAGCCAGCTCGTCACCGCACTCGAAATCGGCGAAGGCGCACACAGCCCCGGCGTCGCCAACCTCGCCATCACCGGCAACCGCATCTGCCACAGCAACCCCGGCTGGGCGATCTACCACAATCCCGGGGCCCCGCTCGGCACCGCCACCGTCGCCAACAACCGCGTCTCCGGCTACACCGGCATCGATAATCTGCGCGGCAACGTCACCCGCAGCGGCAACACCATCGCGCATGGTGATGCCTGCCCGGCGTCATAGGAAGAAAGTATGTTCTTTTTTGAAAAAAAGAACCAAAAAACTTTCCTGACTTTGCACCGTTTCTAGTCCGGGCACCATTATCAAAAGTCTTTTTGCTTCTTTTTCTTCAGAAAAAGAAGATTCTTTCTTCCTTGGAACCCATCCATGACCCTCCAAGCCACCCGTTCCGTCTTCATGCGCGGCGGCACCAGCAAGGCCCTGATGTTCCGCGCCGCGGATCTCCCCGCCGACACCGCCGCCCGCAACGCCCTCTTCCTCGCCGCCATGGGCTCGCCCGACCCCAGCATGCGCCAGCTCGATGGCATGGGCGGGGGCGTCTCGTCGCTCTCGAAGGTCTGCATCGTCGGCCCCCCCAGCCGCGCAGACGCCGATGTGGACTACACCTTCGCCCAGATCGAGATCGACCGGGCCGAGGTCGACTATGCCGGCAATTGCGGCAACATGTCCTCCGCCATCGGCCCCTTTGCGGTCGATGAAGGCCTCGTCCCCACCCCGCCAGACGGGGAGGCGGTCGTCCGTATCCACAACACCAACACCGCCAAGATCATCGTCGCCCGCTTCCCCGTCCACGCCGGCCGCGCCGTGGTGCAGGGCGATCTCGCGCTCGATGGCGTCGCCGGCACCGGCGCCCCCATCCGCCTCGATTTCACCGACCCCGGCGGCTCCAAAACCGGCAAGCTCCTGCCCAGCGGCAACGCCACCGACCTGCTGGAGATCCCCGGCCACGCCCCGATCCGCGCCAGCCTGGTCGATGCCGCCAACCCCTGCGTCTTCATCGCCGCCGTCGATCTCGGCCTAGCCGGCCACGAACTCCCCACCGCCCTGGAACGCGACAAACCCCTGCTCGAAACGCTGGAGGCCCTGCGCCGCGCCGCCTCGGTCCGCATGGGCCTCGCCCCCAGCCTGGAAGCCGCCGCCCGCATCACCTCCATCCCCAAGCTCGGCCTGCTCGCCGCCCCGCAGGAAACCACGTTGCTCTCCGGCCGCACGCTCGCCGCGGATCAAGCTAACATCGTCGCCCGCATGATCTCGGTCGGCCAGCCGCACCGCGCCATCCCGCTCACCGGCGCGCTCTGCCTCGCCGTCGCCTGCCGCATCCCCGGCAGCCTCGCCAACACCCTGGCCCGCCCCTCCGATCCCACCGCCCCGATCCGCATCGCCCACCCCTCCGGCAGCATCATGGTCGCCGCGGAAATCCGCCTCGATCCAAGCGGGCCAGACCTCACCGTCCCCCACGCCACCGTCTTCCGCACCGCCCGCCGCCTTTTCCAAGGCGAAGTCCTCTGGCAACCCCCCACCCCGTAGGGCGGGTCGCGAAGCGGACACTCCAACCCCAACTACGTACGTAAAGAAAACCCCTTCCCACCGCCGTGTGAGTTAATTAAATTAACCAACATGAGCACGATCCCCTCCCCCCTGGCCACCGCCTTCGCCGCCCTGGCGGCGGAGCTGCGTCTGCGCGCCGGGGATGGCACGGGGCAGGGCGCCCAGCACGCCTTTCACGCCCTGATCCTGCTCGGCCTCATCCGCGTGCTCTGGGTGCTGGAATCCATGGTCCGCCACTGGCAGTCCGCCCGCCCCGCGGCCGCCACCGGCCACACACTCCTGGCCGCCCGCTACCCCCGCGAGAAACGGCCGCGCCGCCCCCTCACGCCCCGAATCCGCGCCGACCTCAAATCCATCACGCGCCGGTACCAGGCCCCGGCCACCATCACGCCGCCGGTCAGCCACGCTCGCCCGCGCCTGCAAAGGCCCGCGCGCGCCCGAACCACGCCGCGCACGGTCCATACGCCCACCCAGCGCCCACGCGCGTTTTCAAAACGGGCCTTCCAGCCCGTCCCGAACCACGCCCTATTTATTTCGTAATAGGAATATTCCGCCTAACCCGCCTGTGCCGCCCGGATAATCGCCGCCCACCGATCCAGCACCGGCAGGATCTTGTCCTCCTTCTCCGACTCCAGCGAAACCACCGCCCGCTTCACGCCGAGATCCCGGTGCCGCAGCAACTGGTCCAGATCCTCCATCGCGCTGAAGGTGGAAATCTCCACCTCCGCGGGATCACGCCCCGCCTCGGCCGCCATCTGCGGAAACGCCCGCAGCGCCTCCTCGATCGGCGCCCGCCCGGCAATCGGGATCCAACCCTGCCCATAGCGCAGCGCCCGCCGCGCCCCCTGCGGCCACGCCCCGCCCACGATCACCGGCGGATGCGGCTTCCGCACCGGCTTCGGCCACGCCATGATCGGATCGAAATTGACGAACTCGCCGTGATACTCGGCTTTCGATTTCGTCCAGATCTCCACCATCGCCTCGATCCGCTCGCGCACCAGCTTGGCCCGCGTCGCGAACACCGTCCCGTGATTCTCCATCTCATCTTCATTCCAGCCAATCCCGATCCCGAACAGGAACCGCCCGTTCGAAATCTGGTCCAGCGATGCCACCTGCTTCGCCGTCTGGATCGGGTCGCGCTGGTTCACCAGGCACACGCCGGTCCCCAGCTGCAACGTCGTCGTCGCCGCCGCCGCGGCAGCCAGCGAAACAAACGGGTCCATGCAGTCGTAATACCGCTTCGGCAGCTCCGCCCCACCGGGCCACGGCGACTTCCGCGAAACCGGAATATGCGAATGCTCCGGCGCCCAGACGGATTCGAACCCACGCTCCTCCAGCGCCCGCCCCAGCGCCTGCGGCGTCATGGAATAATCGGTGAAGAACATCGACGCACCGAACTGCAGCATGGCCATCCCTCCATTGTTGCCGCCCACGATACAGCGAAACCGCCGCCATGCTAGAACAGCCGAAAGGCGAAGGAGGAACCGAGATGAACAGCCTGCGCGGCATGGGCGGCCCCCGCTACCGCCACGAAATGGGCGAAAGCGCCCCCTTCGAAACCATCGCGGTGGACAAGCTCACGCCCATCATCGGCGCCGAGATCACCGGCGTCGATCTCTCCAAGCCCCTGTCCAACCAGCAATTCGATGAGATCCACCGCGCCTTCGCCGAGAACCTGGTCATCTTCTTCCGCGACCAGACCCTCACGCCCGAACAGCATCTGGCCTTCGGCAAGCTCTGGGGCGAGCTCCACATCCACCCCGCCGCCCCGCACGAGCCGGGCCTGCCGCCGCTGATGAAAATCCACGCCGACCGCAACTCCTCGCGCGCCAACGGCGAAGGCTGGCACAGCGACGTCTCCTGCGACGAACTGCCCCCGATGGGCTCGATCCTCTACATCAAGCAGTGCCCCCCGCACGGCGGCGACACCCTCTTCGCCAACATGTACGCCGCCTACGAAGCCCTGTCCGACCGCATGAAAACCTACCTGGATGGGCTCACCGCCATCCACGACGGCGAACAGGTCTATCGCGGCACCTACGCCAATCTCGGCGTCGCCGACAAACCCGTCTATCCCCGCGCCGAACACCCCATCATCCGCACCCACCCCGTCACCGGCCGCCGCGCCCTCTATGTGAACCGCGGCTTCACCCGCAACATCGTCGGCCTGCCTGGCGACGAAAGTGCGGCCATCCTGTCCTACCTCTACGACCACGCCGAAAGCCCGCTCTGGCAATGCCGCTTCCGCTGGACCGAACGCACCGTCGCCTTCTGGGACAATCGCTGCGCCCAGCACCGCGCCATGTGGGACTACTGGCCCCACACCCGCAGCGGCAACCGCGTCACCGTGCTGGGGGATAAGCCGATCTAGCCGAACGTCAGCAGCCCAAGCCCGCTGACGACCAGCTTGTTGACCGCGGGTATCTCCGCCACGCTGCGCCCCGTCACGGTCACGGCGGTTTCCACCAGCCCGTTGCCGTCGAAATCGCCGTAGAACGTGGCACCGAGATACCCCGGCAGCCCGTGATTCCCGCCCCAGGTATAGGTGCTGATACCCTCCTGCCAGCCCCAGATGGCAAGCTGCTCGCCCACCTCCCAGTCCGTCACGCAGGACCACACGGGAACGAAGAACCGCCCGTCGATGAAAAACACATCGCGCCCGGGCCCGCCGGTCAGGAAGTTGTTGCCGCCGCCGCCATCAACAATGTCATCCCCGGCATTCATCGAGGCCGCATCGTTGCCATCGCCCAGATTGGCGAAATCGTTCTGCGACGTCCCGGCGGCGACATCGCTGCCATTGGTGCCGGTGAACAGGTAGCGCAGGTTCAGCGGCCCCGAATACACATCCGGCAACTGCAGCCGCAGCGTGCCATCCACCAGCAGGGACATCAGCTCCTCGGTCCCCGGGCTGCCCAGCAGGCTTGCCAGGGTGATCGCGGCGGTGTCGGCGAACTGCACCTGCTCCACGCCGCTCAGCGCGTCGCGCCCGTCCGGCCCCTGCACCCGGATCTCGCTGCCTGCCACGCCGATGCGGTACTGGGCGCGATTGCCGGCATACAGCGCCGTGTCCGTGCCTTCGCCGCCATCGATCGTATCGTCGCCACCGCCGCCCACCAGCACATCATTGCCGCCGGACGCGTTCACTGAGTCGTTGGCGCCGCCGAGATCGATCATGTCCCCGGCCGTCGTGCCGCCCACGATCTCCGCGGTGCCGTCCCCGGTGAACTGGTAGCTCAGCCCCGCCACGGCGCCGGCATACAGATCGGCCAACAGGTATTTCGGCAGGCCACCGAACTGCCTGCTCATCAGCGGCTCGGCCCCGGCGGACAATGTCGCGATCGAGACGGGCCCGCCGGTGCTGAACCACACCTGCTCCACGCCCACCAGCGTATCCATGCCCTCGGGCCCGCGCAGCACCATGGTATCGCCCGCCACGCCCACCCGCGTCTGGGTGCGCAGGGCGTCGATATGCGCCGTATCGCTGCCCGCGCCGCCATACAGCAGGTCGTCGCCCACCCCGCCAAACAGGTTGTCGTCGCCGTTGCCGCCGGAGAGGAAGCCGCGCACCGCATCGAACACGCCGGGATTGTTGCCCTCGGCGGTGCCCTCGTCGCGCACGCCGAACGCGGCCGTCGCGGAATCCTGGCCCTGCCGGTTGGTGATCGCCGACAATGTCTGGAAGCCGGCATTCGCCGGCAATGCCATCGCCCAGCTGCCATCGGCCGCCACCGTGGCGCTGCCGGCCACGAAGCTGAACCGCACCTCGCTGCCCGCCGCCGCCGTGCCGGCAATGGTCAGCGCGCCCGCCGCATCCACCCACCATTCGCGGAACACCGGTGCATCCGGCGCCGGCAAGGTGAAGCTGAAGCGCGAATTGGCGTAGTCGTAGCTGCCATTGGTGAAGTTCAGCACCTCCACCCCGAGGTACTTCTGCAAGACCGAAGGGCCGTTGAAGAGATAGGAGAACGTGGCATCCCCGCCGATGGACATCGACAGGTCCTGGCGGAACGCCATCCCCACATTCACCACGTCGCGGCCCGACCCGGCATTCACCTCCGCCGCCCCGCTGCCGATGTTGATCACATCGTCGCCCTGCATGGTCACGATGGCCACGCCACTGCCCAGCGCCGTCAGAACATCCTTGGCGGAGGTGCCGCGCATGTAGCGCCCGTCGCCCGGCATGGACGCCGTGTAGGTCTCGGTGGCGGCATTCCAGGACCAGGTCTCCAGCCGCGCCGCGCCGGTGGGCGTGCCATACACGGCCTGGATAGCCGAGACATCGTACGGCCCCAGCACCGCATTGCGCGGCAACTGGTAGCTCATCACCGTCAGGTTGCCGTTATCCACCCCCAGCGTGGGGTCGTCCTCATGCGGGTGCTTCAGCCCCAGCGTGTGCCCGATCTCATGCAGCAGCACATGCAGCAGGTCGGTGTCGGTGGTCGTGGAGCGGTAGGCGCCATCGATATGGATATCGCCGCCGGCGGTCTGCTCGCCGCTGTACACCTGCAGCTTGCCATCCAACCCGATGAACGCACCGGAGTTGGGATAGCCGCCGGTCCCCGCCGCCGTCGGGTCCCCAAGGGCTGCCAGATCATAGAGCCCGAAGGTCATGTCGCCTTCGCTGCCGCTCATCTCCAGGAACGTCACGCCGCTGATGGCGGACCACTGGGCCAGCGCCTGGCGCACGATGGTGCGGGCGGCCTCGTCCAGCGGCTGAAAGCCCACGGCCACCGGGTCGGCCCGGCCCACCAGGGCCTGCTCCATGGTGGAGGAGAACGAATACGTCAGTACCGCCGCCCGCCCGGCCGGCGGGCCGGCGTACCAGTAAAGCCCAGACAGAAGCGCCGTGTAGTCGTTCACAACCGCCATGAGGCACCTTGGATCGTTTGCAGCGGCAGACGCGGTGGCAGAAAAATGTTGCCGTTTGAAAAACGAGGGGCGGACCTGGGCCCGCCCGCCGCTCCGGCCCCTCCTATCCCTCCATGCCCTCGGGCGGCAACATCCCGCCCACTTCCTTCAGCCACTCCCCGGCATGGGCCACCGCCTCGCGCGCCTTGCCCACCACCTCGGTGTAGCGCATGAAACCGTGCAGCATGCCTTCGTAGGTGATCTCCGCCACCCGCACGCCGCCGATCTGCAGCTTGCTGGCGAACAGCCCGCCCTCGCTCCGCAGAACGTCCAGCTCCGCCAACTGCACCAGCGCCGGCGGCAGCGCCCGGCAATGGTCGCGCAGCGGGGCGGCCAGCGGGTTCAGCCGGTCGCCGGGATCGCGGGTGTAGAGATCCCAATACGCCATCATCCCCGCCCGGGTGAGCCCATAGCCCTCGGCGAACTCCTCGTAGGACTTGGTGTCGAACCGCGCATCGGTCACGGGATACACCAGATGCATCCCGGCCAGCGCCGGCCCGCCCATGTCGCGCAGCGCGATCGCCACGCCCGCTGCGAGATTGCCGCCGGCGCTATCGCCGCCCACCACGATGTAGCGCGGATCGATATCCCATTCCTCCGCCGTCTCCGCGATGCACCGCACCACCTCGGCGCATTCCAGCAGGGCGGTGGGGAACTTCGCTTCCGGCGACAGGCTGTAATCCACGTTGATCGCGGCATAGCCGGCCGCGCTTGCGATCTCGCGCACCATGCGGTCATGCGTGTCCACGCTGCTCCACACCCAGCCGCCGCCATGGAACCAGATCAGCACCGGCCGCTGCTCGCCGGGCGCCGGATGATGGAACCGCGTGAACACCCGCCGCCCGCGGGCGTACACCCAACGGTCCTCGCTCAATGCCATGGTCAGCCCGCCGCTGCCGAACACCATGCCCAGCCGCTCCGTCACCTCGCGGCCCACCTCGAACGGCTCCTTGGCCTGCACCGGCGGATACTTCGCCGCCTCCTCATCCATCCGCGCGCGTGCGGCGAGCATCTCGGGGTCCCAGCGTGAGGTATCGGACATGGCGGCATTCTCCTTCGCCGCCATCATCGCCGCGGAAGCGCCGCGTGCAAACCCGTCGCATGGTGTAGAGTCCGCCCATGCCCGAGTATCGCGCCCCGACAGGGGGAAAATTCCGGCCGGAGCAGATGTTCCGCCCGCGCTCCATCGCCATCCTCGGCGCCGGCTCGCCCACCGGCCGGCAGCTGCGCGCCAACCTGGAACAGGGCGGCTTCGAAGGCACGCTGCAGGCGGTGGAGACCGTGGCGGAGCTTGTGGCCCCGCCCGACCTCGCCGTGCTCGCCGCCCTCGATGGGCCGGTGCTGCCGGTGTTCCAGGCCCTGGCCGCGCTTGGCACCCGCGGCGTGGCGGTGGCCTGCATGGCCGATGGGGTGGGGGAAGCGGCGCGCGCCACCGGCATCCGCGCCCTCGGCCCCGGCTCCTTCGGCGTGGTGGTGCCGAAATGGAAGCTCAACCTCTCCCGCGCCCACATCGCGCCCCCGCCGGGCCGGCTCGCCCTGGTGTCGCAATCCGCCGCCTTGTGCCGCGTGGTGCTGGATTGGGCGGCGCCAAACGGCGTGGGCTTCTCCACCATCGCAGGCATCGGCGGCAATGCGGATGTGGGCTTCGGCCTGGTGCTGGATTGGCTCTCGCGCGACGCCGATACCGGCGCGATCCTGCTGGACATCCGCCACCTGCGCGACCCGCGCCGCTTCATCTCCGCCGCCCGCGCCGCCGCCCGGCTGCGCCCGATCGTCGCCCTGCATGCCGGCACCCGCCTCGCCGACCCCGATGGCCTGATGGGTGCCACCTTCGAAGCCGTGCTGCGCCGCTGCGGCGTGCTGGGCGTGGAGAGCCTGGCGGACCTGCTCGCCGCCGCCGAAACCCTCACCCGCGCCCGCCCGGCGCGCAGCGAGGCGCTCGCCATCGTCACCAACGCCATCGGCCCCGCGCAGTTGGCCGCCGATGCGGTGCTGCGCGACGGCCTGACGCTGGCCGACCTCGCGCCCGAAACCCGCGCCGTGGTGGAGCTCACCTTCCCCGCCGCCTTCGGCACCCGCGCCGCCGATGCGGTGCCCGGCTCGCGGCACATTGCCTATGCCGGCCCCGACGAATCGCTGCGCCTGGCCGAACTCGCCGCCCTGCTGGCCGGTGCGCCGGAGGTGGGCGGGGTGCTGCTGGTCCACGCCCCCACCGGCCCCGGCGACGCGGCCGCGATGGCCGCGCTGGGTGCCGCCGCCGGGGCGATGAAGGTGCCGCTGCTGGTCTGCGCGATGGGTCAATCCACCGGGGAGGCGCATCGCCGCACCCTGGCCGAAGCCGGCGTGCCCGCCTTCGCCACGCCGGAGGAGGCGGTGCGCGGCTTCCGCCACCTGGTGCAGCACCGCCGCATCCGCGCCGCCGCCCGCGAGTTGCCGAACAGCGCGGTCCCCGACCTCGCCATCGACAGCGCCGCCGCCGCAAGCGCGCTGGAGGGGGCAGGGCAGGGTGACCCAGCGCCGCTGCTGGCCGCCTACGGCATCGGCATGGGTACCTCCCAAGGCGCCGTGGCGCTGCGGGTGGCGCTGGCGGAGGATGCGATGTTCGGCCCCGTGCTCGCCTTCGGCCAGGGCGGCCCGGCCGGCGGGCTGCGGCACGACTTCGCCGTGGACCTACCGCCGCTGAACCCCGCCCTCGCAAGCGGCCTGGTGGCGCAAACCGGCGTGGCGGCCGAGATCGCCACGATCCCCGGTGGCGCCGCCGCGGTGGCGGACCTGCTGGTGCGGGTGAGCCAGCTGGCCGTGGAGCAACCCCATGTGGCGTCGCTGGAGCTGGACCCGATCCATCTGGACGCAGCCGGCCTGCGCGTGGGCGCCGCCCGCATCACCCTGCGCCATCCCGGCCGCGGGCCGCTGGCGATTCCGCCCTATCCCATCGAATGGATCCGCCACCACGACGCAAGCGGGCAGCCCATCGTGATCCGCCCGGTGCGCCCGGAGGATGCGGAGGCGCATGAAGCCTTCTTCGCCCGCCTCTCGCCGGAGGATGTGCGCTACCGCTTCTTCAGCGCCATCCGCGCCCTTTCCGCCGAGCAGATCGGCCGTCTGACCCAGGTGGATTACGAGCGCGAGATGGCCCTGCTCGCCGTGCGCCCCACCGCCCCCGGCGCGCTGGTGGGGGAGACGGTGGGCGTCGGCCGCCTGGTGCGCGAGATGGACAGCGGCGAGGCGGAGTTCGCGGTGGTGGTGCAGGGCGACGCCAAGGGCGCCGGCATCGCCAGCGCGCTGATGCGCCAGCTGCTCGACTGGGGCCGCAGCAAGGGCGTGCGCGAGGTGGTGGGCCAGATCCTGGCCGACAACGCCCCGATGCGCGCTTTCATCCGCCGGCTCGGCTTCAAGGTGAAGCGCTGCAAGGACGATGCCGACATCATGGAGGCACGTCTGGCGCTGGAGCCCCCGCCCGCGCCATGATCCCCCAAACGGAGGGAACCGGCATGGGGCGGCTTGCAGGCAAGGTGGCGATCGTGACCGGCGCGGCCTCGCGCGGGGAGGGCGTGGGCAATGGCGCCGCCGCGGCGATCCTGTTCGCGCGCGAAGGGGCGAAGGTGGTGCTCGCCAACCGCTCCGCCGAACGCGGCGAGGCGCTGGCCGAGAGCATCCGCGCCGAAGGCGGCATTGCGCTGGCGGTGGCGGCGGACGTGACGCGGGAGGAGGATACCGCGCGCATGGCGCAGGCGGCGCTCGATGCCTATGGCCGCATCGACATCCTGCACAACAATGTCGGCATCGGCGGCACAGGCACGCCGGAGACGGTGAAGCTGGAGACGTGGGACACCGTGTTCCGCACCAACCTCACCTCCGCGCTGCTGTGCTGCCGTGCGGTGCTGCCGGCGATGAAGGCGCAGGGCGGTGGCTCCATCATCAACGTCTCCTCCATCGCGGGGATGACGGGGCTGTCGGGCTCGCCGGGGGCGGTTGCCTACACCACCACCAAGGCGGGTCTGCAGGGCTTCACCCTGTCGGTGGCGGCGGACTACGCGGCGCACGGTGTGCGGGCGAACTGCATCATCGTCGGCACGGTCAACACGCCGATGGTGGCGCATCTGGGCGAGGAGGCCCGGGAACGGCGCCGCAAGGGCGTGCCGCTGCAGGTGGAAGGCACGGGCTGGGATGTCGGCCACGCCGCCGTCTATCTCGCCAGCGACGAGGCGCGCTGGGTGACCGGGGTGATGCTGCCGATCGATGGTGGATTTCTCGCAGTCAGGGGGTGGCCGCGATGAGCGTGCAGCAGATCACGGATTTCCGGGACGAGGTGGAGGAACTGCGCGCAGCACTTGCCGCCATGCCGGCCAAGGCCTGGACGGCGCCGACCGGCTTCAAGCGCTGGACGCCCGACGATGTCGTGCAGCATCTGCACCACAGCGACCTGATGGCCATGGCCTCGGCCGATGGGGTGGAAGCCTTCACGGCCTTTCGCGCCCGCACCCAGGCGCTGCGCGCGGGCGGCATGACCAACGTGCAGGCCACGCGGCAGATGCTGGGCGACCTCGGCGGGAAGGCGCTGCTGGAGACCTGGCACGCCACCGCCCATCGCCTGTGCGAGCGGCTGTCCGTGCTGGCGCCGGAAACGCGCATGCCCTGGGCCGGGCCGGGGATGGGCTTGCGCATGTTCGCCACCGCCCGGCAGATGGAAACCTGGTCGCACGGCCAGGCCATCTATGACCTGCTGGGCATCGAGCGCCCGGCCGCCTCCCTGCGCCTGCGCAACATCGCCGAGATCGGCGTGCGCACCTATGGCTGGACCTTCCGCAACCGCGACCAGGAGCCGCCGGGCCCGCAGCCCGAGGTGCGGCTGGCGACGCCGTTCGGCGAGGACTGGGTGTGGCCCGGCGAGGGCGGGCGCGTGGTGGGCGAGGCGATCCCGTTCTGCCAGGTGGTGGCGCAGACCCGCAACGTGGCGGACACCGCGCTGGTGGTGGAAGGGGAGGCGGCACGGGCCTGGATGGCGATCGCGCAGTGCTTCGCCGGCCCACCGGAGACGCCGCCGCCGGCCGGGCTGCGGCGCAAGCGCGCCGCCTAGCCGGAGCCGACCCGGCGCCCGAGCGGGCCGGGCTGGCACGGAATGTGCTGATTCAACGCTGGCATGCAGGCGGGCCCGCTTCCCATCGGGGGCGGGCCCTTTGCTGCGCCCACGGAAAGTGCAGGTTGCCCAGTTTTGGTGCAATCCGCACGTGCCTGAACCATATCGTAACGCAAACAAGGAAAGCGAATTCGATGGATCGTAGGTCGTTGCTGAAGGCCGGCATCGCTGCCGGCGCCGTGGCTGCCAGTGGGGGGCTTGCGGCGCCCGCCTACAGCCAGGCGGCGAACCGCGTGCTGCGCTTCGTGCCGCAGGCGAACCTGGCCAATTTCGACCCGATCTGGGGCACCCAGTTCGTGGTCCGCAACGCCTCGATGATGGTGTGGGACACGCTGTACGGCATCGACAACACCTTCACCCCGCGCCGCCAGATGGTGGAGGCCGAGGAGGTGAGCCAGGACGGCCTGACCTGGACCTTCCGCCTGCGCGCCGGCCTGCGCTGGCACGATGGCGAGCCGGTGCGCGCGCAGGATTGCGTGGCCAGCCTGGAGCGCTGGATGGTGCGCGACGGCATGGGCCAGATGATCCGCGCCCTGCGCCAGGAATTGGTGGCGGTGGACGACCGCACGTTCCGCCTGCGCCTCTCCTCGCCCTATCCCAAGATGCTGCTGGCGCTGGGCAAGAACAACACGCCGATCGCCTTCATGATGCCGGAGCGGATCGCGAAGACCGATCCCTTCCAGCAGATCACCGAGTATGTCGGCTCCGGCCCGATGCGCTTCAACCGCACCGAATGGGTGCCGGGCGCGCGCGCCACCTTCTCGCGCAACGAGGCCTACGTGTCGCGCGACGAGGCGCCGAACTGGCTTTCGGGCGGCAAGCGCATGCTGGTGGACCGGATCGAGTGGATCATCCAGCCCGATGCCGGGACCGCCGGCGCGGCGCTGCAGTCCGGCGAGATCGACTGGTGGGAGACGCCGCTGAACGACCTGATCCCGTTGTTCCAGCGTAACCGCAATATCCGCATCGACGTGGCGGACCCGCTGGGCAATGTGGGCTGCCTGCGCTTCAACCACCTGCACCCGCCGTTCAACGACGCGCGGGCGCGCCAGGCGGTGGCCTGGGCGCTGGACCAGGCCGACTTCATGCGCGCCGTGGTCGGCAACGAGGACGCGCTGTGGCAGAAGATGAACAGCTTCTTCACGCCGGAGACGCCGAACTACACCGAGGCCGGCAGCGAGATCCTGAGCCGGCCGCGCGATGCCGCCATGGCGCGCCGCCTGCTGCAGGAATCGGGCTATCGCGGCGAGCCGGTGACGATGCTGGTGGGCCAGGACATCGCGGTGCTGAACGCCCACGGCCAGGTGGCGGACGCCCTGCTGCGCTCGATCGGGATGAACGTGGACTTCATCGCGACCGACTGGGGCACGGTGGGCTCGCGCCGCGCCTCGCGCGAGCCGCGGGAGCGCGGCGGGTGGAACATCTTCTTCACGTGGTTCGCCGGCGCCGACTGCACGAACCCCGCCAGCTACCTGGGCCTGCGCGCGCACGGGGCCCAGGCCTGGTTCGGCTGGCCGGATGACCCGGCGATCGAGAAGGGCCGCAACAAGTGGTTCGCCGCCACCACCGCCGCGCAGGAGAAGGCGGCGTGCGACGAGATCAATCGCGCCGCGATGATCAGCCAGCCCTTTACGCCGACGGGCTTCTACCGCGCCTACCAGGCTTGGCGGTCCAGTGTCTCCGGCATCGTGCCGGGGCCGCTGCCGTGGTTCTGGGGTGTCTCCAAGGCGTAGCCGTGGCGACCGGCCGGGCCCAGGGCCCGGCCGGTCTGGCGCCAGGCGGGCAGGAAGGCGGGCGCATATAGCTTGGCTTCGCGCCGCGTTGGCTGGGGGACCTGGATTCGAACCAAGGATGCCCGGGTCAGAGCCGGGAGTTTTACCGCTAAACTATCCCCCAATCAGCGGAGGCCGGCGCAATAGCATGGGGGATGGGGGGGCGCAACCGGGGTGCGGCGCCAATCTGCGCGCAGGGCGCATTCCGGGCTTGCTCTGCGGGGGGCGGCGGAGAACAATACGTGCCCCTATCTGGTTTCCCCATGGCGGATTTTGAGCCTTACGTGCCGGAGGTCCTGGGTTCCGTGGTCCGCGGCGACGTGGCGCCGCGGGGCGCGGCGGCGGCGCGCGCGTTCGCGGCCATCGACCTGGGGACCAACAATTGCCGCCTGCTGGTGGGCACGCCGGCCGGGGATGGGTTTCGGGTGCTGGACAGCTTCAGCCGCACCGTGCGCCTCGGCGAGGGCCTGCAGGAAACCGGGCGGCTGGGCGAGGCGGCGATGGACCGTGCCATTGCCGCGTTGCAGGGCTGCGTGCAGCGGCTGGGGCGCCGGCCAATCCGCGCGCTGCGGGCCGTGGCAACCGAGGCCTGCCGCCGGGCCGAGAACGGCGCCGCCTTCCTGGCGCGTGCCCGGGCCGAGACCGGCCTGCCGATCGAGGTGATCACCACCCGGGAGGAAGCGGAGCTCGCGCTGGAATCCTGCGCGCCGCTGCTGGCCGGGCGGGCGCGCCGCGCGCTGCTGTTCGATATCGGTGGCGGATCCACCGAGCTGGGCTGGGTGCGGCTGGGCGAGGCCTCGCCGCGGCTTTCGGGCACCATCTCCATGCCGCTTGGGGTCGTAACGCTGGCCGAGCAGTGGCCCGATGCCGCGGATAGCGAGGAAGGCTTCGAGGCGATGGTGGCGGAGGTGACACGCCAGCTGATGCCGTTCGAGGCGGTGCACCGCATCGGGCAGGAGGTTCGCCAGGGCGGCGTGGTGCTGCTGGGCACCTCCGGCACCGTCACCACGCTGGCCGGCATCGCGCTGGGCCTGCCGCGCTATTCCCGTGCGGCCGTGGACGGCACCGTGCTGCAGGCCGAGGAGGCGCGGGCCGCCCTGGCAGCGCTGCAGGCGATGGGCCGCGCCGGGCTTGAGAAGCACCCTTGCGTGGGGCCGGACCGGGCGGAATTCGTGCTGCCGGGCTGTGCAGTGTTCGCCGCCATCCACCGTTTGTGGCCGGCGCCGCAGGTGGTGGTGGCCGATCGCGGGCTGCGCGAGGGCATGCTGCTGCGGCTGATGCGCGCGCCGCGCCGGGGCGGCCGGGTGGCCCTATCGGCACACACGGGGCTGGCGGGCGCGGCCCAACCGGCGTAGGGGGCCGGAATGGCAAAGCAACCTCCCCGCCCCGGCGCGCCGCGCAAGGCCACGACACCCCGGAAGACGACAACCGCCAAGCCTTCTGGCGCCAAGCCTTCCGGCCGCAAGCCAACCGCCGGCAAGCCAACCGCCGGCAAGCCAACCGCTGGCAAGCCACCCGTGGCCAAGCCATCCGGCGGCAGGGCCACCGCGGCCAAGGCGCCGACCCGCCCCGCCGCCGCGGCAAAGCGGGCAGCCGGCAAGCTCGCCACACCCAAGCCCGCCCCGGCCAAGGGCGCGCCCAAGGCAGCCACGTCGGCCGTGAAGCTGACACCGGGCAAGGCCCCGGCCGGCAAGAAGAAGCCCTCCGGCGCCAAGCGCGGGCTGACCGTGATGGTGCGCACCGGGCGCGGCCGCACCACGGCGAGCCAACAATGGCTGAAGCGGCAGCTCAACGACCCCTACGTGGCCGCGGCACAGGCACAGGGCTGGCGCTCCCGCGCCGCGTTCAAGCTGATCGAGATGGACGACCGCTACGAGCTGATCAAGCCCGGCATGCGCGTGCTGGATCTCGGCGCCGCACCTGGCGGCTGGTGCCAGGTGGCGCGCAAGCGCGGGGCCGGGCCCGTGGTGGCGCTGGACCTGCTGCCGGTGGACCCGATCGTGGGCGTGACCATGCTGCAGGGCGACTTCAACGACGACGACATGCCGGCCAGGCTGGAGGCGGCGCTGGGCGGCAAGGCGGATATCGTGCTGTCGGACATGGCGCCGAACACCACCGGCCACAACGCCACCGACCATCTGCGCATCATCGCGCTGGCGGAGCTGGCGTTGGATTTCGCGGTGAAGGTGCTGGCCCCCGGCGGGGCCTTCGTGGCCAAGGTGTTCCAGGGCGGGTCCGAGAAGCAGATGCTGGCGCCGATGAAGCTGCTGTTCACCAATGTGCGCCACGCCAAGCCGCCGGCAAGCCGGAAGGAGAGCAGCGAGCTGTATGTGGTGGCAACAGGGTTCCGCGGCAGCGCCCGCGAGGACTGAGCCTTACCCGGCCTGCACGGGAGGTGCCTGGAACCGTCACGGAAGTGATGCGCGACTCCGCTTGCTTCGGTCAGGCCATGAGATTAAGGAGGGCCGCCAAGGTTGCGGAAAGGTCCGGCCATGGCACCCCCTGATTTCCATGCTTCTACCGCCCCTGCCGCTGGCATGGGCATCGCTTCGCGCATCGCGGAAGCGCTGGCGTTCGACGACGTTCTGTTGGTGCCCGGCTATTCCGAGGTGCTACCGACGCTGGTGAAAACGCATTCGCGGCTGACGCGCACGATCTCCCTGAACATCCCGCTGGTGTCCTCCGCCATGGACACCGTGACGGAAAGCGGCATGGCGATCGCCATGGCCCAGCACGGCGGCATCGGCGTCATCCACAAGAACCTGGAAGTGGACGAGCAGGCCGCCCAGGTGCGGCGGGTGAAGAAGTTCGAATCCGGCATGGTGGTGAACCCGATCGCCATCCACCCGGACATGTCCCTGGCCGAAACCCGTGCCCTGATGGCGCTGCACAACATCAGCGGCTTCCCCGTCACCGAGCGCGAAACCGGCCGCCTGGTGGGCATCCTGACCCATCGCGACGTGCGCTTCGCCACCGACCCCAACCTGCGCGTGTACGAGCTGATGACGCGCGAGAACCTGGTGACGGTGCGCGCCGAAGATGCCGCCGAGCAGGCGCGCGGGCTGCTGCACAAGCACCGCATCGAGAAGCTGCTGGTGGTGGACGACCAGTATCGCTGCGTCGGCCTGATCACCGTGAAGGACATGGACAAGGCCCAGGCCCATCCGCTGGCCAACAAGGACGAGCTGGGCCGGCTGCGCGTGGCCGCGGCCTCCGGCGTGGGCGAGGAAGGCTTTGCCCGCAGCGAGGCGCTGATCGCCGCCGGGGTGGATGTGGTGGTGATCGATACCGCCCATGGCCATTCCAGCGGCGTGCTGGCCGCGGTGGAGCGGATCAAGAAGCTGTCGAACGTCGTGCAGGTGATCGCCGGCAACGTGGCCACGCCCGAGGGCGCGCAGGCGCTGATCGACGCGGGTGCCGATGCGGTGAAGATCGGCATCGGCCCGGGCTCCATCTGCACCACACGCGTGGTGGCTGGCGTGGGCGTGCCGCAATTCACCGCTGTGCTGGAAACCGCCGAGGTGTGCCGTGCGGCCGGCGTGCCGGCGATCGCCGATGGCGGCATCCGCACCTCGGGCGACATCGTGAAGGCGATTGGCGCCGGAGCGGATGCGGTGATGATGGGCAGCGTGCTCGCCGGCACCGATGAAGCGCCGGGTGAAGTGTTTCTGTATCAAGGTCGTAGCTACAAATCCTATCGCGGCATGGGAAGCATGGGGGCCATGGCCCGCGGCTCCGCCGACCGCTATTTCCAGCAGGATATCAAGGACACGCTGAAGCTGGTGCCGGAAGGGATCGAGGGGCGCGTGGCCTACAAGGGTCCGGTCGCCGCCGTGGTGCACCAGATGGTCGGCGGGTTGCGCGCGGGCATGGGCTACACCGGCAGCTCCACCATCGCGGACCTGCAGACCAAGGCCCGCTTCCGCCGCATCACCAATGCCGGCCTGCGCGAGAGCCACGTTCACGACGTGGCGATCACCCGCGAAGCGCCCAACTACCGGCAGGACTAGGGTGGCCGGCCTGTGGCTCTGAAGCTCACCCGATGACCCCCTCTGCCCGGATCGCGGCGGCGATCGAGTTGCTGTCGATGGTGGAGGCCGCTGCCCGCAAGCCGGCCGATGCCGTGGCGAATGCGTTTTTCCGCGACCGGCGCTTCATCGGCTCCGGCGACCGGCGCGCCGTGTCGGAGCGGGTGTGGGGCGTCATGCGCACCCGTCGGCGGCTGGCCTGGTTGCTGGAGCATGAGGGCGTGACGGTCACGCCGCGGCTGCTGGTGGCGGCGTCCCTGATGCTGGAAGGCTGGGCGCTGGATGGCGTGAAGCAGGCCTTTTCCGGCGGGCAGTTCGCGCCCACGCCGCTGGGCGGTGCCGAATCCGCCGCGCTGCGCCGGGTGGAAGGCCATACGTTCGACCATCCCGACATGCCGGAGGCGGTGCGGCTGGAGGTGCCCGATTGGGTGCTGCCGCATCTGCAGGCCCGATTCGGCGATGCGCTGCCGGCCGAGATGGCCGCGATGGGCACCGAAGCACCGCTCGACCTGCGGGTGAACCTGCTGAAGGGCACGCGCGACGAGGCGATCCGCGCCCTGGCCCTGGAGGGGATCGCGGCGGTGCCGACCGTGCTCTCCCCTTGGGGGATGCGGGTGGAAGGGCGCCGGCCCGTCACATCAGGGGCGGCGTTCCAAAGCGGGCTGGTGGAGATCCAGGACGAGGGCAGCCAGTTGGTCGCCCTGATGGTGGGCGCCGCGCCCGGCATGCGCGTGGCCGATTGGTGCGCCGGCGCCGGCGGCAAGACCCTGGCACTGGCGATGGGCATGGAGAACCGGGGCCAGGTGGTGGCCTGCGACGTGCACGACAAGCGGCTGGAGGGGGCGGTGCAGCGGCTGCGGCGGGCGGGCGTTCACAACGTGGAACGCCATCTGATCGTCCCCGGCGACAAATGGGCCAAGCGCCGGGCCGAAAGCTTCGATCGCGTGCTGGTGGATGCGCCCTGCACCGGCACGGGTACCTGGCGGCGCAACCCGGATGCGCGGCTGCGCCTGGTGCCGCGCGACCTGGAGGAGCTGGTGCCGAAGCAGGCCGCGATCCTCGAAGCGGCGTCCCGCCTGGTTCGCAAGGGCGGGCGGCTGGTCTACGCTACCTGCTCCGTGCTGCTGGACGAGAACGAGGCGCAGGTGCAGGGCTTCCTGGAGGCGCATTCCGACTTCCGCGTGGTTCCGCTGGGCGAGGCCTGGGCGGGGCACGGTGATGCACCGGGGGCGGGCCCATACCTGTCCCTCACGCCGCGGCGCCATGGCACGGACGGGTTCTTCACCGCGGTGCTGGAACGGGCGACATGATCACCATCCGGCGGGCGCGGCTGAGCGATTCGGTGCCGATTGCCGCCGTGCACGTGGCGGCCTGGCGCAGCACCTATCCCGGCATCCTGCCCGACGGGTATCTCGCACGGCTCTCCGTGCCGCGGCAGGCGGGGCATTACGAACGGGCGATCCGCGCCGGCGTGGGGGTGCATGTGGCCACCGCCTCCGGCATCGACCTCGGCGCCGATGTCGGTCCGCCGCGCGTGGTCGGCTTCTCCACCTGCGGGCCAACGCGCACGCCGCAATCGGCGGAGCTGCTGGGCCAGGGCGAGATCGAGACGCTGTATGTGCTGGATGACTGGCGCGACCGCGGCATCGGGCGCCGGCTGATGCGCGCCGCGGCGGGGCATCTGGCCGCGATCGGCTGCGCCAGCGCCTTCCTGTGGGTGCTGCGCGAGAACCCCAATCGCTGGTTCTACGAACGGCTGCACGGCAAGCCCACCATGGAATCCCTGGTGGAAGTGGGCGGGCAGGCGGTGCCGCAGGTGGCCTATGCCTGGGCGCCGCTGGAGAAGCTGGTGCAGGCAACGCAGGCCACGCCATAGCGCAAGCTGCGCTATGGTCTTTCTTGAGCGGGTGATTCACGTCTCCGGCGATTCCGCCTCCGACGATCACCCGCTGACCTTAGTCTCTTGCGGCCCGACGCCCGGCGTGGTCGAAGGGCGCGCACTCGCAGCAAGCAGGTGCCCCCATGCCCCAAACCACTGACCGCGTGCTGATCCTGGATTTCGGCAGCCAGGTGACCCAGCTGATCGCGCGCCGGCTGCGCGAGGCGGGCGTGTATTGCGAGATCTGGCCGTTCAGCGCCGATCCCGCCCGCATCACCGACTACAACCCGCGCGCCATCATCCTCTCGGGCGGCCCGGCCAGCGTGACCGAGGGCGATTCGCCCCGCGCGCCGCAGATGGTGTTCGAGGCCGGGGTGCCGGTGCTCGGCATCTGCTACGGCCAGCAAACCATGTGCGCCCAGCTGGGCGGCGAGGTGCTGGGCAGCGACCATCGCGAATTCGGCCGCGCCTTCGTGGAGGTGGCCGGGCCATGCGCGCTGTTCGATGGCGTCTGGGCCCAGGGCGCGCGCGAGCAGGTGTGGATGAGCCATGGCGACCGGGTGACCCGGCTGCCGCCCGGCTTCCGCGCCGTGGGCACCAGCGAGGGCGCACCCTTTGCCGCCATCGCCGACGACGCCCGGCATTTCTACGGCGTGCAGTTCCACCCCGAGGTGGTGCACACCCCGCACGGCACGCAACTGCTGCGCAACTTCGTGCTGAAGGTGGCCGGCTGCACCGGCAGCTGGACCATGGCCGGCTTCAAGGAAACCCAGATCGCCAAGATCCGCGCCCAGGTCGGCACCGGCCGGGTGATCTGCGGCCTCTCCGGCGGCGTCGATTCCAGCGTGGCCGCCGTGCTGATCCATGAGGCGATCGGCGACCAGCTCACCTGCATCTACGTGGATCACGGCCTGATGCGCGCCGGCGAGAGCGAGGACGTGGTGCGCACCTTCCGCGACCGCTTCAACATCAAGCTGGTGCACCGCGATGCCAGCGACCTGTTCCTGGGCCAGCTCGCCGGCGTCACCGACCCCGAGGTGAAGCGCAAAACCATCGGCCGCCTGTTCATCGAGGTGTTCGAGGAGGAAGCCGCCAAGATCGGCGGCGCCGATTTCCTGGCGCAAGGCACGCTGTATCCCGATGTGATCGAAAGCGTCAGCTTCACCGGCGGCCCCTCCGTCACCATCAAGAGCCACCACAACGTGGGCGGCCTGCCGGAGCGGATGCGCATGCAGCTGGTGGAGCCGCTGCGCGAGCTGTTCAAGGACGAGGTGCGGGTGCTCGGCCGCGAGCTGGAGATCCCGGAGATCATCGTGGGCCGCCACCCCTTCCCCGGGCCGGGCCTGGCCATCCGCATCCCCGGCGAGGTCACGCGCGAGAAGGCCGACCTGCTGCGCAAGGTGGATACCATCTACCTGGAGGAAATCCGCACTGCCGGGCTCTACGACGTGATCTGGCAGGCCTTCGCCGTGCTGCTGCCGGTGCGCACCGTGGGCGTGATGGGCGATGGCCGCACCTACGACATGGCCTGCGCCCTGCGCGCGGTAACGAGCACAGACGGCATGACGGCGGAGTTCTACCCGTTCGACATGGGCTTCCTCGGCCGGGTGGCGAACCGGATCGTGAACGAAGTGCGCGGCATCAACCGCGTCACCTACGACATCACCAGCAAGCCGCCCGGGACGATCGAGTGGGAGTGAGGCTGGGCGCCCTCTCAAAGGTCGCCGCGCCGCCGATAGTGCTGGCCGCCACCGCGGGCGGCACAGGGGGATGGCAAGCCTGACGACCCCCTGTGGGGGATAGGGCAACGGCCAGCCGTGTTCCGTTCACCACCCCTACCGCAGCGCTCGCCGCACGGCCTCGGGCACCAGCGTCCGCCAGGCAAGGCGCAGCGGCGTGTTGCGCAGGTTCTGCTTGATCCGGTTGAGTTGCGCCGCGAGCCGGTTGCCCGGAAGGTGGGCGAACGCCTCGGCGATGTCGTACCACGGCCCGACCGGATCGGCACCGGGAACCCAGCGTGCAATGAAGGCGCCAACTGCGGCGGCTTCCCTCTCCGGGCTCGGCCGCACCGTGTCGGTGAGCAGGCCGGCATGCAGGGTTTCAACATCGGCGATGATGCGCCCCAGGTCCCGCTTCTCGCGCACAAGCGCCGATGCCGCGGCCGCCTCGCTCGGCGACCAAGCTGCGATGGCCTCGGCCAATGGGCCGGATTCGACGGGGTGAACAAGCACCTGGGCGCCAAGATTCCATGGCAGCCAGGCCTCGGCGCGCGCGTGGGTGAGAAAACCGGCAAGGCCGCGGCCATCGCAGACAACAACGCCGGCGCCCGCCGCGGCCGCCTCCAGCGCGGTGCGGGCGCTGGCAAAGACGAGATCGGCCCCGGCGAAGGCAACCTCGGGATGGTCGAGTGTGTGGCTGGTGCCGCGGCCGATTTCCACCAGCGCGATGCCGGCGCTGGCGCAGGCGGCCCGGACCGCGGCCAGGATGCCCGCATGCTTGGTTGCCACCACCGCACGGCGCGGGCGCGCCGGCAGCGGCGCCTGGCGGCGTGGAATGCGCGCGAGGTCCACGGCGTTGGGCAGCAGGGTCACCGCCCCGGCGCCCTCGGCCAGCATGCGCGCCCGGCAGCGTTCATCGACCGCCAGCACGCGGTGAATGCCGGGATGTGGCGGCAGCGCGTCAAATGGCGCGGTGGCGTCGTGGCAGACATAGAGGGCGGGCACGCCGGGGAAGCTGGCGAGCGCGGCCATCGCCGGTGCGGTGTGATGGGCGTGAATGAGATCCGGCCGCCGCGGTAGGTCCCCTGGCCGATCGACCACGATGTGGCCGCGGGCGCGCATCTGTGCCGCGAGCGCACCGAGGTGCGGTGCAAACAGGAACACCTCATGGCCACGATCGCGCAACGCATCGGCGAGCTGTTCGGTCACGACCTCGGTGCCGCTGCGCCCAGATATTAATATATTCGTAATCATAACAGAATGCATCATCGCATCTCTCATATTTACTCAATATATATCTTGACCACTAATTGAATTTGGCGCCATACCTCCATATGCATGACCGAGTTCTGATTGTTGCCCATCCGGGGCATGAGTTACGCCTGTTTGGCTGGATGCGGCAGAACAAGCCTTTGTTCTGTATCCTTACCGACGGCTCTGGTGGCGGCAAGCAGGCGCGGCTGGAATACTCGGCGGCACTGGCGTCGGCATGCGGCGTGGCCCGCGGCCCGGTCTTCGGCCAGCGGTCGGACCGTGACTGGTACGCCGATATCCTCGCGGGCAATCCGGTGCCCTTTCTCGATGCGGCAGACCGGATCGCGCGGGCTGCGCCGGCGGGCGCGGTGGTCGTGGCTGATCCGGTCGAGGGCTATAACCCGATGCATGACCTGACGGCGGCTTTGGCCGATCGGGTGGCCGCGCAGATCGGCGGGCGGCGCGAGACCTTCGCGCTGACCCGGCCGCTGCCGGGGGCACCAACGGCGTTGGACGAGGCGACGGTCGATGCCAAGCGCGCGGCACTCGCGGCCTATGCGCCGCTGGCAGACGAGGCCGCCGCGCTCCTGAGCAGCCATCCACAGGCTCTGCACGATGAGCGCCTGGTGCCGGCCTGGTATGACTGGCCCGCCGTGCCGACAGTGGCTCCGGCATATGAACGCTTCGGCAAGGATCGGATTGCCGCCGGTCACTATCGAACCATCATCCGCTACGTCGATCATGTCCGCCCGATCGCGCTGGCGCTGCGTCGCACGGCGGCCCTTGTCCCCGTAGGCCTGTAGCGCCGCGCCAAAGGGCCTGTTGGTGGAGCGGGCGAACCGGTCCCAGACGGCCGTTGCCATCATCCCGAAGTGGGCACCGCCTGGCGGCACCAAGGCGGGACAGGCATTCGCGGGGATGCAGCTACTGCGCTGGAGCAGCCCGGCGCCAGGGCGCAGGCACCATGTGGCCGCGCCGGATCGCGATCCGCAGCAGCACCACGCCCGCCGTGGTGCACAAAACGAGCGCCACCAGCGACGCCTCCAGCCCGAACGTGCCGCCGGTGAGCGCCACCGGCCCCTCGATCACGGAC
The DNA here is from genome assembly GCA_026400815.1 of Alphaproteobacteria bacterium. Lineage (GTDB taxonomy): Bacteria > Pseudomonadota > Alphaproteobacteria > Acetobacterales > Acetobacteraceae > CAMDGX01. The sequence continues at coordinate 225,070 of JAPLOI010000075.1, forward strand.
TTCAGCAGCCCGGGATCCGTGTCGCTGCCCGACACCACGCCGGAGAAGATGGCCGATTGGGTGTAGTTCCAGGCGAAATGAAAGCCGATGCTCATCCATAGCCGCCGCGTGACCAGGTAGCCGGCGGCAAGCAGCAGCCCGGCCTCCACGCTGATGAACACCGCGCCGATCAGCGTGGCGGCTGGGTTCAGCAGGTGCACGAAGCCGAACACCAGCGAGGACAGCACCAGCGAGATCCAGCTGCCCAGCCACTCCTCCACGATGCGAAACAGCGCGCCGCGGAACAGCAACTCCTCGAAGATCGCCGAGCTGAGCGCCATCGACACTGCCGGCACCAGGAACGAAACCGGGTTCAGCCCCTCGATGCGGTAGATGCCCAGCGCCATCAGGATCAGCACGCAGCCGGTATAAAGCCCCGCGCCGATCGGCAGGCCCACCGCCAGTTCCTGCCCCATGCCGGGCAGGGCCAATTCGCCAACGGGCCGGCGCTCCACCAGCCGCACGAAGCCGACATAGAAGGCCAGGCCCAGCCCGGCCATCGCGGCGGCCGAGGCGATGGCCTTCCACGGGGTGGCGGCGAAGCGTTCCATGAAGCCGTTGCTGATCGCCAGCATCAGCAGCAGCGCGCCGCCGAGCAGCAGAAGCCGGGTGGCCGGGAACTGCAGCACGCGGCGCCATGCGGCGGGGCGTTGGGCCGGGGCGTCGGTCATGGCGATGTTCCGGCCCGCGCAGGGGCATTCTGGTGGAGGGAAGACCGCGTGCCTGTCGCGCCGGCCGTTGGTGCATTATCAAAGCGACTACAACAGAAGCATGCACACCATGGCAACATCAGGCGGCCCGGCCCGGCGCAAGGGCAACACGCTGCGGCGTTCCTGCCTCGCCATCGTGCTGGTCTTGCTGGCAGCCCTGCCGTGGCAGGCGGCGCAGGCGCAGGCGCAGGCGCAGGCGCAGGAGCGGCTGCCAATCGCGCCCGGGCACACGCTGCGGCTGCACCCGGCGCCGGGGCCGGAACAGCCGGTTTCGGCACGCTACGCCGTGGAACTGGCCGCGGGTGACTGGCTGGCGGTCACGGCGCCGGCGGCGATCATCAAGGGCGCAGCCACGGAGCCGCCGCTGCGGCTCACCGGCCCGGGCGGGCAGGAGGCGCGCGAATTCGGCCGCCTGGTGCACCGGGCCGATGCGGCCGGCACCAGGGTGCTGGAGGCCAGGGATTTCCACACGCTGTCTGTGGCGCGCTACCCGGCCGGCCATCCGGTGGTGGAGCCCGGCGTGGCGCCGGAGGCAGTGCGGCTGCAGCCCGGCCCGTTGGGCCGCGTGGCGATGGCCGCCGAGCCGATGGAACCGCGCTACGACGACGCACCGCCGCCCAGCGGCTGGCCGGCCCGGCTGGCGATTCGCGTCGGCGAACGGATGGTGATCCATCTCTACCGCCGCGCCGCCCTGCGCCAGATGGAGCTGTGGCCGCACGACCCCACGCGCAACATCGCCTCCCTGCTGGCCGGCACGGCGCCGATCGAGGCCGGGCTGTACCTGCCGATCTTCCCGGTAGGGAACGACTTCCTGGCCTTCGCCGCCCAGGCGGAGCGGGTGCAAGGCGCCTGCTTCACCTGGCTGCGCTATGTCGGCCATTGGGCGCAGGAGGAGGCCTATCCGTTCGAGCAACTGACCTACGCCGCGCTGGGGCTGAGCCAAGACGGGCAGTGGTTCGCGGTGGCCACGGCCGAGCTGGTACCCGCGGCAGTGAAGGGCCAGCCCACGGAGGCCCAGGACGGGCGTTCGCCGGATTACGAAGCGGCGCTGCGGCGCGCGATCGCGGAAAACCCCTTCGCGCTCTCGCCGCGCCTGGGCACGCTGGATGCGGTGATCGCCAGCCTGGCCCCGCCCTGCGGCGGGCGCTGAGGCTCAGGCGGCGCGGCGCCTGGTGCCGGCAAGGCCCAGCAGCGCGGCGGCCATCACCAGCGCGGCCGCCGGTTCTGGTGTATCGACCAAAGCAGGGCCGGTTGCCAGCGCGATGGCCGTGGGCGCCTCCCCCTCAACGTACTGGAACATGTCGAGCGATCCGCGCACGGTGTAGCTGCCGGTATCCGGGTCCACGGCCGGGTTGTCGGTAACCGACAGCGTGAGTTGGTAGCTGTCGCCGGTGGCGAAGGAGAACGGCCCCGCCAGGTTGAAGACGATCCGTTCGTAGGAAAGGTCGTTGCCCCCGGCCGTGCCGACATCGCCGGCCGACAGGGTCATGGAATCGAGCACGGTGCTGTTGGCGATGTCGAACAGCTCCAGCCGAATGCCGTAGCTGGTGCCCGCTTCCATCCGCATGGCGAACACGCCGGCCTGGAAGGTGGCGTAGGGCGGCATGGCCGTGAAGGTCCAGCTGAGCGGGTTGCCTGCGGAGATGATGGCCGTATCCAACCCGGTGCCGGTGGTGACGTAGACGTTCGTGGCCAGGGCAGGTGTTGTGGCCAGCAGGGCGGTGGCTGCGATGGCAATGGGGAAGAATCGCATGGCCGAACCTTTCTGGTGGCTCTGATACCGCGTTCAATGTTTGAGCGCAGACTCAATTATTGAGTAATTGCACTTATGTGTGATTGACACTGAAATTGCAAGCGCTCACGGGCGATAACGCAAACGTGAGCCTGGCGGTAGGCCGCAAACGAAAGCGGCGCCGACCGAACGCCGCGCCGCTTCAGTCCGATGATGTTGGTAAGGCTCAGGCGGCTGCGGCAACCCGCGCACCGGCCGTGCGCCGGCGCATCACCCCGAGCCCCATCAATCCGGCCCCCCTTCGGCGGTCACGTTGATCACGGCGGGGGCGCCGGCGGAATCCCGGAAGGTGAGCGCGGAGGCGCCGCCCTTGATGGAATACTGTGTGCTGTTCGCAACCGACGCGCTGAGTTCGGGGACGTAGGTCGCCTCCTCGGTGAGGCTGCCCAGCGGGATCGGGCTGGCGAAGTAGAGCTGGATCGGCGTGTAGGCACTGGTATCGGCGCCGCTGCTGACCGACCGGTGCCTGGCACGGCTGGTGCGCGGCGACATCCGCGTGGCGCAGGCGGATTGCGAGACGGCGGTGGCGCCAGAGGACCCCGGCGTGATCGAGAAACGCGGCCTGCTGGCGCTGAAATGGAACCAGCCCGACAAGGTGCTGACGGATTTCAACCACGCGCTGTCGCTCCGGCAAGGCATGCCCTGGGCGCTGTTCGGCCGTGGCCGACATCCGTCGCTCTAGGCAATCGCCGCTTCACCCGCATCGGCCCAGGCAGCGGCCAGTGTGAACAGCGTGCCGTGCGGGCTGGCCGGCATACTGGCGTATTCCGCCACCAGCGCCTTGTATTCCGCCGCAACGGGGTTGGGGGTGCGGTCCAGCGTAAAGAGCCCGCAGCCATTCACCCGGCCGCGCCTTCGGGCCAGCGCCACGTCCCAGTCCACCTGGTCGGTCAGGCTGTACCAGGTGAAGCCCAGCACCGGGATGCCGTCGGCCCGCAGGCGCAGCACGTTGAACCACTGCTTCCACAGCCAGCCCGGCGCATCGTCTGCCTGCAGCACGTTGGTTTCCGTGTGCATGATGGGGTGGCGATAGCGCTCATAGTATTCGCGGCCGAGCACGTAGAAGCCCAGCACATCCTCCACCGGAATGCGGCGCCCCGTGGCCGTCACCATGTGCTCGTTACGGCCGTAATAGTCGATGCCCAGCACCTGGTGGCCGGCGCGCGGGGTGCGCATGAACCAGGCGTATTCCGCCGCGCTCAGACCGTTGTCGAAGGCATAGGCGCGGGTTTCCGCGTCGAACGGGCGCGCATAGAGCAGGTCCAGCGACAGGAAGCGGTGCGCGTTGAATTCCGCCGTCTTGCCGGAGGGGGCGAGGCGACCCTCATGAATGTATTCGGCGCTCTCGCTGGGCACGATGATCGCATCCGGCCGCACCTCGGCAATGGCGTGGGACGCCAGGATGTTGGCGGCCACCACATGCTTCAGCGCGGTCACGAAGCCCTGGTCGGTGCGCAGCTGCTCGTTCCACAGCCCGTCCTTGGCGCTGATCCGGGCGGTGACGTACATCTCGTTCACCGGCGTGTAGTGCCGCACCCAGGGGTAGCGGCGGGCCACTTCGCGGGCGTACTCGGCGAAATGCTTCGGCAGTTCCGGGTTCTGGAAATTGCCGATCCGGTCCGGCACGCCGAAATGCATCAGGTCCAGGATGGGCACGATGCCCACGCGCCGCATCTCCGCCATGGCGAGGTCGGCGAACTCCCAGTCGTACAGCCCGGGGCCGCGATGCACCACGTGGTAGGGCAGGCCATAGCGCAGGAAACGCAGCCCCATCTCGCGCACCAGGGCGAAATCCTCCTGCCAGCGCGCATAGTGGCCGCATTCCTCCAGCAGGTCGCGGCGGATGCGGCCATGGGCGATGGTGGGCGCGGAACATTCGATGCCGGTGGCAAACAAAAACCCGCCATCGGCTGGAGTATCGCAAGACTGCCCGGGGGCGGAGTGGCCCCCGGGCAGACGCGGTGATGCTGAAAAATCCGCCCCGTCTGAAAAGGTCTGCAGAAATCCCTGGAGTCCCATGCGTCGCCTCAAATCGGCTCATCGAGGATGGTTGGGCGGCGGTCCGCGATGCGTTCCCAAGGTTTAGGTCACGAAATCGTGTGGAAAAAGCTGCAAGTTTGCGAATGGGCCGTAGAATCTTAGATAATCTCTGGGTGAGTACGATCCAACGAAATGGATGCTGTTACCATCGAAGCGTTTCGGGTGTGGTGTTCCAATTCCTGCATTCCGTCGAAGCGCCGCGCCCGGGCCGGCACCGCGCAGCCTGCGGGGGCGCTGCGGCGTAGGGGGTGCTTGATGGTCGAGCCGCTAGCGCAACCGGTGCGCGCCACATCGCCCTGCCTGGCGTGGGGGATGCGGGACGGGGCAGGGGGCAGACCGCAAGGGCTGCCACACCGTCCAGGCGGGGGCAACGCGGGCGGCCTTGCGCCTGCCCATGCCCCGTAGATCCCCGCCCCGCCGGCCACCTGGGCCGCCAGCGGGGAAGGGATTTAGGCTTTGCTACTCCGCCGCGCCCTTCTTGGCGAAGTCGGGCACGTTGGAGGCGGAGGCGGAGAGCATCGGCGACTTGGTCTTCTTCAGCGCCTCGGCCGCGTCCGGGTTCTCCTGGATCTTGGCCATCACCGCATCCTTCGCGCGGTCGAAATATTCGCGGTTGTTCACCACGAACTCGCGGCTCTTGCGCAGCTCCGTCAGGTAGCCGTTGATCTCCGGCACCACGTAGCGCGCCACCAGGTCCCAGCTGCGGAAGGTGTTTTCCGGGCTCGCCCAGTCATGCACGAAGCCCACCACGGTGCCGAACCCGCCGGAGATGTCGATCACCGACTTGATGCGCGCGATCAGGTCATCCGGCGTGCCGATCGTGGCCACCGCGCCATTGCCGAAGGCGGTCATGTCCACGGCCTGGTCGGCATCCTTGAATGGCTTGCTGCCCGGGCGCTGCAGGGTGCCGTGGATGTATTCGTTGTGGTGCTTCATCAGGCCCGGCCCGGCCTGGCGGCGGGCCTCCTCGCGCGTCTCGGCGATGTGCCAGCTCAGCAGCACGCGCCAGTTCTTGCGGTCCACCGTGGTGCCGGCCTTGGCGGCGGCGCTCTCGGCGAAGCCCCACTGTGTCGGCAGCGCGTTCAGCCCCTCGGCCGAGAGCGAGCCGATCGAGATGATGCCGATGCCGTGCTTGCCGGCCAGCGTCATGCCAGAGGGCGAGATCTGCGAGGCAACGGCGAACGGCATGTCTTCCTGCATCGGCAGCAGCTGCAGCGCGGCGTCGTTCAGCTGGAACCACTCGCCCTTGTAGGTGATGCGCTCGCCCTTCATCAGGCGGCGGATGATGCCCAGCGCCTCGTCCTGCCGGTCGCGCAGCACCATCGGGTCGATGCCCAGCGTATGCGCGTCCGACGCCAGCGCCCCGGGGCCGGAGCCGAAGATCGCGCGCCCGCCGCTCATCCAATCCAGCTGCACCATGCGCTGGGCCACGTTGAACGGGTGGTGATAGGGCAGGGAGACCACGCCGGTGGCCAGCTTGATCCGCCCCGTGCGCTCGGCCGCCGCGGCCAGGAACATCTCTGGCGAGGCGATCATCTCCCAGCCGGAGGAATGGTGCTCGCCGCACCAGAATTCGTCGTAGCCCAGCTTGTCCAGGTGCTCCACCAGCGCGATGTCGCGCCGGAACTGGAGCATCGGGTGCTCGACAACAGGGTGATGCGGCGCAAGGAAGGCGCCGAAGCCGAGGCGGGCCATGGAGGTCTCCTGGGTGTTCGTTCTGGCGAAACCCTAGGAGTGGGGCCGCGGCAGGGCAAGCGCCCCCATAGCGCTACCGCCGTGCGATCCCCGCTTCCGCCAGCCGCGCCAGGTCCGGCTCGCAGAAGCCTTCCGGCATGGCGTCGAGCTCCGCGAGGCTGCTGGGGAAGCCCATCACGCACAGCGTGCTGTCCAGCAGGCCGGCGGCGCGCGCGGTGTTCTTCACCACCATGCGCGCCACCCGCATCGCCGTGCGCTGGCTGTCTTCGTCCTGCCGGCCAAACAGGCCCCGCACCTGCAAGCGGGCCAGGGAAACCACCATGGCCCGGTAGCCCGCATCGCGCCCGCCGGAGGTGACGGCGAAGTTGAACCGCGCCGGCGCCAGGCGGATATCTTCCGCGGTCAGCAGCACATGCATGGCGGTGGGGTCCTCCCGGTCATGCGTGGCGAGGAAGAAGGCGCGCAGAATCGGATCGGCCTCGCTCGGCCCGATCCCGGAGCGCAGCGGCGCCAGGTCCAGCGTGCTGGGCATGATGCGCAGGGGCGGTGCCAGGCGCTGCGCCAGGAGCCGCTCCAGCGGGGCGACGAACCCGGTATCGGCGATCCCAGCATGCACGTGCAGCACGATGGCGGAGGGCGCCACCAGCGCCTGCGCCACCGCTTGCGCGGCCGGCCAGATCGCGCCGGCGCATGCCATGACCAGAACGAAGGCGAAGTGTATGTAACGCAAACGGCGTCCCCTCTGCGTGCCACGGGGCTGGACCGCCCTGCGAAGCCGGAGGCGGTCGACCGTGGATTACAACCTTGTCCTGAGCCTTGTCGAACCCGGCCGCCCCGCGACCGGGTCGGCCTGGACCGACGACGACGCGGCGGCCAGCGACGCCAGGGCCCTGCGCAACGATGCCGTGGCGGCGGCGCTGTGCGCGGCGATCCCAGGCCTCGCTCCGGTCGCGGACCGCTCGCTGGATGCCTACGAACTGATGGAGGATAACCAGCCCGCGGAGGTGATGATCCGCCGCTTCCATCGCCTGCGCGTGCTGGAAGGCCCCAGCGCCATCGGCACGATGCGGCTTCTGGTGATGGATGGCCTGATCGACGCCTCGCTGTTCCTCGGCGTCGCCGGCGATCCCGCCTCGCTGGAGCGCCTGCTGGCGCAGGAGATCGCCACCCTGGCGCGGGCGAGCGGCCATGGGCCCGTTCTGGCCGGCCAGCCCGTGCCGCCCAAGGAGCTGGCGGCCCATCTCGTTGCCAGGAACGCCGCCGCCCTGCACCGGCGCGGCCGGAACCTGCGCTGGCGCACCCTACTGGACCGCGCGGGGGTGCCGAGCCTCGTGCTGCTGACGCTGCTGGCCCTGCTGGCGGCGGCCGCCGCGGTGCAGGACGGCCTGTCGCGTGGCCGGCTGGTGGTGCTGGCCGATGCCACCCGGCCGATGACCTTCGTCACCACCGCGGTTCTGCCGCCGGTCATGCGCCTCGGGCTCTTCCCGCGCTTCCAGCTGGAAGGCGTGGTGCGCGAAACCGGCGAGCGCGTGCGGGTGGATACCTATCGGGACGTGGTGCTGCGCGCCGGGCCCGGCGCCCCCTTCACCGTCCTGCCGTTGCGGGAGCCGGAGCCCGCCTATGTCCTGATGTCCCAGTTGGAATCGGCACACCCCGTGGTGGCCGTCGGCCCCGTGGGCATTGCCTGGCCCGCGCTGCTCGCACTCCTGCCGATGGGCTTGTGGGGCTGGCTCGTGCTGCGGCCCTGGCTCGCCACGCCCGCACCGCAGCGCGCCGTGCTGCGCATCGCCACCAGCCGGCAGGCGCTGTTCGTGGTGCAGATTGGGTTGCTGCTTGCCGTGGCGCTGGCGGCGCGGCACTTCCTGTAGCGAAGAACGGCCAACCAAGGGACCACGGCAATGGCGCTGACAATCTACGGCATCAAGAACTGCGACACGATGAAGAAGGCCCGCATGTGGCTGGAGGCCAAGGGAGTCGCCCACGCCTTCCACGACTACAAATCCGCCGGCATCGATGCCGCAAAGCTCCAGGCCTGGTCGAAGGAAGTGGGCTGGGAAGTCCTGATCAACCGCGCCGGCACCACCTTCCGCAAGCTGCCGGACGACCAGAAGGAAGGCCTCACCGAAGCGCGCGCCATCGCCCTGATGCTGGCCCAGCCCGGCATGATCAAGCGCCCCATTCTGGAGGAGACATTGCTGGAAGGCCACGGCGCGCTGCTGGTCGGCTTCAAGCCGGAAGCCTACGCCGCCCGCTTCGGCTGAGCCCCACCCATTCCACGCGCGCGACTTCCGCGCCCGCTCGCGCGCGGCTAGGTTGCGCGCTTTCCAGCCCGGCAAGACTCCGCGGCTGCAACAAACGCTGATGGAGACCGCCATGGATGCCACCCCTGCCGCGAAGGGCCGCCCCGTCGGCCGCATGTTCTTCGCCAACCCCGGCCCCACCAACATCCCGGACTCCATCCTGCACGCCATCGGCCACGTGGCGGTGGATTTCCACGACCCCGCCTTCGTGAAGATGTACGACGAGTGCTGGGAGGCGATCCTCCGCATCATGAAGACCAGCCAGCACATGTTCATGTACACCGGCTCCGGGCACGCCGCCTGGGAAGCAGCCCTGGTGAACACGCTCTCCCAGGGCGACATCGTGCTGATCCCCGAAACCGGCGCCTTCTCCCTTTCCTGGGGCAGCATGGCCGCCGATCTCGGCATCACCGTGCAGAAGGTGGAGTGCGACTGGCGCCAGGGCGTCGATTTCGCCGCCATCACCGCGGCCCTCAAGGCGGACACGGAAGGCAAGATCAAGGCCGTCTGCGCCGTGCAGAACGAAACCTCCACCGGCATGCACCTGCCGATCGACCAGGTGCGCGCCGCGATCGACGCCGCCGGCCACGATGCCCTGCTGATGGTGGACACCATCTCCTCGCTCGGCTGCATGGACCTGCGCATGGACGAGTGGAAGCTCGATGTCGTCGTCGGCGGCAGCCAGAAGGGCCTGATGCTCCCCACCGGCATGGCCTTCACCGGCGTGTCCGACAAGGCGATGAAGGCCGCCGAGCCCTCCACCATGCCCAAGCACTACCTCAACTGGAAGGCGATGGCCGCGCGCAAGCAGCGCAGCTTCATCGGCACCGTGCCCACCAACCAGTTCTTCGGCCTGCGCGAATCCATCCGCCTGATCGAGGATGAGGGGCTGGAGAACGTCTTCGCCCGCCACACCCGCCTGGCGAAGGCCGTCCGCGCCTGCGTGAAGCACTGGTCCGGCAACAACGGCCCGCAGCTTTTCTGCACCAACCCCTCGCGCGAATCCGACAGCGTCACCGCCGTGCTGGTGCCGGAGGGTTTTGACGCCGAGGCGATCCGCAAGACTACCATGAGCCGCTTCAACGTCTCCCTCGGCGGCGGTCTCTCGAAGCTGAACGGCCGCGTCTTCCGCATCGGCCATCTCGGCGACCTCAACGAGCCGATGATCCTCGGCACGCTCGCCGCGGTGGAAATGGCGCTGAAGATCAACGGCGTGCCGCACACGCCGGGCGGCGTGGAAGCCGCCATGGCCAGCCTCACCGCCTGACATTGATCCCGCAAGATCAAAATACTATGGGGCGCTCCTGCAAGGGAGCGCCCTTTGTCTGACGCGGCGCCACCGCGCGACCCGCCGACCGTGGCCGCCCTGTTCTGGGGCTTCCTTTCCATCGGTGTGATCGGCTTCGGCGGTGTGTTGCCCTGGGCGCGCCGCATGATGGTGGAACAGCGCCGCTGGCTCACCCCGGCCGAGTTCACCGACCTGCTCGGCCTCTGCCAGTTCCTGCCCGGCCCCAACATCGTGAACCTCTCCGTCGCCCTCGGCAGCCGCTTCCGCGGCATTCCCGGCGCGGTTGCCGCCGTGGTCGGGCTGATCTCCCTGCCCATGGTGATCGTGATGACGCTCGGCGCCGTCTATGCCGCCTATGCCGACCACCCCGTGGTGGCGCAGGGCGCGGTGGGCCTGGCCGCCGCCGCCTCCGGCCTGGTCGTCGCCACCGCGCTGAAGATCGCCTCCCCCCTGCGCGGCAAGTGGCTGGGCATCGGCGTCGCCTTGCTGGTGCTCGTGGCCATCGCCGTCCTGCACCTGCCGCTGGTCCCCACCATGCTGGTGCTCGCCCCCGCCTCCATCCTGCTGCACTGGTGGCTTCAATGAGCGACGGGGCAGGGGGCACCGCCCTGGAACTCGCCGGGGTCTTCGGCCAGCTCTCCCTCGTCTCGATCGGCGGCATCAACGCCGTCCTGCCGGAGCTGAAGCGCCAGGTCGTCGAACGCCATGGCTGGATGACAGCCGGCGACTTCGCCGCCCTCTACGCCCTGGCCCAGGCCGCCCCTGGCCCCAACATGCTGGTCTCCACCCTGATCGGCTGGCACGTGGCCGGTCTGGCCGGCGCCCTGGCCGCCACAGGCGCCCTGGTGGGCCCCTGCGCCCTGCTCACCTGGCTCGTGGCCGGCGCCTGGCACCGCTTCCGCGACCGCCCCTGGCGCCTGCTGGTGCAGTCCGGGCTGATGCCCGTCACCGCCGGTCTGGTGGTGGCCGCCGCCATCGTGCTGTCAGAGGCAACGGCCGTCTCACCCGGCCACGCCGTGCTCACGGCCATCGCGGCCGTGCTGCTCACGGCCACGCGCCTGCATCCACTCTGGGTACTCGCAGCAGGCGCCGCGCTCGGCGCCGCCGGTCTTCTCTAGCGCCCCATCTGCCCTATCGCAGGCTGCGCTGCGGCGCATCCGAGACGAAGGTGTTGGTGCCGGGCGGCAGCACGCGCGTGCTCCAGGCATCCGCCACCTCGGAGTAGCGCGGCCCGCCCTGGTCAACCCGCGGGCGGGCGAGGTTATTGGCCACCATCATGCCGCGATCCGGCCGGTCGTAGATGAAGCCATAGGTCGGATACACGCTGCCGAACCCGCCACCGGGCAGGGAAACCTGCACCGCCGACCAGTCATTGCGCTCGGACACGTCGATCACCGGCACGCTGCGCGCCACGCGGCCCTTGCCCTGGCCACCGGGGCCAGACCAGTTGGCGTGGTCCACTTCCACCGTGCGGCTGTCGATCACCCGCGCCACCACGGCCACATGGCCCAGGCGCATGCGGTTGGTGGAACGGAAGGTCAGGATGCTGCCGGATTCCGGCCGGAAGCCGCGCTCATAGCTGCCAGCGGCCGAATCCCACCATGCATGGGCATTGCCCTTCACCGCCATGCCCGTGGCCGCCCGCGCGAAGGGCACGCAGCTGATGCCGCCCCACTGCGAGACATTCACCGAATTGGCCGCCGCCAGCCGCGCCTTGGCCGCCTTGGGGTTACTGGTGGCCTTCAGGGCCGGGTCGCCCTGAACGCGCTGCTTCTGCGCGGCCTGCAGGCGGGAGCCGGGCTGCGGCAGGCCGGCGCGCGGGGAAATCGCCTGCGGCGCGGCAGCGCGCACGGGGCGGGCTTCCGAGCCCTGCGGACGGGCAGCATGCGCGTCGGTCGCAACCAGGGTCACGGTGCAAAGAGCGGCAATCGCCGCGGCAGAGCAGGTGGCGAGGAAGCGTCCGGTGAATCGCATGCGTCGGTTCCTGTGAGGTTGGCTGCGCATGGGTTTTGGCTAACAAGGGCGTTACGTGCCTGGCAACCTCAGAACGCACAGGTCGCAAGCCAGTCATGCAATTCCGTCGGATGAGCCTATGGATAACGTCCAAATTCAGGACGCACGTCCTATTCACCGCAATGTGAACTCATCTGTTGCAAAGATGCCTATTGCCTGTTGCTGAAATACCACGCCTTCCGGAAGGAGGCTGAAACCGACCCATCACGCCGCATACGCCACGCTGGGTCCGCAGAATCAATCACGGCGCGCCGTGGTGTGCGGCGCGCCGTGACATGTCAAGAAACAGTTAGTGATACGGTTACTTGCAGGCCGTAACCATGATCTCCACCAGCAGGCGGGCATCGGCCATGTTGGCTTCCACGCAGGCGCGCGCAGGTGCCCCGCCCTTCGGCAGCCACGCCGTCCAGATCTCGTTCATGGCGTCGCGGTCACGGATGTCCTTCACCCAGATCTGCGCCTGCAGCAGCCGGGTCTTGTCGGTCCCGTGCGTCTCCAGGATGGCGTCGATCTGGTCCAGGATCTCCTTGGTCTGGCCCTTCACGTCCTTGCTGGTGTCCTTGGCGGTGCAGCCCTGGACATACACGAAGCCATGGTACTCGACCGCCTTGGACAGAATGGCGTTCGGTTCGGTGCGGATGATCTTGCTCATCGAGAGCTCCCCCCAATGTCGGTGATGATGGTGGCCCCGCGGTTCTACGGTTCCCCCCGCCGCACGGCAAGCCGAACCCCGCGCGGGCATGACCGGGATCAAGGGGCAGCGCCGCCACACCCTGGTAGGAGCACCGGGCAGACCCTGCGCGCCCGTCCCCTTGTGGCCCCCGCCGGTCGAAGGCAAGCTGCTTGCCATCTCGCTGGCGCGTCCACGCCACCCGATCTGCGCGCCGACCCGGAAGACTGATGTCGAAAGGATGAGTGCATGCGCTTGGCGATCCCCAAGGAAAGGGCCGCGTTCGAAACGCGGGTGGCCGCCACGCCGGAAACGGTGAAGAAGCTCGCCGCCCTCGGCCTCACCATCGCCGTCGAATCCGGCGCCGGCCTCACCGCCGCCATCTCCGATGAGCAATACCGCGAAGCCGGCGCCGAAATCGCCCCCGATGCCGCCGCCACCCTGTCCGGCGCCGGCATCGTCTTCGCGGTGCAAATGCCGGAGCCCGCCGAGCGCGCCCTCATCCCCCGCGGCGCCCTCTTGGTCTGCATCGCCAACGCCTTCGCCACCCCCGATGTCGTGCCCGCGCTGGCCGCCGCGGGGATCGACACGGTGGCGATGGAACTCCTGCCCCGCATCACCCGCGCCCAGTCGATGGACGTGCTCTCCAGCCAGGCCAACCTCGCCGGCTACCGCGCCATCGTCGAATCCGCCACCGCCTTCGAACGCGGCTTCCCCATGATGATGACCGCCGCCGGCACCGTCCCCCCGGCCCGCGTCTTCGTCATCGGCGCCGGCGTCGCTGGCCTGCAAGCCATCGCCACCGCCCGCCGCCTCGGCGCCATCGTCTCCGCAACGGATGTCCGCCCCGCCGCAAAGGGAGAGATAAAGTCCCTCGGCGCCAGCTTCGTCGGCGTGGAGGATGAGGAAACCGCCGCCCAGAAAGGCGCCTATGCCGGCCAGATGAGCGAGGCCTTCCTCAAGAAACAGGCCGAGCTCGTCGCCACCACAGTGGCCAAGAACGACATCGTGGTCTGCACCGCCCTCGTCATGGGCCGCCGCGCCCCCATCCTGCTCACGGAAGCCATGGTCAACAGCATGAAGCCCGGCAGCGTGGTGATCGACCTCGCAGCCGACGCCGGCGGCAACTGCGCCATGACAATCCCCGGCGAAGCCATCACCACCCCCGGCGGCGTGAAAATCCTCGGCTACCGCAACTGGCCCGGCCGCATCTCGGTCGCCTCCAGCGCGCTCTACTCGCGCAACCTCCTCACCTTCCTCACCAGCTTCTGGGACAAGGAGGCGAAGGCGCCCCGCCTGCCGGAAACCGACGAGATCGTGCGCGGCACGCTCCTCACCCGCGCAGGCAGCGTGGTGCACGCCCAGTTCGCACCGAAAGCGGCCGCCTGACCCTCCCGGCATCCGGAGAAACACCGATGACCCCCGCCCAACTGGCCGACCAGGCCGCCACCCTCGCCCAGAACCTGCGCACTTATGCCGATGCCGCCGGCCCGGTGGCCGAGGCGGTGCAGCCCTTCGTCTTCCTGCTCGCCATTTTCCTGATGGCCTGCTTCGTCGGCTACTACGTGGTCTGGAACGTCACCCCCGCGCTGCACTCCCCGCTCATGGGCGTCACCAACGCCATCTCCTCGGTGATCGTCGTCGGCGCCATGCTCGCCACCGGGCTCGCCGAAAGCGGCTGGGCCCGCACCTTCGGCTTCATCGCCGTGATGCTCGCCGCCGTGAACATCTTCGGCGGCTTCGTCGTCACCCAGCGCATGCTCTCGATGTTCAAGAAGAAGGGCTGAGCACATGTCCGCCAGCCTCACCTCGGCCATCTACCTCGTCGCCGCCGTCCTCTTCATCCTCGCCCTGCGCGGCCTGTCGCATCCGGAAACCTCCCGCCAGGGCAACCGGATGGGCATGATCGGCATGGCCATCGCCATCGGCGCCACCCTCCTCCAGCACGGCATGACCGCCTCCGGCTTCGGCCTGATTCTCCTCGCACTCGCCATCGGCGGCGGCATCGGCACGCTGCTGGCGCTGCGTATCCAGATGACGGCGCTGCCCCAACTCGTCGCCGCCTTCCATTCGCTGGTCGGCCTCGCCGCCGTCTTCGTCGCCGCCGCCGCCCTCTACGCGCCCGAAAGCTTCGGCATCGGCCGGGCAGGGGATGTCCACACCCAAAGCCTGGTGGAAATGTCCCTGGGCCTGGCCATCGGCGGCATCACCTTCTCCGGCTCCCTCATCGCGTTCGCCAAGCTGCAGGCGCTGATGAAGGGCAACCCCATCACCTTCCCCTTCCAGCACCAGATCAACCTCGCCGTGGCCCTGGTCATCCTCGCCCTGGTCATCGGCTTCGTCGTCACCGGCGGCAACACGGTGCTGTTCTGGCTCGTCGCCATCCTCTCCATCGCCCTCGGCTTCCTGCTGATCATCCCCATCGGGGGCGCAGACATGCCGGTCGTCGTCTCGATGCTGAACTCCTATTCCGGCTGGGCCGCTGCCGGCATCGGCTTCACCATCGGCAACCTCGCTCTCATCATCACCGGCGCCCTGGTCGGCGCCTCCGGCGCGATCCTGTCCTACATCATGTGCAAGGGCATGAACCGCAGCATCATCAACGTGCTGCTCGGCGGCTTCGGCACCGACGGCGGCGGCCCCGCCGGCCCAGCCGCCTCCGGCGACCGCACCGTCAAGGCTGGTGCCGCGGAGGACGCCGCCTTCATCATGAAGAACGCCAGCAAGGTCATCATCGTCCCCGGCTACGGCATGGCCGTCGCCCAGGCCCAGCACGCCCTGCGCGAAATGGCCGACACCCTCAAGAAGGAAGGCGTGGTGGTGAAATACGCCATCCACCCCGTCGCCGGCCGCATGCCCGGCCACATGAACGTCCTGCTCGCCGAAGCCAACGTGCCCTACGACGAAGTCTTCGAGCTGGAGGAAATCAATAGCGAGTTCTCGTCAGCAGACGTCGTCTACGTCATCGGCGCCAACGACGTCACCAACCCCGCCGCCAAAGCCGACCCGCAATCGCCCATCTACGGCATGCCCATCCTGGAAGTGGACAAGGCCGGCACCGTCCTCTTCGTCAAACGCTCCATGGCCTCCGGCTACGCCGGCGTGGACAACGAACTCTTCTTCCGCAGCAACACCATGATGCTCTTCGGCGACGCCAAGAAAATGACCGAGGAAATCGTCCAGTCCCTCGGCCACTGAGCAAGCAAGCGGTTCTTTTTTGAAAAAAAGAACCAAAAAACTTTAGCAACCAGCCAAACCCCTGTCCTCACCCCGTAGGGCGGGTCGCGAAGCGGACCCGCCATCTCTCCCCCCTCCGGCGCCCGCCTCCCCTGTCAAACACAAAATTTCCCATAAACAAACATTTTTTCCTTTCTCACCGGTCTCGCCTGTGCTCAAATTCCCGGTGATGACCCATCAACCCGCCGCACCGAGCGAAGCCGACGCACCGCGCCCCTGGGCGCGGGCGATCCTGCACGCCCAAATTCCGGCGCCGTTGAAGCTCCTGCTGCTGGCCCTATTCCGGCGCCGTTGAAGCTCCTGCTGCTGGCCCTGCTTGCCGCCTTCTCGATGGCCGAAGCCCCGCGCCGCACCCTGCGCGCCCTGCGCCAGGACTGGCTCTTCTCCACGAACACCAACCTCAACGAAGACCTGGACTCCGTCCAAACCCCCCACGCCCTGCGCCGCCTGCTCCAACTCCGCGCCGAGATCGGCTGGCTCCTGCGCGGCAAGCCCAACCGCGGCATGGCCCTATCCGGCCAACGCGCGCCCGTACTCTGCCTGGCCCAACCCGCCCGCGCGCCGCCATAGCCCGCGAACACCCCCCATCACCTCGAATCCGTCGCGAAAACCCCGCCCCCCGCGGCGACGACTCATGCCCGCACGCCGGCCGGAGCTTACCGCCAGCCGCGATGCCCCCAGCCGCCATACCTCCCGCCGCCATATCCCCCCCCGCCATACCCCCAGGGGCGATGGCCGTAGCTGGGCCGGTAGCCGCCGAAGCTGCCGCCCACATAGATCGACGGCGGCGGCACGTACACCGGGGCCGGTGCCGCATAGTAGCTGTCCACCGGGTAGGCGACGCACCCGCCCAGGGCCAACACGAACAGGGCGGCAAGGGTAAGCTGGGAGAAAGGCCGGGGCATGAAACAGCACTCCGCTGGGAACAGTGCGGTTCTGGTCCTTGAATGCGGCAGCCCGATGGTTGGCGGCGCCCCGGTCCTGCCACGAAGCCCACGCATGCTCCGGCATGGCCCAGGATGCAGCGGGCCGGAGAGCACGACCCATGCGCCCGCTGATCCTCGTCCTGTCGCTGATCGCCCTGCTCGCCGCCGCGCCGGCCCTGGCCCAGGCCCCCGCCGGTCGCCTCGCCGAAGCCAGTGGCGCCGTCTCGCTCCGCCCCATCGGCGGCACCTGGGCCGCCGCCCCGCGCGGCGCCGCCCTGCTGGAGGGCCAGACCCTGCGCACCGGCCCGCGCGCCCAGGCCGAGCTCGATCTCGGCGCCAACCGCCTGGGGCTGGACCCGGATACCATCCTGCGCATCGACAGCGCCCACCCCGGCATGCCGGCCTTCACGCTGGAGCAGGGCAGGGCGATGATCCTGCTGCGCAGCCTGCAACCGGGCCAGGTCGCCCGCATCAACCTGCCGCGCGGCAGCGTCACCCTGGCCGAGCCGGGCCTCTACGTGGTCTCGGCGCCGGAAGCCGGCCGCCCGGCCTCGGTCGGCGTCAGCCGCGGCCTCGCCCAGGTCTATGGCCCCGGCGTCTCGCTCGCCGTGCCGGCGGGCCAGACCGGCCTGTTCGGCGGAACTGATCCCGCCGGCCTGCGCCCCGGCGTCGCCGACGGCTTCCTGGCCGACGATTCCACCCCGCCACCGCCGCAGGTCGTCCGCCCCGCCACCCCGCCACCGCCCGCCACCCCGATCGCGCCACCCCCCGACCTCGCCGGCCTGCCCGGCACCGACCCGCTGCGCCAGCAGGGCAGGTGGGACGACCTGCCAGAGTACGGCGCCGTCTGGTACCCGCCGGTCGCCCCGTACTGGAACCCCTATGCCGATCCCTGGCAGGCGGAGCGCTGGGGCTACGTGCCCTACACCAGCGGCGCCTGGATCATGATCGGCCCGCGCTGGGCCTGGATGCCGCCGCGCCGCATCACGCCCCCGGCCTGGCGCTATGCCTACCCGCCGCCGGGCCTCGGCCAGCCGCGGCGCCCGCCGGTCACACCGCCCTTCGCCGCGCCACCCCTTTCGGCCCCCAACCCCTTCCCCGCGGCCCCGCACATCGTGGCGCCACGTCCCATGCCGCCTGCCGCCGTGC
>JAPLOI010000005.1 GCA_026400815.1 Alphaproteobacteria bacterium
CAGTTCCTGGGCAATGCCTTCGGCTTGCCGAGCGATCCCACCAACCATCCAGAACCCGCTCCGAATAAGGGCGGACTCCTTGAATCACGCGCCGATTCGGGGCGTCAATCCGCAGTTACAAAAAACTGATGGGTGCTGAGATTGTCGACGGAAAAACCACTCGCTCTATACCGGTCAAAGGCCAAGGCAATACATTATATTTCATATGGCTTGAGGATTTTGAAGAGTTTTTACAAAAATATTCGGAAATTTCAATTTTATATGAAGATAAACTCGCCCACGAGGATTTATTTTTAATACCAGCCCATCATATTATATTTAATCATATAATTGAATGCCGCAATTTATTAATATAATTATGTTCTAAATATGGATAAAATTGTCTTTTTACATATATTTTATTTATTTTTATTGAGATATTGCAAGTGCCTCCGCCGAACGGCGGGTCACCACATCACAAGCAATCCAGAGCCTGACCGGGGCCGACCACCGCACCAGCCGGAGCATTATTTGCCCTCGACGTGGGCGTGCGCGGGCTGCCGGAAGCACGGTTCGCCTATTAGTATTATCCCCAGGGGTGGGCGCAGGTCATCTATTCTTAACGGACATCTGGCGTGATCCGGGTTCCGGCCGGTTTCGCAGGGCCGCGACGACCAATGGCCCGCGGGCCCGGAGACCCAGATGCCCCCTGCCCCCCTGCCGAAGAACGAAGCCGACCGCCTTGCCGACCTGCATTCCTTCGCGATCCTGGACACCGCGGCGGATGCCGCGATCGATGAGGTGGTGCGGCTGGCGGCGCGGCTGAGCGGCTGCCCGATTGCATTGGTCTCCCTGGTGGACCACGAACGGCAGTGGTTCCTGTCCCGCGTGGGGCTGGAGGCGCAGGAGACGCCGCGCGACGGGGCGCTGTGCGCGCATGCGATTCTCACCCCCTCCCAGCCGCTGGCGGTGGAGGATGCAGCGCAGGACCCGCGCTTTGTCGATTCCGCGCTCGTAACGGCGGCGCCGCATGTGCGGGCCTATCTCGGCGTGCCGCTGGTGAGTACCGGCGGCCACGCGCTGGGCACGCTGTGCGTGATCGACCGCACGCCGCGCCGCCACGATGCCGAAACGGTGCAGGCGCTGGAGGTGCTGGCACGCACCGTCACCTCCAACCTGGAACTGCGGCGCGCGCTGCGGCTCAGCCGGGAGATGGCCCTGACCGACGCGCTGACCGGGCTGCCCAATCGCCGGGCGCTGGAGGATCGGCTGGCGGAGGAACTCGCCCGCGGCGGGATGCTGGCCGCGGTGATCCTGGACCTGGACCATCTGAAGCAGGTGAACGAGGCGCAGGGCCACGCCGCGGGCGATACGCTGCTGCGCGCCACGGCGGAGCGGCTGCGTGCCGCGGTGCGGCCCGGCGACATGGTGGCGCGCACCGGCGGGGACGAGTTCGTGGTGCTTCTGCCGGGGCTGACGGACGAGGCACAGGCGCGCGCCGCAGCGGCGCGTATTTCCGCCGCGCTGCGCACGCCCGTTTCCCATGATGAGTATATGTTGCCGGCCGGCGCCACGCTGGGGGTAGCACTCTCCACCATCTGGGAAGGCGATGGCGACATGCTGTTGCGGGCTGCCGATGCGGCACTGGTGCAGGCCAAGCGCGACGGGCGCGGCGGCATCGGCTGGTCTGGCCCGGAGGATGCGGCGAAACTTCTGCGGCGCGCCCTGGTGCTGCGCGCCTTCGATGCCGCCGGCAACGGTGAGTGCCTGGCCGGGGTGCGGGCGTTCCTGCAGCCGATCGTGGCGCTGGCCGCGCAAGCCGGCGCGGCGCCGGTGATCGCGATGGAGGCGCTGGCGCGCTGGTCCCATCCCGAGCTGGGCGACGTGCCGCCGGCCGAGCTGCTGTCGATCATCGGGCCGGAGCGGACGATGCGCCTGGGGGCCGCGGTGCGGACCAAGGCCCTGGCCGCCATGGCCGCCCTGCGCCAGCGGGACCTGCCGGTGGGGCGGCTGGCGCTGAACCTTTCGGCAGGCGAGGTGGAGCGCGAGGATATCGCCGCCAGCCTGGCCGCCCAGGTGGCGCGCGCGGGGCTTTCGCTGCGCGACGTGGAGATCGAGATCACCGAGGAGGTGCTGCTGGAGCGGGTGAGCGACGCCACGCTGCAGCAACTGGCCGCCCTGCGCGGGCGCGGGGCGCGGCTGGTGCTGGATGATTTCGGCACCGGCAATTCCGGCCTTTCGCAGTTGCTTCGCCTGCCGCTGGATGCGGTGAAGCTGGACAAGCGCTTCGTGCAGGGCCTGGGGCTGGATAGCCGCGCGGAGGAGATGGTGCGCGCCACCATCTCCCTGGCGCATGGGCTGGGGCTGGAAGTGGTGGGCGAAGGCGTGGAAACGATGCAGCAGGCGCGCATGCTGATGCGCATGGGCTGCGACGCCGCGCAGGGCTACCTCTATGCGCGGCCAATGCCGCCCGAGGCGGTGCCGGACTGGCTGGCGCCGGAGGCGGGGGCGGAGGTGATCCCGCTCTGGGTGGCGCGGCCGGCGGAGTAGTGGGTTAGGTCAGACAGGAAGTCTTCTTTTTCTGAAGAAAAAGAAGCAAAAAGACTTCATTCGTTTGATGCGGGAAGACCGGGCTTTTCCGCATCAAACGTACGAAAGTTTTTTGGTTCTTTTTTTCAAAAAAGAACGCGCTTGCTTAGAGAAGCCCCCGCTTCGCCAGGTTGCGCATCAGCGCCCCCGGCCCGAACTCCCACGGCGCGCACTGGTCGGTCGGCTTGGTGCGGTTCACCAGCCGCCCCAGCCGGGGCGTGGCGATCGTCACGATATCCCCGGTCTTGTGGGTAAAGCCCTTGCCCGGCGCGTCGCGGTCGTCGATCGGCGCGAACATGGTGCCGCAGAACAGCACGGCCCCATCGGGAAAGCGGTGATGGGCGTTGACCATCTGGCCGGCGAGGTCGGTGATGTCGCGGGCGATCTTGGTCATGGAAGACGCGCCTTCAAGGCGGAAATTGTCGGTGCCGGCCACGGTGAGGGTAACGGTGGTGGTTCGGATGTCGTCCAGCCCGAAGCCGGCATCCAGGAAGCGGATGAACGGGCCCACGGCGGCCGAGGCGTTGTTGTCTTTCGCCTTGCTCAGCAGCAGGGCGGAACGGCCTTCCACGTCGCGCAGGTTCACGTCGTTGCCCAGCGTGGCGCCGACGATGCGGCCGTCGCTCGCCACCACCAGCACCACTTCGGGCTCCGGGTTGTTCCAGGTGGAGACGGGGTTCACCCCGGCATCCATGCCGGTGCCGATGGCGGCCATGGGCTGGGCCTTGGTGAAGATTTCCGCATCCGGGCCGATGCCCACTTCCAGGTACTGGCTCCAGGCGTTCCTCGCGATCAGCATTTCCTTCAGCTTGGCGGCCTCCGGCGAGCCGGGCTTGAGGCTTGCGAGGTCGTCGCCGATCAGGGCGTTCACCTCCGCGCGCAGCCCGGCGGCGGCATCCAGGTCGCCGCGCGCCCGTTCCTCGATGACGCGTTCCAGCATGGAGATGGGGAAGGTGACGCCCGCGGCCTTCACCGCCTGCAGGTCGATCGGCGCCAGCAGCCAGGGCTTGGCCGGGTTGCGGTTCTCGGGCGGGGTGTTGGCAAGAACGTCGCTGACGGGGCCGAGGCTTTCGCCCTTTGCGGCGCGCGTGGCCGCGGCGGGATCCGGCTCCTCGCACAAATCGCGCATGGTGGCGTAGGTGTCGGTGATGTCGAACACCTCGCCGTTGCGGATGGCCACCACGCTGGGGCCACCGACATCGGGGCGCCAGACGCGGCCGGCGAGTGTTGCGCTCGCATGATCATCCGGCAGGGCGGCGAGGACGGCTTGGGCGAAGCTGCTCATGGTGGTTCCCCTCAACGGCCGAGAATGTCGCCGGCGCCGGTGCGCTCGAGGATCAGGCCGTAGTGTTCCGGGCGGCGGTGCTTGGCGAAGTTGAAGATGCTGGTCTTGTAGCTGTGGCAGAGATCAAGGTCGCAGCGTGCCACCTGCAATTCGTCGCCCAGCGTCACGCAACGGGCGAGCAGCTCGCCGGAGGGGGCGAAGGCGCAGGACTGGCCGATCTGGTCCACACCTTCTTCCACGCCGGCCTTGGCGACGCCGATCACGAAGCAGCCGTTCTGGTAGGCACCGGCGGCCATCACCAGCTGGTTGTGGAAGTTGCCGAGGTCGTCGGTTTCCGGCATCGCCGGGTTGTGCACGGGCGTGTTGTAGCCGAGCACGATCAGCTCCACGCCCTGCAGCCCCATCACGCGATAGGCTTCCGGCCAGCGGCGGTCGTTGCAGATCATCATGCCGACCTTGCCGCCGAAGGCGTTCCACACGGGCCATCCGAGGTCGCCCACCTCGAAATAGCGCTTCTCCAGGTTCTGGAACGGATGGCCCGGCATGAAATCATGCCCGCCGGGCAGGTGGATTTTTCGATACTTGCCGACGATCTGCCCATCCTGGTCAACAAGAATGGATGTGTTGAAACGGCGCTTGGTGCCCGTGGAGAAATCCAGCTCGCAGTAGCCCAGGTGGAAGCCGATGCGCAGGCGCCGTGCCGCATCGAACAGCGGCTGCACGGCGGCGTTGGGCATTTCGGACTCGAAGTAGCTGTCCAGCTCCTGGTCGCCCTCCACCATCCAGTGCGGGAAGAAGGCGGTGAGGGCAGCTTCCGGATACACGATCAGGTCACAGCCGGATTTCGCCGCATCCTCCATCAGCGCCAGCAGCCGCAGCACCACATCCGGGCGCGACTGGGTGCGCGGGATCGGGCCCAGCTGGGCGATGCCGACGGTGACGATGCGGGGCATGAGCGATCCTCCCGGAATTGAACCGGGAGGATGCGGCAGGCGTCAGAGGGTGCGCAAGGCCGCGCACACCTGCGCCACCTGGTCGTCGGTCAGTTCCGGGAACATCGGCAGGCTGAACACCTCCGCACTCGCCTGTTCGCTGGCGCGGCAGGCTGCGGGGCCGAGGGCGATACGGCCCTTGTAGGCCGGCTGGGTGTGGACGGGCATCGGGTAGTGGATGCCGGTGGCAACGCCCTGGGCGCGCAGCTTGGCCTGGATCGCCGTGCGGTCCGTGCTGCGCAGCACGTATTGGTGGAACACGTGCGTGCCGCCCGCGCGCCGCGCCGGTGCCACCAGCCCGGCGGGCAGGGCGGCGTCGTAGGCGGCCGCGATCTGGGCGCGGCGGGCGTTGTTGGCATCCAGCTTCGTGAGCTTCACGCGCAGGATGGCGGCCTGGATTTCATCGAGGCGGGAGTTCACGCCGCATTCGTCGCTGATGTAGTGCTGGTGCCAGCCATACTGGCGCAGCGCGCCGATGCGGGTGGCCAGCGCCTCGTTGTTGGTGGCCAGCACGCCGCCATCACCGAGCGCGCCGAGGTTCTTGGTGGGGTAGAGCGAGAAGCACGACACCTCCGTAAAGCCGCCCACCTTGCGGCCCTGCCAGGTGGCGCCATGCGCCTGGCTGCAATCCTCGATCACCGGAATGCCGTGCCGCGCCGCCGCTTCCATGATCGCCGGCAGGTCCACCGCCTGGCCATAGAGATGCACGGGGATCACCGCCTTGATCGGCGGCAGCCCCGCCGGCGGGTTGGCGAGCACGGCGGCCAGCTCGGCCGGGTCCATCGTGTAGTGCACGGGGTCGATGTCGATCAGGATCGGCGTGGCGCCGACCATCTCCACCGCCGCCACCGTTGCGACCGCGGTATGGGCCACGGTGGCGACCGCGCAGCCTGGGCCGATGCCCAGGCCGCGCAGGGCAAGTGCCAGCGCATCGGTGCCGTTGGCGCAGCCTACCGCGCGGGCGGTGCCCATCCAGGCGGCGTATTCGGCTTCGAAGGCTTTCCCCTCGGCGCCGAGGATGTACCAGCCGGAGTTCAGGGCGCGCGAGACGGCGGCGTCGATCTCGGCCTGCTGGGCGCGGTAGCCGGCGCCGGGGTTCGCCTGGGGAACGGTGATGGCGGGAGCGTTCATCGCGGGAATGTCCGGTCAGAGATAAGCGGGAAGGCGCGTGCGGTACCACTCCAGCGAGCGGCGGATGCCCTCCTCCAGGGAGGTATCCGGCGCCCAGCCGGTGGCGGCGCGGAAGGCGGCGTCGTCGGCGTGGTAGCTG
Organism: Alphaproteobacteria bacterium; assembly: GCA_026400815.1. GTDB lineage: Bacteria > Pseudomonadota > Alphaproteobacteria > Acetobacterales > Acetobacteraceae > CAMDGX01. Next base: position 6,116 of record JAPLOI010000005.1, read on the forward strand.
CCGATATCGATCGTCTTGCGGTCGGCGGGGAATTCGCGCGTGGTGAACTGCACGCTGGGCCCACCGACCTTGCGCATCAGCTCGGCGATCTCCAGCAGGGAGGCCGGGGGCGGGCCGCCGATGTTGTAGACGTGGCCGTAGCAGGCGGGCGTGGCGGCGGCGCGCAGGAAGGCATCGGTCACGTCGTCCACATAGGTCATGTCGCGCAGCTGCTCGCCGCCCCACACCTCGAAGGGTTTTCCTTCCAGCACGCAGCGGATCCAGATGCCCAGGAAGGTCTGGCGCGCATCGCGGATGCGCAGGCGCGGGCCGTAGCAGTTGGTCAGGCGCAGGGAGACGACGGGGCGGCCGGCGGTGCGGTGCTCGATCATCCAGTACTGCTCACCGGCGAATTTCGACACGCCATTGGCATCGGGCGGTGAAACCGGGTGTTTCTCATCCACCGGCAAATAGTGCGGGCGGCCATAGAACTGGCGGGTGGAGGCATGCACCACCACGGCATCGGGGGCGGCCTCGCGCGCCGCCTGGATCAACCGCACCTGGGCCACCGCGTTCACCGCGATATCGGCCAGCGGGTCCTTCTGCCCGCCCATGTGGCTGGTCTGGGCGGCGAGGTTGAAGATGACCGACACGCCCTCGCACAGCGGGCGCAGATCCACCTCGCGGATATCCGCCCGCACCAGCTCCACGCCCGCACCTTCCAGGTTGGCCGGGTTGGCACCGCCACCGAACAGGAAGCCATCCAGCGCCGTGACCTTCGCGCCGCGTGCTGCCAGCGCATGGCACAGATTGGCGCCCAGGAACCCTGCCCCGCCCGTCACCAGAACCCGCTGCCCGTTGAAATCCATCTCGCTCTCCTTGGCCGCCGCCATCATGTGGGGCCATCGTGGCGGAACTTGGCCGCAACAATGGTCAATCCGGGCGCTCCGCATGGTCGTCGGCATGGCGCCGCGGCCGGCGGATGCCCCCGTCACGTGTCCCAAAGTCGCGGGCCTGCATGATCTCGCGGAAGCCGAACAGCAGCAGCAACACGCCCGAAACCACCTCGGCCGCCGACAGGGCCCGCGCCAGCGCCCCTTCCGGCACGATGTCGCCATAGCCCACCGTGGCCATGGTGATCACGCTGAAATACAGCGCTTCCGCGAAGGACAGCGACCGCACCTCGCCATGCACGCGGAACTGGCCGCGGCCCGTTATCATCTCCACCACGCGATACAGGCAGGTGAACAGCAGGATCACCAGCGCGTAGTAGGTGAGGAAGGCGACCATCGGCATCACCAGCCGGTGGGCGCGTTCGGCCACGTTCTCGAACACCGTGGCCACGTCGATCAGCAGCACCACCAGGTCGCGCGCGGCCAGGCCGACGAACAGGGCGATCACCGCCATGGAGGCCACCAGCACCTGGCCTTGTTCCGAGGGCGAAAGCCCCCATTCGCGCACCGCGAAGGAGGAGGCGCCGACCACCAGGGAGATCGGCATCCAGCGGACCATGGGCGGCAGGTGGCGCGGCACCTCGTCGTGCCGGGCGGCCAGCGCCGTGCCGATGGCGGCGCGATGCAGGAAGCAGCCGGCCAGGAAGGCGAGCACCGGCACCGCGAAGGCCACCAGCGCCGCCGCGTCGGAGGAGGCGGCGAAGTTCGCATCGCGGAAGAAGGCGAACAGGCTGACATACACCGCCAGCCCATTGGCCATCACCAGGCCGAAATACGCCCCGGTGGCGAACAGCAGGTAGAAGAAGCCGAACCCCACCGCGCAAGTGGCCAGCGTGGTGGCCGCCACGGCGAGGTTGGCGCCCATGGCGAGCGTGACCAACCCCACCAGCGATAAGGTGAAGGCGAGCGTGTGCAGCCAGTGCCGGTCGAACCGCCCGACGTGATGCGGCCGCTGTTGCGTCACGGAATGGCGGCCACCCCGGTGACCTCGATGCGCCAATCGGCATTGGCCAGCTTGGCCTGCACGGTCGCGCGCGCCGGCAGGTGGTCGCGGTCGATCCAGGCATCCCAGGCGCGGTTCATGCCGGCAAAGTCGGCGAAATCCTGGATGAAGATGTGCACCTGCAGCAGGTGGCGCTTGTCGGTGCCGGCCTCGGCCAGCAGCGCGTCGATCTGGGCCAGGATGTCGGCCATCTGGCCTTCGGCATCCAGGCTGGCATCGTCGGCGACCTGGCCGGCGAGATAGACGGTGTTGCCGTGAACGGTGGCGCCGGCGAGCCGGGCCTCTGGGGCGAGGCGGCGAATGGTCATGGCATCAGGCTCCTGCAGGGGTGCCCGAGTGCTATCAGGCCGCGCGCGACGCCGCCAGCCGGGCGCGCAGGCTGGCATGCGGGCCCAGCAGCATCGCGCCCAGCCAGACCAGCCCGGCCACCAGCACGATGGCGGGGCCGGCCGGCACGTCGGCGTGGAAAGAGAGCATCAGGCCGAGCAGGCTGGACAGCAGCGCCACCGCCACCGCCGCCGCCACCTGGCCCGACAGGCGCAGGGAAAGATGCCGGGCGGCCACGGCCGGCACCATCATCAGCCCGACGGACATCAGCGTGCCCAGTGCCGCGAACCCCGCCACCACGCACAGCACCACCAGCGCCATGAAGCCCAGATGCCACACCGCCCCAGCCTCACCCATCGCGGCCAGGAAATCGGGATCGAAGCTTTCCACCACCAGCGGGCGCCACAGCACGGCCAGTCCGGCCAGGGAGACAGTGGCGGCCCCGGCCATCAGCAGCAGCCCCGCCCGGTCCACCGCCAGCACATTGCCGAACAGCACGTGGGTGAGGTCGATGCCGCGGGTGGCCGAGATCACGGCCACGCCGATGGCCAGCGCCAGCAGATAGAGGGCGGCGAGCTGGCTGTCTTCCCGCCCGCCGGTGGCCCGCGCCAGCCAGCCGGCCAGCAGCACCACGCCGAGCCCGGCCGCGAAGCCGCCCAGCGCCATCGGCCATAGCGGCAGCATGCCGCCCGCTGTCACGCCGCCCAGCAACGCACCCAGGGCGATGCCGGGCAGGATGCCGTGCTGCAGCCCGTCGCTGGTCAGGCTCATGCGCCGCAGCACCAGCAGCACGCCCAGCGGCGGCCCGGCGAGCGAGAGTGCCACGCAGCCCGCCAGCGCCCGGCGCATGAAGCCCAGATCGAACGGGGCGAAGAGCAGATCCTGGATCAAGCGGCCTTCCGGCGCTCCGGCCCGGTTTGGGCTTCCGCCAGCAGGCGGGCATGCAGCCGGTTCTCAGCCGTGAGCACCTGCTCCGTCGCGCCCCAGGCCACCTTGCTGCCGGCCAGCAGCAGCGCCTGCGGGCACAGGGCGCGCACGAGATCGAGATCGTGCAGCACCACCACCACCGTGCGGCCTTCGGCATGCCAGGCACGGATCTGCGCCACCAGGTCGGCTTCCGTGCGCGCATCCACCGCGGCGGTGGGCTCGTCCAGCAGCAGCAGCTTGGCGTCCTGCAGCATCAGCCGGGCGAACATCACGCGCTGGAACTGGCCGGCGGAAAGGGCGCCCACCGGCCGCCCGGCGAAGCCCGACAGACCCACCTTGTCCAAGGCCGCGGCCACCCGGGCGGGCAGGTCTGCCGGCGCGCGGCCGAAGGCGCCGAGCTGCGCCCAGGCGCCCAGCGCCACCACCTCGCCGCAACTGACCGGAAAGCTCCGGTCCAGCGCGCTGGCTTGCGGCAGCAGCGCGATATCCCGCCGCTTCAGCCCGCCGAGGTCGATCTGCCCGGCATGGCCGCGATGCAGCCCGGCCAGCGTGCGCAGCAGCGTGGTCTTGCCCGCGCCGTTCGGGCCGACAATGGCGGTGAGGCTGCCCGGCGCGAAGCTGCCCGAAAGCCCCTCCACCGCCACCCGCGCACCATGGCGGCAGGTCAGCGCCTCGATCGTGATCGCCGGCGTCACCATGCCCAGCCCACCACGGCCCAGGCCACCAGCGCCGCCAGCCCGGCCGTCGCCAGCCGGCGCCCGAGGCCCGCGGTGAGCGCCAGCGGGTCGGAGCAGAGGCCGTTCATCGGGGTGGGGCCGGAATGCATTGTTATACTATAACGCCACTGCGCCCTTGGCGGCAAACCCGCCCGGCATGATATCTCGGCACATGACCCACGCAGCGCCGCACGCCGATCCGCCCCCCGGTCTGCCAGATCCGGACGAAGCCGCCCGCGCCTCGCTCCGCCGCCACAAGGCCGTGGCCACCGGCCTCGTCGTTGGCATGGCGGGGCTTACCGTGGCCACCTACTGGCTGCCACCCAGCTTCGCAGCATCCACGCTGCAGGCCGCCGCCAAGGCGGGGTTTGTGGGCGGCATCGCCGATTGGTTCGCCGTGACCGCCCTGTTCCGCCACCCGCTCGGCCTGCCGATCCCGCACACGGCGATCATTCCCACCCAGAAGGCCCGGCTCGGCCGCGCACTGGGCCGTTTCGTCGGCAACCACGTGTTTACCGGCGCGGAGGTGGCGCGCACGCTGGAGAAGCTGGACCTCGCCGGCATCATCGCCCGCTCCCTGTCAGACCCCGCCACTGCCCGCCCCGCCGCGCAGGCGCTCGCCGCCACGTTGCCGAAGCTGCTCGGCTCCGTGGAGGATGGGCGGGCGCGCAAGGTGCTCACCCGCATCATCCCGCGCATGCTGGGCGGGCCGGAGGCCGGGCGCCTGATCGGCCGCGCCCTGCGCCAGCTGGTGGATGGCGGCCGGCACCAGGAGGTGTTCGGCTACGTCATGTCCCAGGTGAAAACCCTGCTGATCGCGCGCGAGGAAGCCATCCGCACCGCCATCCAGGACCGCGTGCGCGAGCAGGGCGGCCGCGTGGTCGGCTGGGTGCTCGGCGCCACCGTCGCCTCCCGCGTGCTCGGCGTGGTCAACGCGGAACTGGAGAAGATGGAGGCCGACCAATCGGAGCTGCGCGCCGCCTTCGACGAATGGGTGCGCCGCGAGATCGCCCGCATCGAGGAAGACCCCGCCCGCGCCGCCGAGATCGGTGCCGCACTGCGCCAGGTGGTGGCGCATGAGACGGTGCGCGCCTGGTTCTGGGACGTGTGGTCGCGCATGCGCATCGCCTTCGAAGCCGATGCCGCCAAGCCCACCGGGCGCACCGTGGCCTTCCTGGAGCAGGCCGTCTCCAACCTCGGCACCCTGCTCGCCACCGACCCCGCCGCCCATGCCCGGCTGCAGGCCACGCTGCACGGGCTGATCGGCGGGCTGATCCCGGCCGGCCAGGTGAAGATCGCCGATTTCGTGGCCGACGTGGTCGCCGGTTGGGACAGCAAGACCATCACCGAACGGCTGGAACTGCGCATCGGGCCCGACCTGCAATACGTCCGCATCAACGGCACCATCGTGGGTTTCATCGTCGGCGGGCTTGCCTATGCCGTGCTGCATGCGATCTTCGGCCCCACCGCCTTCTAGGGACAGCGCCATGCGCCTTTCCGTGCTCGACCAATCCACCGTCGTCACCGGCCGCTCGCCGGATGCGTCGATCCGCGAATCCCTCGCGCTGGCGAAACACTGCGAGGCGCTGGGCTACCACCGCTACTGGGTGGCGGAGCACCACAACTCCGCCTCCATCGCGGGTTCCGCGCCGGAGGTGCTGATGGCCGCCCTGGCCGCCACCACCACCCGCATCCGCATCGGCAGTGCCGGCATCATGCTGCCGCACTACGCCGCCCTGAAGGTGGCCGAGCAGTTCCGCGTGCTGGAGGCCATCGCACCCGGCCGCATCGACATGGGCCTCGGCCGCGCCCCGGGCAGCGACGGGCTCACCGCCCACGCGCTGAACCCCAACGCCGCCCAGGCCGCGGACAACTTCCCCGCCGATGTGCGCGACCTTTTGGCCTGGCTTGCCGGCCAGCCGCTGGTGGAGCGCCACCCCTTCCGCAGCATCACCGCCCAGCCGCAGGGGCCCACGGTGCCGGAGCCCTGGATTCTCGGCAGCTCCAGCTACGGCGCCCAGGTAGCCGCCCATTTCGGCCTGCCGCACTGCTTCGCCTGGTTCATCTCGGATGGCCACGGCGCCGCCGAAGCACTGGACATCTACCGCACCGGCTACCGCCCCAGCGATCGCTTCCCGAACCCGATGGGTGCCGTGTGCGTCTGGGCGATCACCGCGGACACCCACGAGGAGGCCGAGCGCCTGTTCAGTAGCCGTGCGCTCGCCCGCATCTGGCGCGACCGCGGCGTGTTCGCCCCCCTGCCCTCCCCGGAGGAAGCCGCCGCGTACACCTACTCGAACGCCGAGAAGCTGAAGCTGGACCGCCTGCGCGCGGAAAGCTTCTGGGGCACCCCGGATGTGGTGGCCGGCAAGCTTCGGGCGCTGGCGGCGGAGCTACAGGTGGAGGATGTGGTGGTGCTCTCCACCGCGCATGACCCGGAGGCGCGGCGGCGCAGCTACACGTTGCTTGCGCGGGAGTTCAACATGGCGGAGAAGCCGAAGCTCGCGGCGGAGTAAGGAAGCGCGTTCTTTTTTGAAAAAAAGAACCAAAAAACTTTCATTCGTTTGCTGATCGTCCCAGAGCGGGCGCAAACGAATGAAGTCTTTTTTGCTTCTTTTTTCTTCAGAAAAAAGAAGGCCTTACTGCCTGTAGATCACGCCCCGCTGCCGCCGTGCCTGCCACATCCGCCAGCGGAACACCCCGTAGGCCACAGCTGCCGCCCCGATCGCCACCGGGATCAGGATCAGCGCCGCCCACAGCACCAGCGCCGCCACGGAGAGCATGCCGGCCAGCACCGCCACCACGATGGCATAGCGCAACAGCTTGGCGGACCAGGGCGCAGGCGGCGGCGTACGGAACTCACCGTCCGGCGTCATATCCAGAGTGGGCCCGCCGAGGCGGGGGTCGCGAAGGAAGATCATCTTCATGGCTTTCATCGTATACTCAGGCAATGCATCCTCAACCTCACGCGGCGATTAAAAATTGATCACGTTTCAGCCCACGAGACCGACCTACACCTCGTTAAACTCCTAGGCCATCTTCTTCACAGGACCCTTTTTCTTGTTTATTTTTTTTGCCTTCTTTATCAGGTGCGTGTTCTTGGCGTAAAGAAGATTCGATGCATGTTCGATCAGATCCGCAGCATCGAAAATGTCATCACGACCCAATTCACCCTCAGCGTGGCTACCATGATTTCCAAGCCACTTAACCGCCATCAAGCATTCGGCGGCATCACTATTTTTCTTCCCCAACATCACAATTCTGTTATGGAGATTAATATGTATTCTTTTTGCACCCTTCTGAGATTTATTATATCTCGGAATAGATTGCTCAGTAAGCATTATTTCTACTGCTGTCCTGAGAAAGACATATTCTGGGAAAAATACGTCCCCAAAAGATTGCGCCTCTTCGCCCATATCATCTAAATAATAATACTCCTCAACATGCACACTTCCAGATATTACAGCAATTTCTCCACAAGAAGCATGATTACACATCATGAAATTAGAAAACCTCTGCACCACCCAAGTTGGCTCCCACATATCGTTCTCATGAGCCACCTTAGAGTAATGAGGTTCCTTGAGGAGCTTTGTTTCTTTGACGTCGGTCAAATGCCCCTTACTACATGTGGGACACAGCCACTGCGGAAACTTGCGAAACGATGCTCTCCACATTGACCTGCTAATAGGCATCGCGAATACCGCCTCAGCTTGCTGCCTAGGACGAGGCGACTACAACTGTCGTCTGCTCGTCCCAGGTACAATCATATGCCGCAAATAGACAAACGCAAAGGCTAATTCCGGTAGAACCACGTCTCCGGATGCGCGCCGCCCGGCGTGCGGCAATGCTGGGCGATGCAGTTGCGGTCCGGGATGTTGCCCAGCCGGTTGCTCACCAGCCGCACGCCCATCAGCGCCGGGGACTGGCCGACGGTGCCGATGGCGTATTGCTGGTCGATCAAGATCTTCCAGATCTCCTGCGCGGTCTTGATCCGGTCTTCCGCCTGCTGGCCGGCGGCGCTGCGGAACAGGTCCATGATGCGCAGGATGTTCTCATCCTCCGGCTTGCGGCCGGCGGCGCCGTTCGAGGCGAACCACTGCGCGTGCAGCGGGCCCATATAGGCTTCGGTCGGGTCCACCGGGATCGCGTGGCGCGGGAACAGGTAGAGCAACTCGGTGCCGCCGTTGTTCCACACCATGATGTGGTGCTCGTTGTTGGCCGTGCGGGTCATGGCCAGGTTGCGCTCGGTATCGCGCACGTCGGCCTGGATGCCCACCTTGGCCCACTGGTCGGCCACCATCTCGCTGATGCGCGGCCAGGGCAGGAAGGCCTGCACCGCCTGCACCTGGATGCGCAGGCGCTGGCCGTTATCGGTGCGCACGCGGAAGCCCTGGCCGTCTTTCTTGGAGAGGCCGATGCGGTCCAGCATCTCATTGGCCATCTTCACGTCGTAGGTGGACCATTTCTCCCGCCAGCCCGGCCCGGGGAAGTAGGGCAGCGCCTCGCCGGGGGCGGCGGAGCCGGGGGTGGCCACGCCAAGCCAGAAGGTTTCGTTCAGCTGCTTGCGATCGATGGCGAGCGAGAGTGCGCGGCGGAAATCGGCGTTGCGCAGCCACTTGGCGATTTCGGCATCACCATCGAAGCTCTGGTTGAAGTGGTAGATCGCATCCGCGCCGTTCAGCGCGAGGTCGAGCTTCACGGTGTAGTTGCCGCGCTTCTGGTTCTCCAGCAGCACGGGCAGCTTGCCGATGTCGATGTGGCGTTCCTGGAGATCATACTCGCCGCCCATGGCGCGCAGGTTCAGCACCTCCAGGTTCTCGGCCAGGGTCATGATCACCCGGTCCATGTAGGGCAGCTGGTTCCCAGCCGTATCCACCGCCCAGTAGTACGGGTTGCGCTCCATCACCCAGCTGGCGCGGTTGATCGGCTCCAGCGTGCGCCAGGGGCCGAGCACGGGCACGGCGGGGTTGCGCGTCCAGTCCTTCATGAAGTGCAGGCGCACCAGCCAGTTGTCGAAGCCGGCCGCGCGGGCGGCGGCGTTGGCGGCATCCACGCCGCCGGCATATTTCGGCAGCAGGGGCTTGAGGTAGTGCGAGGGCGCGTAGGCGCCGTGGCTGCGGCCGTTGGATTGCCGCACCGCCTGACCGCCGCCGATCAGCGTGTCGCCGGCCATCAGCTCCTCGAACAGGTAGAACGGCACGTCGAATTCCCAGCGCACCGTGAAGTCGTCCACCTTCACCATGCGGCCCGGCTTGCCCTGCGGGGTCATGTCCGGAATCGGGGTGGGGGTGATGTCCTTGTTGCCGTAGATGTCCTCGAACCAGAAGATGAAGTCGTTCGCGGTCATCGGCGTGCCGTCGCTCCAGCGCAGGCCGCGGCGCAGGTGGAGCGTGAAGCTGCGGCCGTCGGCTGCCTGTTCCCAGCCCTTGGCCAGGGAGGGAAGCGGCTTGGTGCCGGTGTGGTCCACCAGGATCGGGCGATCGGAGGCATTGAGGCGGTTGCCGTTCTCGTCATCGCCGGGGCCGGTGAAGCCGCGGCGCCAGGTGCCGCCGTATTTGCCGATCTCCTTGACCGGCTGGATCACCATGAGGTCCTGCGGCAGGCGGTCCTTCACCGCCGGCAGCTTGCCTTCGCGCACCAGCGCGGCCAGCGAGGGCGCCTCGTTGAAGGTGGTGGGCCACTTCGTCGTGTCGGTGATGATGGTGATGCCCTCGGGCTTACCCACCAGGCCGGACTGGTCCAGCTGCCCCTGCGCCATCGCGCCGGGCGTCAGTGCCAGCAGCGACACCCCCACCGCCAGCGCGCCAATCCATCCTGCGATCCGCATGCTTCCCCCTGCCCGGCAAGGTGCCGGATGTTCCGCTTGGGGAAATGGAACGCCGGATCGCCCGGCGCGGTCAAGAAATGTGAATCAGGGGCCGACGATGAGCGTGGTGCCGTCTACGCCCACGACGCGCAACGGCGCCTGGGGATCGGCGCCGCTGGCCAGCCGCGCGTTCCAGTCGCTGTCGCCCACGCGCACACGGCCGGTGCGGCCGTGGAATTCCAGCGCGGTGGCGGGGCGGCCGACCAGGCCAGAGCCTGGGGTGTTCAGCGTGGAGGGGCGCTTGGGTCCGCGCAGCTTCATCCCCAGCGCGATGCTGGCGCCGGCAAGCACGGCGAAGACCACCACATCCACCCAGAACACCGCGCCAAGCAGGTGCACCACGATCCCGGTGCCGACGGCGGCGAGGCCGAGCCAGAGCAGGAACACGCCCGGCACCGCCATTTCCAGCAGCATCATCACCAGGCCGGCGGCCAGCCAGATGACGGCGGGCGCGATGTCCATCCTAGCCCCGCACGCTCGGCACGGAGCCGCTGGGCGGGCGCGGGGCGGCGAGTTCGGGGGCCCGCAGCAGCTCCATCGCCTGGGCGATGCCGCCGGCCATGGCGGTGGCTTCCATCGGCACCAGCACCAGACGGCTGCCGGGGCTGTCGGCCACCTTGCCGAAGGCAGTGACGTAGCGGTCGGCGATGAAGTAGCGCAGCGCCGCCTCGCCGCCATCGGCTGCCGCCGCGGCGACCACGCGGGTGGCCTCGGCTTCGGCCTGGGCGAGGCGTTCGCGCGCCTCGGCATCGCGCACCGCGGCTTGCTGGCGGCCTTCGGCGGCGAGGATCAGGCTCTGCTTCTCACCTTCCGCGCGCATGATCGCGGCCTGCCGCTCGCCCTCGGCGCGGGCGACGGTGGCGCGGCGTTCGCGCTCGGCGGTCATCTGCAGGTTCATGGCGCGGATCAGGTTTTCCGGCGGCTCGATGCGGCGGATCTCCACGCGGCTGACCTTCACGCCCCAGGGGTCGGTGACGCCATCCATGATGTTCAGCAGCTGTGCGTTGATGCGTTCGCGCGAGGAAAGGGCGGCATCCAGCTCCATCTCGCCGATCACGGCGCGGATGTTGGTCATGGCCAGGGTGGAGAGCGCGCCTTCCAGGTTGGTCACCTGGTAGGCCGCCTTGGCCGCTTCCATCACGCGGAAGTAGATCACGCCGTCTACCGCGACCGTCGCGTTGTCCTTGGTGATGACGCTCTGCTCCGGGATATCGGAGACCTGTTCCTGCACGTTCAGCTTGCGGCCGACGCGGTCGATATAGGGGATGAGGAAGTTGAGGCCGGGGTGCAGCTCGCGCATGAAGGCGCCGAAGCGCTCCACCGTCCATACCTGCCCCTGCGGCACCGTCTTCATGCCGGCGAAGACGGTGGCAACCACCAGCACCAGCACGAGAACCCAGACCAGTCCGAATGCGCCGTCCATGGCTTTCTCCCGCGTTCGCGTCACCCTAGCATGGTGCGCGATCGTTGGGAGGATACACCATGAAGATGAAAGCCGCCGTGCTGTGGGAATGCGGGCGCGCGCGCCCCTATGCCGACACAAGGCCGATGACGATCGAGGAAGTGGAGCTGGATCCGCCGGGGCCCGGGGAGATCCTGATCGAGGTGGCGGGCGCGGGGCTGTGCCATTCCGACCTCAGCGTGATCGACGGCACCCGCCCGCGGAGTGTGCCGGTGATCCCGGGCCATGAGGGTGCGGGCATTGTGCGGGCGCTGGGGCCGGGGGTGACCGGGCTGCAGGAAGGCGACCATGTGGTGACGGCGTTCGTCTCCTCCTGCGGGGAGTGCCGGTATTGCGTGCGCGGGCGGGTGAACATCTGCGAGACGCATGGGCGCACGCGGGCGGCGGGCACGCTGATCACCGGCGGGCAGCGGCTGCGGTTGAACGGGCAGCGGATTCCGCATTTCAGCGGGCTGAGCCTGTTCGCGCAGTACATCGTGGCGGCGCGCTCCTCCGCGGTGAAAATCGACAAGGATGTGCCGCTGGAGCATGCGGCGCTGTTCGGCTGCGCCGTTCTCACCGGCGTGGGCGCAGTGCTGAACACGGCGGAGGTGAAGCCGGGTGGCGTGATGGCGGTGGTGGGCCTCGGCGGCGTGGGCATGAACGCGCTGATGGGCGCGGTGGTGGCCGGGGCCGAGCGCATCGTGGCGGTGGATACCAATCCGGCGAAGCTGGAGCTGGCGCGCGAGCTGGGCGCGACGGATACGTTCCTGGCCGGCAATGCCGATACAGTGGCGGCGATCGTGGATGCCACCGATGGCGGTGTCGATTGGGCGGTGGAGACGGCGGGCGTGGGCGAGGCGATGGAGCTGGCCTATGCCATCACCGCGCGCGGCGGCACGACGGTGAGTGCGGGGCTGCCCAGCGGCTCCCGGCTGGTGAGCTATCCGCATGCGGCGATGGTCAGCGACGAGCGGACGATCAAGGGCAGCTACATGGGCAGTTGCATCCCGGCCCGGGACATTCCGGCCTATATCGCGCTCTACAAGCGCGGCAAGCTGCCGGTGCAGAAGCTGATCAGCGGCACGATCCCGCTGGCGGAGATCAATGCCGGGTTCGACCGGCTGGCCTCGGGCAGCGTGCTGCGGCAGGTGATGCTGCCGAACGGGTGACGGCTACAGCTCGGACAAGGTGACGGCGGCGGCGAAGCTGTTCATGGCCAGATGCAGGGCCAGCGGAGCACGCAGGCTGCCGCCGGACAGGCGCAGCCAGGTCAGCGCCAGGGTCAGCGGCAGGACCGAGGCTGCGAACTGCCCGTGGGCGGCGGCGAAGGCGAGGCCGGTGGCCATCGCCACCGCCGGCGGCGACCAGGCCCCGGCGAGGCGGCGCCACAGCCAGCCGCGGAAGAACAGCTCCTCGCCCAGCGGTGCGGCGACGGCGATCGCGGCCAGGCGCAGCAGGTGCCAGCCAGTGGCGGCCGGCGCGGCAGGCCCGGCGGCCACGGCACCGATATCGGCCATCGGTACGCCGAGCAGGGGCACCAGCCAGCGATTGGCGAGCAGGACCAGAACGAGGGCCAGCACCACCTGAACCGGCCCGGCCGAGGGTGGCCGCAGCCATTCCCGCAGCGGGGCGGTGCGCAGCACGGGCACGAGCAGCAGGCCCGGCACCACCAGCATGGCCAGCGCGCCGCCCATGCCGGGCGGGAGGCGGCCGGCCTGATCCAGCAGCACGAACGGTGCCGCCACGGCACTGGCGAGGAGATACCAGGCGCCGGCCGCGATCAGCGCGCGCCAGGGGGAGCCGGGGTGGGGCGGCATCAAGGTTCCTACCAGTGGATGCGATGATGCCAGGGCGCATCGGCCGCGCCAACGGTGCTGGCGCGACCGCGCCGGAGCCGGTAGCGTGACAGCAATGCCGCCGCAGAGCGGATGCCAGTTCAGACGGTTCCTCTCCAACGCCCGCCGCAGGAGCACGCCGCGATGCTGACCCGACGCCATCTTCTTGCCGCGGCACCCGCGGCCGCCCTTGCCCGCCCGGCGCTGGCGCAGGGGAAGGACAAGCTGCTGAAATTCGTGCCGGCGGCGGCGTATTCGTCGCCGGATCCGATCTGGACCACGGCGATCGTGGTCGGCATCCATGCGCTGATGGTGTGGGACACGCCGTATGGCAGCGACATCAACCTGATGCCGAAGCCGCAGATGTGCGCGGGCGAGGAGGTGTCGGCCGACGGGCTCAGCTGGACCTTCACGCTGCGCGAGGGGTTGCTGTTCCATGATGGCGAGAAGGTTCGGGCACATGACGTGGTGCCCAGCATCAATCGCTGGGGGCAGCGCAATACCTATGGGCAGCGGCTGCTGGCGATCGCCGATGAGATCGCGGTGGTGGATGACCGGCGGTGGCGGATCCGGCTGAAGGAGCCGTTCCCGCAGATGCTCTATGCGCTTTCCCAGGGCTGCTACGTGATGCCGGAGCGGATGGCGAAGGTTTCGGCGAGCCAGCCGGTGAAGGAGTTCGTCGGCTCCGGCCCGTTCGTGTTCCATGAGCGCGACTGGGTTTCCGGCGTGCGCAGCGTTTATACGAAGTTCGACAAATACGTTTCGCGGCAGGAAGCGCCGAGCAACACGGCGGGCGCGAAGGTGGTGAATTTCGAACGGGTGGAGTGGCTGATCCAGCCCGATCCCGGCACCGGGGCTTCCGCGCTGATGGCGGGCGAGGTGGACTGGATGGACCAGCCGCTGTTCGACCACCTGCCGATGCTTCAGCGCAACAGCGCCGTGACGGTGGCGCCGGGCGATCCGTTCGGGCTGATCGGCGGGTTGTTCATGAACCAGCTGCACCCGCCGTTCAACAACGTGAAGATGCGCCAGGCAGTGATGGCGATGGTGGACCAGCGCGAGTTCATCGCCGCCGTGCTGGGCGACCAGGCGCGGTTCGCGAAGCTTCCGGTGGGGTTCTTCGCGGTGGGCTCGCCGTTTGCCTCTGATGTTGGGATGGAGGCGCTGACGGGGAAGCGGGATCTGGCACGGGCGCGGCAGTTGGTGAAGGAGAGCGGCTATGCCGGGGAAACGGTGCTGCTGATGTCGCCTTCCGACCAGCCGCAGATGCATGCCATGGCGGCAATGTGCCATGCGATCTTCAAACAGATCGGCGTGAACGTGCAGTTGACGACGACGGATTGGGGCACGCTGCTGACGCGGCGTTCGGTGCAGAAGCTGCCGGGTGAAGGCGGGTGGAGCGCGTTCAACACGCGGATCACGGGGATTGGCGGGACCGATCCGACCAGCGTGCAGCTGCGGGCGAACGGGTTGAAGGCGTGGTTCGGCTGGCCGGATATGCCGGAGATCGAGCGGCTGCGTGAGGCGTGGTTCAAGGCGCCGACGCTGGAAGGGCAGCAGGCGATCTGCCGGGATATCCAGAAGGTGGCCTTCGAGCAGGTGCCCTATGTTCCGCTGGGGCAGTGGAGCCAGCCGACGGCGCATCGTTCGGACCTGACGGGGTTCGTGCCTTCCTCCACGCATGTGTTCTGGGGTGTGAAGCGGGGTTGATGGGGCTGCTTCGGGCGATCCTGGGCGCGGGGTTGCTGCTGGCCGCCGCCCCCGCGGCGGCGGGGGAGCCTCGGCCGGTGGCGGACATGGCGGTGGCGCCGTGGCGGTCCCTGGCGCGGGTGATCTCTGCCGGGGAGGTGCGGTGCACGGGCTTCGTGGTGGCGCCCGATCGCGTGGTGACGGCGGGGCATTGCGTGTACGGCGTGCGCCAGGGCGGGTTCCTGCCGGCCAGCGCGATCCATGTGCAGGTGGGCTACCGGATGGGTGCGATGGTGGAGCACCGGGTGGCGACGGCGTATCGCATTCTCGACGGCTACGATCCGCGCAAGGGGCCGGCGGCGACGGGGAGTGACGTGGCGGTGCTGCAGCTCGGCGCGGCAGTGCGGACGGTGCCGATGGAGGTGGGCAGGGGCATGGCCGGCGCGGTGGCGCTGGGCGGGTATCCGCGCCACCGGCCGGAGGTGGTGGAGACTGATGCGACCTGCACGATCCGCGGGACGACGCGCGACCGGAGCGGGCAGACCCTGCTGGTGCATGATTGCGGCGGCGGGGTGGGGACCAGCGGCGCGCCGCTGCTGCAGCGCGACAAGGACAACCGGTGGCAGGTGCTGGGGGTGCAGGTGGCGGGGCATCCGGATGGCCGGGAATCCTATGCGGTGCCGGCTGCTACCTGGGCGGGGTTGCTGAAGTAGGGCGGCCGGCGGCGCGGTGGTTCGACCTGGGTCTGCCAATTTCTCGTAATGAATTGTTATCGAAATGACAGGGGCGCGGGATTTCCTGTTCAGTCGCGGCCATGTTTTTTCCAGATGCCGCGGATGAAGGGACGCTCCCAGTCACGGAACATCAGGCTGGGGTCGTTGGGGCTCGGGCGGCGGGAGGTGGGGGGCCGGGGCGGGCGCGGCTTGCGCGGGCGGGGCGGGAGGCGGAGTTCGGGCGGGGGGCCGATGCCGAGCGCGTGGCAGAGCGGGCGCAACAGGCGGGCGGCGCGGGGGACCTCGGTTGCGAAGCGGCGCAATTCCGGCTCCTGCACCAGGATATCGAGCATGCCGGCGGCGGGGACGATTTCGGGCGCGCGGTGGTTGAGCCAGGCGAAGCCGCGCGGGAGGCGCAGGGGGGAGGGGCGGGGTTGGGGCGTGGCTTCGCGGGTGGTGCGGGCGTGCGGGCGGGGCGGCTGGAGGGTGCCGGCGATCCAGGCCTGGTAGAGCACGGCGACGCGGCGCAGGGCGCGGCCGGTGCGGTTCCAGAAGAGCTGCCACTGGGCGGGGGAGAGGGGCGGCAGGCGCTCCGGCTCCGTGATCGGGACGTAGGTGTGGTGTCCGATGAAGGCCGGCTGGGGCGGGGTGGCGAGACGGCGCGCGACCGCCCCCAGGGCGGCGCCCAGGGTGGCCAGCAGCCAGCTCAGCCTTTCATGCAACGGGGACATGGGGGATAGATAACTAACTGTTAGCCCCGATGCAAGAGGTAGCGCGGAATTTTTTCGGTCAGGCTGCGGGCGGGGCGATGGCGTCCAGCTCCGCCACGAAGGGGGCGAACATGGCGCGCATGCGGGCGACCAGCTCCGGCGGTGCGGTTTCTGGCGTGCCGGTGTTGAACGGCGGGGCGGGCGCGTATTCCGCGACCAGCTGGGTGGCCTGGGCGTAGGCGGGGTCGCGCAGCTCCGACAGCAACGTAAGGCCGAAATCGATGCCGGCGGTGACGCCGCCGCCGGTGACGCGGTTGCGGTCCCGCACCACCCGGCCCTGGGTGGGAATGGCACCGAAGCGGGCGAGATGCTCCACGGTGAGCCAGTGCGAGGTGGCGCGGTAGCCGGCCAGCAGCCCGGCGGCGCCGAGGATGAGCGAGCCGGTGCAGACCGAGGAGACCACGCCGGCGCGGGCGCCGCGGTCGCGCAGGAACTCCAGCGTGGCGGCGTGGCGCATGGCGGCCAAGGTGCCCTGGGTGCCGCCGGGGACGCAGAGCACGTCCAGATCCCCTGGGCAGGACTGGAAATCGCAATGGGGCATGAAGGTCATGCCGGAATCGCTGGTGACGGGCTCCATGGTGGCGGCAACCAGGCGGACGGGCTCGCCGCGCAGGGCGTTGAGCATGTGGTGCGGGCCGACCATGTCGAGCGCGGTGAAGCCGGGATAGATCAGGAAGGCGACCCGTTCCTGGCCTGGGTGGAGGGTGGGCATGCTTGGGCTCCAGACAGGATGAAGACAGCAAGGATTCTTCTTTTTCTGAAGAAAAAGAAGCAAAAAGACGTTTTTGGTTTGCGCGGGGCAAGGATCGGCAAGGGGGGGCGATTGCGATTGACCGGGTGGGGGTTGTGTGCGATTCGAGAGGAACGGTTGATCTCCGCATTCCTCCGATGTCGTGAGATCCCGTTGCTGAGGGCCGTCCTAACCCCCCGCCTCCCTGGACGGTCCGGAGTAGGGCCACCGCTGCCCCCGCAGCGGTGGCCCATTCCGTTTCTGGGGGGTAGGCCTTCCCGCGGCGTGAGGCCGGCAGCTCTTATCCGATTTCGGCTTTGATCGCGGTGGTGCGCTGCACCGCCGGGCGGGGGAGTGGTGCGGTTCGTTCATGGTGTTCCCGGCATCGGCAGGAGGATGTCGGAGAGGCGCGCGAGCACAGCCTCCAGGACGTGATCCGGCGCATGGCCGATGAAGCGGGCATGGCGGGCCACGAAATAGATGCTCTTGGCTTGGTCGACGAGAACGGCGCCCTCGACGCGCGCGCCTTCGGGCAAGGCGACTTCGAAGGGCCAGCGACGGATGGTGCGGGTGATCGGCGCGACGAAGGCGTATCCGGTGACTGCGTTGAAGGCGCGCGGACTGAGGACCAGGACCGGGCGCTCGCCGGATTGTTCGCGGCCGGTGCGCTGATCGAGCACGATCCGGGCGAAGTCGCCGCGCTCGGGGACGTAGGGCGCCACGGCCAGAGGGACCGCGGTCAGAGGGATTCGCGGCCGACGGGCGGGCCGAAATCGATGGTTTCGGGCTGGTTTTCGGGCCGGCATTGCGCGAGCAGGTCTGCGAGCGGTGTGCGCGCGGCGTGGCGGCGGGCGATGACGAGGCGGTCGCCTTCCACTTGGAGATCGACCTCGACGCCCTGGTGCAGGCCCAGGCGCTCGGCGACGGGCTTGGGCAGGCGCAGGGCCAGCGAGTTGCCCCAGAGTTGGACGGTCGGCATGGCGGCCTCCGATGTATCTACGATGTAGATATAGTAGTGCGGGGCGCGGAGGAAAGGGGAATGTGACGGCGGGGTGTTGGGAGATGGCGGGTCCGCTTCGCGACCCGCCCTACGGGTGCAAATGAAAAACGGCGCGAGGGGGTGCCTCGCGCCGCTCTTTCGGATGGCGGTCCGGGGCCTCAGGACGTCGCGCGAAGGCGCGCGCCGGACCCCAGCGGGTCGAGGGCAGAGCCCTCGGCTTGGCTTTAGGCGCTCTTCTTGACGATCTCGTCGGCCACGTTGCGCGGGACGGGGTCGTAGTGGTGGAACTGCATGGTGAAGCTGGCGCGGCCCTTGGTCATGCTGCGGAGGTCGGAGATGTAGCCGAACATTTCCTTCAGCGGCACGTGGGCGCGGACCATGACGGTGGAGCCGGCGGATTCCTGGTTCTGGATCTGGCCGCGGCGACGGTTGAGATCGCCCACGACGTCGCCGACGTGGTCGTTCGGGGTGGTCACCTCGACGTCCATGATCGGCTCCAGGATGATCGGGCTGGCCTTCTTCATGCCTTCGCGGAAGCAGGCCTTGGCGGCGATTTCGAAGGCCAGGGCCGACGAGTCGACGTCGTGGTACTTGCCGTCGACCAGGGTGTACTTGAAGTCCACCGTCTGGAAGCCGGCGAGCACGCCGGTATCGGCCTGGACCTTGATGCCCTTTTCAACGGCCGGGATGTATTCCTTCGGGATCGAGCCGCCGACGACCTTGTTCTCGAACACGACGCCGGTGTTGCGCTCGGTCGGCTCGAAGACGATCTTGACTTCGGCGTACTGGCCGGAGCCGCCCGACTGCTTCTTGTGGGTGTAGATCTCGGTGTGCGACTTGGAGATGGTTTCGCGGTAGGCAACCTGCGGAGCGCCGACATTGGCCTGGACGCCGAATTCACGGCGCAGGCGGTCGATGATGATTTCCAGGTGCAGCTCGCCCATGCCGGACAGGATGGTCTGGCCGGATTCCTGGTCGGTCTTGAGGCGCAGGCTGGGGTCTTCGGAGGCCAGCTTCTGCAGGCCCAGGGTCATCTTCTCGACCGAGTCCTTGGTGGCCGGCTCGACGGAGATGTCGATGACGGGGACCGGGAAGGCCATGCGCTCGAGCACCACGGGGTCGTCCATGGAGGCCAGGGTGTCGCCGGTGGTGGTGTCCTTCAGGCCGACGAAGGCCGCGATGTCACCGGCCGAGACTTCCTTGATTTCCGCGCGCTTGTCGGCGTGCATCTGGAACATGCGGCCGACGCGCTGCTTCTCTTCCTTGGTGGTGTTCATCACCGTGTCGCCGGTACGCAGGGTGCCGGCGTAGACGCGCACGAAGGTGAGGGCGCCGTACTTGTCGTTGATGATCTTGAAGGCCAGGCCGGCAAAGGGAGCGCTGGGGTCGGCCTTGATGCGGCGGCGGTCGCTGAACTCGCCGTCTTCCTCGCCTTCCTCGGCGGCGATCGAGATGCCGGGGACGTCGATGGGGGCGGGCAGGTAATCCAGCACGGCGTCGAGCAGGGGCTGCACGCCCTTGTTCTTGAAGGCGGTGCCGCAGAGCACGGGGCGGAAGGCGCCGGTGATGGTGCCGGTCTTGATGGCGCGCTTGAGGGTTTCGATCGCGACGTCACCCTTCTCGAAGTATTCCTCCATGCCGGCGTCGTCCACGGAGAGCGCCGTGTCGAGCAGGGTCTGGCGGGCTTCCTTGGCCTTTTCCATCAGGTCGTCGGGGATCGGGGCGTCGTGGAACTTCGCGCCC
Organism: Alphaproteobacteria bacterium; assembly: GCA_026400815.1. Taxonomy (GTDB): domain Bacteria; phylum Pseudomonadota; class Alphaproteobacteria; order Acetobacterales; family Acetobacteraceae; genus CAMDGX01. The sequence goes on from JAPLOI010000005.1 coordinate 25,811, forward strand.
AGCTCGCCGCCTTCCCAGATGATGGCCTTCATCTCGACCAGGTCGACGATGCCGATGAACTGGTCTTCGATGCCGATCGGGAGCTGGAGCGGCAGGGCGATGATGTCCAGCTTCTCCTTCAGCGTGTCGAAGGCGCGGTAGAAATCGGCGCCGGTGCGGTCCAGCTTGTTGATGAAGATGATGCGCGGGACGTTGTAGCGGTCGGCCAGGCGCCAGTTGGTCTCGGACTGCGGCTGCACGCCGGCCACGCCCTCGATGATGAAGACGGCGCCATCGAGCACGCGCAGGCTGCGGTTCACTTCGATGTTGAAATCGATGTGGCCGGGGGTGTCGATGATGTTGATGCGGTGGTCTTTCCACTCACACGTGACGGCGGCGGAGGTGATGGTGATGCCGCGCTCACGCTCCTGCTCCATGTAGTCGGTGGTGGTGTTGCCATCATGCACCTCGCCGATCTTATGCGAGACACCGGTGTAGTACAGGATCCGCTCGGTGGTGGTGGTTTTGCCGGCATCGATGTGCGCGGTGATGCCGATGTTGCGGATCTTGGACAGATCAGTGGACACGATGGCCTCCATGATGCCCCGGGCGGGGCCGGACTCAGCTCGGACGGACGATGGGCGCGGGCGCTGATACGACGTGAACGAACGCGACGGGGCTGGTTGCTCCGCGCGTCCCATCAGGTCGGCCCACCGCCGGCAGGATTGGGCCGTGACATGACTCCCCCGGCGGCGATTTGCAAGCGCGATGTGGGGGGGCTTGCTGCATGGCAGCATATCGGGGGGCGTGGTATTGTTGCGCGGGAGCGCACGGGGGTGCTTGGCGTATGAGCGCGCGGGCGTGGCAGGCGATGGGGCGGTTCGGGCTGGGGCGGCGGGGGGCGGAGGCGCTGCCCGACGATCCCATGGCGTGGCTGGCGGGGCAGCTGGAGGGGACGGACCCGGCGCTGGCGCTGGCGGCGCGCAGCACGGCCGAGGGGCTGGCGGCGTGGCGCGAGGATATCAGGCGCGGGAATGACGGGATTTCACAGTCTCGCACCGTGTTCCAGGAGGATGTTTCGGCGCTGCTGGACTATGTGGCGGTGACGGATGTGCCGTTCCGGGAGCGGCTGGCATGGTTCTGGGCGAACCATTTCACGGTGAGCCAGCGGCGCGGGGCGGTGGTGCCGGTGGCCAATGCGTTCCTGCGCGAGGCGATCCGGCCGCATGTGACGGGGACGTTCGCTGACATGCTGGGGGCGGTGGTGAAGCACCCGGCGATGCTGTTTTATCTGGATAACCAGGAGTCGGCGGGGCCGCGCAGTGCGGCGGCGGAGGCGGCGCCGGTGGCACGGCGGGTGGGGTTGAACGAGAACCTGGCGCGGGAGTGCCTGGAACTGCACACGGTGACGCCGGCTTCCGGCTATTCCCAGTCCGATGTGGTGCAGATGGCGCTGGTGCTGACCGGGTGGGGCGTGATGCTGCGCGGGGATGTGCCGGGGATGGTGTTCCGGCGGGGGCAGCACGAGCCCGGCGAGAAGATGGTGCTGGGGCATCGTGTGCCGGCGGGGCCGGAGGGGCTTGAGTCCGTGCTGGGGTTCCTGGCGCGGCATCCGGCCACGCTGCGGAACCTGGCGACGAAGCTGGTGCGGCATTTCGTGGCCGATGTGCCGCCGGAGCCGGCGGTGGCAAAGGTGGAGCGGGTGCTGCGGGAGACGGATGGGGATTTGAAGGCCGCCGCGCTGGCGGTGGCGGGGTTGCCGCAGGCGTGGGAGCCCCCAGGGGGACCAATGTCCAAGCTGCGCGGGCCGTTCGACTATGTGGTGGCGGTGGTGCGGGCGTTGGATCTGCCGGCGGGGAACCGCCCTCGGTTGCGGGAGGCGGTGGCGGGGCTGGGGCAGGCGGTGATGAATGCGCCGCTGCCGAATGGCTGGCCGGACATGGCGCGCGACTGGGCGGGGCCGGAGGCCATGATGCGGCGGGTGGATTTCGCCTGGGGCGTGGCCGGGCGCGGGGCGGGGTTGGAGCCGATGGTGGTGGCGGAGCAGGCGCTGGGGCCGCTGCTGGGCGAGGCGACGCGGGGGGAGATGATGCGGGCGGGGTCCCGGCGCGAGGCGCTGGCATTGCTGTTCGCGGGGCCGGAGTTTCAGCGGCGATGACAACGGGGATTTCTCGGCGCGGGACGTTGCTGGGGCTGGCGGGGGCGTTTTCCCTGGGGCGGGCTTCGTTGGCGGTGGCGGCGGCGCCGACGGAGAAGCGGCTGGTGGTGGTGGTGCTGCGCGGGGCGCTGGATGGGCTCTCGGCGGTGGTGCCCTATGGCGAGGCGGGGCTGGCGGGGCTGCGTGGCGGGCTGGCAGGGGTGGAGCCCGGCCGCGAGGGGGGCGTGCTGGAGCTTGGCGGGTTCTTCGGGCTGCATCCGGCGCTGGCGGGGCTGCACGGGATGTTCCGCGAGGGCGAGGCGGTGGTGGTGCATGCGGTGGCTGGGTCCTGGCGGAACCGCAGCCATTTCGAGGCGCAGGACTGGATGGAGTTTGGTGCCGAGCGGCGGCTGGAGAGCGGGTGGTTGAACCGGGTGGCCGGGGCGTTGGGGGGTGTGCCCGGGAAGGGCGCTGACCTGGCGTTGGCGGTGGGGAGCCTGACGCCGGTGCTGCTGCGCGGGCCGGCGCCGGTGGGGAGTTGGTTGCCGCAGAGCTTTGCGCCGCCGGCGGGGGATTTCTATGCGCGGGTGGCGAGGCTGCATGCGGCGGACCAGGTGACGGGGCCGGCGGTTGCGGCGGGGTTGCGCGAGCGGGGGTTTGCGGCGGGGGCACTGGGCGAGGATCGGCGGCCGGAGCGGTTCGGGTTTCCGGCGCTGGCCGAGGCGGCGGGACGGATGCTGGCGGCTGCGGATGGGCCGCGGCTGGCGGCGCTGGAGATTGGCGGGTGGGATACGCATGCCAACCAGGCCGATCGGCTGGCAGGGCCGCTGCGGCAGCTGGATGCGGGGCTGGTGGCGCTGCGCGAGGGGCTCGGGGCGGCCTGGGGGCAGAGTGTGGTGCTGGTGATGACGGAGTTCGGGCGCACGGTGCGGGTGAACGGCACGCGCGGGACGGATCATGGCACGGGGACGGTGGCGTTCGTGATAGGCGGCGGGGTGGCCGGGGGGCGGGTGCGTGGGGATTGGCCGGGGTTGGGGGCGGGGCAGTTTTTCGAGGGGCGCGATCTGGCGCCGACGACGGATCTGCGCAGTGTCAGCAAGGGCGTGCTGGCGGCGCATCTGGGGCTGCCATCGGCGGTGCTGGAGCGGGTGTTTCCGGGAAGCCTGGGCGCTGCGCCGATGACGGGGCTGCTACGGGGCTAGGAGATCGGCGCTGGCGCGGCGGGCGATGCCGGCTTCGGACATGGATTTCCAGGCGGCGGCGAGGGAACCGTTCAGGTCGATGGCGCGGCAGGCATCTTCCACGACGCTGGTGGTGAAGCCGGCGCGGCGTGCGTCCAGCGCGGACCAGGCGACGCAGTAATCGGTGGCGAGGCCGGCGAGGACCACGTTCGTGATGGCGCGGGCGCGGAGCCAGGCGGCGAGGCCGGTGGTGGTGCCGTCGGCTTCGGTGAAGGCGGAGTAGCTGTCCACCTCGGGGTTGCAGCCCTTGCGCAGGATGAGGGTGGCGTGGGGGATGCTGAGGCCCGGGGCGAGGGCGGCGCCTGGGGTGGCCTGGAGGCAGTGGTCGGGCCAGAGGGTTTGGTCGCCGTAGGGGAGGCGGATGGTCTCGAACGGCGTGCGGCCGGGATGGGCGGAGGCGAAGGAGCGGTGGCCCGGGGGGTGCCAGTCTTGCGTGAGGACGACGGTGGCAAAGCGGGCGGCGAGGCGGTTGATGAGGGGGATGACTTCGTCGCCGTTGGTTACGGCCAGGGCGCCGCCGGGGAGGAAATCGGGCTGGAGGTCGATGAGCAGGAGGGCGGTTTGGGGCATGGGTTGCATCCTGGCCGGGGGACGGCACCATGGTGACACGAGATGGAGAGATGGGCATGAGCGGGTCGGTGAGCGAGGGGCGGCAGTGGGCGCGGTTGATGGAGCTGGCGGAGATCGGCGGGTTCGCGGTGCCGGGGACCGAGGATATCGGCGTGAACCGGCCGTGCCTTTCGGCGCTGGACCGACAGGCGCGGCGGGTGATGATCGACTGGGCGCGGGCGATCGGCTGCGAGGTGTCGGTGGATGAGGCCGCCAATCTGTTCTTCCGGCGCGAGGGGACGGAGCCCGCATTGGCGCCGGTGCTGACCGGGAGCCACATGGACACGCAGCCGGAGGGTGGGCGGTTCGATGGGATCTGGGGGGTGGTGGCCGGGCTGGAGGCGCTGACGGCGCTGCATGATGCCGGCGTGACGACGCGACGGGCGATCGAGCTGGTGGCGTGGACGAACGAGGAGGGCGGGCGGTTCCGGCCTGGCTGCACCGGGAGCATGAACTGGTCTGGCCACACCAAGCCCGAGGCATTCCGGGCGATCCGGGATGGGGATGGCGTGACGTATGGCGCGGCACTCGACGAGCAGCTGGCGCTGGAGGCGGATATTCCGCGGCGGGCGCTGGGTGCCCCAGGGGGCAATGTTCCGCATGCCTATGTGGAGGCGCATATCGAGCAAGGGCCGATCCTGGAGGCGGAGGGGTTCGATATCGGGGTGGTGACCGGCATCCAGGGCAGCCGGTGGTTCACCGTGACGCTGACCGGGGAGACGGCGCATGCCGGGACGGCGCCGCTGCGGGGGCGAAAGGACGCGGTGCAGGACATGGTGCGGGCGATCGTGGCGCTGAATGCGCTGACGGCGGACCCGACGGATACGCTGCGCTTCACCGTGGCGCGGGTGGAGGTTTCGCCGAACACGTCCAACTCCGTGGCGAACCGGGCGACCTTCACGATCGACCTGCGGCATCCGGACCGCGCGGTGCTGGTGGCCAAGGGCGATGCGATGCTGGCGACGATCAAGGGCGCGGTGCGGGATTGCGCGGTGGAGATGGTGGAGAATTTCCATGCCATGCCGGTGCCGTTCGATCCGCTGGTGACCGGGGCGGTGGCCGCGGCGGCGGCGGCGGAGGGGCTGCGGGCGCGGGAGCTGCCATCCGGCGCGTTCCATGATGCGCAGTTCGTGGTGCCGCTGTGCCCGACAGGGATGATCTTCGTGCCGTCGCGCCGCGGGATCAGCCACAACCCGGCGGAGTATTCCTCGCCGGCGCAGTTGGCCGCCGGGGCGCGGGTGCTGACGCGGGTGCTGGAAATGCTGGCGGCATGACGGGCAAGGGCACGCTGCTGGTGGCGGGGGCCACCGGGGCGGCGGCGAGCCGGCTGGTGGCGCAGGCGGCCGAGGATGGGTGGCAGGTGGTGGGGTTGTGCCGGACGGCCCGGCCCCCTGCCCCGGGTGTTCGGTATGTGGCGGCTGATCTCGCCGATGCCGCCGCGTGCCGGGCGGCGGTGCGGGCGGCGGCGCCGGGGGGTGTGACGCATGCGGTGTATGCGGCGCGGGCGGCGGTCGGGGAGGGCGGCGTGGAGGATGTGCCGGCCAACCTTGCCATGCTGGATGGGCTGATTGCGGCGGCCGCGGGGCCGGCGCTGCGGCATGTGCACCTGGTGGAGGGGACCAAATGGTACGGGATGCATATCGGCCCCTACCCTACCCCAGCGCATGAGGACGATCCGCGGCACATGCCGCCGAATTTCTACTACGACCAGCAGGATCTGCTGGCGGCGCGGGCGGCTGCCGGCGGGTGGACGTGGTCGGCGAGCCGGCCTTCCTTCATCGTGGATGTGGCGCCGGGGCGGGCGCGGAATTTGGCCTCCACGCTCGGCGCCTATGCGGCGATCTGCCGGGAGCTGGGGGTGGCGCTGGATTTTCCGGGCAGTGCGGCTTCGTTCCGGTCGTTGAGCGAGGTGACGGATGCCGGCCTGCTGGGGCGGGCGGTGTTGTGGATGCTGGAGGCGCCTGATGCGGCGAACCGGGCGTTCAATGTGACCAATGGGGATGTGTTCCGGTGGGAGCGGCTGTGGCCCCGTCTGGCTGAGGCGTTTGGGGTGCAATGCGGGATTGTGCGGCCGATGAAGCTCTCGGCGTGGATGGCGGATAAGGGGCCGGTATGGGACCGGATGGGGGCCGGGTTGCCGCTGGACGAGGTGGCGCGGTGGGATTTCGCGGATTTCGTGTTCGGGCTGGAGCACGATCTGTTCGCCTCCACCACGCGGCTGCGGCAGGCGGGGTTCGGGGAGTGCCTGGACAGTGTGGGGCTGCTGCTGGGGCAGATCGGGGCGTATCGGCGGGCGGGCATTTTGCCTGGCTGACCCGGCGAGGGGTGATTTTTCATCAATCCTTCTTTGTCGGCGGCCGATGTGTTGGCACGGCCGGCACGCGCGGCTGATACGATCGCGGGCGGTTCACATTCGGGGCGGGCATGGCGCAGCAGTACGACTACGACCTGGCGGTGATCGGCTCGGGCCCGGCGGGGCAGCGGGCGGCGATCCAGGCGGCGAAGCTGGGGCGGCGGGTGATGGTGATCGAGCGGCATGACGTGGTTGGCGGGGTGTGCATCAACACCGGCACCATCCCGAGCAAGACGCTGCGCGAGGCGGTGCTGCATCTTTCCGGCCACCGCGAGCGCGGGGTGTATGGCGCTTCCTATGCGGTGAAGCGGAACATCACCATGGCGGATCTGCATTTCCGCACCGGGCATGTGGTGCGACACGAGATCGATGTGATCCGCCACCAGCTGATGCGCAACCGGGTGGACATGGTGGCGGGCACGGCGCGGTTCGCCGATGCGCACACGCTGCACGTGGCGCGCGGCGACGGGCATGGGCACGAGCAGGTTTCGGCCGAGAAGATCGTGATCGCGGTCGGCACGGAAGCGACGCGCAGTGCCACGATCCCGTTCGACGGGCAGAGCGTGCTGATCAGCGACGATATCCTGGACCTCAAGGAAATGCCGCGGACATTGGCGGTGATCGGGGCCGGGGTAATCGGCATCGAATACGCCACCATGTTCGCGACCCTGGGGGTGCGGGTGACGCTGGTGGACAAGCGCGACCGGCTGCTGCCGTTCATCGACCGGGAGATCACCGACAACCTCGCCTACCACATGCAGCACAACTGGATCACGCTGCGGCTGGGCGAGGAGGTGCGGAGCATCGAGACGGTGGAGGAGGCGCGCGGGACGCGGGTGCGGATCACGCTGGCTTCCGGCAAGCAGGTGGTGAGCGAGAAGGCGCTGTATTCCATCGGGCGCACCGGGGCGACGCGGGAGCTGGACCTGGCGGCGGCGGGGCTACAGCCGGATTCGCGCGGGCGGCTGGCGGTGAACGAGACGTACCAGACCTCGCAGCCGCATATCTATGCGGTGGGGGATGTGATCGGGTTTCCCTCGCTCGCCTCCACCTCCATGGAGCAGGGGCGGATGGCGGCGTGCCATGCCTTCGGCGTGACGGCGGACAGCATGGCAGGGCTGTTTCCCTACGGCATCTACACCATCCCCGAGATCTCCACCGTCGGGCGCAACGAGGAAGAACTGACGGCGGCCGGCGTGCCCTATGAGATCGGCAAGGCGAACTACAAGGAAATCGCGCGCGGGCAGATCCTGGGGGACAATGCCGGGCTGCTGAAGCTGATCTTCCACCGCGAGACGCGGGCGCTGCTGGGGGTGCATATCATCGGCGAAGGGGCGAGCGAGCTGGTGCATATCGGCCAGGCAGTGCTGGCGCATGGCGGGTCGGTCGATTACTTCGTGGACAATGTGTTCAACTATCCGACGCTGGCGGAAGCCTATAAGACGGCGGCGTTTGATGGGATTAATCGACTGGGATAAGAGCCCATCCGGAAAGAAGTTGAATCGCCTGAATCGGATGTGATTCCCTGCCCGTTGGGACGATTCGTGGGGGCGAGGGATGGCATGGACAGCGGAACATCGACGCGCGGCGGATCGGCGTGGGCTGCGCTACCCGTCTGACCTGACGGATGCCGAATGGGCGCTTGTGGCGCCACTGATCCGTCCGGCAAAGCGCGGTGGCCGGCGACGCAGC
>JAPLOI010000021.1 GCA_026400815.1 Alphaproteobacteria bacterium
ATGTTGCCGGCGGCTGGTCGGGCTCCACATGTGATCTCCGGCAAGGCTTCGAACACCTGCCCAGAATCACACCAAACCCGGCCAGCCAACCCCTCACGTCATACGTTCCGCGTTGATTCCGAAATGGGCTCTGAGGCCTATCCCTACCGCAACCTGCATGACGGGCTGCGGCGCATCTTCGATGCCTATGGGCCCCAGCGGTTCTTCTGGGGCACTGATATCACCCGGATGCCGTGCCCCTGGACCCAGTGCATCACGATGTTCACGGAAGAACTGCCGTGGCTGCGGGATGACCTGGACTGGGTGATGGGGCGGGGAATTCGGGCGTGGTTGAACTGGCGGTAAGGCCAGGGCTCTGCCCTGGACCCGCCAGGGACCTGAGGTCCCTGGACCCACATTACTCAAGACATGAGTCATCGCCGCGAAACGCGGGGGCCGAAAGACAGATTCACGATGATCTGGGACGCGCGGCCGCCTGAGGCGGCGCGCGGGCGGTACAAGCAGGGGAAGGTTCGGGCGCGCGATGGCCGGAAAGGCGCATGCCGCGGCCGGGGCGGCCGCGGAGGATCCAGCCGATCCAGGCGCGTTGGCGGCGCAAACGGCGCAGGGCGCGCGGGTGGAGTACGGGTGCCAGGTCGTCGATGGTTTCGCCGGTGGGGGAGAAGTGCCAATCCCGAAGCGGGGTGCGCCAGGTGCGGGCGGAGGCGGTGGCCAGGCTGAGTTGGGCCATGACCGCCTTGTTCCCCGTGAGGAACGCCAGCAGGGCGAGGAGCAGATGCAGGAGGGGCGCCGGCAAATGGACGCGATTCATCGCCTCCGCCATGCGGCGAAGGGCGTCGGCTTCGAGCGGAGCGGCGACGGGATGTGGCATCACCGGTGAGTATGCTAAACGCAAGACCGGTGGTATAGAGAAAAATTGCCAGTTTTGGCGATTTAACAGGATTTAACGCCCATTGACGCTTTTGGTGGCTGGGGCGCTGGGTGAGCGGTGTTCCCACCCGGCGACAGCTTCGGGGCGCGCGGTCGGGAGGGTGGCGGGTCCGCTTCGCGACCCGCCCTACGAGTGGATTACGGCCCCGGGCGCCAAGTCGCAAAAGTCTTTTTGCTTCTTTTTCTTCAGAAAAAGAAGGCCTTGCTTACAGGATCAGGCAGGTCTCATCGAACCAGAACCGCGGCCCGCGGGGTTTTTCCTCGTTCTGGTCGCCGTGGCCGATATTCACCAGGAAGTTGGATTTCCAGCCGCGGTCGGAGAGGAATTCCGCGTCGACCTTGGCGTTGTCGAAGCCCGACATGGGGCCGACGCCGAAGCCGAGGGCGCGGGCGGCCATGAGGAAGTAGGCGCCTTGCAGGGTGCCGTTGCGGAAGGCGGTTTCCTGGGCCAGTTCCGGGTTCGAGGTGAACCAGGGCTTGGCGTCGGTGTGGGGGAAGAGGCGGGGCAGGTAGTCGTAGAATTTGGGGTCGTAGGCGACGATGACCGTGACCGGCGCGAGCATGGTTTTCTGCAGGTTGCCCGAGGAGAGGGCGGGGCGCAGGCGGTCCTTGGCGGATTGGGTGCGGATGAAGAGGAAGCGCGCCGGCGAGGAATTGGCCGAGGTGGGGCCCCACTTCATCAGGTCGAAGATGGAGCGCAGGTCGTCGTCGGACACGGCGGCGCCGGTCCAGCCGTATTGGGTGCGGGCGGAGCGGAAGAGCTGGTCCAGGGCGGCGTCGTTCAGCGGGCTGCCCTGGCGCGGCGGGATCGGCGCCGGTTCCGGCTCTGGCACGGCTGCTGCCACGGGGGCTGCGACGGGGGCGGGTGCCTCCGCGACGGGCTGGGCCGGGGTGGCTTCGACCGCAGTGGCTTCGACCGCAGTGGCTTCGACCGATGTGGCTTCGGCCGGGGTGGCCTCAGCGGTGGCCGGGGCGGTTTCGGTGGTGGTGGCCACCGGAGCCGCCTCGGCGGGCTTTGCGTCTTCGGGCTTCGGCTCGGACGGCTTGGAGACGTCGGAGGGCATCAGAACATGACCTGTTCGACGCGGACGACCTCCGGCACGTAGTGGCGCAGCATGTTTTCGATGCCGTGCTTCAGCGTGGCCGAGGAGGAGGGGCAGCCGGAGCAGGCGCCCTGCATGTGCAGCTTCACGATGCCGTCGCGGTAGCCGCGGAAGACGATGTCGCCGCCATCCGACGCCACGGCGGGGCGCACGCGGGTGTCGAGCAGCTCCTTGATCTGGGCGACGATCTCGGCGTCGGCGGGTTCCACGTCTTCATCGAGCTCGTCGGCGTCGCCTTCGATCACCGGGCGGCCGGCGACGAAATGCTCCATGATGGCGCCGAGCACCTGGGGCTTGAGGGATTGCCAGGCCTGGCTGTCGTTCTTGGTGACGGTGATGAAATCCCCGCCCAGGAAGACGCGGGTGATGCCGGGCAGGCCGAACAGGGCGATGGCGAGCGGCGAGCGCTCGGCGGCGTCGGCGCTGGCGAAATCGGCGGTGCGCTCGCCCATCACGTCTCGGCCGGGCAGGAATTTCAGCGTGGCGGGGTTCGGGGTGCCTTCGGTCTCGATGAACATGGGATCACCTCTCATGTGCCGCGTGGGGCGGCTGGGGTCCAAAGCGGACCCGCTTGGTCCGGTTGGGGTTACATCGTCTGATCAGGTGCCGTTGGCAAGCCCCGGAGGTGAAAAGGTCGTTGCTGAAAAGAGGGGGCAGTGTCTGGTATGAGGGGGGTATGACACTCTCGCGCCGGTTTCTCCTGGGTGCCCTGGGCACGTTGCCGTTGACCCGCATCGCCGTGGGGCAGCCGGCGCATCGGATCACGATCCTGCACATGAACGATTTCCATGCGCGGCATGAACCGGTGGATGCGCGGGCGCTGGCGTGCGGCGCGGGGCGGGAGGGGTGTTTCGGGGGCGCGGCGCGGCTGGCGAGTGCGATCGGGGCGCAGCGGGCGGCGGCGGAGGCGGATGGGCGGGCGGTGCTGCTGGTGGATGCCGGCGACCAGTTCCAGGGCAGCCTGTTCTACACCGCGTGGAAGGGCGAGGTGGAGCTGGCGGTGATGCATGCGCTGGGCACCGAGGCGATGGCGGTGGGGAACCATGAATTCGACCATGGGCCGGCCAATTTGGCGCGCTTCGTGCGGGCGGCGCGGTTTCCGGTTTTGTCGGCCAATGTGGATGTGTCGGCCGATCCCGATCTGCGTGGGCTGGTGCAGCCGCATGCGGTGCTGGAGAAGGCCGGGCTGCGGATCGGGCTGGTGGGGCTGACGACGCAGGAGACGGCGATCGGGTCTTCGCCGGGGCCGCATGTGATTTTCGGCGATCCCGCCGCGGCGTTGGCGCGGTCGGCGGCGGTGGTGCGGGGGGAGGGGGCGCGGCTGGTGGTGGCGCTCTCGCATCTCGGCTGGGATGTGGACCAGGGGTTGGCCGGGCATGTGCCCGGCGTGGACGTGCTGGTGGGCGGGCATACGCATACGCTGCTGTCTGACAGCGAGGCGGGGGCGGCGGGGCCGGCGCATGGGGTGGCGCGCGGGCCGGCGGGGCGGGCGGTGGTGGTGCAGGCTTCGGCCTATGGGCGGTATCTCGGGCGGCTGGACCTGGACGTGGCGGCGGATGGCACGGTGCTGGCCTATGGCGGGGATTGCCGGCGGGTGGGGTTGGATCTGCCGGAGGAGCCGCGGGTGGCGGCGCTCGTGGCGGGGTATGCGGCGCAGCTGGACGGGGTGCGCAAGCGGGTGGTGGGGCGGGCGGAGGCGGCTGTGGGGAACGTGGGCTGCCGGGTGGCGGAATGCGCGCTGGGGAGTTTCATTGCCGATGCCATGCTGCGGTCGGTGCAGGGGGCGGAGGTCGCGCTGATGAACGCGGGCGGCATTCGCACCGGGCTGCCGGGGGGCGAGCTGACGCTGGGGGATGTGCTGACGATGCTGCCGTTCGGGAATGCGGTGGCGACGCTGGAGTTGTCGGGCGCGGATCTTCGGGCGGCGATTGCCAATGGGCTGGCGCGGATGGGGGCGGGGGCGTTTCCACAGGTGGCGGGGATGCGGATCACCTGGAACCCGCTGGCGGCTGAGGGAGCGCGGCTGGTGGGGTTGGAGGTGGCTTCCGGCGGGGGCTGGGCGCCGGTGCAGGAGGGGCGGATGTATCGGGTGGTGACCAACAACTTCCTGCGCGGGGGCGGGGATGGGTATGGGGTGCTCCGCGATCGGGCGGTGGCGCCGTATGATTCCGGGCCGGGGCTGGATGTGGTGGTGACCGAGGCGATCGGGGCGGTGGGCGTGTTCGCGCCGCGGACGAGCGGGCGGTTTGTGATTCCTTGAAGGATGGATCGATGACGGATGCCGAAGGGCTCGTGCGGGCCTATTACGACGCGTTCAATCGGGGTGACCGGGAGGCGTTTCTCGGGCTGCTGACCGAGGACGTGGAGCACGGGATCAGCCAGGGGGGCAGCGAGGTGGGGCGCGAGGCGTTCGGGCGGTTCATGGCGCATATGGACCGGTGCTACCGGGAGACGATCACGGACCTGGTGGTCATGGTGGACGCGACGGGGACGCGGGCGGCGGCGGAGTTCGTGGTGCGCGGGACCTATGTGGGGACCGATCCGGGGGTGCCGGCGGGGACGCCCGAGGCCTCGGGGCAGACATATACGCTGCCGGCGGGGGCGTTCTTTGCGCTGCGGGACGGGCGGGTGGCGCGGATTTCGAACCACTACAATCTTGGGGATTGGGTTCGGCAGGTGGGTGGGGCGGCTTAGCCGGGGGGCGCTGCCGGTTGGGCGTGGCGGCGGACCCAGGCGATGAAGGTGGGGTCGTCTAGGTCGCCGGCGGCCATGGAGAGGGTGGTCAGCGTTGCCTCGGCGTCGGTGGCGGGGAAGGCGACGCCATTCAGGGCGAGGAAAAGTTCGAGCGCCACGTAGGCGGTGCGTTTGTTGCCGTCGATGAAGGGGTGGTTGCGGGCGATCGCTAGCGCGTAGGTGGCGCCGAGTTCGGCGATATCGGGCTCACCGTAGGCGGCGAGGTTGAGCGGGCGTGCGAGGGCGCTTTCCAGCAGGCCTGCGTCGCGCAGGCCGGCGGCGCCGCCGTGTTCGGCGATCTGCTCGTCATGGATGGCGAGGACGAGATCGAGTGAGAGCCAGACGGTCACTTGGCGAGTTCGCGCAGGACGGCGCGGCGGCGCTTCATGATCTCGCGGGCAACTTCCATCTGGGATTCGAATTCCGGGTCGCCAGTGGTGAGGCGGATGCCGTTCTCGGTCTCGATGGCGTAAACGGTGTCGCCCTTTGTGACGCCGAGCTTGGCGAGGAGCTCCTTGGGCAGGATGAGGCCGACGGAGTTGCCGATCTGGGTGAGCTTGAGGGCGGACATGGCGCGCTCCTGTTGATACGGGAGTTATAACCCAGGGAAGGGGCGGCGGTCTATCGCGATGCGATGTCGCGGGGGGTGGGCGGGCCGGTGACGCGGGTGCGGCAGAGGGGGGATTGGAGGCAGATGGCGGCCAGGGCGTTCCAGCCGGTGTCGACCCAGGCAGAGGGGGCCCAGGCGGTGGGGGAGAGGGGGGCGCTGGCGGCGAGGGTGGTGGCGGCCTCGATCGCGTCCGTGGCGGTTTCCAGGGCGGCGGTGGCGAGGCGCTGGGCGGCGGTGGTGGCGGTTTCGAGGCCTGCTGCGGCGGTTGCAATGGTGGCTTCGGCTGCGCTGGCGAGGGCGGGGGCGAGAGTTTCGGTGATGGTGGACTGGGTGGCGCGGGCGGCGGTGGCGACGGTTTCCAGGCCAGTGCTGGCCGCCTCGGCGGTGTATCGGCCGATGTGGAGGACGACGGGGGCGGTGCGGTCCATCATGTAGAGGACGCTGGGGGTGAGGGATTCGCCCACGGTGCAGAAGCTGGCGAAGACGACGCCGACGACGCCGATGGCCAGGACGGCGGAGTTGGAGGGGGTGACGATGCCGCCAGAGACGAGGTTGACCAGGTTCTCTGGGCCGAAGCCGATGGCGGCCAGGGTGCCGGTGGCGAGGCAACCGAAGGACTTCATGACTTCCATGGACGGCTCGGGGTCCGCGGCGGGCGCGGGTTGGGCGTGCGTGGGGAGGGCGGGCAGGAGCAGGGCCGCGGAGAGGAGGGCGGCGCGGACCATGGGAAGCATTTTGCGGACCTTTCGGGCAGGACTGAGCGAGGTCGGCCGAGAGGAGCGATGCCCCTGCCTTCGCTCATGGCTGCACAAGGGTAATGGGTCGCGCTAAAGAGTGGTTTAACGGATAGGGCGCGTTCCAGCTGGTTGCTCAGGTTTGTAGGATTAGAGGCAATCGTTGTTCTTTCGCGAGCGCGGCTTTGCGGTGCAGGGACGCGATGGCCTGCCACGAGGCCGCGAGGAGGTCGTGTTCGGCCACCTCGGCTCTTTCGCCCCAAGGTGCAATTGAGGGGTCGGCTGCGAGCAGCAGGCTCTGGAGGCTTGCCAGTTCTGCCAGTAGGGCGGGCAGGGAACCGAAGCGTTGCGTGTGGCCGAGGGGATTCGGCTCCTCGAGAATGAGGTTGCGCCGGAAGGGTAGCCAGACATCCACACCGAGCAGCAATTGAGGGTATGGGCTGGAGAAACCGCGGCGCGCAGCAGCTGCGATCGCGGTTTCCTCCTGCTGAACGTTGGGTCTTGGTGTGCGAGCTAGCCGGGCAATGGCGTCGTCGCCGTCCGTTGTCGCACGGGCGACAATGTAGGTGAGGTTGCCGATGGTGCTGCTGGCGAGGTCCTCGCCATCGGTGAAGAGGCTTTCCTCGTCCCACCAGAGCCCTTCCTGCAACTGGGCTGCGTATTTCGTACCGAGTTGGGTGCGCCAGGCAACGACGGCAGAGGGCGGGATGCGTATTTCTGTGCCGGGAGTCACGACTTGCAGCACCCGACTGCCGGGTTCGCGCAGAAGGTCGGCAAGGCGATCGGTGCCAGGCGGAACTTCGCGGAAGGTCTGGCCGGTGACCGTCCACAGGATACGATGCAAGGCGCTGACTTGAAGGCCAAGGCCCATAGGCTGCGCCGCTAGATGTCCATCGCCTCGCGCACCGCGGCCTTGAGGAAGGCGAAGTCGGCGGGGATGACGGAGGGGTTGGGGTTGCCGGCGCGGTGGCCCCAGATGCTGGGGATGGGTTTCAGGACGCCGTTGCGCAGGAAGGGGAGTTCGGCGGCGTTGTCGGCGACGCGAAAGTAGAGGTCGGTTTCGCTGGGGAGGAGGACCATGCGGGCCTTGATGGCGCCCAGCGCGGTGGGGAGGTCGCCGCCATCAGCGATGTCGCCGTGGTACCAGGTCATGAGCTGGGCGTAGAGGTTGGCGGCGGGGCGGGCGCCCATGCGCTCGGTCCAGTCGGTGCGCAGGTAGGTGTCGAGGTCCGGCGCACCGAGGGCGGTGAGGTGGAGGTTGGCGCGGTAGAAATCCTGGCTGAGGGCCCAGCCGGCGTAGATGTGGGCGAAGGCTTTCTTGGCCAGGGCGGGTTCGGCGCTGAACTTGCCGTCGCCCTGGTATTCGGCGGCGGATTCGAGGGTGCGCAGCAGGCCGGAGTGGAAGACCTTGTTGTGGACTGATGTGCGGGCGGTGCCGCAGACGACGAAGGCGCGGTCGACGGCATCGGGGTGCAGGGCGGCCCAGTGGTAGGCCTGCTGGGCGCCCATGGAGAAGCCGTAGACGGCGGCGAGGCGGGTGATGCCGAAGATATCGAAGAGCAGGCGGCGCTGGGCTTCGATGAGGTCGGCGTAGGTGACCAAAGTGGGCCAGTTCGGCGTGGCGGCGGCGGAGGAGGCCAGGCCGTTGCTGAACATGTTGGGGATGACGATGAACCAGCGGGTCGGGTCCAGGATCCCGTCCGGCCCGATGAGGAATTCCATATCGGGGTGGGAGGCGCCATAGGAGCAGGGGTAGAGGATGACGTTGCTCTTGTCGGCGTTCAGCGTGCCGTGGGTTTTGTAGGGGATCGTGCAGGTCTCGATCACGCCGCCCTTCTGCACCGGGAAGTTGCCGAGAACGAAGGTGCCTTGGGCCTGGGGCCAGCTCATGAATCGGTATTCCAGCGAAAAAGAGGAAAGTCTTTTTGCTTCTTTTTCTTCAGAAAAAGAAGATTCTACTCTTTCTTACCCGAGAGCCGCGCCTCGGCCAGCTGCTTGCGGAGCAGATCGACCTCCCGGCGCAGGGCGGCGATTTCTTCTTCCTGCGGGGAGGCAGGCGCGCGGGGGGCTTCGGGTTCGCCGGGCAGGAAGGGGGAGAAGAGGGACATGGCGCGTTCCATCATGGCCATGTTCTGGCGGCCGACTTCCTGCAGGCTGGGCGGGATGAAGGTGCCCATGGTGGATTCGACGGCACGGCGCATCTGGTCTTGTTGGACGGCGAAGGCGCCCATGGCCTGTTCCAGGTATTTCGGCACCACGGATTGCATGGAGTTGCCGTAGAAGCCGATGAGCTGGCGCAGGAAACCGGTGGGCAGCATGGCGCGGCCCTTGCTTTCCTCTTCCACGATGATCTGGGTGAGGACGGAGCGGGTGATGTCTTCGCCGGTTTTCGCGTCGTAAACCACGAAATCCCGGCCGAGGCGGACCATTTCGGCGAGCGAATCCAGCGTGATGTAGCTGGAGCTTTCGGTGTTGTAGAGGCGTCGGTTGGCGTATTTCTTGACGACGACCGGTGCCGCATCGCCGGGCTTGGCGTCGGTGTGGCGAGCGTCCTCGAGTGGCGCTGATTGCGACATCCTGCCCCCTTGCTGCCCCGGGTGGGGTTTTGTGCGGTGCAATGTAGCACGGGTCTGTGCGGGATTGAAATCGCGCGCGTGGTTTTCGGTGACGGGTGGCGTGGCTATGCTGCGCCGCGGAGGGGCGATGCGGGATGACGGGCGGGCCGGAGGATGCGGGAGAGGGGGCGGTGCGGGGCGACCCGGCCGCGCTGATGCGCGACTGGATGACGCTGATGCAGACGGAGTTGGCGGGGCTGGCGACGGACCGGGAGGCGCTGGAGACCTGGCAGGCGCTCGCGGGGGTGTGGGCGCGAGGGCTCGGGCCGCATGATCCGGCGGGGTCCGCGGCCGTTGCTGCTGCACCTGCTGCTGGCGGGGATGCCAGGGATGTCAGGGTTGACGCCCTTCTGGAACGGATCGATGCCCTGGAGCGGCGGGTGGCCGAGCTGGAGCAGCGGGGCCGGCGGCCGAAGCGGGGTGGCGCCGGCTGAGCTGATCGCGGGGGTGGCGGCGTATCGGCGGCATCCGTGGCGGCGGGAGGTGGCGGAGCCGGCGGTGGTGTGGGCGGAGGGGGGCTCGCGGCTGCTGGACTATGGCGGGCCTGGGGAGCCCGTGCTGTTCGTGCCGAGCCTGGTGAACCGGGCCTATGTGCTCGATCTCGATGAGGGGCGGTCGATGCTGCGGTTCCTCTCGGCGCAGCGGCGGGTGCTGTTGCTGGATTGGGGGTGGCCGGGGGAGGCGGAGCTTGGGTTCACGCTGACCGACTATGCGGCCGGGCGGCTGGAGCGGGCGCTGGTGGCGGTGGGGGCGCCGGTGGTGCTGGTGGGGTATTGCATGGGCGGGTTGCTGGCGCTGGCGGCGGCGCAGATGCGGCCCGACCTGGTGCTCGGGCTGGGGCTGCTGGCGGTGCCGTGGGATTTCCATGCGGCCGATGCCGGTGCGGCGCGGGGGCTGGGGCAGCTGGTGCCGTTGCTGGAGCCGCTGATGGCGCTGACGCAGCGGCTGCCGATCGATGCGATCCAGACGCTGTTCGCGATGATGGATCCCGGCGGGATCGCAGCGAAGTATGCGGGGTTCGCGCGCCTGGACCAGGACAGCGCGCGGGCGCGCCAGTTCGTGGCGATCGAGGACTGGCTGAACGACGGGGTGCCGCTGGCCGCCGCGGTGGCGCGGGAGTGCCTGGGCGGGTGGTATGGCGAGAACACGCCGGCGCGGGGGGTGTGGCGGGTGGCGGGAGAGGTGGTGGATCCGCGGCGGCTGCGGGTGCCGGCTTTCGTGGCGGTGCCGGGGCGGGACCGGATCGTGCCGCCGGAAAGCGCGCTGCCGCTGGCCGGGCTGATCGACGGCGCGGTGCTGCACCAGCCCGCGGCGGGGCATGTGGGGATGGTGGCAGGCGCCAGTGCGGAGCGGGTGCTGTGGGCGCCCTTGCAGGACTGGATTGCTGCGCTTTGATCCCGTTGTGCGGCGCGGTAAGATAGGGGCAAACGCGGAAACATCCGCCGCAGGAGAACGCCATCATGGACGACATCGTCATCGTCTCGGCCGCGCGTACGCCGGTTGGGAGCTTCAACGGGGCCTTCGGCAGCGTGCCGGCGCATGTGCTGGGCACGGCGGCGTTGCAGGCGGCGCTTTCGCGCGCCGGGCTGGAGCCGGGCGAGGTGGACGAGGTGATCCTGGGCCAGGTGCTGACGGCGAACCAGGGGCAGAACCCGGCGCGCCAGGCGGCGCGGGCGGCGGGGATTGCGGACACGGCGACGGCGTTCGGGATCAACCAGGTGTGCGGGTCTGGCCTGCGGGCCGTGGCGCTGGCCGCACAGCAGGTTCGCACCGGCGAGAGCGCGATCGTGGTGGCTGGCGGGCAGGAGAGCATGAGCCAGAGCCAGCACGGCACCTATCTGCGCGCGGGCGCCAAAATGGGCGACATGCAGCTGGTGGATACGATGATCAAGGACGGGCTGTGGGATGCCTTCTTCGGCTACCACATGGGCAACACCGCCGAGAACGTGGCCCGCGCCTACCAGATCACCCGCGAGGAGCAGGACGAGTTCGCGCTGGGCAGCCAGCAGAAGGCCAGCGCGGCGCAGAAGGCCGGGCGGTTCAAGGACGAGATCGCGGCGGTGACGGTGAAGGGCCGGCGCGGCGATACGGTGGTGGAGAACGACGAATACATCCGCCACGATTCCAGCATCGAGGGCATGGCCAAGCTGCGGCCGGCCTTCACCAAGGACGGCACCGTGACCGCCGGCAATGCCAGCGGGATCAATGACGGCGCCTCGGCGCTGGTGGTGATGTCGGGCGCGGAAGCCGCGCGCCGGGGGCTGACGCCGCTGGCGCGGATTGCGAGCTTCGCCACCGCCGGCGTGGACCCCTCCGTGATGGGCACGGGGCCGATCCCTTCCAGCCGCAAGGCGCTGCAGCGGGCGGGGTGGGGCATTGGCGACCTTGACCTGATCGAGGCGAACGAGGCCTTCGCGGCGCAGGCCTGCGCGGTGAACAAGGACATGGGCTGGGATACCAGCCGCGTGAACGTGAACGGCGGCGCGATTGCGATCGGGCATCCGATCGGGGCGTCTGGCGCTCGGGTGCTGGTGACGCTGCTGCACGAGATGCAGAAGCGGGATGCCAAGAAGGGGCTCGCCACGCTGTGCATCGGTGGCGGCATGGGCGTGGCGATGTGCCTGGAGCGGTAAGGGTCTTCTTTTTTCTGAAGAAAAAAGAAGCAAAAAAGACTTTATCCGTTTGATGCGAAACCGCCGTGGCCAGGCTGGCCACGGCGGTTGTGTTTGCAAAGTCAGAAAAGTTTTTTGGTTCTTTTTTTCAAAAAAGAACCGCTTGTTTGTTTAGTGCCCGCGCAGGATCTGGCTGAGGAACAGCTTCAGGCGGTCGGTTTGCGGGGTTTCGAACATTTCGGTGGGAGTGCCGCTTTCCACCACTTCGCCGCGGTCCATGAACACCACGCGGTCGGCGACCTGGCGGGCGAAGCCCATTTCGTGGGTGACGCAGACCATGGTCATGCCGCTGTCGGCGAGTTCGATCATGGTATCCAGCACTTCCTTGATCATTTCCGGGTCGAGCGCGCTGGTCGGCTCGTCGAACAGCATGATCTTGGGGCGCATGCACAGGGCGCGGGCGATGGCGACGCGCTGCTGCTGGCCGCCGGAGAGCTGGCCGGGGTATTTCTTGGCCTGCTCCGGGATCTTCACGCGGGTGAGGAATTCCATCGCCAGCGCCTCGGCCTCGGCCTTGGGCATCTTGCGGACCCAGATGGGCGCGAGGGTGCAGTTTTCGAGGATGGTGAGGTGCGGGAAGAGGTTGAAGCTCTGGAACACCATGCCGACTTCGCTGCGGATGGTATCGAGCGCGCGGGTGTCGTCGGTCAGTTCCGTGCCGTCGACCAGGATGCGGCCTTCCTGGTGGACTTCCAGGCGGTTGATGCAGCGGATGAGGGTGGACTTGCCGGAGCCGGAGGGGCCGCAGACCACCACCTTTTCCCCGGTGGCGACTTCCAGCGACACGTCGCGCAGGACGTGGAGCTGGCCGAACCACTTGTTCACCTTGTCCAGCTGGATGGCGGGCTGTGTTCCGTTGCTCATGTTGTCGTTTCCTTCAGCGCCGCACGGACTTTGAGAATTCCCGCTCCAGGCTCTGGCTGTAGCGCGCCATCGAGAAGCAGAAGCAGAAATAGATGAGGCCCAGCATGATGTAGACCTCGGTGGAGAAGGCCTGCCAGATCGGGTCCGCGACCGCGACCTTGCCGGAGGTGAGCAGGTCGAAGATGCCGATGATGAGCACCAGCGAGGTGTCCTTGAAGAAGCCGATGAAGGTGTTCACCAGCGGCGGGATCACCAGGCGCAGGGCCTGCGGCAGGATGATGAGGCCCATCTTCTTCCAGTAGGACAGGCCAAGCGCGTCGGCGGCTTCGTACTGGCCCTTGGGCAGGGCCTGCAGGCCGCCGCGGATGACCTCTGCGAGGTAGACGGCGGCGAACAGGATGATGGCGATCTGGGCGCGCAGCAGCTTGTCCGGGTTCAGGCCGACCGGCATGAACAGGGGGAACATGACGCTGGCCATGAACAGGAGGGAGATGAGCGGCACGCCGCGGATCACCTCGATGTAGATGACGCAGATCAGCTTGACCGCGGGTAGGTTGGTGGCGCGGCGGCCGAGGGCGACCAAAACGGCGATGGGGAAGGCGCAGGCGAGGCCGAAGGTGGAGAGGATGAGGGTGATGGGCAGGCCGCCCCACTCATCCTGGGCGACGTAGCGCAGGCCGAAGACGCCGCCCCACATCAGGGTGAAGATGGCGGTGAGCACGGCCACCCAGATTAGCGCCAGCACCGGGCGCCAGAAGCGGCGCATGGCGGAGACGATGAACAGGCCGAGGAACAGCACCAGCACGATGGCGGCGCGCCACTGCTCATCGAAGGGATAGCGGCCGAAGAGGATGAAGCGGTACTTGTCCCAGATGACGGCCCAGCAGGCGCCCTCACCCTTGGCCTGGCGGCAGGCATCGGGGTTCAGCTTGCCGGTGGCCGGGTCCGTGGGCACGGTCCAGACCGACTTCAGGAAGGCCCAGTCGATGAGGCCGACGGTGAACTTGATCAGGAAATAGGCCAGGGCGAGGGTGACGAGGCTGGACCAGACGGAGCTGAACAGGTTCGCCCGCATCCAGGCGATGGGGCCGGCGACCAGCAGTGGCGGCTGGGAGCGCTCGGGGACCGGGGTGTGGGTGGTGGTTGTTGTGCTCATCGGATCAGCGCTCCACCAGCGCGATGCGCGTGTTGTACCAGTTCATGAACAGCGAGATCGACAGGCTGATGCCGAGGTAGACACTCATGATGATGGCGATGCCCTCGATGGCCTGGCCGGTCTGGTTCAGCGTTGTGTTCACGATGGAGACCAGGTCGGGGTAGCCGATGGCGACCGCGAGGGAGGAGTTCTTGGCCACGCCGAGGTAGGTGCTCGTCATGGGCGGGATGATGACGCGCAGCGCCTGCGGCAGCACGATCTTGCGCAGCATCGTGCCGCGCTTGAGGCCGAGGGCGCCGCCGGCTTCCCACTGGCCCGACGGGACGGCGAGGATGCCGCTGCGCACGATCTCGGCGGCGAAGGCGGAGTGGTAGAGCACGAGGCCGATCATCAGGGCGGTGAACTCGGGCGAGATGTTGCCGCCGCCCTGGAAGCGGAAGCGGCCCTTGACCGGGAGTTCCAGGGTGAAGGGTGCGCCCATGACGGCCCAGATAGCAAGCGGTGCCACCACCATGGCGGCGATGGCGACCGGCCAGACCTTGGGGCGGATGCCGGTGGCGTATTGCACGGCGGTGGCGCGGCGGGCGGCGATCCAGGTGGCGACGCAGCCGGCGAGGAAGGCCAGCGCGAAGCCTGTATGGGCCGGCTCCCACACCAGCAGCGGCACCTTGAGGCCGCTGTTGGACATGAACACCCCGGGCATGACCGAGATCGCCTCGCGGATCGGCGGGAAGGTGAGCATGACTGCGTACCAGAAGAGCAGGTGCAGCAGCAGCGGCACGTCTCGCATGCCTTCGACATAGGCACGGCAGAGGCGCGAGAGCAGCCAGTTGTTCGACAGCGAGGCGATGCCGACGAGGGTGCCGAGCACGGTGATCAGCGCCACGCCGACGATGGTGACCATGCTGGTGTTGAGGATGCCGACCAGGACGGCGCGGCCATAGGTATGGACCGAGGGGTCGTAGGGGATGAGGAACTCGCCGATCGGGATGCCGGCGGTGCGGCCGAGGAAATCGAACCCGGTGGCGATGCGGCGCTGTTCCAGGTTGGTGGCGGTGTTGGAGGCGAGGTACCACACACCGCCGACCAGCAGACCGACGATCACCACCTGCCAGACGATGGCGCGGAAGCGGGGATCGGACCAGCTGAGCGAAATCCCCTTGGGTGGGGCCCTTCGCGCACCCGACATGCGGGGGTCTGTGGTGGTGGTGGACATCGTCCGCATGCACCTTGTGTTGGCGGCGCCGCCAGTGGGCGGGCCAAGAGCGTATCAAACCAAGTGGAAGCAAGTTTTGCGCCAGGATGCAATGTGTTTGGCGCAGGCTTGCGCTGGGCGTCTGGCGCCGGCGCGTGCGGGGCGATGGGCCCGTGCACGAAAAAGCCGCCCTGGCGAACCAGGGCGGCCATTCGTCACGCCCGGAAGCGGATCAGCGCATCGGGGGCGCGTAGTGCAGGCCGCCGGCGTTCCAGAGGTTGTTGATGCCGCGCGGCACGCCGTAGGGGGTGATGTTGCGGTTCCACATCTCGCCGAAATTGCCGACGCCCTTGATGGCGTTGTAGGCCCACTTGTTGTCGACGCCGAGGGCCTTGCCCATGTCGCCTTCCAGGCCGAGCAGGCGGCGCAGCTCGGGGACGGTGGCGGACTTGGCGATGTCGTCGATGTTGGCCTGGGTGACGCCATATTCCTCGGCGATCAGCTGGGCAAAGTAGGTCCAGCGGACGATGTCGAAGAACTTGTCGTCGCCCTTGCGGACCATGGCGCCGAGCGGCTCCTTGGAGATGATGTCCGGCAGGAGGATGTGGTCCTTCGCCTTGTCACCCTGCTGGAAGCGGAAGCCGGCGAGGCCCGAGGCGTCGGTGGAGTAGGCGTCGCAACGGCCGGCCAGGTAGGCGTTCTGGATCTCGTTCACGTCGGCGATGATGATCGGCGTGAACTTCATCTTGGTCATGCGGAAGAAGTCGGCGACGGCCAGCTCGGTGGAGGTGCCGGGGGCGACGCAGACGCTGACGCCGTCCATTTCCTTGGCGGACTTCACGCCCAGCTTGGCCTGCACGAGGAAGCCGGTGCCGTCGTAGAAGTTCACGCTGGCGAACAGGGCGCCGAGGTTGCCCTCACGGCCCAGGGTCCAGGTGGTGGAGCGGTACAGCAGGTCCACTTCGCCCGACTGCAGCGCGGTGAAGCGGTTCTGCGCCGTGGTGGGGATGAACTTGACCTTGCGGGCATCGCCCAGGATGGCGGCGGCCACGGCACGGCAGCTATCGGCGTCGATGCCGCGCATCACGCCCTGGCTGTCGGGCAGCGAGAACATCGGCGAGTTGCCGGCGGTGCCGCAGTTGACTTCGCCGCGCTTGATGATCGCGTCGATCGTGGCCGAGCCGCTCTGGGCTTGTGCGCCCACGCTGGCAACGGAGAGGAAGGCGCCGGCAAACAGCGCGCCGACGGTCATACGCATCATTGTGAAGCTCCCTTTGTCTCTGGCGGTTACACCACCGTGCGGGTGTTAATGGCGTCGGTTGCGGCAAAGATCAATGCCTGCCCTGCCGGAAACGCATCTCTGGCGCCATCGAATTGATGCCGGGAATGTTTCGTGAGGTCGAATGCCGGGGCAGGGTGGCGCGAAGCTACTTCACCGCGCCCTGGGTCATGCCCTCGATGAACTGGCGCGAGAGCACGATGTAGACGGCGATGATCGGCAGCGCGGCCAGCGAGAGGCCGGAGAACAGCACGCCCCAATCGGTGTTGTATTCGCCCATGAACACGGTGAGGCCCTGCGGCAGGGTTTTCAGCCGCTCGCTGGTGATGAAGACCAGCGGGAAGAAGAAGTCGTTCCAGATCGGCACGGCGTTCTGGATCGCGGCGATCACCAGGGCGGGGCGGGCGAGCGGCAGCATGATCAGCAGCATGATGCGCAGCTCGCTGGCACCTTCCATCCGCGCCGCCTCCTCCAGCTCCGTGGGCAGGGTGCGCAGGAAGCCGGTGAGGATGAAGATGGCGCTGGGCAGGCCCATGGCGACATAGATCAGCACGAGGCCGGGGCGGGTGTTGATGAGGCCGAGGGCGTCGAGCTGGATGAAGAGCGGGATGATCGCGAGCTTCAGCGGCACCATGAGGCCGGAGAGGAAGAACAGGAAGACGAGGCCGGAGAGGCGGAACGGGTAGCGGGCGATGGCGTAGGCGGCCATGGTGCCCACCACGAGGATGGTGAGCACGGCGCTGGCGGTGACGATGACCGAGTTGCCGAGATAGAGGACGAAGTTGGTCTCGCCCCAGACGCGGGCGGCGTTGGTGAGCGAGAAGCTCTCCGGCAGGGCGAAGGGCGAGTTGAACAGCTCGGCGTTGGTCTTGAAGGCCGAGAGGACCATCACGAACAGCGGATAGACCATCACCACGGCGTTCAGCGCCAGCAGCACCTGGATGGCGCCGTTCTTGATGCCCTCGCCTTTCGGCGCCACGCCTGTGCGCCGGGGCATGGTCAGCCGGGCTCGTACCAGGAGGGGCGGCGCTTGTCGCGGAAGGCGGCGGTGCCTTCGCGGCCTTCGGGGGAGGAGCGCTGGGTCCAGCCCTCATGCGACAGCAGGGCGACCTGGCGGCTGTCGAGCTTGAGGTTGTTGGCGCCGAGGAAGCTGTCCTTGGTGGCGGAGATGGCGCCGGGGGCGCCGAGGAAGATGGCGTCCAGCACCTGTTCCAGGCGGGCTTCCATGTCGCCTTGCACCACCTCGTGCACCAAGCCGATTCTCGCGGCTTCCTCGGCGCCGAAGCGTTCGCCGGTGAGGGCGTAGCGGCGGGTTTGGCGCAGGCCGATGGCGTTGACCATGTGGGTGCTGATGGGCGTGGGGGCGACGCCGACGCGGATCTCGGTGATCCCAAACAGGGCATCCGGCGCGGCCAGCGCCACATCGACGCAGCAGACGATGCCGACGCCGCCGCCGAAGCAGGCGCCCTTGACCATGGCGATGGTGGGGTGGGGGAACTCGTTCAGCTTGCGCATCGCCTCCGTGGTGGCGTGGGAGGCGGCGTAGGCACGCTCGGGCGGGTAGGCGGTGGCCTGGTTGAGCCAGTGGACGTCTGCGCCGGCCTGGAAATGCTTGCCGGCGCCGCGCAGCACCAGGGCGCGGATGGCGGGGTTGGCGGCCAGGCTGTCCAGCCCGCCGAGCAGGGCGGCGAGCATCTCCTCGTCGTAGGCGTTGCCGCGTTCCGGGCGGTTGAGGGTGGCGGTGGCCACGCCGCGGGCATCGATTCCGAGCAGGACGGAGTTGGCCATCGGATCACCCCACGACGCTGGCAGGATCGGTGTTGGAGCCGCAGACCAGCACGCCGAGGCGCGCGCCGGCGGGCGGGGTGAAGGCGCCGGAGAGGATGCCGGCGAGCGCGGTGGCGCCGCCGGGCTCGGCGACGAGGCGGAAACGGTCCCACAGCAGGCGCTGGGCGGCGCGGATGGCGTCGTCTTCCACCAGCACCGCCTGGGTCACGTGGGACTGGGCGATGGGGAACATCAGGCTGCCAACCTGGCGGGCGCCGAGCGCGTCGGCCGCCACGCCGCCGACCGGGGAGGAGACGGGAGCGCCGGCGGCCAGCGCGTTGTGCAGGCCGGGGCAGCCGAAGGGTTCCACGCTGACGATCTGCACGCGGTTCTCGGCCCAGGCGGCCATGCCGCCGATGAGGCCGCCGCCGCCGGTGGCGATCAGGAGGTGGGTGATGCCCGGCGCGTCTTCCAGGAACTCCTTGGCGACCGTGCCCTGGCCGGCCAGCACGGCTTCGTGATCGAAGGCGTGCACTTCCATCGCGCCAGTTTCGGCCTGGCGGGTGCGGCTGGCGGCCAGCGCCTCCACATAGGTTTCGCCGCCGCGGACGAGGCGGGCGCCGAGGCTTTCGATGCGGGCGATCTTGGTGGCCGGGGTGTGCTGTGGCACGAAGATCTCGGCGACGAGACCGAGGGCGCGGGCGGCATAGGCCACCGCCGCACCGTGGTTGCCGCCGGAGGCCGCGATGACGCCTGCGGGGGGCAGTTCGCCGGCTTCCTGGGCGGTGAGGATGCGGTTGAAGGCGCCGCGCGGCTTGAAGCTGCCGGCGTGCTGGAGCAGTTCGAGCTTCAGCACCATGTCCACGCCGAGGCCGAGCTCGGCGGCCGGCACCGCCAGGACCGGGGTGCGGCGGACATATGGGGCGATGCGCGCGGCGGCGGCGCCGATGGCGGCGCGGGAGATGGCGGCGATGGCGGTGCGGGAGATGGCGTGGGGCGCGTTCATGATGGCAGGTCTCGCATGCAGGGCGGGCGGCTTCAAGTTGGCGGCGCGGTGTTCCCATGTTGTTCATGCCCGCGGGCACAATCCGTCGCCAAGAGGCTTCCGTTCTGGGCGCAGACGGGTCATGTTCCGCGCCCATGCAGATACATGCGAGCTGCGCCGCCCGAGACGGGGCCGGGGTTCTGCTGTTGGGCCCGCCCGGGTCTGGCAAGTCGGACCTGGTGCTGCGGCTGCTCGACCGCGGGTTCACGCTCGTGGCCGATGACCGGGTGGTGATCGAGGATGGACACGCCAGTGCGCCCGCAGCGCTGGCGGGGCTTCTGGAGGTGCGTGGCCTGGGCATTCTGCGTCTGCCTTATCTTGAACGAGCCGAACTTGCCCTGGCGGTGACGCTGGGCGGGGCGGTGCCGCGCCTGCCAGCGCCGGCGCGGGATGCGGCGCTGGGCTTGCCGGTGCTGGCGGTGGATGCCGCGCGCCCGGCGGCGCCGCAGATCGTGGAACTGGCGCTGGACTGCGCGCTGGGGCGGCTGGCGCAGCATGCCGGGGCGTTCGCCGGCGGCTGCGCGGCGGAGCTGCCGCGATGAGCGAGGCCGTGCCCGAACTGCGCCGGGTGGCGGTGGTGACGGGGCTGGCGGGTGCCGGCCGGGCCTCCATCCTGCGGGCGCTGGAGGATGTGGGGTACGAGGCGATCGACAACCCGCCGCTGGACCTGATCGATGGTTTGGTGAACAGCATCGAGGGCGGCGGCGCGCGGATGGTGGCGCTGGGCGTGGATGCGCGCAGCCGCAGCTTCACGCCCGAGCGGGTGCTGGAGCTGCGCGACCGGCTGCGCGGCATTGCCGGCATGCGGGTGGATTTGGTGTTCGCCTGGGCGGAGGAGGTGGTGCTGCTGCGCCGCTTCACCGAGACGCGGCGGCGCCATCCGCTGTCGCCGCGCGGGCGGGTGGCGGACGGGATTGCGGCCGAGACGCGGCTGATCGCGCCGCTGCACGAGCTGGCGGATTGGGTGATCGACACCTCCGACCTGCCGCTGTCGCAGCTTCGCCAACAGATCGACACCTATTTCGGCGTCTCCGCCGAGGCGCCGGGGGGGCGGCAGTCCCTCTCGATTTCGCTGATCTCGTTCGCGTTTCCCGCAGGCCTCCCGCGTGAGGCGGAGCTGGTGTTCGACGCAAGATTTCTGCGCAACCCGTTCTACGACACCGCATTACGGCCCAGGACCGGGCTGGACGCGGCGGTGGCGAGCTATGTGGCGGCCGACCCGGACTACGCGACCTTCATCGACCGGCTGACCGGGCTGCTGGACCTGCTCTTGCCGCGCTTCCTGCAAGAGGGCAAGAAATACGCTACTGTGGCAATCGGCTGCACCGGTGGGCGGCATCGCTCCGTGACGATTGTCGAGCAGCTGGCTTCGCATTTGACGGAACAGGGCTGGCGCGTGACAGCGACCCATCGTGAACTGGCCCGCGAGGGCCTGCTGCCGCGGCAGGAGGCTGCGACTGCTTCGCCCGCGGACTCGGAGACCGCCCTTTTGAACAAGCCCGTGCCATGATGCCGGCCCAATGCGTGATCGCCCCATGCGGCCGCTCCCCATCGGGTGGGGTGCGATGATCGGCCTTGTGCTCGTGACCCACGGCCGGCTGGCCGAGGAGCTGCGCTCGGCGATGGAGCATGTGGTGGGCGCGCAGCGCAACGTGGCCACCGTGTGCATCGGCCCCGATGACGACATGGAGGGGCGCCGGGCAGAGATCACGCGGGCGATCACCGAGGTGGATACCGGCGACGGGGTGGTGCTGCTGACCGACATGTTCGGCGGCACGCCCAGCAACCTCGCCATCTCCCAGATGGTGCGCAAGGGGGTGGAAGTGCTGTCGGGCGTGAACCTGCCGATGCTGGTGAAGCTGGCCAAGGTGCGCGGCAGCCAGCCCTTGGCCGATGCGGTGGATTGCGCCACCGCGGCCGGGCGCAAGTATATCGCCGCGGCCTCCCATATTCTGCCGCAGGCCAAGCCCGGCGACGGGACCTGCTGACATGACGGATGGCGGCCCTCCCCCGGAGCAGGACCCGGGCGGCGCCGATGCTTCCGTGCTGCGGCGCACGCTGCTGATCGTGAACAAGCGCGGGCTGCATGCGCGGGCTGCCGCCAAGTTCGTGACGCTGGCCGAGCGCTTCGGCGCCTCTGTCGATGTGGAGAAGGACGGCCAGTCTGTCTCCGCACGCTCGATCATGGGGTTGATGATGCTGGGCGCGGGCAAGGGGGCCACGATCGTGCTGCGCGCCGAGGGCTGGGACGCCAAGGAAGCCATGGAAGCCCTGAGCGCCCTCGTCGAGGCCGGCTTCCATGAACAGGACTAGCCCGCCCGAGGTGGAGGTGGAGCCGCCGCCGGAGCGGGGGGTGGCGGAACGGCCGGAGCGGCGGTTCACCGGCATCGCGGTTTCGCCGGGCGTGGCGATCGGGGCGGTGTTCGGCGCCGTGGAACCGCCGGCCATCGTGAACCGGGCGCGCATCCATGCCGCCGACATCGCGGCCGAGACCTCCCGGCTGGAAGCGGCGATCGCGCAATCGCGCAAGCAGTTGCTGAAGCTGCGGGCGCGGCTGGCGGTGCTGCCGGAGGACAGCCAGGCCGAGATCGCGCCGCTTTTGGATGCCTATTTGGCGATGATCGGGCCTTCCCGCCTGGTGCGTGGGGCGCGGCGGCGGATCGCGGAGGGGCTGGTTTCGGCCGAGACCGCCGTGCTGGA
This sequence comes from Alphaproteobacteria bacterium, assembly GCA_026400815.1. Classification (GTDB taxonomy): domain Bacteria; phylum Pseudomonadota; class Alphaproteobacteria; order Acetobacterales; family Acetobacteraceae; genus CAMDGX01. The sequence goes on from JAPLOI010000021.1 coordinate 21,404, forward strand.
CGAGAGCGAGGCGATTGCCGAGGCGATCCTGGCCGTCGCCCCGCCGGGCGATGACGACCGGGCCGGGCGACGGCGCCGGGCGGACGAGGTGCGCGAGATCGGCCGCCGGCTGCTGCGCAATCTGACACGCTCGCCGTTCCGCAGCTTTGCCGCCTTGCCGGCGGGGGCGGTGCTGGTGGCGGAATTCCTGCGCCCGGCCGATGCCGCGTTGCTGGACCCGGCAAGGCTGGCCGGCGTGGCCACGGAGGAGGGCGGGGCGGACGGGCATACGGCGGTGATGCTGCGCGCGCTGGGCGTACCCACGGTGCTGGGCGTGCCCGGGCTTTCCGAGGCGGCGCGGCCCGGCGACATCATTGTGGTGGATGGCACCGCGGGCAGCGTGATCCTGCATCCCACCGCCGCCACGCTGGCCCATGCCCGCAAGCTGGTGACCGCGTTTGCGCGCGAGCAGCAGCGCCTGGGCAAGCTGCGCCGGCTGCCGGCGGTGACCGAGGATGGCGAGCAGGTGGAGCTGCAGGCCAATTTCGAGTTGCCGGCCGAGTTGCCGCTGATCGCGCAGGCGGGGGCCGCCGGCATCGGCCTGCTGCGCAGCGAGTTCCTGTTCATGAACCGTGAGACGGTGCCCGACGAGGACGCGCAGTACGAGACCTATCGCAGCGTGGTGGAGGCCATGGCGGGCGACCCGGTGACGATCCGGGTGCTGGACTGGGGCGGGGAGAAGGATATCGAGGCGCTGCAGACGGCCAACCTGGTGCCGGTGGTGACCGATCCGAACCCGGCGCTGGGGCTGCGCGGGCTGCGCATGCTGCTGCGCCAGGAGGATCTGTTCGAGGACCAGTTGGCGGCGATCCTGCGGGCTTCAGCCCATGGGCCGGTGCGGGTGCTGCTGCCGATGGTCACCACCGTGGCCGAGGTGCGCACGGCGCGCGACATCTATGAGCGGGTGGCGCGGCGGCTGCGCCGGCGGGGCGAGCGGATGGCGGAAAAGCTGCCCCCCTGGGCATCATGATCGAGACGCCGGGGGCGGCGCTGTCGGCCGATGCGCTGGCGCTGGAATCGGATTTCTTCGCGATCGGCACCAACGATCTGACGATGTACACCCTGGCGGTGGACCGGGCGGACAGCGAGGTTTCCCACCTGTACGACCCGCTGCACCCGGCGGTGTTGCGCCTGGTGCAGTTCGCCACCGAGGCGGCGCTGCGGCTGCGCATGCCGGTTTCCGTGTGCGGCGAGATGGCGGCCAATCCGCGGCTGACCAAGCTGCTGCTCGGGTTGGGGCTGCGCAGCTTCTCCATGAACGCGGCGGCCATTCCGCGCGTGAAGCAGGCGGTGCGCGACGCCAATATCGACGATTGCGCCCGGTTCGCGCGCAAGGTGATGGAGCAATCCGACCCTGCGGCGATCCAGCTTCTGGTGATGCCGCCTCCTCCGCCGCCGCCTCCGCCGGCAAGTTGAGCGGCTAGATCTGGGGCTCCTGCGTGGCAGAGTGGCCGTAGAGGCGGCTGGGGACGCTGGACATGGGCAGGGTGGGGTCGCCGCCGGCCACGGCTTCCACGTGGGATTTCACGCTTTGCAGCGCGGCCAGGGCGGCGTGGGCGATGCGCTCGGCGGATGTTTCCGGGCCCGTTGAGTCTGGCGCGAGCGGGCGGGTGCAGCCCATTGCCAGGACGAGTTCTGTCACATCCTCCACTGCCGCGATGCGCCAGGTGCATTCGGGTTGGAAGGGCCAGCTGATGCGTCCGGCCTCCTGATCGGGTTGCAGGCCGCCATGCGGCAGGGCGGTGTCGTCGCGGCGCAGTTGTGGCAGCCAGTGGCGGATGTGGGCGGGGTCGGCGAGGAAGGCGAACACTTCCCCGGCCGGGCGGGCGATGGTGATGCGATATTCCATGCCCGCCCAACGCCGCCCTGGCCCGGACGGTTGCTTATGTCTTTGCTTTGCGCGCGGCCGCCGGCCAACCCCGCGCGCGATGCCACCCTGCACGCTGGCTGATCCTTTCAGCCAGCGTGCAGGGTGGCATCAGCCGGCGGAAAGCTGCACTCCGTCGCGGCCCTTCGGGGCTTCCTCCGGCTTGCCGTAGTTCAGGTTGCGGTACCAGACCATGTATTCGGGGTAGGTCATCGTCTCGTAGCGCGGCGGGTTGCCGGGGCTGGTGCAGCTGGGCAGGCATTCCATGCGGGTGGTGTAGGCACAGTCGAAGAAGAACGGGATCGCGTAGCGCTCCTGGCCCGAGCGGTTGATCACGCGGTGCGGGGTGGCGAGGAAGCGCTCGTTGGTCCAGCGGCGCAGCATGTCCCCGCCATTGACCAGGAAGCTGCCGGGCAGGGCGGGCGCCTCCACCCATTTGCCGGTGGGCAGGCGGATGGACAGGCCCGGCACCTTGTTCTGCGCCAGCAGGGTCATGAAGCTGGTGTCGCTGTGCGGGGCGAGGCCGAACTCGTTCTCGTCCGTGCCCTGCTGCTGCGGGTAGTGGGACACGCGCAGCGTGTACATGGGCGGTGCAAACAGCGTGCCGAAAAAGCCGGGGTCGAGATCGAGCGCCGTGGCGTAGAGCGGCAGCAGCGAGAGGCCCAGGCCTTCCATGGCGTTGGCATAGGCCATGACGGTTTCGCGGAAGCCGGGCAGGGCCTCTGGCCACTGGTTCTGGCCGCGGAAGGGCAGGCCGGCCAGCACGTCTGGATGGTCGGGCGGCAGGTCGCGCTTGACGAAGAAGGCCTCGTTCACGTTCGGCTTGTTGTTGGCGTTGAGCTTGGAATGCCGGGTGGTGGAGCCGCGCACCGGCAGGTAGCCGATATTGTGCTGGTTGATCTTGAGCTTGAGCTTTTCTTCGAGCGGCTGGGCGTGGAAGCGCTTCGCGGCGTCGAAGGCGGCATCGACCAGGCCCTGGTCCACGCCGTGGCCGGTGACGAAGTAGAAGCCGACATTCTCCAGCGCGTGGCGGAGCGCGGCGGCGGCCTGGTGCGCGCCAGGCTTGCCGGCGAGGTATTCAGTGAGATCGATTACCGGGATCTCCTCCGGTGCGTCGTGGCGGATCGGGTTCAGGCTTGGGGCGAGGTGGTTGCCGAGGTCGTTCATGGGGCTGCGCTCCGCGCGTTTGAATGAGTTTCCCCATGGGCATGTGCCGCGGTCAACCGTTGCGACGCGACGGCGGTGCGGGCAAGCATGCACGCGGACAGGAGCCGCCATGACCATCACCCGCACCGACCTCGAAGCCCTCGACCGCGCCGACGAACTGGCCCCGCTGCGCGCGCTGTTCGCGCTGCCGGAGGGGGTGATCTACCTGGACGGCAATTCGCTCGGCGCGCTGCCGAAGGCCACGCCGGCGCGGGTGGCGGAGGTGGTGCAGCGCGAGTGGGGCCAGGGGTTGATCCGCAGCTGGAACGACGCCGGCTGGATGGCCACGCCGGCGCGGGTGGGGGACAAGATCGCGAAGCTGGTGGGTGCTGCTTCGGGCAGCGTGATGGTGGCGGATTCCACCAGCGTGAACCTGTTCAAGCTGCTCGGCGCGGCCCTGGCGGCGCGGCCGGGGCGGCGGGTGATCGTCTCTGAGCGGCGGAATTTCCCCACCGACCTCTACATCGCCGAGGGGCTGGCAGCACTGCTGGACCAGGGGCACGAGCTGAGGCTGGTGGAGCCGGAGGGGATCGCCGCGGCGATTGGCGAGGACACCGCCGTGGTGATGCTGACCCATGTGAACTACCACACAGGCGCCATGTACGACATGGATGCGATCACCCGCGCGGCGCACGAGAAGGGCGCGCTGATGCTGTGGGATCTCGCCCATTCCGCCGGGGCGGTGCCGGTGGATCTGGCCGGGTGCGATGTCGATCTGGCCGTGGGGTGTGGCTACAAGTTCCTCAATGGCGGGCCGGGTGCGCCGGCCTTCCTGTATGTGGCGCCGCGGTTGCAGAATGCGCTGCGCTACCCGCTGACGGGGTGGCTGGGGCATGCCTCGCCCTTCGCCTTCGAGACCGGCTACCGCCCAGGCCAGGGCATTGCGCGCACCATGGTGGGCACGCCGCCGGTGCTGAGCCTGGCCGCGTTGGAGGTGGGGATCGACATCGCGCTGCAGGCGCCGATGGAGCAGGTGCGGGCGAAATCGGTGCGGCAGACCACGATCTTCGCCGAATTGCTGGAGCAGGTGGGCGCCGGGCTGGGGTTCCAGCTTGCCTCGCCGCGCGATGCGGCCCGGCGCGGCAGCCAGGTGTGCCTGGCGCATGGGCAGGCCTACGCCATCATGCAGGCGCTGATCGGGCGCGGGGTGATCGGGGATTTCCGTGCGCCCGATATCCTGCGCTTCGGCATCACGCCGCTGTACACGCGCTATGTGGATCTGTTCGATGCCGCTGAGGCTTTGCGCGCTGTGATGGCGGGCGGCGAGTGGCAGGCGCCGGAGCACCAGACCCGCCGTGCCGTAACCTAGGTGGGCCGTGACGTGATCGAGGTTCTGGAAACCGACATCACCACGCTGGCGCTGGACGCCATCGTCAATGCGGCCAACGAAACCCTGCTGGGTGGCGGCGGGGTGGACGGGGCGATCCATCGCGCCGCCGGGCCCGGGCTGCTGGCGGAATGCCGCATCTTGGGAGGCTGCCCCACTGGGGAAGCGCGGATCACCGGCGGGCACAACCTGCCGGCGCGGCATGTGATTCATACCGTGGGGCCGGTCTGGCGGGGCGGCCAGCACGGCGAACCGGCGCTGCTGGCCGCGTGCTACCGCGCCTGCCTGGCGCTGGCCGCGGCGCACGGGCTGCGCAGCCTGGCTTTTCCCGCGATCAGCTGCGGTGTTTATGGCTATCCGATCCCCGACGCCTGCGCGATCGCGGTGCGCGAACTGGCCGCCGCGCAGGGGCGGTTCGACCGGATCGTTCTGGCCGCGTTCTCCGCCGATGTCGCGCGCCACTACCGGGCGTTGCTGGCGGCCTGACCCCCGTCAATCTTTGCGCAATCAGTTGATCCCACATGAGATGAACTTCCGGAAAGCCCCATTGCATGGCGGCCGGGATGGCCCGATGTATGGTTGGCTGGAGAAGTTGGAGATGGGATTCGTGCGGTCTGTTCGTGTGGTGGCGTTCGCGGCGGTGGCGGCCTTGGCCGGACCCTTTGCGGTGCCCGCGGCCCTGGCCCAGGCGCCTTCCGTGGCTGCGCCCGATACCGTGACCGAGCCGGGCGTGGTGCGGCAGGGGGATGTTCGCGTTTCCCTTGGCATGGGCGTGGCGCTGCGGCCGGATTATGCGGGCTCGCGCAGCCAGACCCTGATGCCGGCGCCGGTGATCGACATCCGTTTCCGCGACACCCTCTTCCTATCCACCGCCGGCGGGCTGCCCTCGCTGGGGGCCAACCTGATCAATGAGGCCGGCTGGCGTGCCGGGCCGGTGGTGCGGCTGCGCTTCCCGCGGCAGGAAAAGGCCAATGCCGTGCTGCGCGGCATGGGCGATGTGGACTGGACGCCGGAAGTGGGCGGCTTCGTGGAATATCGCGCCGGCTTCTTCCGCCTGGGCGGCGAGGTGCGCCGCGGTGTGGGCGACCATGACGGCGTGGTGGCGGAGCTGCGCGCCGATGCGGTGACGCGCCCGGCCGATGGGCTGACGCTGTCCTTCGGCCCGCGCCTGAACCTGGGCGACGAAAGCTTCATCCGGCGCTATTTCGGCGTGGATACGCTGCAATCCGCGCGCACCGGCTACCCGGCCTATCGCCCCAATGGCGGCGTGACCAGCGTGGGGGCGGCGGTGTTCGCCAGCTACGCGCTGACCAGCAAGCTGAGCCTGACAGGGATCGTGGAGTACAACCGCCTGCAGGGCGGGGCGGCGGATTCGCCGCTGGTGCGTGGCGGGCGTGGCGATGCCAACCAGGTGTTCACGGCGCTTTCGCTGACGTATTCGTTTGGGTGGTAAGGAAGGAAGCGGTTCTTTTTTGAAAAAAAGAACCAAAAAACTTTTCCGACCTGAGGCGGGAAGACCGAGCCCGTCCACCTCAAACGAATGAAAGTCTTTTTGTTTATTTTTCTTCAGAAAAAGAAGATTCTTTCTAAAAGAGCCTCTCGTAGATCGTCACCACATCCCCAGGCCTCAGCACGGTCAGTGGATCAGCGCGCCCTTCCACTGGCTTGCCGTTCACCAGCCGCACCACCGCCGCCTGGTCCTGCACGGCGCGGTAGGTGAAGCCGCCGGCCACCGCGGCCACGCTCAGCACGGTCATGCCGGGCTGGTAGGGGTATTGGCCCGGCCGGTTCACTTCGCCCAGCACGAAGACCGGGCGGTATTCCACCACTTCCACGGAAACGCTGGCGTCGCGGATCAGGCTGCGGCGGCCAAGTTCGGCCACGATGGCGCCGGCGAGCTCGTCGGTCGTGAGGCCTTGGGCGCGCACCGGGCCAAGCAGGGGCAGGGCGATGTTGCCGGCGTCGTTGACTCGGAAGATCTCTGACAGCGATTCCTCGCCGTAGGTGAGCAGCCGCACCTGGTCGCTGACGCCCAGGCGATAGGCGGCGTCCGCGGATTCCGGCAGCGGCGGCAGGTTCTTCACCCGGCTGCAGCCGGCGAGCGCCAGCAGCACGGCCAGGCACCATCCGAGTTTCCACGCGTTCCGTGCCATGCCTGCCCCGCCCATTCCCGCCATTCCTTCTCTTATGCCAGCCCGCATCGACCCATGAAGAATGGGCCGATGCGGGCTGGCATAAGTCTTTGTTTTGCGCGCCGCCACCGGCCAGCCCGGCGCGCGATACCAACCCCGACAATCGCCGGAAGAGTCGGTGATTGCCGGGGTTGGTATCATCCTACATCGACACACGCAGGCGCAGCAGGGCGATGCCTTCCTGCACCGTGGCGCCGTCGCTGCGGCGGCGTGTCGTCCAGTCCCAGGTGGCGGCGGCGCGCAGCTGGCGGTTCATCAGCCAGGTGGCGCCGAGGCCGAGGCCGAGCAGTGTCTCGTGCCCGCGGCGCTGCTGGGTGTCGGCGCGCTGCAGGTCGGCGGAGGCTGAGAGCAACACGTTGCGCTGCAGCTCGTGGTCCACCGCCAGGCGCCCGCCGGTGAAGGCGTAGGTGACGGCGGAGAGCTCGGCGGCATCTTCGGTGCGGCGTGACAGCGTTGCGGTGACGGTGGTGAGGCCGGAGGGGCTCCAGATCGCGGAGGTCTCGGCCATCGGGCCGGTAACGGGGCGCAGCGTGGGGTCGGCGAAGATGCGGTGCTGCACGCCGGCCAGGGCGCGCACGCGCCACACGGCGTCGGTGGCGTAGTCGATGCCGGCCAGCACGGCGAAGGCGGTGGCGTCCCGGCTCGGCTGGCCCGGCTCGCGCTGTGCGTGGCTGAAGTCGACGGCGCGCAGATCGAGCACCAGGTCGCGCAGCGGGGCGAGCTGCCAGCGTGTGGTGACGTTGCCTTCGGTGGCGAGGCGATCGCGGTAGCGCTGCACCACGCGGCGGCCGCCGACGAAGACGTCGTCGTAGGTGGTGTCGCTCAGTGAGAGGCCGGGGGCCCCGGAGAGCCTGCCGCTGCGCCAGGTGTAGCTGGCGCGGGCATTGTTCACGCGGTAGCGGCCGGGGCGGTCGATGGCGAGGCCGTTCAGGGCGCGTGCGGTCTGGAACAGATCCAGGTGGGCGCCGCCGAGCACCAGCTGGTCGCGCCCGACCTCCATCGTGCCGCCCAGGGCGGCGGTCCAGGCGGTGGCGGATTGGGCGGTGGCAGAAAGCACGCGCTGGTCGTCGAAGCTGAGAAAGCCGCCAATGGCGTGGCGGCCCCAGTTGGTGCCGGCGAGCAGGCTGCCGGAGGTCTGCGCCACGGCGCTGCCGCGCCCGCCGGGCTGGCCGGTGGCGTTGCTGGTGGTGCCGAGGGCGGTGGAGAGGGTGGGCCGAACCACCACGCCACCCAGCCGCACCCCGGCGGGGTCGTAGGCTTCGCGGGCGCGGGATTGCACTGTCACGCCCGGCGCGGCGCCGTAGCCGGGCAGGCCGGCGGGGAAGTAGCGGTCGATCAGCTGCGCGCGGGCGGGGGGGGCAAGCGGCAGGACGGCGAGAAGCCCCAGCGCCAGCCGGGCCACCAGGCCGCGCCGCCGCGCCGGGTTATCGCTGCGGGGCAGGGTTGCCACCGCCATGGACCGTGCCTATTCTCACGAGACGAGGCAAGGTCTTTATTTTCGCCTCACGCCTTGGTTGCAGACATCGTATTTTAACCACCGCACCCCCGATTTGCGCCGCGCCGGCGCCATGGTCCGTGCGGAGATTGGACCTGTTGATGAATTGGCAGTATCCTTGAGGCTTGGCAATCGTCCTTCCAGCGCCATGGGAACATCACGGCTGATGCCTGAGGCTGTCGCCCCGCGACCGGTCGCCCCCGCCGTGCTGCGCCTGCCGCAGCCTGGGGCGCAGGCGCGCGTGAGCGGCAGCGGGATCGGGGGCAGGGCCGTGCGGGGTGCGCCATGTCGCTGACCCGCCCTTCCGACGGGCTGCAGGTGGATATCCTGAACGAGGCGCGCGCGCCGGAAACGGTGTCTCCGTTCCGCGTCATCGACGTGCTGTGGCGGCGCAAGCTGCTGATCTTCAGCGTGGTGATCGTGCTGATGGCCGGCGCCGCGGTGCAGATCGCCAGCCTGATCCCGCTGTACGATGCCCGCGCCCTGGTGCTGATCGACACGCGGCGCAACGCCATGTCGGACCTGCAGGCGATCGTCTCCGGCAGCCAGTCGGACCTGCTGCAGGTGCAGACCCAGGTGGACATCATCCGCTCGCAGGCGCTGGCGATCGACGTGGCGCGCCGGCTGGACCTGATGCGGGAGCCGGAATTCGCCGCCGCGATCTTCCGCCGGCCCGGCGGGCTGGCTGCCCAGTTCGCCCCGCTGCTCGCCCTGGCCGGGCAGGCACCGCCGCCAGCCCCGGTGCTGACCGACGAGGAGAAGCTGCGCGCCGCCGCCGCCGTGCTGGCCAACGACAAGCTGACAGTGGTGAACGACGCCCGTTCCTTCGTGATCGCCGTGCAGGCGCGCACCGAGGACCCGGAACTGGCCGCGCGCATCGCGAACACCTACGCGGAGGTGTACCTCGCCTTCAACAAGCAGCTGAAGGACAGCGCCGTCCTGCGCGCCAACCACTTCCTGGACCAGCGCCTGGCGCCGCTGAAGGACAAGCTGCGTGAGGCCGAGCGCGAGGTGGCCAACTACCGCGAGCAGAACGGACTGATCGAGGATCGCAGCAATTCCGGTGGCGGCGAACGGCGGGTGACGGTGCTGGGCCAGCAATTCGCCCAGCTCAACGCCCAGATGGTGCAGGCCACGGCGGCGCGGCTGCAGCGCGAGGTGAGCCTGGAGCAGATCCGCGAGGCCCAGCGCGGCCGCGGCAGCCTGTATGCCATCCCGGAGGTGGTGGCCTCGCCGCTGATCCAGCGCCTGCGCGCCCAGCAATCGGAGATCAGCACACGGCTGGCGAGCCTGGCGCAGAGCCGGATGGACGGGAACCCGGCGCTGATCGGCCTGCGCGCGGAGGAGCGCGAGGTGCGGGCGCGCATCGACGACGAGGTGGCCAAGACCGTCGGCGCGATCACCAGCGAGGTGGCAGCGGCGAAGGCGCGCGAGGAAGCGCTGCGCCAGACCCTGGCGGAGTTGCAGATCCAGGTCGCCGACCAAAGCAAGGCCGAGATCCGCCTGCGCGAGCTGGAGAGCGAGGCGACCGCGGCGCGGCTGGTCTATACCGAAACGCTGAACCGCGCCGAGCAGAACTCCAACCAGCGCGACGGGCAGCAGCCCGATGCCTCCATGATCTCCCCGGCCACCGTGCCGCTGGCCGCGGCCCCCCCCACCAAGCGGCAGCTGCTGGTGCTGTCCTTCTTCGCCTCCTGCCTGATCGCCGTGATCGCCGCCCTGGTGCGCGACCGGCTGGAAACCGGCTTCCGCACCGCCGAGCAGGTGGAGGAGGAGACCGGGCTTTCCGCCCTGGGCTTCATCCCGCGCGCCAAGGACCGCGCGACGGCGCTGATGCTGGATGACCGCGACATGCCGTTCGCGGAGGCGGTGAACACGGTGCGCGGCGCGCTGCAGATGGCCGATGTGGCCGGGCGGCCGAAGGTGGTGCTGATCACCTCCGCGCTGCCGGATGAGGGCAAGACCTTCTTTTCCGTCGCCCTGGCGCGCAGCGTGGCGCGTGCCGGTGGGCGCAGCCTGCTGGTGGATTGCGATTTGCGCCGCCCCGGCGTGGCCACCACGCTCGGCATGGTGCCGCAGCAGGGCGTGGCCGCCTTGGTGCCCGGCCAGGGCGTGGCGGAGCTGGTGCAGCGCGACGAAAGCACCCAGCTGGATGTGATCACGGCGGCCGGCGCGCGCGAGAACGTGCAGACCATCGTTTCCTCCGATGCGCTGCGCGCCTTGGTGAACGAGGCGCGCGCGCATTACGACATCATCGTGATCGATTCCCCGCCGGTGCTGGCGGTGGTGGACAGCCGGGTGCTGTCCTTGATGGCTGATTCCGTGGTGATGGTGGTGCGCTGGCGCCGCACGCCGCGCATGCTGGTGCTGCAGGCGCTGAAGCAACTGCGCGTGTACGGTGCCAAGGTGGCCGGGGTGGTGGTGACGCAGGCCAATCTGCGCGCGCTCGCCGCCTCCGAGGGTAGCCACGCCTATGTCCACCGCAAATACGGCAGCTATCTGCGCTAATACCAACCGCCCGAAATGCCGACTCTTCCGGTATTTCGGGCGGGTGGTATCGCGCGCCGGGCTGGCTGGCGGCGGCGCGCAAAGCAAAGACCCATGCCGGCCGCCCTCGACCGGTCCTTCATCGGTCGAGGGCGGCCGGTATGAGCGCCGCCGCACGGGCGGGGCGGGTTTCCGCCCCGCGGGGCCGCGCGCGTGCAACTGACGCTGTTCGGCTATTTCCTGCTGCCGATCTGTGCCGCGGCGATCCTGCAGCCCGGCTGGCAGCTGCAACTGGTGCTGCTGGCCAGCGCGTTCGGGGCGGCGTCGCCGCTCGTGATCGGCGGGCTGGGGTTGCCGCCGGGGGTGATCCCGGCCTGCCTGTTCCTGGCCTATGTGGCGCTGCAATTCCTGCTCGGCGCCCGCTTCCCCGCCTCTGGCCGTGCCTGGCGCACGCTGGAGCCGTTCCTGCTTGCGGCGCTCTATGCCCTGGTGACCGCGGTGCTGGTGCCCCGGCTGCTGGCGGGCAGCTTCACCGTGTGGCCGCAGAAGCTCACGCCGCCCTTCGACCTGCCGGTGCCGATCTATCCCAGCATGTCGAACGTGACGCAGACCTTCTACCTGCTGATCGACACCGCCGTGCTGGCCGGCGTGGCGCTGCATCTCGGCCGCTCGCACCTGGATCTGCTGCGGGTGCTGCACGCCTATCTCGCCTGCGGCTACCTGGTGGTGGCGATCTGCGCCTGGCAGTTGGCGAGCAAGCTCACCGGGATCTGGTATCCGGAGGCGTTCCTGTATTCCAACCCGGGCTGGGCGATCCTGCCGGGCCAGACGGTGGGCACGGTGCCGCGCATCAACGGCCCGTTCAGCGAGCCGGCGGCGCTGGCCTTCTACCTCTCCGGCCTGGTGTTCTGCTGCGCCTGGCTGGTGCTGCGCGGGCATCGCAGCCGGGCGGCGCTGGGGCTGCTGCCGCTGGCCCTGCTGGCGCTGGTGTTCTCCACCTCCACCACGGGGTTCGTGGCACTGGGCGTGGGCGGCGCCGGGCTGATCGTCTATGGCCTGACGCGCGCGCCGCGCCGCGTGGCGATGCGCATCTTCCTGATGGCCGTGCCGCTGGCCGCCGCCGGGGTGGCCGCGGGGCTGTTCGTGTCCTCCATGTCGTCGCAGATTGAGGATTCCATCGCGGTCGTCACGCGCCAGAGCCTGCGCAAGGCAGACAGCGATTCCTTCATCAACCGCACCGGGCTGGATCTGGACAGCCTTGCGGTGCTCTGGCCCACCTACGGCTTCGGCGCCGGCTGGGGCAGCGTGCGGGCCTCCAGCCTGGGGCCGGGGCTGCTGGCGAATCTGGGCGTGTTCGGCGCGGCACTGCTGGCCTGGTTCGCGGTGCGGCTGGTGCGGCAGGTGGGGCGGGCCCGGCGGCTGGCCAGCAGCGCCGGCCAGTTGAAGGTGCTGGATGGGCTCTCGGCCGGCGTGGTGGGCCACCTGACCGCCGCCTTCATCTCCGCCCCCGCGCTGAACGCGCCCGACTTCTATGTACTCCTGGGCACGCTGATCGCCTGCGCCGCCCGCGCGGAGGAGGATGGGCGGCGCCGCGCCGCGGCCGTGCTGGCGCGCCGGGCCGCTTCATGACGGCACTCGCCCTCAACGCCCGCTTCCTGAGCCAGGACCTCACCGGCGTGCAGCGCTTCGGGCTGGAGATCGCCCGCGCCCTGGCCGCACAGCGCCCGTTGGTGGTGTTGGCCCCGCCGGATGCCCGCGCCGCGCCCGGGCTGGAGGCGCGCCTTGTGGGGCGGCTGCGCGGCCAGGCCTGGGAGCAGCTGGACCTGCCGCGCCACCTCGCTGGCGCCGTGCTGGTCAATCCTGGCAACACCGCGCCGCTGGCCCTGCGCCGGCAGGTGGTGGTGATCCATGATGCCGCCGCCTTCGCCGTGCCGGGCTCCTATGGCTGGCGGTTCCGCGCCTGGTATCGCGGGCTGCACCGGGCGCTGGCATGGCGCGGCGTGCGGATTGCCACCGTCTCCGCCCATGCGCGCGGGGAGATCGCCCGCCACCTGCACCTCGATCCCGCCGATGTCGCGGTGGTGGGGGAGGGGGCGGAGCACATCCTGCGCGCGCCCGCCGATACCGGCCTGCATGCCCGGCTTGGCCTTCAGCGCCCCTACGTGCTCGCGGTCGGCAGCTTGGCGCCGCACAAGAACCTCGCGGCCCTGGGCGCGACGGCGGCGATGCTCGCCGGGCGCGGTATGGAGCTGGTGGTGACCGGCGGGCTGGATGCCAGGGTGTTTGCCGCCGCGGGCCTGCCGGCCGAGGCGCGCGCCATCGGCCGGGTGGACGATGCCGGGCTGCGCGCGCTGTACGAAGGCGCGGCCTGCTTCGTGTTCCCCTCCCTGCACGAGGGGTTCGGCCTGCCGGCGGTGGAAGCGATGGCCTGCGGCTGCCCGGTGGTGGCGGCCCGCGCCACTTCCCTGCCGGAGATATGCGGCGATGCCGCCCTGCTGGCCGACCCCCGAAGCCCCGCCGACATCGCCGCCGCCGTGGCCAGCGTGCTGGATGACCCGGCCCTGGCCACACGCTTGCGCGCAGCCGGCCGCGTTCGTGCCGCCGGCTTCACCTGGGCCGCCGCCGCGCAGCGCCTTGCCGCTGTTGCCGACGCCGCCGGCCGCGATAGGAAGCCGGCATGAAAATTGCCATCATCCATGAATGGCTGGAGGGCGTGGCCGGCTCCGAGCGGGTGCTGGAGCAGATGCTGCTGTGCTACCCCGAGGCCGACCTGTTCGCCCTGGTGGATTTCCTGCCGGTCGACCAGCGCGGCATCCTGCACGGGCGGGTGCCGCGCACCAGCTTCATCCAGCGCCTGCCCTTCGCCCGGCGCTGGTTCCGCCACTACGCCATGCTGCTGCCGATGGCGGTGGAGCAGTGGGACCTGTCGGGCTACGGCCTCGTGCTGTCGAACAGCCATGCCTTCGCCAAGGGCGTGCTGACCGGGCCGGATACGCGCCATGTCAGCTACGTGCATTCCCCCATGCGCTATGCCTGGGACCTGCAGCACCAGTACCTGCGCGAATCCGGGCTCGATCGCGGGCTGCGTGGCATCGCGGCACGCTGGCTGCTGTCCCGCCCGCGCCTGTGGGACCGCGGCACGGCCAACGGGGTGGACCTGTTCCTCACCAACTCCCACTACGTCGCCCGCCGCATCAACAAGGCCTATCGGCGCGAGGCGGTGGTGATCCCGCCGCCGGTGGATATCGAGACGTTCACGCCAGGCGGCGAGAAGCAGGACTTCTACCTCGTCGCCTCCCGCCACGTGGCCTACAAGCGCATCGACCTGGTGGCCGCCGCCTTCGCCGCCATGCCCGATCGCCAGCTGGTGATCGTGGGCGACGGCCCTGCGCACGGGCGCGTGCGCGCGGCGGCACGCGGTGCCCGCAACATCACCTTCCGCCCCGCCGTGCCGCAGGCCGAGCTGGTGGCGCTGATGCGCGCCGCCCGCGCCTTCGTCTTCGCCGGCGAGGAGGATTTCGGCATCGTCCTGGCCGAGGCGCTCGCCTGCGGCACCCCGGTGATCGCCTTCGGGCGCGGTGGGGCGGCGGAGATCGTGGCGGAGGGGGCGGGGCTGCTGTTCGCCGAGCAGACGGTGGACGCGGTGGCCGGGGCCGTGGAGCGGTTCGAGGGCATGGCTGTTGATGCCACTGGGTGCCGGGTCGCTGCCGAATGCTACAACGTCGCCCAGTTCCGGCTCCGGCTCGCTGCATCGATAGGCACGGCCCTGCAGGGTGGCAAATAGGAACCGGCGGCTGGCACGCCGGAGCTCATGCTCTTGTTCTTCTTCACTATTTTTCATGCCCCGGTTCCATCCTGCTCCTTGGAGCCCAATGACGGGCTCTGTCCCGCCTGTCGGCATTCTTTACATCCGAGGCACGTTGGTGTGGCCCTGAGACGTAGGGCACGGCCACCAGCGCTGAAAATTACATTATCATTTTCAATATGTTGCGGCGCATCGGGGGCCGATCCGGCGGCATTCGAGCCGTGGGGCAGCGGTGGCATGCGGTCAAACTGAGTCGGTAATTTTTACATTCCTCTGCAGCGCCACCGGTGGCGCAGACTTAACAATTTGAAAAATAATGAAATTCGAGCGTGGCACGCGCTTTGCTTTTCCTGCTGTCAGACGATTTTTTTCCAGGAGACTTCGTGTGAACACGTTCATCAAGGCTGGCGCAGCCGCACTCATTGGAGCTTTTGTCGCGGCGGCCCCGGCCAATGCCGTTCCCGTGACGCAATTTCATAATTTCTCGTTCACCGGGCTGAGCGGGACTTCCACGTTCAACTTCAATGGGTTCAATTCTGGCCTGGGCACGTTGAACGATGTTGTGATCTCGTTCTCCTCCAACATGAGCCTCACCAGCACGGCCATCGTGAGCCCCCAGGGGTCTGGCAACCAGACTGCGACGAATGTGGCGGCAATCGGCACGCTGTCGCTGACGTCGAACCTCGGCTTTTTCACGACGCTGACGGGCTCGCTGAGCACGCCTGCCTTCACCGGCACGGTTCTTGACAACAACGTGACGCAGACTTTGGGTGCTGCTAACGGCAGCGTGTCCAGCAGCCCGGCTCCGATCACCAATTCCTTCCTGCTGAGCCAGTACATCGGCGGCAGCAATCTGTACTCCCTGACCATGACCTCGGTTGGCAGCCAGGGCGGTTCGGTGCCGCCGACCGTCTTCACCAGCAACGACGGCAGCTCGTCGGGCACGATCACCGTAACCTACAACTACACCCCGCCTTCCGTCTCTACGCCGGAGCCCGCTTCGATGGTTCTGGTCGGTGCGGGTCTGCTGGGTCTGGGTCTGGCGCGTCGCCGCCGCCGCGGCTGATTGCCTGAACGGCGCAAAATGCGCCGCTGATTGAGTGGGATGGCGTGGCGGTTCCTGGCTGCCACGCCATTTTCGTTTCAGGCTTCGGTCTTGTGTAAAGCAGACCGACACTCCAGGCGCAGCAACTCCCTCTTCCGTGGCACCCCCCAACGATAGCCGGTGAGATCCCCGTCCTTGCCCACCACCCGGTGGCACGGCACGGCCAGCGACACTGGATTGGTCGCGCAAGACCTTGCCACTGCCCGGATGGCCTTCGGCGCCCCGATCATCCCGGCCAACTCGCCATAGGTCCGGGTCTCCCCGGGCGGGATCCGGCGCAGCGCGTCCCACACCCGCACCTGGAACGCCGTGCCGCGCAAATCGAGCGGCAGCGCCAACGCCTGGCGCGGCTCCGCGATGAAGGCCAGTACCGTGGCCAGTGTCTCCGCCAACCCGGCATCGTCGGCCTCGATCCGTGCCTTCGGGAAGCGCCGACGCAGATCGCCCATCAGCGCCTCGTCCGGCTCCGCGAAGCCCAGAAAGCACACCCCGGTCTCCGTGGCCCCCACCAGCAGCCGCCCGAACGGGCTGTCGGCGAAGGCGGTGCGCACTACCTCCCCGGCGCCACCCCGGCGCAGCGCCCCCGGCGTCATGCCCAGCAGCTTGCCGGTATCCTCGTACACGCGGGATTCGGAGCCGAACCCAGCCTCCTGGATTGCATCCGCCACCCGGCCGCCCCGGGCCAGCGCTGCTTGCAGCCGCAGCGCCCGCACCCGTTCGGCATAGCTGCGCGGCGTGACCCCCGTGTGCTCGCGGAACAGGCGCAGGAAATGGAAGCGCGAGTAGCCGGCCCGCTTGGCCAGTGCCTCCAGCGATGGAATGCCTTCCTCCGCCTCGATCGTGGCACAGGCATCGGCCACCACAGCGCGCGCGATCGCCTCGCGCTCCCCCCTGGGGTCGCAGCGCCGGCAGGCACGGAACCCCTCCGCCTCTGCTTCCGGGATATCGGCGAAGTAGCGCACATTCTCCCGCCGCGGCCGCGGGGAGGGGCAGCCCGGCCGGCAGTAGATCCCCATCGTGGTGACACCGTACAGGAAGTCGGCGGGCTGCCGCTGCGCCACCAGGTTCCAGCGCGTGTCGTCCTGGGTGCTCATGCGCCCGCTCCTTATCTGCATCGCGGTTTCACTCTGCCTGCGGCGGCGGGCAGGAGCCATCCGCGGATTGCGCCCACCATCCAGTTGCCGGGGCTACGGCGAGCCCTGTATGGGTTATGAAGCTGGCCGCTCGCTGGGCCGGATACATCCTTCGCCGAACAAATTGGAGTGGTCGATGCGACCAGCATTCGCCTGCCTGCTTGCCCTGGGCCTCACCCAGTGCGCCCCACCCCCCGCCGCCCCGCCGGCCGAGCCGCCCGTGGTGGCGGAGGAAGCGGTGCCCGACGCAGCATTCTGCGCCCGCCCGGCCGAGAAGCAGGCCTTCCAGGTCGCCGCGCTGAAAAGCCGGCTGATGGTCACCGCACTGGCCTGCGACTCCAGTGAGAAATACAACGCCTTCATCAACGCCAACCGCACCGCCCTGCTTCCGCAGGAGAAAACGCTGGGTGGCTACTTCCAGCGCTATTACGGCCGGCGCGCCCAGACCGAGCACGACGAGTACATTACCAACCTCGCCAACGCCCAGTCGCGCCGCCGCATCATCGACAATGCGCGCTTCTGCAGTGATGGCCAGAAGCTCTATGCCGATGTCGCCACGATGAAGACCCCGGCGGAGGTGGCGGCCCTGGCCGCCAGCCGCACCATCTCCCAGCCCTTCAACGTGAAGGAATGCCCGGAGACGCCGGCGCCGGCCCCCCGCCAGTCCCGCCCGGCCCAGCCGCCCGCCCGCCGCTGACGGGTCTCCTTCAGACGATACGAGAACGCCAGGGAGGGTGACCTCCCTGGCGTTTTTGTTTGTGCGGCAGCGCGGCGGCGTGGCGCCCAACAAAAAACCGGCCCCTTTCGGGGCCGGCTTCCTGTTCGCCAGTTGCCTGGAAAGTGTCGGTCTGCGGATTAGCGCAGAACGATTTCCACGCGGCGGTTCTGCGGCTCGCGGGTGTTCGGGCCAGTGGCCACCAGCGGGCGGGTGTCGCCGTAGGCGTTGATGTCGATCGCGTTGCGCGCCACGCCGAGGCGGACGAGCTCGGCTGCCACGTTCTGCGCGCGGCGCATCGACAGGCCCTGGTTGTAAACCGCGGTGCCGGTGCGGTCGGCGTGGCCGCCGACTTCGATGCGGGTGGTCGCCACGCGGGTGGAAGCCTGGGCGGCGTCGGCGATGATCTGGCGGGCGCGCGGGGTCAGGTCAGCCTTGTCCCAATCGAAGAACACCAGGTAGGTGCGGGCCGGCGCCGGGGCCGGAACCGCGGCCGGGGCCGCCACGGGCACCGGGGCCACGCCGAAGGCGTAGCGCAGGCCGAGCATGCCGGAGATGTTCATCTGCGGATCGGTGCGCAGGCCGCCGTTGTAGCGGACGTCCTCAACCGTGCTGAGCACGCGGGCTTCGGCGGTCACGGCCAGGCCGGGAACGTCGGTGATCGGGAAGGCGGCGCCCAGGATGCCCTGCGCCGCGATGGCGCCGCGCATGGAGGCATTGGCGCCGCCCGCACGCACCTCGCCCCACTGGTAGCCGGCGCCCACGCCCACATACGGGGTCATGAAGCCGAGCCCGGCGTCGAAGTCATACAGAACGTTGACCATCGGGCCGTAGGAGTGGTTCTGGCCCTTGCCAGCGCCGATCTTCCCCGGCTGGTAGCGATAGTTGCCTTCCAGCTCGATGCGCAGGCCGTTGCCGAAGGCATAGCCGATGCTGCCGAGGCCGGCGACGCCGACGCCATCGGACTTCAGCTTGCCACCACGAACATTGGTGGAGGTCTCGGTCAGCCAGTTCACGCCGGCGCCAGCGCCGACATAAACACCGTTCAGCGCCTGGGCCTGCACCGCAGACGGGGCGATGGCGAGGGGGGCGGCCAGGACCGCAGCGGCGATCAGCGCATTGCGCAAGTTCATCTGTCTTCTCCTATATTGTACCGGAGACGCAGCGCGGCCCGGCCAAGCGGCATATCGACTCGAGGGCGCTACCACTCGAATCCCGGAACCGTATTTAGCCTCGGTGACGCAGGTGAACCAGCCTGGAACGGCTCACCAACGTGTTGCGTCTCGCTTCCGGCCCTCACTGTGGCAAGAATGTCACAAGATGTGGCGCGCCAGAAACGTGCCGGCAGCGAGCGCAGGAGGGTGGCGGAGGAGAGCGGGAGTCGAACCCACCCGGGACTGCGTGGCGGCCCCAACCGGCTTTGAAGGCCGGCCGACCCACCGGGGCCGATTCTCCTCCACGTACGAGCATACCCGAAATCCCCACGCCACAAAGTGCCACCGCGTGCCGTCCGTGCTAGCCTGGGGCATGACCGTTGCCATCCCCACCCTGCTTACGCCCCGCCTCACCCTGCGTGCCCTGCGCGCCGAGGATCTCGACGCCTTCGCAGCCATGCACGCCAACCCCGACGTGATGAAAACGCTGGGCACCGGCGTGACCCGCACGCGGGCGGAAACCTGGGACATCATGGCCCGCATGCTCGGCCAGTGGGCGCTGCGCGGCTACGGCATGTTCGCGGTGGTGGAGAACAGCTCCGGCCGCTTCATCGGCCGCGCCGGTATCCTGCATCCCTATGAGTGGGAGGGACCGGAGCTGGCCTATGGGCTGGACCAGCCCTACTGGGGCCGCGGCTATGCCACCGAGGCCGCCAACATCCTGCATCGCTGGGCCTTCATCCAGCTGCAGATGCCCACGCTGGTCAGCTACGTGCTGCCCGGCAACCAGGCCTCGCGCAATGTCCTGGAGAAGCTCGGCGCCTCCTGCCAGGGCATGACCAGGTTGTTCGGCACCGTGGATGCGGAACTCTGGCAGCACACCACGCCGGGCTAGACGATCTTCCCCTCGAACGGCGGCAGCAGGTCCGGGCTCTCGAACTCCAGCACCCACAGATCAGGGTCGAAGCGCGTCTGCCGCTCCACATAGGCATCGGCCGCCGCCTGGTCCACGGGATCGGACCCGGTGGCGCGCATCCAGGCCGCCTCGCCGTCCGCGGTGCGCATCTGGCTCAGCACCGCCATGCCTTTCTTGCCGTGCAGCACCACCAGGATGCCGCCGGAATCCGGATCACCCTTGCGCAGCACCGCGCCGTAGCGCCCGGCCCCATTGCCCATGCGCAACGCCATCGACACCCAGATGCCGGCCTTGACCCGGGGCTCAGGCACGGGCCGTCGCTCCGCCATCGATCGGGATCGCCTGGCCGGTGATGCTGCCGGCCCCCGCGCGCGCCAGGAATGCCACCATGTCTGCCACCTCCCACGGCGAGGCGATGCGCCCCACCGGCACGCCCGCCGCTGCTTCGTCCGCCGTGATGCCGATTTCGCCGAAACGCTGCGTGGCCATCTCGGTGTCCACCCAGCCAGGGCAGATCGCGTTCACCGTGATCCCCCGCGGCGCCGCCTGCATCGCCATGGCGCGCGTCAGCCCGATCAACCCGTGCTTGGCCGCCACATAGGCGGGCTGGTCCGGCACCCCGCGCAGCCCGAGCACGGAGGAGATGTTGACGATCCGCCCGGTGCGATCCGGCAGGCGAGTCAGTGCCGCCCGGCTGCAATACCAGGCGCCGGTCAGGTTGGTGGCCAGGATGGCGTGCCACAGCGCATCGTCCGCGTCGTTGTCTTGCGCGCCCGCGAGCCCGGCATTGTTCACCAGCAGGTCCAGCTTCGGCAGCCCGGCGAAGAACGCATCCACCGCTGCCCGGTCCGTCACGTCCAGCTTGGCATAGGTCACGCCCCAGGGCAGGTCCGCGGCCGCCGAGCGCGCGGCCGCAATCACCCCAAACCCGTCCGACACCAGCCGCCGCGCGATCGCCAGCCCAATGCCGCGCGTGCCGCCGGTCACCACGGCCCATCGTGTCGTCGGCCCGTTCATGCTGCGGTTGTCCCGCCATCCACGGGGAACACCACGCCGGTCACGAAGCTCGCCGCATCGGAGGCCAGGAAGGCGATGGCCGCCGCGATCTCGCTGGGTGCGGCGAAGCGCCGCATTGGCACCGCCTGGGTGTAGGTGCTGGCAGAATCGCTCGGGAAGCGGTCCGGGTATTTGGCGGCGAGCTGGCCGATCACCTGATTGAGCATCACCGTATCCGTGCTGCCCGGCGCAATGGCGTTCACCCGCACGCCATGCGGCGCCCAATCGAGTGCGGCGGAACGCGATAGCTGCGCGATTGCCGCCTTGCTCGCGCCATAAGCGGCCGAGAGCGGCTTGCCGATCAGCGCCTGGTCGGAGGCGACATTGATGATCGCGCCCTTGCCCCTGGCGATCATGCCCGGCAGCACCGCGCGCATCAGCGCGTAGGGGGCGAGGAAGTTCACCGCGAACACGCGCTGCACTTCGTCGAGGTTCGTCTCCAGCACGCTGCCCAGCACGGTGATCCCGGCGCAGTTCACCAGGATGTCCACCGGCCCGCCCGCGTCGATCAGCGCTGCCGCCCGTGCCTCCACGCTGGCGGCATCGGCCAGGTTGAACTCCGGCAGGTCCAGCCCGATCACCTCCGCCCCGTCGGCCGCGAACAATGCGGCCACCGCGCCGCCGATGCCGCCGCGATGGCCGGTCACGATCGCCCGGCGCCCGGCCAGGCCGAAGGAGATGGGGGCGAAGGGCCCGGAGGCTGGGTGCGGCGTGTCTGTGCTCATGCCCCCACAGTTGCGGCCGGCCTCGTGAAAGGCAAGACCGGTTGCATCCGTCACATCGCGACCGGCCGCAGCCGGCCCGCCAGCAGGGCAGGGCGCGCCAGGGGCGGCATCGCCTGCTCCCAATACAGCCCGGGCACCGCGGCCTCGATCTCCACCCGCCGCACGCCGGCCAGCAGGATCCGCCCGGCCCCGTCGGTCCAGCGATGGCCACCCTCCGTCGGGTGCCAGCCCTCGCCCAGCGCGGCGAGGTCCACCGCCTGCCCATCCAGCACCAGCCGCGTCACGCCCACGCCCAGCGGCCGGTGGTCGTCGCTGCCCGCGATCACGTGCGCCGGCACGAAAATGCGTGAATGCAGCAGCCCGGTCTGTGCGCCCGGCGGCAGCAGGAACACCGCCGGCCCCTCGCCGGGAAGCTGCGGCACCACGCGCCCGTCCACCTCCAGCGTCAGGCACGGGTTGTTCACCAGCCGGTGCCCCAGCGCGATGGCGCGGATCGCCAGCCGGTGCCGCACGGCGCTCAGCGCGGCCCCCTCCGTTACCAGCGGCGCGATGCCGGCGCGCTTCCAGATGTCGTGCGCGAAATCAGGATGCAACTGCACCTCGCCACCGCCATTGGCGAAGGCGCGGCGGTTGCCCGTATCCAGGTAGCTCTCCGCCGGCAGGCCCTCGGCCAGCAACACGGTATGGGTCGCCTCGCCCAGGCTGGTCTCGACCTCCACGTGGAAGTAGGTCACCTCGTCCGCCTCCTCCTGCAGGATCGTGGCGCCATTCAGCAGGTAGCGGGCGGGGATCAGGCCGCCATCCAGCAACAGCGCGTGGTCGGGCGAAAGCCACAGGTCGCGGATCGGCGCGCCGGGGCTGAAGGCACCTGCCCCGATGCGCACCGGCAGCACATCGCGTGGGCGCGGATGGCGCCGGCAATCCAGCGTGCGATGGCCGATCCAGCGCACCTTCAGCGTGGCGCCGAAGGCCGACAGCACCTCGTCGCCGGGGTCCAGATCCTCCACCGCCACCGGCCCGTCCGGCGTGGCCAGGCGCGTGCCGGCGCGGAAGCAGGCGGCTTCGATCGGCGAGGACAGGTCCAGCGCCGGGCCCGCGCCGGTGTTGAAGCTGTTGCTGCCCACGGTCGCGCTACCCAGCGCCACCTGGCCGGCGGAGATGTTCCAGAAGATGTTGCCGCTGATCGTGGCCGGGGCGTTGGCGCCGCCCACTGAGCTGTCGTTGCGCAGCAGCGTCGGCGGCCCCCCGGTGGCGTTGTTGATGAACACGTTCCCCGTCATCGAAAGGGTCGTGTTGTCGTAGGAGGGGAACAGCTCGCCGCCCAGGTGCACGAAGGTGCGGTTCTGCGCCTGCGCACCCTTCTCGATCACGTTGCCGGAGATGATCGCCGCCCCGCCATTCGGCAGGTCCACGGCATAGTTGCCAATCGTGTTCGGCCCGTCCTGGATGCGGTTATTGGTGACGATCGTCTCGCGCGCCCGGCTCTTGATCTCGTGGCCGCCCACGGGGTCGTGGAAATAGCTGTTGGTGATCGACAACTGCGCGATGTCGTTCACATAGATGTTGTGCGTGATCCCGTCGCCATTGCCGTTGTTGTTGAACTCGCTGAAGTCGATCGAGATCGTCCCGCCGGCGGAGGAGGCGGCGAGGATGCCGTTCTGGTTGTGGTGGAACCAGGAGCGGGTAATCGTCAGCGCCCCGCCCTCGTAGCGGATGCCCGCCCCGTTGCCGTCTGGCACGGTGGCGCCGGTGAACTCGATGTGGTCGAGCGTCACGTTGGCATTGGTGGTCAGGATCGCCTTGCCGTTGGGCGGCTGGGCCACCGCCTGCAGCTTCGCCAGCCCGCCCACGCCCTGGATCGTCAGGTCGTGCCCGATAGTGGCGAAATCGTTGGTGTAGGTGCCGGCATCGATCAGGATGGTATCCCCGGCCGACGACGCACCGACGGCCGCGGCCAGGGTGGAATAGGTCTTGCCGGCGCCAACGGTCAGCGTGGCCATCGCGGGGCTCCTCCAGCTTGCGGCCGCCCGCGGCGATAGGCTGCGGGCTGGCGGCATGTAATCCATAAGTGATTCGTAAGAATGCGTTGATGGAAACAAAAATCCATCCTGGCGTATGGCACTTTCTATGACGAATAGTTGAAGAGATGTCATCTGAAGAAATACATGAGAGGTGCCGTCACGTCAGAAATTCACTATCGTACGCCTAGAATGCTAGCATGCGTATAAAAATCAGCTTGGCATTGTTGAACGAAGCGCAGATGTTCCAGGAAATGATGCATCCCGCCTGTGCCATTTTCGACAACCCCACCCGGCGCTGCCGTCACCCTCGTCCAGGCCGCCTCTCGACAAGCCCCGCCGCATGCCAACATTCTGGCCGAGCCAACAGCGACCAACCGGGGGACAAGGCGATGCGGCTGATCATCTTCGCACTGGGCATGCTGCTGGCCCTTGCCGCGCCGGGGCCGGCCCGCGCCCAGGCGCCGGAGCGCATCACCTTCGGGCTCGACTGGGTCGCCCAGGCTGAATACGGCGGCTACTACCAGGCCGTCGCCACCGGCCTCTACGCCCGGCGTGGCCTGCAGGTCACGATCCGCCAGGGCGGGCCGCAGGTGAACCACATGCAGCTGATGATCGCCGGGCAGATCGACTTCAACCTCGCCGGCGGCCGCGCCATCGAATTCGCCGCCGAGGGCCTGCCCTACCTCGCCGTGGCCGCGATGTTCCAGAAGGAACCCGCGGTGCTGATCGCCCACCCCAACATGGGCAATGACAGCTTCGAGGCGCTGGTGGGCAAGCCCATCGCCATCGGCGCCGATACCCGCGCCGGCTGGTGGCGCTTCCTCGCCGCCCGCTTCGGCTACACGGAAAACCAGATCCGGCCCTACACCTTCAACATGGCCCCCTTCATCATCAACCGGAACCTGATCCAGCAGGGCTACGTCTCCTCGGAGCCGTACCTGATCCAGAAGGAATCCGGCATCGTGCCGCGCGTGCTGATGATCTCGGATGCCGGCTATCTCGGCTACGCCAACATCCTCACCACCTCCCGCCGCCTGGTGGACCAGAAGCCGGATGTGGTGCAGCGCTTCATCGATGCCTCGATCGACGGCTGGTACTCCTACCTTTATGGGGACCCCACCCCGGCCTTCCGCATGATCCGCGAGGCCAACCCGGAGATGACCCAGGACCTGATCGACTACGGCTACAAGGTGATGAAGGAGCGCGGCATCGTCGATTCCGGCGATGCCCTCACGCTCGGCATCGGCGCCATGACCGAGGCGCGCTGGAAGGCGTTCTACGAATCCCAGGTCGCCATCGGCATCCACAAGCCCGGCATCGACATCTCCCGCGCCTACACCACGCAGTTCGTGAACAAGCGCGTGGGGATCGAGCTGAAGAAGTGAGCGAAGCCGCCCCCTGGAAGGGCCTCGACACCACCCGCAAGCCGCATTTCATCGGCTACGACCAGGCCGAGCGCATGGTCGCCGCCCTGATGGACCGCGCCGCCGGCTGGAACCCCGATGCCGTGGTGGCCATCGTCCGCGGCGGCCTCGTGCCCGCCACCATGGCCGCCGCCATGCTCGCCTTGCCGCTGGCCATGGCGGGGTGGGACCGCAGATCCGGCCGCGTCACCTGGCTCGGCGAACGCCCGCGCGGCCGCTTGCTGGTTGTGGATGATTGCTGCGCCACCGGCGCCACCATGCGCGCCGTGCTGGCCGATTGCGCAGCCGCCGGCAGCGAAACCCTCTCGCTGACCATCGTCCACGACCCCGAGACCACCGGCTACGTGCCCGACCTCTCCCACCCCATGACGGACTACTTCCGCCTGCCCTGGGAACGCGGCGAGGCCACGCCCGCCGCCCGCGCCCGCCGCACCGGCGGCGAACCCGCCGACCGCGCCTTCGAAGCCCCCTTCATCGGCCTGGACCTCGACGGCATCTTCCTGCCCGACATCACCCGCGACGACTATGCCGCCGACCTCGAAGCCGCCCTGGCCCGCCGCGCCGAACTCACCCCCTTCGCCACCCTGCCGCATTTCTCGCCGGACCGCGCCGTGGTCATCACCGGCCGCCCGGATATCGACGAAGCCCCCACCCGCGCCTGGCTCGCCCGCCACGGCCATGGCGGCCTGCCGTTGCAGATGCGCCCCGCCGGCACCTCCACCGACCTGGACAGCGTCGCCCGCTACAAGGCGGAAGCCGCCACGCGCTGGGGCTGCACCCATTTCGTGGAAAGCGAGCCGGAACAGGCCATCCGCATCGCCGCCCACGCCCCGCACCTCGTCGTCAGCTGGTGGTCCGCCGAGGAAGCCCGCCACTGGGTCGTCGGCGCCGCGATCCAGAGGTAGCGGGGGGCAACGATGACCCTCCTCTCCATCGAGTCCGTCGCCCGCCGCTTCCCCAACGGCACGGAGGCGCTGCGCGGCGCCAGCCTGTCCATCGCCCAGGGCGACTTCGTCGCCCTGCTCGGCCCCTCCGGTTGCGGCAAGTCCACCCTGTTGCGCCTGATCGCCGGCCTCGACGCCCCAAACGCCGGCGCCCTCCATTGGCAGGGTGGCCCGCCCGGCCCCGGCGAGATCGGCTTCGTCTTCCAGGATGCCACCCTGCTGCCCTGGGCCACGGCAGAGGAAAACGTCTGGCTCCCGCTCCGCTTGCGCGGCCTGTCGCGCGAGGCTGCCGAGCCGGCGATCCACGCCGCCCTCGCCCGCGTCGGCCTCCAGGGCTTCGAGGGCGCCCGCCCGCGCGAGCTTTCCGGCGGCATGCGCATGCGCGTTTCCCTCGCCCGCGCCCTGGTCGGCCGCCCGCGCGTGCTGCTGATGGACGAACCCTTCGCCGCGCTGGACGAATTCACCCGCCACGCCCTGCAAGACGACCTGCTCGCCCTGTGGCGAGACACCGGCAGCACCATCGTCTTCGTCACCCACTCCATCTACGAGGCCGCCTTCCTCGCCCGCCGCATCGTGGTGATGACGCCCCGCCCCGGGCGCATCGCCACCGAGATCGCCTCCTCCCTGCCGCCCGCGCCCGCCACCCGCTTCACCCCGGAATACGGCGCCCTGGTCGCCGAGATCACCGCCGTGCTGCGAAGTGCCGTGGCATGAGCTGGCCCCCCACCATCGCCGGCCTGCTCGCCCTCGCCCTCTGGCAAGGTGCGGTCTGGGCCACTGGCGTGCCGGCCTATCTGGTGCCCGGCCCCATCGCCATCGTGCAGGCCTTCCTCGCCGCGCCGGGCTTCCTGCTGCTCTCGCTCGCCTCCACCCTGGTGGTGACCTTCACGGCACTCGCCGTCTCCACCGTGCTCGGCGTTTCGCTGGCCATCGCCATCACCGCCAGCCGCTGGGCCCGCGCCGCCATCGAGCCCTGGGCCGTGGCGCTGCAGGTGACGCCCATCGTCGCCATCGCGCCCCTAGTCATCGCCTGGGTCGGCGAGCCCTTCGCCGCCCTGGTCGCCTGCGCCACCATCGTCGCCTTCTTCCCGATCTTCTCCAGCACCGCGATCGGCCTGGCTTCGCCGCCGCCCGAACTGCTGGACCTGTTCCGCCTGAATGGCGCCAGCCGCTGGGCCACGCTGCGCCTGCTGCGCCTGCCCGCGGCACTGCCCTACTTCCTCGCCGGCCTGCGCATCTCCGGCGGCCTCGCGCTCGTGGGCGCCGTGGTGGCCGAATTCGTCGCCGGCGCCGGCGGCTTCGCCTCGGGCCTGGCCTACCGCATCCTCGAATCCGGCTACCGCCTGCAGATCCCGCGCATGTTCGCCGCCCTGGTGCTGCTCTCGCTCGCCGGCATCGCCATCAACGCCGCCCTCTCCACCCTCGGCCGCCTCTTGCTGCGGCGCCGCGGGGAGGCTTGAACCCGCGCCCCCACGCTGCCAAAACCGCGCCAGCCAACGAGGACCGCATGACCAAAGACATGACCGAAGGCCAGCGCGCCTACGAGGCCAAGCGCGCCGCCAAGGCCGGCATGAGCCTGGATAAGTGGCTCGCCGCCAAGGAAAAGGAACGCGCCCAGGAAGCAAAGGCCCGCGAGGAAGCCGCCAAGCCCGCGCCGCCGCCTAAGCCCCCTGGTTTTTTCGCCCGGCTGCTGGAGAAGGCTCAGAAGCCTCTGAAGTAAGAGTCTTCTTTTTGTGAACAAAAAGAAGCAAAAAAACTTCATGAGTCCACGCTCTCGGCGCAGGTGATAAAAGTTTTTTGGTTCTTTTTTCAAAAAAGAACTGCTTCCTTCCTTCAGGCCATCCGCGCCAAAAGCCCATCCTTCCCGATGAACGTATGCTGGATCACCGCGCCCACATGCATCCCCAGCAGCACCACCATCGCGATCGCGCCGAGGAAGTGCATCTGCCCCAGGATCGGCGCCCACATTTCGCTGCGCCCGATCGGCGAGGGGATCGGCACCAGCCCGAACCAGGCCAGCGGAAACCCCCAGGCGTTGGAAGCCAGGAACCCCGTCACCGGCTGCACCAGCATCACCACGTACAGCGCCCCATGGTTCACCCCGGCGGCGAGCTTCATCCAGCCCGGCATCCCCGGCAGCGGCGGCGGCGGATTGCGCCAGCGCACCCAAAGCCGCGCCAGGGCGAGCACGAACACCACCACCCCGAAGCTCTCGTGGATATTGAACAGCCGGAACTTCAGCGCATCCGGCGGCTGCAGATAGGCGAACCAGATCCCGGTCACCAGAATCACCAGGATCGACCCGGCGCTGAACCAGTGCAGCCATCGCGCGGGAGCGACATATCGTCCATCGGCAGCGCTCATGGGCAGGGCCTTCTCGTTGCGCGGTACGGGCTCGCAAGGGTCACATAATCCGCATGTCCGCCGCAACAATAGCCGCCCATGCCGATTGGAGCACGGACCCGCGCAAGCGCTGGATCGCCGTCGCCCGCCGCGACGGCGCCACCTGGCACCTCGCCGCGCCGGAACCGGTGGGCGACCTCGCCACCTTCTCCGCCCGCCTGCTCGCCCGCGCCCAGGGCGGCGCCGTCGCCCTCGGCGTCGATCTCCCCCTCGGCCTGCCCCGCGCCTTCGTCACCCGCCACGCCCTGCCAGGCACCTTCCCCAGCTTCCTGCGCGGCCTCGACCCGGCCTTCCTGGACGTCTGCGAAACGCTGGAAGAAGCCGGCCCCCACCGCCCCTTCTACCCCCGCCGAGGCCTGCGCGGCATGACCCGCGCCGCCCACGCCGAAGCCCTCGGCCTCGAAGGCGCGCACGAACTCTCCCGCCTCTGCGACCGCGCGACCGCCGAACGCCCCGCCGGCGCCCCCCTCTTCTGGACCCTAGGCGCCAACCAGGCCGGCAAGGCCGCGATCTCCGCCTGGCGAGACTGGCTCATCCCAGCCCTGAACACCCAAGCCCCGCCACGCCTCTGGCCCTTCGACGGCCCCTTCCGATCCCTGCTCACCCCCGGCACGCTCGCGGTGGCAGAAACCTATCCCGCCGAAGCCCTACGCCACCTCGGCCTACGCCTCCCCGGCAGCAAGCGCCGCCAATCCGACCGCGCCACCCTCGCTGCCCCCCTCACCGCCGCCATGACCCGCCTCGCCGTCCTGCCTAGCCCCACCCTCCAGGCCGAACTCCAGACAGGCTTCGGCCCCCACCCCGACGGTGAAGACCGCCTGGATTGCATCCTCGGCGTACTCGCCGTCATCAACGTGCTGGCAGGCCACCGGCCAGACACCCCACCCGCCGACCCCTGGCTCACCACCTGGGAAGGCTGGGTCCTGGGCCAGACAGCCCTCCCGCGCGAATAACCGCGCCAGCGGGCATCAATGATGTCGCAATGGGGGAAAATGCTGGTGC
>JAPLOI010000051.1 GCA_026400815.1 Alphaproteobacteria bacterium
CTAGCAAGATATCTCTGATGACCTGGCACGTTGCGAGGGTTCGGCCAGCGGAATGATGATCGACTTACGGGACAATAGTTAAGAAGTGGTGCAATTGGCCGCGGCCCATCAACGTCTTGGGCGAACTATCATGTATTTTTGACGATTGCATGCCACGGCGCCATGCGCCGTTGCGGGGCACGCACGGCAATGGGGCTGAAATCCATCAAACCGTTTCGTTGCCGCATAAGTGCCGCGGATGCGGCCGGGGCCTAGGCTGAGACTTCCACCGAGACTGGGGGCTCAGGCCTTGGCCTTGCGACGCAGCCGGGCCTTGGGGGATTCCACCGGTGCGGCCGGGGGGGCCGCGGGGGCGGGGGCCGGCAGGTCGGGGTTGAAGCGCGGCGATTCCTGCAGGATCTGCTGCAGCCGTGCCAGGATGCGCAGGCCCACGGCGCGGTTGCCGTGGCTGCGCAGCACTTCCACCTGGCCGCGGCGGGCCAGGGCGGCGCCGCGGCTGGGATCGTCCAGCAGCGGGCGCGCGAGGCCGACGGCGTGATCCACGCTGGGCTCGGCCCAGGACTGGCCCTGCCAGTGCGGGTAGTCGCCATCCTGCAGCGCGGTCATGCCGTGCTCGACCAGGAGCGAATTGTCCTTGGTCATGAAATCGACATTGCCGGACCAGCCGGTGGCGAGTGCCAGGCGGCCGAGGGCCATCGCCTCGCCGGGGCCTCGCCCGAAGCCCTCAGACCGGTGCAGCGAGACCAGGCAATCGCAGCAATTGATCAGGCTACGCACGCCCAGCGTATCCAGCGGCGTGGCGATGACCTTGATCTGGGAGTTGGCGGGCAGCGAAGCGGCCCATTCCTCCGCACCGCGCTCGCCGTTCTTGGCCTTCAGCACCAGCTGGATATCCTGGTACGGCCGTTCGCCGCGCAGTCGGTCGAACATCTCCAGCACGGCGAAGGGGTTCTTGCGGCTGGCGTAGCTGGAGAGATCGAAGAAGGTGAGGAAGACGAAGGCGCTTTCGCGAATGCCGAAATGGCGGCGCGGCAGCAGCGGGCCGGGCAGTGGCTCGATCGCCTGGCCGGTATAGTGGCTGGGCAGGCCAGTGGCCTTGAGGCTGGCGGCGATGAAGTGGGACAGCGCCCAGACCTCGTCGAAACGCTTCAGCTTCTCAGCCCAGGGGGCGGGGTAGGTGGGCAGTTCCCAGGCCGGAACGATGATGTTGTAGCCATCCTCGAAGCTGCCGCCGCGCGCCTCGATGGCGGCGATCACGGCATCGACCTCGTCGCCGTTGATGTGGAAGATGCGAATGCCGCCGGGCAGGACATCCACCTCCAGCCCTTCCAGGATCTGGGCGTGGGCGGCATCGGTGCGCTGGGCGTAGCGGAACACATCGTACACGCGCTGGTTCAGCATCAGGGCGCGGCCGGCCATGATGTGGCTGCGCATCTGCTCGCCCATGCCGATCGGCGCCCAGGGGTGGCCGACGATGGTGACGTCCACTTCGTCGATCGTGAGGAGTGCCATGACTATGCCCACCGCTTTGCGGTCATGGCGTCACGCAGGGCTTCGAGCCAGCGGTGGCCGTGCGCGATGTCCGGCTCCAGGTGGGTGCCCTCGGCCCATTCGTTCCAGGCGTTGACGAACAGAAGGCGCTCGCCGCCCATGTGGAACTGGCGCACTTCCTCGATCTTCTCCTCGGCATAGACGCGGAAGGCCTCGGGGCTGGTGCCGTCGAAGCTGTGGCCGCGCAGCGGCTGGCGGGCGGTGTTGTCCCAGCTGGGGAAGATGGCGGGGTAGCGGGGATAGGGCACGCTGTCCCGCCGGAGGAAGTTCAGCACGGTTTCCGGGTAGTTGTAGCGGGTGCCGGCCCAATCGGGCTTGAACACCTCCACCGGGCTTTCCTCCTGCGCCGCACGGCCCTGGGGGGGGAATTCCACGGCGGCATCGAAGCCGAGATCGGCCGGGCGCATGCCGCGATCGACCGCTTCCATGCTCTCGACATAGACGAGATGCACGCCGGGGAAGCCGGCCTTGGCGAAGGCCTCCCGGGCCATGGCGGCAAAGGCCTTGCAGTCAGGCAGCAGCAGCGGGCGGTAGAGCAGAAACAGCGGCTTGTCGTCCACGCGGATGTAGCGCGGGTCTGCGGCCTGCTCCACGGCATCGGCGATGATCGAGGCCAGCGTGTCGTCGTCGTAGCTCTGTTCCAGCAGGATCTCGCGCGTGCCGCCATCCCAGTGCTTGGTCCAGTTCTCGTTGGCCCAGCACAGGCACCAGTTGAAGGGGATGTCGGGGTTGGCGCGGGCCACTTCGATCGGCTTGTGCAGCACGCGGCGGGCGCCAAAGTTGTAGTAATACACAACGAACCCATCGATGCCGTAGCGCGCGGCGAGCTCGCCCTGGGCGCGCAGGGTGTCGGGGTTGCGCAGGTCGTAGAAGCCGAGGTCGCTGGGCAGATGCGGCTGGTACTGGCCGGCATAGCTGGCGCGCGCCTTGGTGACGTTGGTCCATTCCGTGAAGCCGCGGCCCCACCAGAGGTCGTTTTCCGGCGTGGGGTGGAACTGCGGCAGGTAGAAGGCCAGCGTGCGGACCTGGTTCAGGCGCTCCAGCAGCGGGGCCCAGCGGGTGGACAGCGTCTGCTGGTTGCGGGTGATGGTGCGCAGCTTGCGGGTGATGGACTGGCGGTTGGACGAGACGCTGAGGTGGTGCAGCACCACGGCATCGGCGATGAAGCGGATGCGGTAGCCCTTGTCGATCAGGCGCAGGCAGAGATCGGCGTCTTCGCAGTAGGCGGGCTTGAAGGCGGGGTCGAACAGGGTTTCGCCGACCAGTTCGCGGCGCACCATCAGCGCGGCGCCAGAGATATAGGGCACGTCGCGGTCGTAGCAGTAGCCGCCCTCGCGGGGGTCGGCGAACAGGCCGACCATGCCGGCCTCGCCGTTCGGCTTCAGGATGCAGCCGGCTTCCTGCACGCGGCCATCGGGGTAGATCAGCTTGGGGCCGGCGGCGCCGATGGTCTCGTCCACATCCAGGGCCGCCACCAGCATGTCGATGGCGCCGGGCATCACCTGGGTGTCGTTGTTCAGCAGCAGCACGTATTCGCCGCGGCACTTGCCGAAGGCGGCGTTGCAGTTGCCGATGAAGCCGGCGTTCTGGTCTTCGCGCAGATAGACGAGGCCGGGAACATCGGCCAGGCGCTGGACATCGGGGTCGGTGGAGCAGTCATCCGCGATGATGATCTCGATCTCGGTCTCCGGCAGGCTCTGCTGCAGGGCGAGCAGGCATTCCACGGTAACGTCGAGCTCGTTGTAGACCGGGATCAGCAGGGAGACGCGCGGCTTCTTCGGCGCCGGGAATTCGAGGATGGCGATGTCGTCGGATGGCGTGAGGGAGCGGATGCGCGGGGCGGGGGAGACCTCCACGCCATCCTTGCGCTGCTGGCGCATCCAGGCGACGCGGCGGCGCATGTCGGCATCGCGGGCCAGGGCGTCGGCGGCCTCGGCCGGGAAGGCGAGGCCGATTTCGGGCTGCGGGGCGCTGGATTGCGGGCTGGCGGGGCCGGGAACGATGAGGGTGAAGGCGGGTGCCTCGCGGCCCTCGATGCGGCCCTGGGTGAGGAAGTGGCGCAGCGGCAGCATGCCGGCCTCGGCCACGTCCGGGTTGCGCAGGAGGTAGGTGCGGCCGTCGAATTCGGGGCTGGCGGCGCGGCCTTCGGCGTCGCCGATCTGCACGAAGTGGCGCAGCGCGCCGTAGGGGTCGCCGGGTACGTCCTCATACTGGGCGGCGTACCAGGTGGGGTCGAACCAGGGGTTGGGGCGGTGGCGCTCCCACAGGCCGGTGGTGATGTAGTGGCGCAGCAGGGCGTTGGCCGGCGCGGCATCACCAAGGGCGGCGCGATAGGCGGCCGGGTCGAAATAGGGGCTGGGGATGGCGAGGTCGTATTCCAGCAGATCCACCAGCAGCTCGATCTGCGGCGGGTTGCCGAGCAGGCCGGAATCCTGGGTGAGGATGTACTTGATATCGACCAGCGGGTGGGGGGAGCGATCCTCCGACACGCCGGGATCGATGAAGTGCAGCAGGGGGTCGAGCCCGGCATCCACCACATCCGGGTTGAGGTCCCGGTAGTAGTTGGCGTCGAAGTAGAAGGACAGGATGGGGCGGTCGGGGATGGGGGTGGCGAGGTAGCGCGCGATCGTGCCGATATTGGCGCGGCCGGCACCGAAGGCGCGCCGGAACAGCTCCTCGCTGACGAAAGGCGTGCACAGCGCACGATGGGTGCGCATCAGGTCGCTCATCGGCGGCTCCCGCCCAAGAAATCCGGCGCGGCGGGTGCCCTTCCCACGGGGCGCCCTGCCGGCGGCAGTCGGTGGTCATCCGCGGGCGGCGGGGTATGGGCGGCCCGCGGCAGGATGGTCATTCGCGCAGGACGACCATCCAGGCCTCCAGCTCGGACCGAATTTCCTCATTCGGCACGCGGCCTTCAGAGGCGCCGGAGCGGAGATAGTGCTCGGTTCCAGAGGTGACATCGCCCTTCAGCACGGCCTGGCCCACATCCTTGTAGGTGCTGGTGTAGTATGCCTCGTCCACCGGCGGGGCGGAGCCGAAGCGGCCCTCGAAATAGCCGTTTTCGATGAAATGCTTGTGAAGATCGGGGATGGCGCCGGAGGCCTGCGCGGCGGCAAGGTCCGGGTAGTTCTGCTTGTAGAACGCCTCATTGAACGGGGCGCCGGCGACCATGGCCTGGAGGACGGTCTTCAGCAGCTTCGCATCGATGGCGATCTTCGACTTGCTGTTCAGCCGGTCGCGGTTGACGCGCAGGGCCTGCAGCAGGAGGTCGATGTGCGGAATATAGGGCGTTTGCGGCAACGAGGAAGCTCCTTGCTCGGCTGGGCGTCCCCGTGCGGCGGTGGGGGCCGGGCCGCGGGCCAGGAATACCCAAGCGCGCGTCTGGCCGCAACTGCCGTGGAGTGGCTGAGCGGCACTTGATTACCAGTATCCGGTGTACGGAGTGTTTCCGGCAGGCGCGGAAACCTGGGGGTCAGGTTTCCGGCAGGGCGGGCAGGCCGATGGCAGTGCGTTCGGCGGTGGTCATACCGTTGTTGGAACGACCCCAGGAGACACCCTCGCGGATCACGCGCGCTGGGGTGCCGGCCACAACGACGCGGGGCGGGACGGTGCCCTTGACCAGCGCGCGGGTGCCAACGATGGCGCCGGTGCCGATGCGCTCGGTGGCGAGCAGCATGGCATCGTGGCCGAGCCAGACATGGCGTTCGAGGACGGTCTGCACGGGGGGGCGGTTGATGCGGGTGTCGGTGCGCAGGTCGTGGATGGCGTGCATGTCGTGGTTGCGGATCCAGACGCCGTTGGAGATCAGCGCGTCGTCGCCGATGACAACGCCGACACCCTCCCCTTCGATTTCCATCGAGATGCCAACAGCCGAGGCGCCGCGGCCCCAGAAGACGAACTGGCCGTTGGAGCGCAGGTAGATGTCCTGCATGGAGACGAATTCGTCGCCGATGTCGTTGAACAGCATCACGGTGTCGCTGCCGAGCATGCGGATGGTGGCGTAGCAATTGCCGCCCCAGGCGAGGTTGTCGAAGAAAAGCGTGTTGTCGCGGCCGCCGGACTGGACGCGGATATCGCCCAGGCGGCGGGTGGGGTCGGTAACGACAAGGGTGACGCCGCCGCCGGTGCAGTGGACACCGAGGCGCTTTGCCTCGTCGTCCGACGCATCTAGAATGGTGTAGTCACGGGCTGCGAAGCTGTCTTCGGCGATGTCCGTAACGCGCGGATCGAGGACGCCTGTCAGACGCGCCTCGGCAGTGGTGCTGATGCCTGGAATCATCGCCTAGATCTGCCCCTTGCCGGTTGACTGTTCCTTACCGGATGGCACCGGAAGGGATTTGTTCATCAAAGCGGCCGAATTCTAGGCCAACTACAACCATGGCTGCCCGTCGCGGGCAAGTCTGGCGGCCGCAGGGCTGTCCGGCGGCAGACAATGCGATGCGTCCATTGGCGCCATAAAAAGGTTGTGATCGGCGGGGCCGGTCGCTTGGGCACTTCACGGTTGCGGACCCGGCAAGGGGCTGGCAGTTTGCGGCCATACAGAAAGGGTTCATTATAGATCATGCGCCTCATGGTGACAGGCGGATGCGGATTCATTGGATCCGCTGTTGTGCGCCACGTGATCCGGACGACCGATCATTCCGTGGTGAATGTTGACAAGATGACCTACGCGGCCTCCGAGGAGGCGATGGAGGAAGGCGCGGGCCATGCGCGGCACACGCTGGTTCGGGCGGATATCGCCGACCATGCGGCGATGCGGCAGGTGTTCGCAACGCACCAGCCCGACCTGGTGATGCATCTGGCGGCCGAGACGCATGTGGACCGGTCGATCGACGGGCCCGGGCCGTTCATCCAGTCCAACGTGGTGGGTACCTACACCCTGCTGGATACGGCCCTGGAGTATTGGCGCGGGTTGCCGGCGGACCGCCGCGCGGCGTTCCGGTTCCACCACATCTCCACCGACGAGGTGTTCGGCGCGCTGGGCAAGAGCGATCCGCCGTTCAACGAGGAGACGCCGTACGATCCACGCAGCCCGTATTCGGCGAGCAAGGCGGCGAGCGACCACCTGGTGCGGGCCTGGAACCACACCTATGGGCTGCCGACCATCGTGAGCAACACGGTGAACAACTATGGGCCCTGGCAGTTTCCCGAGAAGCTGATCCCGGTGATGATCCTGAACGCGCTGGAGGGCAAGCCGCTGCCGGTGTACGGCGATGGCACCAACATGCGCGACTGGCTGTATGTGGACGACCATGCCGATGCGCTGCTGCACGTGGCGCTGAAGGGGCAGCCGGGCGCGACCTATGGGATCGGTGGGCGGCAGCCGCGCACCAACCTGGAGGTTGTGCACGCGATCTGCGCCGCGGTGGATGCGCGGGTGCCAGACCCGGCAGGGCCGCGGGCGCGGCTGATCACCTACGTGACCGACCGGCCGGGCCATGATTTCCGCTACGAGATCGACCCCAGCCGCGCCGAGGCGGCGCTGGGCTGGAAGGCGCCGCACGATTTCGAGACCGGGCTGGGCCGCACGATCGACTGGTACCTGGCCAACCGGGCCTGGTGGGAGAAGATCCGCGCCGCCCGTTATGCCGGGCAGCGGCTCGGTGAAGGCAAGGCGGGCCAGGCGAAAAGCGCGGCCTGAGGAGATTTGGGGCCATGAAGGGTATTCTTCTTGCTGGCGGGTCGGGCACGCGCCTGCACCCGATGACGCTGGCGGCGAGCAAGCAGCTGCTGCCGGTGTACGACAAGCCGATGGTGTACTACCCGCTGACGGTGCTGATGCTGTCTGGCATCCGCGAGATCATGGTGATCTCCACGCCGGAGGACCTGCCGCAGTTCCGCCGCCTGCTGGGCAGCGGCGAGCGGCTGGGGGTGAAGTTCACCTATGCCGAGCAGCCGAAGCCGGAAGGGCTGGCGCAGGCCTTCCATATCGGCGCCGAGTGGCTCGGCGGCGAGCCCTGCGCGCTGGCGCTGGGCGACAACATGATCTTCGGCGAGCACCTGTCGCGCACGTTGCGCCGGGCGGCGGCGGTGCAGGATGGAGCGACGGTGTTCGCCTACCACGTGCGCGACCCCGAGCGGTACGGCGTGGTCTCGATGGACGAGGACGGCCGCGCGCTGGAAATCGTGGAGAAGCCGACGCAGCCGAAATCCAACTGGGCGGTGATCGGGCTCTACTACTACGACAAGCGGGTGACGGAGATGGCCGCGCGGGTGAAGCCCTCCGCGCGCGGCGAGCTGGAGATCACCGATCTCAACCGCATGTACCTGGAGGAAGGCTCGCTGCAGGTCGAAAAGCTCGGCCGCGGCTGCGCGTGGCTGGATGCCGGCACGCCGGACAGCCTGCTGCAGGCAGCGACCTTCGTGCAGACCATCCAGACCCGGCAGGGCATGCTGGTGGGCTGCCCGGAGGAGGTGGCGTTCCGCATGGGCTGGATCGATGCCGCGCAGCTGCGCGAGCGGGCGCGCGCGCTGGGCAAGACCGAACTCGGCCAGGTGCTGATGGCACTGGCCGATCACGGCACGGGGGACTGACGCGCCATGCAGGTGGAACGCCTGTCCATCCCCGAGGTGATGCTGGTAACGCCGCGGCGCTTCAGCGACAGCCGTGGGTTCTTTGCCGAGACCTGGAACCGTGCGGCCTTCGCCCGCGCCGGAATCGACGTGGATTTCG
The DNA here is from genome assembly GCA_026400815.1 of Alphaproteobacteria bacterium. GTDB lineage: Bacteria > Pseudomonadota > Alphaproteobacteria > Acetobacterales > Acetobacteraceae > CAMDGX01. The sequence continues at coordinate 8,225 of JAPLOI010000051.1, forward strand.
TGCAGGACAACCACAGCTACTCCGCCCAGCGCGGCGTGGTGCGCGGGCTGCACTGCCAGATCGCGCCGAACGTGCAGGGCAAGCTGGTGCGCTGCCTCAAGGGCGCCATCTGGGACGTGGTGGTGGATATCCGCCGCGGTTCCCCCACCTACGGCCAGCATGCCGCGGCGGTGCTGAGTGCGGAGAATTTCACCCAGCTCTGGGTGCCCGGCGGGTTCCTGCACGGGTTCTGCACGCTGATGCCGGACACCGAGGTGGCCTACAAGGTGAACGCCCCCTACGACCGCGACGCCGAGCGCGGGGTGATCTGGAACGACCCCGACCTGGCGCTGCCCTGGCCGGTGGGGGCGGACGAGGTGAAGCTGTCCGACAAGGATGCAGCGCTGCCGCGGCTTGCGGCGTGTGATTCCTGGTATTCGGTGTAATCCGATGACGATCCTGGTGACGGGCGGCAGTGGGCAATTGGCGCAGGCGCTGGCAGAGGCCGCTGGTGCGCGCCCGGTGCGCGTGGTGGGCCGGCCCGATTTCGATTTCGATCGCATCACCGGCCTGCCGGCCGTGCTGGCCGCGGCCAAGCCCGCGCTGGTGATCAATGCCGCGGCCTATACCGCGGTGGATCGCGCCGAGAGCGACGCGGCGGCCGCGTGGCGGGCCAACCGCGACGGGCCGGCGGTGCTGGCCGCCTATTGCGCCGGTGCCGGCATTCCGCTGATCCATGTCTCGACTGATTTTGTGTTCGATGGCTCCAAGGGCGCGCCGTACACCGAAAACGACGCGCCCAACCCCACCAGCGTCTATGGCGCCAGCAAGCTGGCCGGCGAGCAGGCAGTGCTGGCGGCATGCCGGCAGGCGATCGTGCTGCGCACCTCCTGGGTGTATGCGGCGCGCGGGCGCAACTTCGTGCTGACCATGCTGAACCTGGCAAGCACGCGCGACCGGCTGCGCGTGGTGGCGGACCAGCGCGGCTGCCCCACGGCGGCTTCCGACCTCGCCGAGGCGATCCTGGGCATGGCCGAGGCGATCGCGCGCGAAGGCTGGCAGGACCGGTTCGGCGGCATCTTCCATGCCGCCGGCGGCGGCGAGACGACCTGGCACGGCCTGGCCAGCGCGGCGATCACGCGCGCCGCACCCTATGGCCAGAAGCAGCCCGAGGCGATCGAGGCGATCGGCAGTGCGGAATTCCCGACGCCGGTGCAGCGGCCGGCGGATTCCAGGCTGGATTGCAGCCGGCTGGAGCAGGTGTTCGGCCTGCGCCTGCCGCAATGGGAGGCGGCGCTTGACCGCACCCTGGCGCGCATCTTCGCGTCCGCATCCACGCGATAGGCCGACCATGGCGTCGCGCGCCGCGGAAGCTCGCGTCGTCATCCTGCTGGCCAGCTATAACGGCGCGGCCTTCCTGGCCGAGCAATTGGCCAGCCTGGAGGCGCAGGACCATGCCAACTGGCAGCTGGTGTGGCGCGACGACGGTTCCCGCGACGAGAGCGTGGCGATCCTGCAGGATTTTGCCGCCCGGCAGGCGCCCGGGCGGGTGGAACAGTTGACGGTTCCAGGAACGCATGTGGGCTCCGCCGCCGGGTTCCTCGCATTGTTGCGCCACGTGGCGCCGGGGCTCCGCCCGTGGGACGTGGTGGCCTTTGCCGACCAGGACGATGTGTGGCTGCCGTTCAAGCTCTCCCGCGCCGTGCGGGCGCTGGGCGAGGCGGCGGACGAACTGCCCGCGGTCTATTGCGCACGCCAGGTGCTGGTGGATGCGAAGCTGACCCCGCTGGCGGCCTCTGCCCGGCTGGGGGTAACGCCGCGCTTCCCGGCGTCCCTGACGCAGAACCTCGCCACCGGCTGCACCATGGCGATGAACGCGGCGGCGGCGCGGCTGGTGGCAGGCAGTTGGTCCCCGGCCGGGTGCCTTCATGACTGGTGGGCCTATCTGCTGGTGACGGCGGCCGGTGGCGCGTTCCTGGCCGATGACGAGCCCGTGGTGCTGTATCGCCAGCATGGCGGCAACGCGGTGGGGGCGCAGCGAAGCTTTGCGCGGCGGGCCTGGGCAGCGTTGCGGCGCGGCCCGCGGGCGTTCATGGATCTGCTGCGGGAGAACGTGGCCGCGCTGGACGCCCAGCGGCACCTGCTGACACCGGAAGCCCGGATGCAGCTGGACCTGATCCAGCAGGGGCTGCGCGGCGGGCCGTGGCAGCGGCTTGTGGCGCTGCACCGGTGCGGGCTGCGGCGGCAGGGGTGGGCGGAACAGCTGGTGTTCCGGGTGTGGTTCATGTTCGGGTAAAGCAAGGAAGCGGTTCTTTTTTGAAAAAAAGAACCAAAAAACTTTTATCACTGATCGGCGAAAAAAAATCCTCGCATCCAGTAAAAAAGTCTTTTTGCTTCTTTTTCTTCAGAAAAAGAAGATTCTTTCTTTCACCCTTCTTCCTGGTCTTCCAGCATGAACTGGTCCGCCTCCTCGTCGTAGCCGAACAGCTCGGCGTAGCGGCCCCAGCCGATCACGGCGCGCAGCGTGGCTTCGGCGTAGTCCGGCGACATGTGGTCTTCCAGTTCGTCGCGGAAGCGCAGCGCGGGCACGCGGTGGTTCCAGCGTTCGTCCAGCGTGCGGCGAATGGTGGCGGCGAGGCGGACATGGCTGCGCAGGGCCTCGGCGAAGAGCAGCTTGCGCGGCTCGGTATCGGCATCGACGAAGCTGCGGCCGGCTTCCAGCAGGTGCAAATCGCCTTCGGCCAGCTCGGCCAGGCGCAGCAGGGCCAGCGCCTCGCCGAGGGGCAGCAGGTCGTCCACCTCCAGCTGCAGCGCGCTGGCCAGGGCCGGCAGGTCGGCGCGGCCGCGATAGGGCGGCGCGGCGAGGGTTTCCAGCAGGCCGGCCATGAGGTTGGTGCTGACGGGATGGAGCGGCGTGGCCAGGCCGGTTTCGTCGGCCGGGATGGTGCGGCTGGGTGCGGGTGCGGGGGCGCGCCGCGTGAGCATGCCGTAGATGTCGTCCACGATGTGGCCAAAGGCGGGGTCGTGGCGGTTGCGGGGATGCGGCAGGGTGACGCGCAACTCGTGCTCAACGCGGCCGGGGTTGGAGGCGAAAACCAGGATGCGGTCGCACATCAGCACCGCTTCCTCAATGCCGTGGGTGACCATGAGCAGGGCGCGGGCGGGAAGGCGGCCTTCGGACCAGAGGTCGATGAGGTCGGTACGCAGGGTTTCGGCGGTGAGCACGTCGAGCGCGCTGAACGGCTCGTCCATGAGCAGCAGGTCGGGATGGACGACAAGGGCGCGGGCGAGGCCGACGCGCTGGCGCATGCCGCCGGACAGCTCCTTGGGGTAGGCACCCTCGAACCCGCCAAGGCCGATGAGGGCGATCGCCTCCTCGGCGCGGCGCTCACGCTCCGCGCGCGGAACGCCCTGGGCTTCCAGGCCGAGTTCCACGTTCTCCTGCACGGTCAGCCAGGGAAACAGGGCGAAGCTCTGGAACACCATGGCGATGCCCTCGGCAGGGCCGGCGATCGGGGCACCGCGCCAGCGAACCTCGCCCTGGGTGGGAACCAGCAGGCCGGCGACGATGCGCAGCAGGGTGGATTTGCCGGAGCCGGAGCGGCCGAGCAGGCCGACGATCTCGCCGGCCCGGAGCGTGAGGTTCACGTCGTCGAGCACCACAAGGTCGGCGGCGCTGTCCTTGTGGTAGGCCTGCCTGCAGCCGCGCACCTCGAGCAGGATGTCGTGATCCATGGCGTGGCTCCGGTCAGAAGGTGGCGCGGCGGGCGGCGAAGGCGGCCAGGGGGCGCCAGAGCAGCCGGTTGATGACGACGACGAACACGACCATGACGGCAACGCCCAGCGCGATGCGCGGAAAGTCCCCGGCCTCCGTGGCCTGGGCGATGTAGGCGCCGAGGCCCGAGGCAACGAGCTTCGTATCGCCCCAGGCGGCAACCTCGGCCACGATCGCGGCGTTCCAGGCGCCGCCGGAGGCGGTGATGGCGCCGGTGACATAGGCAGGCAGGATGGCCGGCCACATCACGCGGCGCCACCACAGCCAGCCGGAAAGGCGCAGCGTGCTGGCCGCCTCGGCAAGGTCGCCGGGCAGCGCGGCGCTGGCGGCGATCACGTTGAACAGGATGTACCACTGCGTGCCGAGCACCATCAACGGGCTGAGCCAGATCTCGGGCGAAAGGCCGAAATGGACGATACCGACCACGAAGGGCGGAAACAGCAGGTTGGCCGGGAAGGCGGCGAGGAACTGGATGACCGGCTGGGCAAGCCGGGTGAGAGCAGGGCGCCGGCCGAGCCAGGCGCCCACCGGCAGCCAGACGATGGAGGCAAGGCCAATCATCGCCGCGACCCGCAGCAGGGTGAAGAGAGCGAGCAGCAGCACCTCCCCGAGCTCCCCCCAGGAGACGGCCGCGGCGACATAGTCGGCAAGGCGCCAGAAGGCGAGGCCGGCCAGGGCGGCAACGGCAAGGCCGAAGGCGAGGTCGCCGGCGCGGCCCATGGCGATGCGGCTCCGGCCCTGGCGTGGCAGGCCCAGGCGAAAGCGAAGGCCCAGGGGCAAGGCCGGCAGGCGGAGGCGCAGCGAGCCGATGGCGGCAAGCCCGGTGCCAAGCGCTTCGGCGGCGCGGCGCAGCACGCGGGTGCGGCGCAGGAGGGCGAGCACCCATGGGTCGGGCGCATTTGCACCGGCAGTGGTTTCGAAGCGGAACTTTCCAGACCAGGCTACAAGCGGGCGAAAGAGCAGCTGGTCGTACGCGAGGATCACGAGGCCCATGGCAAGCACGGCAAGCCCGATGGCGCCGAGGTCGCGCTGTTCGAGCGCGAGGGCAACGTAGCTGCCGATGCCAGGCAGGCGCCACGTGGCGTCGCCCAGGGTGATCGCCTCGCTCGCCACCACGAAGAACCAGCCGCCAGACATGGAAAGGACCATGTTCCACACCAGCCCCGGCATGGCGAAGGGTACCTCCAGTCGCCAGAAGCGCTGCCAGGCGGTGAGGCGGTAGGCGCGGGTGGCCTCCACCAGGTCCTGCGGCAGGGTGGTGAGGGACTGGTACATGGCAAAGGCCATGTTCCAGGCCTGGCTGGTGAAGATTGCGAAAATGGCGGCCAGCTCCAGGCCCAGTACCTGGCCGGGAAAGAGGCCCATGAAGAAGGCGATGGTGAAAGAGAGGAACCCCAGGATCGGGACGGATTGCAGGATATCGAGCAAGGGCACGAGCACGGCACCGGCGCGCCGGCTCTTCGCGGCCAGGGTGGCGAAGGCGAAGGTGAACAGCAGCGAGGCTGCCATGGCGGCGAGCATGCGCATGACGGTACGCAGGGCATAGTAGGGAAGATCGGCCGCGGCGAGGGTGAGGCGCGTCGCCTCCGGCGCATCGATCGGGGCAAGCGTGCCGGCGGCGCCGTGGCCGAAGGCGGCGAGCGCGCCGAGGACGAAGAGCAGGGCGGCAAGGTCCCATTGGTTGGGCAGGCGGCGCGTGCGTCTGGCGGGGGCGGAGGCAGGGAGGAACATGGCGCACGACCGGGCCGGTTGCTTGGCGCGTCGCTACCCGAACGCGCCGCGCTTGTCATGCGCGGTCGCCTGCCGCAACGGCATGGCGGGCCCGCGTGGGTGGGGTGCCGCGTGCGCGCCCCCTGGCGGACGGGGCCGGGCTGGCCCACATTGCCGCCAACGCCACGAGGCAAGGGAGCGCAGGCAATGAGCGATTGGAAGCTGGCACCGCAGATGCCGCAATGGATGGTGGACCACGTGAACCGCTACCTCTCCAGCGGGGGTACGGATGGGCACATGTACACGATCAAGCTGCCCAACCTGCCGGAGATGGCAGTGCCTTCGCTGCTGCTGGTAACGAAGGGCCGCAAGAGCGGCGAGCCGTTCATCTTCCCGCTATTCTACGGCGACACGGCCACGGGCGGGTACATCATCGTCGCCTCCAAGGGCGGCGCGCCGGACCATCCCGGCTGGTACAAGAACCTGCTGGTGCACCCAGAGGCAGAGATCCAGGTGGGCACGAAGAAGTTGCGCGTGCGCGCCCGCACCGTGACCGGGCCGGAGCGCGCGGGGCTGTGGGAAACGGCGCTGAAGTTCTGGCCGCCCTATGCCGACTACCAGAAGAAGGCCGTGGATCGGGAGATCCCGGTTGTGGTGCTGGACCCGATCGTCTAGGGCCGAAGTGTCGGGATTCTTTGCATCATTTGTATGCAGGGTGCATTGCATACATGGAACATGTTGATTTCTTGAAGGCCAACGTATTGGCTTGATACTTGCTTGAGTGCCTCCGGGGAAAAGCACCCTTTCACTGGAGGCATTCTTTCATGATCAAACATCGAAACATTCGCATCTCTTCTGCGCCCGGCCTGGCGGCCATCGGGCTGGCAGCGGGGCTGGCGCTGGCGCCACTGCCGGCGGCGGCGCTGACCATCACCACCGTGACCACGGGCGATGCCGCGGCCCAACTGATCCCGCCGCTTCTGGCGCCCGGCTCCGGCATCACGGTCGTGCCGGGCACCTCAACCTACCAGGGCAGCCTCGCCGCGGGGCAGTCCGGCACCTATACCGGGTTCAACCTGGTTCCCGGCTCCGGCAGCGGGCCAACTCTGTCCCTGCCCAACGGCATCGTGCTCACCTCCGGCACCGCCAACCTGCCGCTGACCAACACGGTGAACCAGTTCAACCCGGTCTTCCCTGGCACCGGCAGCAACGCGCTGCTGTCCACCCTGACCGGCAACAGCACCAACGGCGCCAACGCGCTCGGCTTCAGCTTCACCGTGGCCTCGGGCAATTCGGTGCAGGCACAGTTCGTCTTCGGCACCGATGAGTTCTCGACCCAGTCGGTGACGGACATCTTCGGCTTCTTCATCGATGGCGTGAACTACGCCAAGTTCCCCGGCGGCGAGCTGATCTCCAACACGGCGGGCAACCCGACCAACTTCATCGCGAACCCGGTTGGAACCAGCCCCTACGGCATCGAATACAATGGGCTGACGCAGGTCTTCACCGTCACCGGCCTGCTCGACCCCACGCTTTCGACGCATACGATCGTGATCGCAGTGGCCGATACCGGCGATTCCATCTTCGATAGCGGGGTCTTCATCGGCGGGCTCACCACAAGCACGGTCACGGATGGCGGCGGCATCGGAACGACGGATGTGCCGGAGCCGGCAACGCTTTCGGTGCTGGGTCTGGGGCTGCTCGGCCTGGGCATCGCCCGCCGGCGGCGGCAGCGCGCGCGCTGAGCGAGCAACGGGGCGGGCCTGCGCGCCCGCCCCTAGCCACTCGCCGGGGTTGCTGTACGATATCGCCATGCCGGCGCGTGCCGGCCGATCGAACGGGCAGCAAGCCCCCGAGGGAGGCATCGAGACCGAATGAACGCCATCAAGACTTCCATCAAGGCCGGCAAGACCGTGGTCGGCACGGCCGGTGCGCCGAATGTCGATGTTGCCCTGCTGGGCGATGCCGGCTTCGATTTCCTGCTGTTCGACACACAGCATTCCCCCTGGGAGCTGAAGCAGCTCGGCGCGCCGATCGCGGCGATGAAGGGCAAGAAGGCCGCACCGCTGGTGCGCACCAGCTCCAACATCCCCGAGCAGATCTGCTTCGCGCTGGATGCCGGCGCCCGCGGCATCATCGTGCCGATGGTCAACACCCGCGCCGAAGCCGAAGCGATGGTGCGCGCCTGCCGCTACTACCCGGCCGGCAACCGCAGCAACGCCGGCGAGCGCGGCGAATGGGGCAGCTTCGGCAGCTACCGCGAATACATGGACACGGTGAACGACGAACTCGTCATCGTGCCGATGATCGAAACCAAGCAGGCGCTGGAAAACCTGGACGCCATCGCCTCCGTCCCCGGCGTGGACGTGCTGCTGATCGGCCCCTCCGACCTGTCGATCGAGCTGGACGTGCCGCTGGACTATAGCTGCGACACCTACCTGCGCGCGCTGGACAAGATCGCCGGCACCGCGGCAAAGCACGGCATCGCGGCCGGCATGTACTTCATCCCGCCGGGCATGGACCCGAACTTCTTCGTGGACCGCGGCTTCAAGTTCTTCACCGTCCCGTGGGGGCCCTGGGCGACGGCGGGCATTCAGAGCGCGCTGTCTGGGATCAAGCGGTAAGGAAGGAAGCGGTTCTTTTTTGAAAAAAAGAACCAAAAAACTTTTCTGACTTTGTGCCCCGGCCTTCGATCGAAGGCCGGGGCACAAATGGAAAAAGTCTTTTTGCTTCTTTTTCTTCAGAAAAAGAAGACTTCCTTGCTTTACTGAGCCAGCCACCCTCCATCGATGACCAGTTCAGAGCCGGTCACGAACGAAGATTCATCGGAGGCCAGGTAGAGCACGCCATAGGCCACATCCATCGGCACGCCGATCCGGCGCAGCGGGGTCTGCGCCACGGCCAGGGCGCGGGAATTGGCGTTGGTGCCGTTCAGCATCGGCGGCAGGTAGCCGGGATGCACCGTGTTCACCCGGATGCCCTGGGGCCCGTAGCGCACCGCCGCCGCCTTGGAATAGATCCGCACCGCGCCCTTGGAGGCGTGGTAGCCCGGGTGGCCGCCATCGCTGCCGACAAAGCCATTGATCGACGAGATGTTGATGATGGAGCCGCCGCCGGTCTTCATCATCTCGTTCGCGGCCAGCTTGGTGCCGAGGAACACCGAGGTCTGGTTCACCGCGATCAGCTTGTTCCAGCCCTCGATGGCATCGGGGTCGCCCACCGCACTGCCGGAGATGCCGGCATTGTTCACCAGCACGTCGATCCGCCCATAGGCAGCCAGGGTGGCGGCGATCAGCGCCTCCCACTCCGCCTCCTGCGAGACGTCGATGCGGTGGAACATCGCGGTCCCGCCATCGGCGCGGATGGAGTCGACCACGGCATCGCCGAGATCGGGCAGGATGTCGGCCACCACCACCTTCGCGCCTTCGCGCGCAAACAGGCGCGATTCCGCCTCGCCCATGCCGTGCGCGCCGCCCGTGACGATCGCCACCTTGCCCTGAAGCCGCATGATCGTTTCCCCCTTTTGGTTGGTGTTGGCGGCAGCTTAGGCACCGGGCGCCCAGGGGGGCAACGACGCGCTCAGCGCGTGGCATCAACCACGCACCGCTTGGCGGGCGGGTCCAGATGCGGGACACTGTCACAAACGCCGCCACGTGCGAGGGAAACATCCGATGGACCGTTTCGACCAGGCCTTCGCCGAGTTCCAGGCCACCGCCCGGCACCGTGCCGCGGCGGAGGATTGGCTCGCCGCCTTCGAGGCCGCTTTGGCCGCGCGCGATGCGGCGGGGATCGCAGCGCTGTTCCACCCCGAGGCGCAATGGCGCGACATCCTGGCCTTCACCTGGCATTTCACCCCCACCGAGGGCCGTGACGCAGTAGCCGCACGGCTGGTCGCGGCGCAGGGCGAAATCCAGGCGCACGGCTTCCACCTGCCGCCAGATCGGCGGGCGCCGAAGGCGGCCACGCGGCTGGGCATCGAAAGCACGGAGGCGATCTTCGGGTTCAAGACCGCGCATGGCCGCGGCGCCGGGCTGCTGCGGCTGGCGCCGGGCGAAGGCGGGATGCAGGCCTGGCACATCTCCACCACGCTGGAGGCGCTGGAGGGTTGGGAGGAGCAGATCGGCGACAACCGGCCGACCGGCGCCGCCTATTCACGCAACTTCGGCGGCGACAACTGGGCCGATGTGCGCCGCAAGGCCGCGGCCTATGAGGATCGTGACCCTACGGTGCTGGTGATCGGCGGCGCGCAGGCCGGCCTGGCGGTGGCGGCGCGGCTGAACCAGCAGGGCGTGGATACGCTGGTGGTGGAGAAGTGGCCGCGCATCGGCGACAGCTGGCGGCGGCGCTACCACTCCCTGGCGCTGCACAACTCCACCCACATCAACCACCTGCCCTACATGCCGTTCCCGCCGACCTGGCCGAAATACATTCCCAAGGACATGCTGGGGAACTGGTTCGAGTTCTACGCCGATGCCATGGAGATCAACTGCTGGACCAACACCGAGTTCACCGGTGGCAGCTGGGATGAAGCGGCGCAGTGCTGGACCGCGACGGTGCGCCGGGCCGACGGCACCGAGCGGGTGCTGCGCCCGCGCCACCTGGTGTTCGCCAACGGCGCCAGCGCCTATCCGCTGATCCCCGAGGTCGCGGGGCTCCCGGATTTTCAGGGCGACGTGATCCATTCCGAAGGCTTCGACAGCGGCGCGGCCTGGGCGGGCAAGCGGGCGCTGATCATCGGCACCGGCAGCAGCGCCAACGACATCGCGCTGGACCTGCACAGCCACGGCGTTCACACCACGCTGGTGCAGCGCGGCTCCACCACCGTGGTTTCGATCAACCCCAGCGCGCGGCTGAACGAGGCGGTGTGGAACGAGGCCGGCGCGCTGGAGGATGCCGACCAGGTGGCATCAGCCGCCACGCCGCCGCTTGTGATGAAGGGCTACAAGGCCGTGGTGAAGCGGATGGTGGAGCTGGACCGCGAGATGATCGACGGCCTGAAATCCATCGGCTTCAAGCACGACATGGGCGAGGACGATACCGGCCACCAGGTGAAGTATTACACCCGCGGCGGCGGATACAATCTGGATGCCGGTAGCTCCGCGCTGATGATCAAGGGCGAGATCGGGCTGCTGCAATTCGACCGGATCGAACGCTTCGTGGCCGAAGGAGCGCGGCTGAAGGACGGCAGCATCGTGCCGGCGGACCTGATCGTGCTGTCGACCGGCTACTACCCCCAGGTGGAACTGGTGCGGCGCGCGCTGGGCGAGGCCATGGTGGAACGCATCGGCCCGGTCTGGGGCTTCGGCCCCGATGGCGAGCTGAGCAACATGTACAAACGCACGCCGCAGCAAGGCGCATGGTTCATCGCCGGTGGGCTGGCGCCGTGCCGCATCTACTCGAAATACCTGGCGCTGCAGATCAAGGCGATGGAGCTGGGCAAGCTGGGACCTTTGTCGCCCGTAAGGTAATACCACCCCCCGCATCTACCGCCCCGTCACTCCCTCGTCATTGCGAGCGCAGCGAAGCAATCCAGTTCTTTTCCCTCCGCCGTAAAAGCAATGATTGATTGTGTCGGCAGGTGTAAGGCAAGCGGTTCTTTTTTGAAAAAAAGAACCAAAAAACTTTTATGACCTTGCATGGGTGCTGGGTAACCGGCACCCATGCAAGGTTATGAAGTCTTTTTTGCTTCTTTTTTCTTCAGAAAAAAGAAGCCTCTTCCCTGCCCAAACCAGCGACGCCCCAGCCGCCCGTCAAGCACATAATTTCACATCAACGAAGACAATTTTCTGGTCCATCGGTCTATCCTGTGCTGAAATTCCCGGTGATGACCCATCAACCCGCCGCACCGAGCGAAGCAGATGCACCGCGCCCCTGGGCGCGGGCGATTCTGCACGCCCGGATTCCGCTGCCGTTGAAGCTCCTCCTGCTGGCCCTGCTCGCCGCATTCTCCGTTGCGGCCTCCGCGCGCCAAAGCCTGCGCCGCCCGCAGAAGGACTGGCTCGTCTCCCTCACCACCGACACCACCGAAGACTCCGACTGGGACCCCTATGTCCTGCGGCGGTTTTTGCGCCGGCGCGCCCGCCTCGGCTGGCTGATGCGCTGCGACCGGGCGGAGGGCATGGCCCTGTCCGGCCACCGCGCGCCGGTACTCCGCCCCACCCAGGCCGCCCGCGCGCCGCCATAGCCGTCAGGCGTCCAAAATCACCCCGAATCCGTCGCGAAAACCCCGCGTCCCGCGGCGATCGGTCGTGGCCGAAGCCCTACTCGGCCGCCGCCCTGGCTTCCGCCCCGGTGATGCTGAAGCCGCGATAGTTGTCCGCCACCACCTCGTCGCAGATCTTGCGATAGGTGCCGACACCGGCAACGTAGGGCAGGATCACGCGCGGCTTGCCGGGGATGTTGGCGCCCATGTACCAGCTATTGGCGAGCGGAAACAACGTGCGGTCGGCGGCTTCCGCCACGTGCTGCACCCAGTTCTGCTCCGCCTGGCCGGTGGCTTCGATGCAGTCGCCCTGGCGGCTGCCGATGGCGGTCAGGCAATCGCTGATCCATTCCACGTGCTGCTCGATCGAGACGATCATGTTGGAGAGCACAGAGGGGCTGCCGGGGCCGGTGATCATGAACAAATTGGGGAAGCCCGCGGTCATCAGGCCGAGATAGGTCAGCGGCCCGGCCTCCCATTTCTGCTTCAGCGTCTCGCCGTCGCGCCCCTGGATGTCGATGCGGGTCAGCGTGCCGGTCATGGCATCGAAGCCGGTGGCAAACACGATGGCATCCACCTCGTGCTCCACCCCATGGGCCACCACGCCCTTTGCGATGATGCGCTCGATGGGGGCGTTGCGGATATCCACCAGCGTCACGTTGGGGCGGTTATAGGTCTCGAAATAGGCGGTATCGATGCAGATGCGCTTGGTGCCGATCGGGTAGCTGGTGGGCAGCAGCGCCTCGGCACTGGCGGGGTCGCGCACCATCTGGCGGATCTTGCTGCGCACGAAATCGGCGACGTGGTCGTTGGCTTCCTTCACGGTGAGCAGGTCGGTGAAGGAGGTCATCAGCGCGGCGCCGCCGAGCTTCCACCGTTCCTCGAACACGCGGGTGCGTTCCTCGGCGGAAACCTCCAGCGCCGAGCGTTCGGCGGGGGCGCCGACGACGCCCTTCATCGTCCAGCGCTGGGCGGCGCGGCGGGCGGGGTAGTCGCTCTTCCAATCCTGCTCGTACTCGGCGGGCATCGCCGCATTGCGCGAGGGCAGGGAGAAATTGGGCGTGCGCTGGAAGATGGCGAGGTGGGCGGCCTGCTTCGCGATCTCAGGTATGGACTGGATGGCCGAGGAGCCGGTGCCGATGACGGCCACGCGCTTGCCGGTGAAGTCCACGCCCTCATGCGGCCAATGGCCGGTGTGGTAGGTGGCGCCGCGGAAGCCTTCGAGGCCGGGGAAATCCGGCAGCTGGGTGGTGGAGAGGCAGCCCGTGGCCATGACGCAGTAGCGGGCGGAGACTTCGTCCCCCTGGTCGGTGCGGACGGTCCAGCGACGGGTGGTTTCGTTGAAGTGCGCTTCGGTCACGCGGGTGGAGAAGCGGATGTCGCGCCGCAGGTCGAGCTTCTCGGCCACGAAGCGGGCGTAGCGCAGGATGTCCGGCTGGGCGGAATACAGCTCCGGCCAGTGCCATTCCTGCTGGATCTCGTTGGAGAAGCCGTAGGAATACTGTACGCTTTCCACGTCGCAGCGGGCGCCGGGGTAGCGGTTCCAGTACCAGGTGCCGCCAACATCCTCGCCGGCTTCGAAGGCGATGGCCGAAAGCCCCTGGTTGCGCAGGCGGTGCAGCATGTAGAGCCCGGCGAAGCCCGCGCCGACCACCACAACGTCTGTCGCATGCGGCACGGTGCCGCGCTCTGCTGCCTGGGACATGCTTCCTCCGCTGGTGCCATCGGCACTGCCTGTTGGTGGAAGCAGGCCACAGGCGCTGCGGCCGGTCAACGGCGGCGCGGCGTCCGGTATACAGGCCCGCAGCGCTGGTCTATGGCCTCAGGGGTGGCGATCGTTGCGCCCCCCGGCAGGCATGGCTCACGATACCGATGGTTTTCAGCTCGATCACCTTCCTGTTCTACTTCCTGCCGGTGGTGCTGCTGCTTTACTTCGTGTTGCCGTGGCGCAATGCGGTGCTGCTCCTGGCCAGCCTGGCCTTCTATGCCTGGGGCGACCTGGCCCACCTGCCGATCCTTCTGGTGTACATCGTGGTGAACTGGGCGGCCGGCCTGGCCATGGCCGATCCGCGCCGCACGGGCATGGTGGCGGTGCTGGGCATCGCGGCCAATCTCGGCCTGCTGCTGGTGTTCAAGTATGCCGGGTTCCTGGTGGCGCAGGTAAATGTGCTGGGCGCGCTGCCGGCCCTGCCGGTGCCACAGATCGCGCTGCCGCTGGGGATTTCGTTCTTCACCTTCCAGGGCATCTCCTACCTGATCGACATCTGGCGCGGCGACGTGAAGCCGCAGCGCAGCCTGGTGGCGTTCGGCATGTACAAGGCGATGTTCCCGCAACTCATCGCCGGCCCCATCGTGCGCTACCGCATGATCGCGGGTCGCATCGCAGGGCGGCGAACCTCGATGCTGCGGTTCCGCATGGGCCTGCAGGTGTTCATCCTGGGCCTGGCGCAGAAGGTGTTGATCGCAGACACCGTGGCGCTGCCGGCGGACCGCATCTTCGCGCTCCCGGCCGGCGAGCTGACCCTGTCCACCTCATGGCTGGGGGCAGCCTGCTACACGATCCAGATCCTGTTCGACTTCGCCGGCTATTCCAACATGGCGATCGGGCTGGCGCACATGCTGGGCTTCCGGTTCCCCGCCAACTTCAACCGGCCCTACATCGCCCAGTCGGTCACCGAATTCTGGCGGCGCTGGCACATGAGCCTGTCCGGCTGGTTCCGCGACTATCTGTACATCCCGCTGGGCGGCAACCGCGGCTCGGCGGCGGCCACCTTCCGCAATCTGCTGCTGGTGTTCGTGCTGTGCGGGTTCTGGCATGGCGCGAGCTGGACCTTCCTGGCCTGGGGCCTGTGGCATGGCGCATTGCTGATCGCCGAGCGGGCCGGGCTGGGTGCCGCCGTGGCACGGCTATGGCGCCCGCTGCGGCACGGCTACCTGGTGCTGATGGTGGTGCTGGGCTGGGTATTGTTCCGCGCCGACAGCCTGGCGCAGGCCGGGCATTTTTATGCGGCGATGGCCGGATTTGGCGGGGGCGACGGCCTGGATGCCCCAGCAGCCGCCTTCCTGGACAACCGCGTGGCGGCGGCGTTGCTGGCCGGCGCGGTGCTGTCCGCCTGCGCGATGCCGAAGGGGCGGGGCTGGGTGGTGCGCCCGGGCGGTGGCATGGCGTGGCAGGCCGGGCGCGATGCTGCCATGTATGCCGGGTTCCTCGCCTTGTTCCTGCTGGCCGTGACGGTGGTGAGCGGAACGACGTACAGCCCCTTCATCTACTACCGGTTCTGAGGGCAGGGCGATGGAGAAACCGCTGGCCGCCCCCACCCGCCGGTTGCTGCAGCGCCTGTTCGTTCTTGCCGCGCTTGTGATCCTGGCAGCCCCTGCGGTGATGCAGTTCGCAATCCGCAGCGAGCCGCGGCGGGGCGAGAACCGCGCGCCGGCCGCCTTCCCGGCCGCGCCGGCCACGCTTGCCGCCCTGCCGGCCTGGACGGCGGGGGTGGATGCCTGGTTGCGGGACCATTTCGGCCTGCGCAAGCGCTATCTGGATGCGCTGGACCAGATCCACTATCGGGTCTTCGGCAGCTTCAGTTCGCCGCAGAACCTGATGGGCCGCGAAGGCCGGATCTTCCTGGCGTCGCATGCGGCCGGGGAGGCCTATCGCAACAGCCTGATCCGCACCTCCTGCGGCGGGTTGGTTTCGGCGGCACGCCGCCAGGAGATCGCGCGATCCCTCGCCACGGTGCTGGAACGCAGTGATGCCGCCAGCCCGGCCCAGCATCTGGTTGTGCTGGTGCCCAGCGCGTCGGCGCTCTACCCCTCGCAACTGCCGGCGTGGCTGGAGCGCCAGTGCCGGGCCGCCTCGCCCCTGCTGGAGGGGATCGTCGCCGCGTTGCCCGATCCCCTGCGGGCCCGCGTGGTGAACCTGCATCCGCTGCTGGCCGCGCTTGATCCCGCAACCCCGGCGATCCCGCGCCAGAACTTCCACTGGGCCGGGATCGGCCCGCTGCGCAGTGCGGCATGGATCGCCGAGACGAAGCTGGAACGCCACGCCGCCTTCCCGATGCCAACACGCGTGGTGCGCGAGCGCTCCGACATCACCGGCTTCTTTCCCGGGGTTCGTATTGCGGGTGATGTGACCGTGGCGAATGCGTCCGAGGCCGGGGTGGTCGCCTGCATCGGCCCTCCCTGCTTCGAGGCCGCTTTGGGGGCCGACGTGGCACGGTTGCTGGAGGACCTGCGCCGCTACGAGGGGCCAGGCCAGGAGGGCCGTTTGCTGATGCTGACCGACAGCTTCGGGGCTTTTGTCGCCGAGGGGTTCACACCCTACTTCCGGGAGGTGGTGCAGGTGTCGCTGAACAACCTGCCGCAGCTTTCAGGCGAACAGCGTGCCCGCTTGCGTCGCGCGCTCATGCAGGAATACCGGCCGGATGTGACGCTGTTCCTGGTGCACGACTACGCGGCCACCTATGCCTGGGACATCATGCTGCGGGACCTGCTGCCGCTGCAGCCGTAGCGGCCCCTATCCGAACAGCAGGAACCCGCCGGCCCGCAAATCGCTGCATTTTGCAGCAGAAACCAATCGACAATCGCAAAACTGTCACCCTATTCTCGTTTCAGATCCTGCAGCTTGACGATAGATGGCACGAGAATGCCGCGCAGGACCGGGGTAGAGGCACTTCAGGCGGCCCGCATCAGGCGTTGGCGTGTCGACGCGCATTCAGCGCAAGGGGAAGGGTGGCTCATGACCGAACGAACGATGGCCCGCGTGATGATTGCGGGCCTGGCATATGTCCTGGCGGCTGGCACCGCCTTCGCGCAAGGGGCCTGCCCCGCCGCGACCGTGGCCAACAGCGGTGGCCTGCGCGGGGCGTTCCCGCAGCAATTCGAGCTTTCCGAGTTCGAAAAGGCCGCCAACTGCAAGCTGGTCTTCAAGGCCAACCCCGAGATCGAGCAGCTCAATGCCCGCATCGCCGGCAACGGCGCGCTACCGCCGCTGGCCGAGCGCCTGCCGGCCGAGCCGCTGGTGGTGATGCCGTATGAGTCGGTCGGCCGCTACGGCGGCACCTTCGTCGGCCTGTCGGAAGCGCCGGAGGCCGGCACATCCGACCTGCTGTCGTTCCGGCATGTGAGCCTGGTGCGCTATTCCGACGACCTGGCCACCATCGTGCCGAACGTGGCCAAGGGCTGGGAGTGGAACAAGGATTTCACCGAGCTCACCTTCTTCCTGCGCCGCGGGCACAAATGGTCCGACGGTGCCCCGTTCACCGCGGCCGACATCAAGTTCTGGCACGACGACCTGATGTTCGACGAGGCCATCACCAAGAAGCCGAAGGACTATGTGCTGGTCGGCGGCAAGCCGATGACGGTGGAGGTGATCGACCCGCTGACGGTGAAGTTCAAGCTGCCGGCGCCCAAGCCCGGCCTGCTGGCCTTCTTCGCGTCGCACTATTCGCAGCCGTTCCAGCCGGTGCACTTCATCGGGCGCTTCCACCCGAAGCATAACCGGGATGCCGACACGCTGGCCAAGTCGCTCGGCTTCGAGAACGGCTACGCGGCAGTGGCAGCCTATTACGCCAACTCCGACTGGAAGGACGTGCCGACGCCGATGCTCTCCCACCCCGAGAAGGTGGCGAAACTGCCGAAGGCGACGGCGCCGACCCTGGAATCCTTCATCACCATCACCGAAACGGCGGATGGCCGGCGCTACGTGGCCAACCCGTATTTCCACATGGTCGATACGGCCGGCAACCAGCTGCCCTATATCAGCCGGTTCAGCGAGGACTACGTGAAGGAGAACGAGGTGCGCCTGCTGAAGGCGATCAACGCCGAGTTCGACTACAAGAGCCAGTCGGTGCAGCTGCCGGCGGCCCCCATGCTGCTGGAGCACCGCCAGAAGGGCGACTACAGCGTGGACCTGCGGCCCACCATCTCCATGCCAACCTTTGGCTTCAACGTGACCTCGGCCGATCCGGAAAAGCGCAAGCTGTTCTCCGACCTGCGCTTCCGCCAGGCGATGTCGGTGGCGATCAACCGGGCCGAGATCAACGAGGTCGCCTTCTTCGGCCTGGGCGAGCCGCGCCAGTACACCGCGTTCAGCCCGCTGCCGCCCTTCGTGCCAGCGGCGCTGCAGGGCCACCTGATCCAGTATGACCCCGCCATGGCGCGCCGCCTGCTGGACGAGATCGGCATGCGCGACCGCGACAATGACGGCGCGCGCGAGCTGCCGAACGGCGCGCGGTTCACGCTGAACATCCAGTTCGCCACGCAGGGCATGCCCGCCCAGGTGGCCGAGCTGGTGGCGCAGCAGTGGAGTGCGGTGGGCGTTCGCACCACGATCAAGGAGATCACGCCGGATGAGCTGCGCTCCGCCCAGTCCGCCAACCAGCTGGACGTGGTGCCGTGGCTGAAGGGCCAGCCGCTGGCGCTGATCCAGGGCAATGCCGAGCTGTTCATGCCGCCGTTCGAGAACTACTTCGGCGGGCGCATCGGCATGCTGTGGGCCGAGTACGTGGAATCCAACGGCGCCAAGGGTGAGAAGCCGCCGGCCTACGTGGAGCAGATGATGGCCGACATCACCGCCTTCCAGTCCGCTGCCCCTGGCAGCAAGGACGCCAACGATCTCGGCGCCCGCCTGGCCAAGACCATGACCGAGAGCCTGCTGTGGATCGGCACGGTGCAGGCGCCGGCGCCAGTGTATCACCGCAACCGGGTGAAGAACTTCCCGGAGTTCAAGACCTGGTCGGCCGACTACTACCGCACCTACCCCTACCGGCCGCAGCAGTGGTTCCTGTCGGACGGGAAGTAACCGCCATCCGCGCCAGCCCGGCCATCCGCCCCAAGGCGGGTGACCGGGAGGCGCGGACGGAGGCCCGCCTCATCCCATGATCCTGTTCCTGCGCTTCGCCGTGATGCGCGCCGCCATGGCGCTGATCACCCTGCTGACCGTCTCCTTCATCGTGTTCTCGTTGATGGCGCTGGTGCCGGCGAACTGCGCCGAGCGCTACCTGGCCTATAAGACCACCCAGGGCGAGCAGATCACCATCGCCGACATCCGCGCCGAGGAGCGGCGGCTGGGGCTCGACAAGCCCTACGTGGAACGCTGGGTGCGCTGGGTCGGCAATGTGTTCATGGAAGGGGATTTCGGCGAATCCTGCATCCTGCGCGTGCGGGTGAGCCAGCTGGTGGGCGACAAGTTCCTGCTGAGCCTGGGCATCTGCGCGGCGGCGCTGATCTTCGCCTATGCCATTGCGCTGCCGGTGGGCATCTTCTCCGCCACCGCCTCCAGCCCGGTGCTGAACAACGTGCTGCGGCTGGTGTCCTATCTCGGCCTGGCGCTGCCGAACTTCCTGCTGGCGCTGATGATCATGTTGTTTTCCACGATCGTGTTCGGCGATTCCATGACCGGCCTGTTCTCCCGCGAGATGCGCGATGCGCCGTGGAGCTGGGACAAGGCGATGGATTTCCTGTCGCGCGCCTGGCTGCCGGTGTTCATCCTCGGCTGGTCCGCCACCGCATTCGCCATGCAATCGGTGCGCGCCCTGGTGTCGGACGAGTACGGCAAGCTGTACGTTATGGCGGCGCGGGCGCGGGGCGTGCACGGGGCGGCGCTGCTATGGCGCTATCCCGCGCGGCATGCGCTGGGGCCGATCATCAACTCGCTGGGCTTCGACCTCAACCGCGTGTTCAACCAGCTGCCGATCGTGGCGGTGATCCTGGTGCTGACGGAATCCGGTGCGTTGCTGCTGGAGGCGCTGGCGCGTTCGAACGACCAGCAGCTGGCCGGCGCCATCATCTTCCTGCTCACCGGCTCCATCGTGGCGCTGAACTTCCTCACCGATATCCTGCTCGCACTGGCCGATCCGCGCGTGCGCCGCAGCGTGATGGGGGGCTAGGGCATGGCGAGCGCCAGCGCGGCCCCGGATCGCAAATCCCGCGAGGCCTATTTCACCGCCAGCCAGGGCGAGCTGATCTGGGCGCGCTTCCGCCGCAACCGCGCCGCCATGGTGGCAGGCGCCGTGCTGGCCTTCATGGTGCTGGTGGGGCTGTTCGCGCCGTTCCTCTCCCCGTACGACCCCACCATCAACGGCCGCAACCGCGACTACATGAATGGCGCGCCGCAGATCCCGCGCTTCTGCGACCATAATGGCTGCTCCGCGCGGCCCTTCCTCTACACGCTGGAGCGCACCCGCTCGATCCAGACCAATTTCCGCTGGGTCACCACGGTGAACATGGAGAAGCGGCGCTACGTGCAGTTCTTCGTGCAGGGCTGGGAATACCGGCTGCTGTCGCTGGATTTCGAGATCCCTGGCACAGAGCTGCGGGTGAACATCCCGGGCATTCCGTTCACCACCCATCTGTTCGGCGTGGACCAGGGCTCGATCCATTTGTTCGGCACCGACAGCGCCGGCAAGGACATCTTCTCGCGCACGCTGCATGCGATCTGGACCTCGCTGGCGGTGGGCACGATCGGGGTGCTGATCGGCTTCGTGCTGGCGCTGGTGATCGGCGGCATCTCCGGCTATCGCGGCGGCTGGATCGACAGCGCGCTGCAGATGGCAACCGACGCGGTGCGCACCATCCCGGCGATTCCGCTGTTCATGGCGCTGGCCGCCTTCATGCCGGCGGAATGGTCGCCGGAGCGGCGCTTCTTTTTCATCGCCACCATCCTGGGCCTGATCAGCTGGCCCACCTTGGCGCGCCGCGTACGCACCCACCTGCTGACGGAGCGCAACCAGGAATATGTGCTGGCGGCGCAACTGTGCGGGGCGAGTGGCGGGCATGTGGTCCGGCGCCATCTGCTGCCCAGCTTCACCAGCTACATCATCGTCGATCTCGTGATCTCGTTCCCCTACATGGTGCTGTCTGAAACCGCGTTGAGCTTCATCGGGCTGGGGCTGAAGGATCCGGTGAACTCGCTGGGCGTGATGCTGCAGAACGTGACGAGTGCGGACGTGCTGCTGAACTACCAGTGGTATTTCATCCCGGTGATCTTCTTCGTGGTGCTGGTGCTCGCCTTCGTGTTCGTGGGCGACGGGCTGCGCGACGCCGCGGACCCCTATTCGGACCACCGCTGATGGCCCCCCCGCTTCCAGAGACGCCACTGCTCTCCGTGCAGGATTTGTCCATCCGCTTCCGCACCGATGAGGGGCTGATCACGGCGGTGGACAACGTCTCGTTCGACATCGCGCCCGGCGAGGTGCTGGGGCTGGTGGGCGAAAGCGGCTCCGGCAAGTCCGTCACCGCCAAGGCGCTGATGCGGCTCAACCCCGGCAACACCGTCTATGCGCCGGAAAGCCGGATCGTGCTGCACGACGAGGGGCGGGCGATCGACGTGCTGGCGTTGAAGCGCGCGCGCGACATGATGGTGGTGCGCGGCGGGCGCGTTTCGATGATCTTCCAGGAGCCGATGGCCAGCTTCGCCCCGGCGCTGACCATCGGCCAACAGATGGTGGAGCAGTTGCTGCTGCACACCGACATGACGAAGCGCCAGGCGCGCACGCATGCCATCGACATGCTGGCGCGGGTGGGCATCTCCGACCCCGCGGCGCGGATCGACCAATACGCTTTTGAGTTCTCCGGCGGCATGCGCCAGCGCGCCATGATCGCCATGGCGCTGTCCACACGCCCGCGCCTGCTGATCGCGGACGAACCGACCACGGCGCTGGACGTGACGATCCAGGCCCAGGTGCTGGATTTGATGCGCGGGCTGGTGGCCGAATACGGCATGGCGATCCTGTTCATCACCCACGATCTCGGCGTGATCGCGCAGATGGCCGACCGGGTGGCGGTGATGTACCTCGGCCGCGTGGCCGAAACCGGCGCGGTGCGCCAGGTGATCCGCACGCCCGTCCACCCCTACACCGCGGACCTGCTGAACGCGCTGCCCAACGTGAACGACCCCGACGCGCCGCTGACGCCGGTGGCCGGTGACATCCCGAGCCCGCTGGACCGCCCCACGGGCTGCGTGTTCCATACGCGCTGCCCGCGGATGATCCCCGGCACCTGCGATGCCGCCGTGCCCTCGGCGCACGTGGTGGCGCCGGGCCACATGGCCGCCTGCTTCGCGCTGGCGGGTGTGCCGGCATGAGCACCGCCCCGCACCCGATCCATGTCTCGCTCGATGGGCTGTCGGTGCACTACGCACTCGGCCGCACGCTGTTCGGCACGCCGCCCACGGTGCGGGCCGTTGATGGCGTATCGCTCGACATTCCGCGCAATTCCTTCTTCGGCCTGGTCGGCGAAAGCGGGTCCGGCAAGACCACGCTGGGCCGCGCCATCCTGCGCGCCGCCCCGGTCTCCGCCGGCCGCATCACCTACCGCGACGCGGAGGTGGAGGTGGATGTTGGCGCGCTGGACAAGGCCGGGCTGCGCGACTACCGCACCCGCGCCCAGCTGATCTTCCAGGACCCCTACGCGGCCCTCAGCCCGCGCATGACGGTGCGCGACATCATCGCCGAGCCGCTGGAGGTGATGAAGATCACGAAGTCGCGCGAGGAAACCGACGAGCGGGTGCGCGACATCGCCGCGCGCTGCCGGCTGAACCTGGAGCATCTGCGCCGCTTCCCGCACGCGTTTTCTGGCGGGCAGCGCCAGCGCATTTCCATCGCCCGTGCGCTCGCCGCCCGGCCGCGCTTCGTGGTGGCCGATGAGAGCGTGGCGGCGCTGGACGTTTCGATCCAGGCCGACATCCTGAACCTGCTGAAGACGCTGCGCGAGGAACTCGGCCTCACCATCCTGTTCATCAGCCACGATCTGAGCGTGGTGGCGCATGTGTGCGACATGGTGGCGGTGATGTATCTCGGCGCCATCGTGGAGGTAGGCCCCTCGCGCCGGCTCTTCGCCCAGCCGCGCCACCCCTATACCGGCGCGCTGTTCTCGGCGATCCCGTCGCTGGACCCGGATGACCGCGGCCGGGCGCAGCGGCTGGAAGGCGAGATCCCCAGCCCCGCCAACGTGCCGCCCGGCTGCCGCTTCCACACACGCTGCCCCTTCGTGCAGGATCGCTGCCGCAGCGAGGTGCCGGCCTGGCGCGAAGTGGCGCCGCAGCAGCACGTGGCCTGCCATTTCAGCGAGGAACTGGCACCCCGCCTGACCCGCACCCGCCAACCGGACCCCGCCGCATGACCGACACACCCTTTGATATCGCCATTGTCGGCGCCGGCATCGTCGGCCTCGGCCACGCCCTGGCGGCGCTGCGCCATGGGCTGCGCGTGGCGGTGATCGACCGGGAGGCGCGGGCCGCCGGGGCCTCGGTGCGCAATTTCGGCTTCGTCACGGTCACCGGCCAGCAGGAAGGGATCACCTGGCGCCGGGCGCGGAGGGCGCGGGATGTGTGGGCGGAGGTGGCGCCACAGGCCGGCATCGCCGTGCACCAGCGCGGGCTGCTGATGGTGGCGCGCCGGGCGGAGGCGATGGTGGTGCTGGAGGATTTCGCCGCCGGCCCGATGGGGGCTGGCTGCCGGCTGATGGGCGCGCAAGGCCTGCGCGCGGAGGCGCCGATGCTGGCGCCGGGGCTGCTGGGGGCGCTGCACTCGTCGCACGAATTGCGCGTGGAGAGCCGCGATGCCATCCCGCGCCTCACGGCTTGGCTCGCCGGGCAGGGCGTGGCCTTCCTGCCGCGCACCGCGGTGCGGGGGGTGGAGCAGGGGGCGGTGCATCATGCCGCCGGCACCGTGCGCGCCCGCCATGTGGTGGTGTGCCCGGGGCCGGATCTTGTCACGCTCTATCCCGAGGTGATGGCAAGGCGCGGCATCACGCTGTGCAAGCTGCACATGCTGCGCCTGGCTGATCCCGGTGTGCGCTTCCCCGCGCCGCTGATGAGCGATCTCGGCCTGGTGCGCTATCTCGGCTACCAGGGCCCGCGCCTGCCGGCGCTGCGGGTGCGGCTGGAGGCGGAGCAAGCGGCGCATCTGGCGGACGGCATCCATTTGATCGCCGTGCAGCACGAGGATGGCTCGCTGGTGGTGGGCGACAGCCATCACTACGACCCCACGCCCGATCCGTTCCAGCCGCGCGCGGTGGATGACCGCATGCTGGAGGAATACACCGCCGTCACCGGCCTCGCCGCGCCGGAGGTGATCGAGCGCTGGATCGGCATCTATCCCTCCGGGCCCGACACGGCATTCACGGAGGCGGTGGCCGAGGGCGTGCGGCTGGTGATGGTCACCTCCGGCACCGGCGCCAGCACGGCGTTCGCGATTGGCGAGGAGACCATCGCCGACCTGCTCGGCGCGCCGGCGCCTTCCCATGCGATGGAGGCAGCGTGATGCTCAAGGCCCTGGTTCTGGATTGGGCCGGCACCGTGGTGGACCACGGCAGCCGCGCGCCGATGGGTGCCTTCGTGCGCGCCTTCGCCCATTTCGGCGTGACGGTGAGCATCGCCGATGCACGCGGGCCCATGGGCATGGCCAAGCGCGACCACATCGCCACCCTGATGGCCCTGCCGCATGTCGCTGCCGCCTGGCAGGAAGCCCAGGGCAGCGCGCCCGACGAGGCGGCGATCGACAAGCTGCTGGCGGTGTTCGAGCCGATGAACATCGCCGCCATCCGCGACCATGCCGATATCATCCCCGGCGCGCTGGAAGCCATCGCCTGGGCGCGGGCGCGCGGCATGAAGATCGGCTCCACCACCGGCTACACCCGCCCGATCATGGCGGAGCTGATGCCGCTGGCCGCCGCCGCCGGCTACGCGCCGGATCACGTGGTGTGCGCCGGCGATCTGGCGGAGGGGCGGCCGGGGCCGCTGATGATGTGGCACGCGATGTCCGCGCTGGGCATCTGGCCCGCGCATACCGTGGTGAAGGTGGACGATACGCCGCCCGGCATCGGGGAGGGCGTGAATGCCGGCACCTGGACCATCGGCCTCGCGCTGACCGGCAATATCTGCGGCCTGTCTGCCGCCGAGCTGGCGGTGCTGCCGGAGGCGGAACGCGCGCCGGTGCGGGCGCGGGCGGAGGCGGAGATGCGCGCGGCGGGGGCGGACATGGTGATCGACAGCATCGCCGACCTGCCGAAGGCCCTGGAGGCAATCGAGGTGCTGCTGGCGCGCGGCGAACGGCCGGGGGGCTCGTACCAAGCCTCGTAGGCTCTGACCGATAGAACCGCAGGAAGGCCAGGGCTCTGCCCTGGACCCGCAAAGGGCCGGCGGCCCTTTGATCCCAGTAATTTGAAAGGATGAGGTCCAGGGGCAAAGCCCCTGGCCTTGCCTTTCTTCCTCCGCCGATCCGCCGCTACCGGTTGCGGCTGGTGATGTCGGCCAGCACGGGCAGCAGGTAGCTGGCGAACACGGCTGGGTTTTCGGCGAAGGGGAAGTGGCCGATTCCGTGCATGGGGATGAACTGGGCGCCGGGGATTTTGGCCGCCGTCGCCTCGCTCATCTCCATGGTGCAGGAGTAGTCGTATTCGCCGGTCATCAGGAACAGCGGGCATTTCGTGGTGTCAATGCCGGCGACGCGGCTGCGGGCGTCCCATTCGCCGGAGTAGAAGTGGATGTCGCCGAAGAACACGCCGGGCCCGCCCTGGCTGTAGTGCCACAGCACCTCGGCGGCGCATTCGGCGGGTGCATCGGGCGCCATCAGCCCGTGGATCCATTCCGGCACGAACAATGCCTGGTTCACCTGCGGGTGGAACGCCCAGGGGGTTTGGCGGCCCTGGATGTTGTCCGTTGCTTCGCAGGCGATGATGGCGCGGAAGGCCTCGGGGTGGCGGTGGGCGAGTTCCAGGCAGATCTCGCCGGACATGGAGGCGCCAAGCACGATGGGGCGCTTGAGGCCGGCGGCGGCCACGAAGCCCATGATGGTTTCCACGTAGCGATCCGTGGTCATGCGCCAGGAGCCCGGCAGCGCGCCATCGGGCGGCATGGAACGGCCGTGCCAAGGGAGGTCGAAGGGCACCAGGCGATGGGTGCGGGTGATGCGTTCATCGGCCATCAGGCGGTGGAACTGGCGGCCGTCGCTGCCGGCGGTGTGCAGGCAGAGGATGTCCTGACCCTCGCCTGCCCATTCATGGAAGATGTCGTGGCGCTGGCCGGCGATCTGCACCGGCACGGTGCCGCCCTGCGGCAGGGCGCGCGGGGTGGCCACGGGGGGCCGCAGGCTGTTGGGGGCCGGCAGGGCGTTTCCGAGGGCGAGCCACTTGCCCAGCTCCAGCACGCGGCGCACCAGGTGGCAGTTCTGGGCGAAGGTGAGCATGTCCCCTTCCAGCGTCGCCTCCGGCACGCGGGCGAGCATGGCCAGGATCACGTGGTGGTGGCGCGGCGGCATGGGCTGCAGGAACTTCGCCCACACCGAAGCGGGGGCAGCGAAGGTGAAGGCGGGGGTGCCCGGGGTGGCGCTACGGCCCTCGCGGAAGCCGAAGCGGGCTTCGTGGGTGTCGCAGCGTATGGCGAAATCCACCGCCCAGGGGCCGGCCAGCGTTGCCAGCACCGCATCGCCGGCGCACGCCGCCTGCCAGCGCGCCACGAACCCGTTCCAGTCATCCAGCGGCCACATGGTTATCGCACCGTGTTGCGCATGCGCGGATCGAGCGCATCGCGCAGCCCGTCGCCCAGCAGGTTGAGCCCCAGCACGATCATTGCGATCGCCACGCCGGGGGAAAGCGCGATCCACGGCGCCTCGATCATCGTATCGCGCCCGTCGGCGATGATGGCGCCGAGCGAGGGCCGCGGCGGCGGCGGGCCGACGCCCACGAAGCTCAGCACCGCCTCGGCCAGGATTGCCACGGCGAAGATGTAGGTTTGCTGCACCATCAGCGGCGCCATGGTGGCCGGGATGATGTGGCGGCGCAGGATGCGCCCGGTCTTGGCCCCCACCGCGCGGGCGGCCTCCACATAGTCCTGCGCGCGCGCCACCAGCACGGCGCCGCGCATCACGCGCGCGGTGCGCGGGGAATAGGCCACCGTGAGCGCCACCACCGCGGTCATCTCGGAA
The DNA here is from genome assembly GCA_026400815.1 of Alphaproteobacteria bacterium. Classification (GTDB taxonomy): domain Bacteria; phylum Pseudomonadota; class Alphaproteobacteria; order Acetobacterales; family Acetobacteraceae; genus CAMDGX01. The sequence continues at coordinate 34,812 of JAPLOI010000051.1, forward strand.
GGCCCCAGCGTCACGGCCAGCGCGATGGCCAGCAGGATGCCGGGGAAGGCCATCAGCCCATCCATCACCCGCATCAGCCAGGCATCCGCCTTGGGCCACCAGCCGGCGACCAGCCCCACCACCCCGCCGATCAGGCCGGAGGCGATCACCACCATCAGCCCGATGCGCAGCGAAACCCGCGCGCCGTGCAGGATGCGGCTGAGCACGTCGCGCCCGAAGCGGTCCGTGCCCAGCAGGTAGATGTCGTTGGGTTCGCCCAGGCGGTAGCGGAAATTGTTCTTCACCGGGTCGAACGGCGCCAGGACATCGGCGAACACGGCGCAGAACGCCACGGCGCCGACCAGCACCAGGCCGATCGCAAAGGACCGGCGCTTCAGGATGGCGGGCATCTTCATCGGGCTTCCCGCAGCCTGGGATCAACCCACAGATAGAGCAGGTCCACGATCAGGTTCACCGCCACGAACACGAAGGCGGTCAGCAGCAGCCCGCCCTGGATCACCGGCCAATCGCGCCGCAGCACCGCGCCGATCACCAGGCGCCCCACGCCGGGCAGCGAGAACACCTGCTCGATCACCAGCGCGCCGCCCAGCGCGATGCCGAAGGAAATGCCCGCCACCGTCAGGATCGGCACCGCGGCGGCCGACAGCACGTGGCGCGCGAACACCCGCGGCTCCGCCAGCCCCTTGGCGCGCGCGGTGCGGATGAAGTCGCTGTTGGAAACCTCCAGCGCGGCGGAACGCGTCATGCGGGCCAGCGGCCCCATCTGGTTCAGCGCCAGCACGCCGGCCGGCATGGCGATGGAGCGCAGCCAGCCCACGGGGTCGTCGCTGAACGGAATCCAGCCGCCGCTGGGCAGCCACTGCAGCTTCACCGCCAGCACCCAGATCAGCAGCAGGCCGAGCCAGAAATCCGGCAGCGAGAGCCCCATCAGCGCCCCGCCCATGGCCGCCTGGTCCTGCCATTGATGCGCCTTGGCCGCCGCCAGCAGCCCCAGTGGAATGCCCACCAGGGCGGCCATCAGCAGCGCAATCCCGGCGAGCGAGAGCGTAACCGGCAGCCGCTCCAGGATCGCCGAGCCGACCGACTGGTTGAGCAGGATGGATTTGCCCAAATCGCCCTGCAGCAGCCCGCCATACCAGTGCAGCATCCGCTCCAGCGGGGGCTGGTTGAGCCCCAGCTGGGCACGGATCTGCTCCACCTCCACCCGGTTGGCGGAAGGCCCGGCCATCTCGGCGGCGATATCCCCGGGCACCAGCAGCGTCAGCCCGAAGCTGATCAGGGAGACCACGAACAGCACCGGCACGGCCGCCAACAGGCGGACGACGATCAGTCTCAGCACATCACTTGGCCTGGCAGGTCAGGGCGATCAGGCGAACCACACATCCCACATGCGCGGAATGCGATACGGTGCGAAGTTCACCACATTGGCCCGCGTGGCCTGGATCCAGCCGGAATCGCCGATCTTGAGCGACAGCGCCTGGTCGTACATGCGGTCCTGGAACTGCTTCACGGCCGCCACGCGGTCTTCCAGCTTCAGGCTGGTGGTCAGCTTCTTCTGCGCATCCTCGATCACCGGATCGGGCTTCATCATCGCGGCGGACTGGCCGGCGAAGAAGCCCACCACGCCATAGGGGCCCTCATACGGCTCGATCCCCATCAGCAGCGGCCACATGCACCAGCCCTCCGGCTTGGTGCGCGCGGTGAAGATGGTGGGCCAATCCGTCACGGTCAGCTTCACGTTCACGCCCACGGCGCGCAGCTGCTCGCTCACCACCGTGGCGGTATCGATATGCGGGCGGTTGGTGTTGTCGGCCATCATGGCGAATTCCTCGCCCTTGTAGCCGGCATCGCGCAGCAGGGCGCGGGCCTGGGCCTGGTCCTGCTTCAGGAACTTCTCCAGCCCCGCCACGCCAGGATAATGCTGCGTGCCCGGATGCTGCCAGGAAGGCTGCATGCGATACAGGCCAGAGGTGGAGATCGCCATGATCTCCTCCAGGTCGAGTGCTGCCTGGATGGCGCGGCGGAAGGACAGGTTCTGCGTCTGCCCCCAGGCGGTGTTGATGATGAGCGTCTGGTACGCCCAGGGCATCATCGTGTAGCTCTTGATGTTGCGGTCGCTCTCAAGCCGCTTGGCCACGGGCGCATCGAGCGCCTCGATCACGTGCAGCTCGCCCGTTTGCAGGCCGGCGGTGCGGGCGCCGCCTTCCGGCATGAAGCGGATGCGAACGCTATCCAGGTACGCGGTCTTCTTGCCGGCGAACCCGTCGCGCTCCTTGTAGTTCATGTTCTGCGAGTACTTGTCGAAGCGGTGCAGCATGATGTGGCTGTCGCTGCGGTACTCGCCCATGGTGAACGGCCCGGTGCCGATCCGCCCGCCCTCGCCGGCCGGCTTGGCGCATTCCTCTTCCGGCATGATCGCGCAGGGCGCGCGCGGGGAGGACAGGTTCTCGATGAAGCCCGGGAACACGTTCTTCAGCTTCACCGTCACGGTCTTGCTGTCCGGCGTTTCGATCGCATCCACCGGGGCCATGAAGAACTTGCTCATGCCCACCCGCGCATAGCGCTCCAGGCTGGCCTTCACGTCGGCGGAGGTCATCACCTTGCCGTTGTGGAAGTTCACGCCGCTGCGCAGGGTGAACTTGTAGGAGAGGCCGTCGGCGGACATGTCCACGCCCTCTGCCAGGTCCGGCACCGGGTTGGCCTTCTCGTCGCGGGCAAACAGCGTCTCATGCACGTGCAAGCTGATGTTGCGCGTGGCGGCGGCCGAGGAGGTCTGCGCATCGATGGTGGGCGGGGGGGCGGATTGCGCCATCACCGCGTCGCCACCCTTCTTCTGCGCATAGGCGGGCAGCGGCAAGGAGGCGGCTGCGGTACCTGCCAGCAAACCCGCATTGAAGCTGCGCCGACGCATCATCGGTGTATCCCCCTGTTCAGCCATTATAAGACCTGATGCTTGACCGGCTTCAGGGCGCTTGGCAAGAACCTTGTGTCGCGCCACGATATCGCGAACATCACAGGGGGTTCCCGATGTCCGCTATCGTGAAGTCGCTCTCCTCCACCGCCGCCGAGGAAGCCGAATGGGCGCTGCGGGTGGACATGGCCGCCGTGTTCCGCGTCTCCGCCCGGCTGGGCTGGAACGAGCAGATCGGCAACCACAACTCCATCATGCTGCCGCAGCGCAGCCCCGGGGACGCGCCCACCTTCCTCATCAACCCGCGCGGCTACCGGTTCGAGGAGCTTACCGCGAGTTCCCTGATCGTCTGCGACCTCGACGGCCGCGTGCTGCGCGGCACCGGCGAACTGCGCAAGGTGGCCTTCTTCATCCATGCCCGCATCCACGTGCAGAACCCCGCCGCCACCTGCGTGCTGCACGTGCACCCGCAATACCTCACGGCGCTCTCGCTGATCGCGGAGCCGGAAGTGACCGTCTCCCACTTCAACGACCTGCTGCTGGCCGACCGCATGGCCTTCGACCTCGATGCCCGCGCCGGTGCCGGCTCCACCGAGGAAGGCGACCGCCTGGCCGCCAAGCTGGGCGACAAATCCATCCTGATCATGGGCAGCCATGGCGTGACCGTGGTCGGCCCCGATATCGCCAGCGCCTTCGACGAACTGCACCAGGCCGAGCGCACGATGATGTACCACATGACCGCGCTCAACACCGGAAGGAAGCTCGTGCAACTGCCAGACAGCTCCCGCCGCCGCTACAACGGGCCTTGGGGGGACAAGGTGGATGCTCGCATGCACCTGGATTCGTGGCGGCGTATTCTCGACCGGGAAGGAAGCGATTACGCAAGTTAAGAGTCTTCTTCTTCTGAAGAAAAAGAAGCAAAAAGACTTTTCCGACTTTGCGTCGAGGCTAAACTAATAAAAGTTTTTTGGTTCTTTTTTTCAAAAAAGAACTTCTTTCTTCAAGGAGCCACCCAAATGTCCGCAGTCGTCAAAAACCTCACCAACAGCGAGGCCGAAGCCGAGGAGTGGCGCCTGCGCTGCGACATGGCCGCGGTATTCCGCGTTTCCGCCCGGCTGGGCTGGAACGAGCAGATCGGCAACCACAACTCGCTGATGCTGCCGGGCAAGGAGCCGCAGTTCCTGATCAACCCGCGCGGCATGCGCTTCGAGGAACTCACCGCCAGCTCGCTGATCGTGTGCGACCTGGATGGCAAGGTGCTGCGCGGCACCGGCGAGCTGCGCAAGGTGGCGTTCCACATCCACGCCCGCATCCATTTGCTGAACCCTGCCGCCACCTGCGTGATGCATGTTCACCCGCAGTATCTCACGGCGATTTCCATGCTCGCCAACCCGCAGCTGATCCTGGCGCACCACAACTCGCTGATGCTGAACGACCGCGTGGTGTACGACATGGAGGGCGACGAGCCCGTGGGCCACAACGAGGAAGGCGACCGCATCGCCCGCCTGCTGGGCGACAAATCCATCATGGTGATGGCCAGCCACGGGGTCACGGTGGTGGGCGCCACGGTGGAGGAAGCGTTCGACGAGCTGCACAGCGCCGAGCGCACCACGATGTACCAGCTCACCGCCATGTCCTCCGGCCAGCCGCTGCGCCGCCTGCCGGAAAAGCTGCGCCGCGGCTACACCGGCCCCTGGGGCAAGAAGGTGGATGCCCGCATGCACCTGGATTCCTGGCGCCGCATCCTGGACAAGGAAGGCGACGACTACGCGACTTGAGTTTCAGCTTTCAGCGACGGGTGTCCTGCCAGCCTAACCCCTGGCAGGCATCACATAGCCGGCCAGAAAGTTGGCGTTGTCCGACGCATACGTCGCATGGCATCCAATCGGACGGTGCGAGTCGACTTTCCCAGACGCCGAATTGCTCTTTATTACATTTATGTACCTGATTGATCAGTGATGCATGCATGCTGAATGCTCCACACTTGATACATCTAGCAACGGGACGGGTCTTCTCGTCGGGAACGCGCAAGCTCAGACCTCCTCAGCGATGAGAGATGTCAATACCGATGTCGGCCGATTCCAAGCGACTGTTTGAACTTGGTCGAGGCAAGCTAAAGCGGGGTGATTTGCACCTGAACTGGTGACAGCAGCCCAATAAGGCACCTAAAATAGGTCAGGCTGGGAAGCCTGGCTGGAGACGTCGTAACCGCCTCCAGCCAAGCCCGCCTATCTGGCTAGCGCCAGCCAATATCCACCAAGAGGTGGAAACCGGCGAGACGCCACCGGATTGACACCCGCATCATTCTAGAGCAGAATCCTATCAATCTGGCTCATAGCCTGTCGCCGTGAAATAGTTGGCGCATTCCTGTGGCGTGAAGGCGTCCAAGGCATCGCGGATCGCGTCCCATAGCTCGCTGATGCTGCGTGCGGCGGCCTTTCGGAG
>JAPLOI010000056.1 GCA_026400815.1 Alphaproteobacteria bacterium
AGAACCCATCCGGGAAGTTCTGCATCATGCTCAGGGCTTTGGTGCCAGTCTCCGCAGCATGATGCGGATCATCGCCATACGCACGAAGGCCGCGGCGATGCGGCAATGCCGCTCGAAATCGCGGGCCAGGCGTCGGTTCCGGCTGATCCATCCGATAGTGCGTTCGACGATCCACCGCTTCGGCAGCACGACGAATTTGTGCTTGTCGCAGCGGCGCACGATCTCGATCTTCCACGGGCCGGTGCGCGCAACGGCGGTCGCCATCTTCGGTCCCTGATAACCGGCATCGCCGATGATGCGCTCAACGAATGGGAACATCTTGCGCGCCTTGCGCAGCAGCGGCTCGGCACCGTCGCGATCCTGCACATTGGCGGGATGCACGACCACCGCCAGCAGCATGCCGATGGTATCGGTCAGCAGGTGGCGCTTGCGGCCGAGGACCTTCTTGCCCGCGTCATAACCGGACGGATCGAGCGTAGAGCCCCCTTTTGCGCGCCCTTCGCCGTCTGGCTGTCGATGATCGCCGTCGTGGGGCTGGCGTCTCGCCCTGACTGTTCGCGCACCGCCACATAGAGCGTGTGGTGGATGCGCTCGATGGTGCCTTCCCATTCCCAGCGCGAGAAGTAGTCCCAGACCGTGCTCTTGGGCGGCAGATCCTTGGGCAGTGCGCTCCACTGGCAGCCAGTGGAGAGCAGATAGAACACGGCGTTCAGCACCTCGCGCACGTCCACGCTGCGTCGCCGGCCACCGCGCTTTGCCGGACGGATCAGTGGCGCCACAAGCGCCCATTCGGCATCCGTCAGGTCAGACGGGTAGCGCAGCCCACGCCGATCCGCCGCGCGTCGATGTTCCGCTGTCCATGCCATCCCTCACCCCCACGAATCGTCCCAACGGGCAGGGAATCACATCCGATTCAGGCGATTCAACTTCTTTCGGCAATCACCTTACGGCCGGTTCGCCTGCAGCACCGCAATGGCACAGCTGGCCATGCGCGCCGCGCCGCTATCGGCGCGGCTGGTGAGCACGATCGGTACCCGCGCCCCCAGCACCACGCCGCCGGCATCGGCGCCGCCGAGGAAGGTGAGCGTCTTGGCCAGCATGTTGCCGGCTTCGAGATCGGGCACCAGCAGGATGTCGGCGTCGCCGGCCACGTCGGACGTGATACCCTTGGTGCAGGCGGCTTCCTTGCTGATGGCGTTGTCGAAGGCCAGCGGGCCATCGAGCAGGCCGCCCTTGATCTGGCCGCGCTCGGCCATCTTGCACAGCGCGGCGGCCTCGATGGTGGAGGGCAGCTTGGCGGTGACGGTTTCCACCGCCGAGAGGATGGCCACCTTGGGCGTGGCGATGCCGAGCGCCTGGGCCAGTTCGATCGCGTTGGCGATGATGTCGGCCTTGTCTTCCAGGCTGGGCAGGATGTTCACGGCGGCATCGGTGATGAGCAGCAGCTTGGCGTAGGTCGGCACGTCCATGACAAACACATGGCTCACGCGCCGCGCGGTGCGCAGGCCGCCTTCCTTGGCGACCACGGCGGCCATCAGCTCATCGGTGTGCAGGCTGCCCTTCATCAGCGCGGCGGCGGCGCCCTCCCGCACCAGGGCCACGGCGCGTTCGGCGCTGGCGTGGCTGTGCGGCGTGTCGATGATGGTCCAGGTGCCGAGATCGAGCCCGGCCTGAAGCGCGGTGGCGCGGATGCGGGAGTGGGGGCCGACCAGGATGGGGGCGATCAGCCCGGCCTCGGCGGCGCGCAGGGCGCCATCGAGCGATGGCACGTCGCAGGGGTGCACCACGGCGGTGGGCAGCGGCGGCAGGGTGGCGCAGCGCGCGACGAGGGCTTCGAGCTTGGGGTGGCCTGTCATCGCGTGGATGCGCGGGCCGCGATGGCCGCGGCGCGGGCGAGCAGCTTTTCCGCGCGGCGCACCACGGGCACGTCGATCATCTTGCCATCCAGCGCCACCGCACCGCGGCCCTCGGCGCGGGCCTGGCGGTCCACCTCGATCACGCGGTTCGCGTGCGCGATCTCCGCCGCGCTGGGGGAGAAGGCCTCGTTGAGCGGGCCGACCTGGGCGGGGTTGATGCAGGAGGCGCCCTCAAACCCCAGGGCGCGGGAGCGCTTGGCCATGGCGGTGAAGGCCGGGATGTCGCCGAAGCCGGCGAGCGTGCCGGTAAGGCCCAGCGGCATCACCCCGGCGGCGCGGGCGGCGTGCAGCACCATGCCCTTGGCGAGCGACAGCGCTTCCTCGGTGGGTTCCGCGCCCAGGGCGAGCGCGAAATCCTCGGCCCCCAGGGAGAGGGCGATGCAGCGGGCGGAGGCGCGGGCGATGGCCTCGGCGTGGGGCAGCGCTTCCGGTGTTTCGACCAGGATGAAGAACCAGGTGTGGCCATCCGGCAGGCCGGCCTTGGCTTCGCGTTCCGAGACCAGCTCATCGAGCAGGCGGATATGGTCGGGGCCGCGGGCCTTGGTGATGATGAGGCCGTCCACATCGGGCATCACCGCCGCTTCGATATCCGGCACGGCGAGCGAGAGGGGGGCGTTGATTCGCACCAGCACGTCGTTGGGGCCGCGGCGCACCCGGGTGGCGGCGGAGGCCAGGGCGGCACGGGCGGCGGCCTTCTCCGAGGGCGGCACGCTGTCTTCCAGATCAAGCTGGATGCAGTCCGCCCCGCGGGTGTGCGCCTTGTCGACGAAGCGGTCGACATGCGCCGGTACGTACATAAGGGAACGCCAGACGGGGGCAGGACGGAGCGGGGCCATGGCGGGTATTGGCGGCGGCGAAAAGGGTCGCGTCAAGCGAACAGTTGCGTTGTAGCGGCCTTGCTTGGTGGGTACGGTTCGGCATCAAAAACAGGAGCTGGCCCATGCTGCCGTTGATTCCGATCGCGCTCTCGGTGGTGCCGGAGCTGATCAAGCTGATCGCAGGCGACCGCGCCGGCTCTGTTGCAACCCAGGTGGCCGGGGTGGTGCAGGCGGTGACCGGCACCGCAGACCCGGTGGAGGCACAGAAGCGGCTGAGCGAGGACAGCGCCGTGGCCACCCAGCTGCGGGTGCGGCTGGCCGAGATCGCGCTGGAGGCACAGAAGGCGCAGCTGGTCGCCGAGGAGCAGCGCCGCCAGGCGGAGCTTTCGGAGATGCAGAAGGCGCTGGAGAACACGCAGGGCGCGCGCAGCTCGATGATCGACCTGGTCCGCTCGGGCAGCCCGATCGCCTGGGGCGCGCCGGTGGTGTCCATCATCGTCACGGGCGGGTTCTTCCTGTTCCTGATCATCCTGATGATCGGGGGCATCCGCACGGATGCGGGGAACCAGACCGTGGCCAACATCATCAACATCGCCGTCGGCGCGCTGGCCACCGCGTTTGCCACGGTGGTGAATTTCTGGCTCGGTTCGTCCAAGGGCTCGCGCGACAAGGACGAGCAGGTGGCGCGCGTGCAGGCGGCGGCGATGGAGCAGGTGACGCGCAGCGCCCAGCCGCCGCCATCGCCGGCGGCTGCGGCGGCGCCGGCCGCGCCCGATGGGGATGCCCTGTTCGAGCAGTGCCTGGCCGTGGTGCTGGACAAGGAAGGCGGCTTCTCCGACCACCCGCAGGATCGGGGCGGGCCGACGAACCTGGGCATCACCTGGAAAACCTTCGCCGACTGGCAGGGCATCGACCATGCCGGCCTGTCCCCGGAAGGGCGGGAGAAGCTGGTGGCCGACCTCAAGGCACTCACGCGGCGGGAGGCGGCGGAGATCTACCGGGCGAATTACTGGCTGCCGATGCGCTGCGGCGACCTGCCGGGGCCGGTGGCGCTGATGCTGTTCGACTTCGGGGTGAACGCCGGCAGCCGCACCGCGGTGAAGGCGCTGCAGCGCGTGGCCGGCGTGACGGATGACGGCTCCGTGGGGCCGAAGACGCTGGCGGCGATCCGGGCGGTGGACCCGGCGCGGCTGCTGGACCAGATGGCGGAGGCGCGGCTGGCCCATTACCGCGGGCTCGCTGATTTCGCGACCTTCGGCAATGGCTGGGTGGCGCGCACGCAGCAGGTGGTGGCTTTGGCCCGGGCATTGAAAGGGTAAGAATCTTCTTTTTGTGAACAAAAAGAAGCAAAAAAACTTCCTACATTTGCACCCGTCTCTCCAGGGAGGGGCGGGTGCAAGCGAACAAAAGTTTTTTGGTTCTTTTTTCAAAAAAGAACACTCTTCCTTTCTGCCACGATCACGCCGAGGCCGTAGAGGATCAGGAGCCCGAGCGACCGGCGGAGTGCCGGTCGCCCGGCCGTGTCAGATATGCTTTTCGGCGTCCCAGGGCAGGGTCCAGAGCTCGGGGTTGCCGAGCTTTCCGGCCAGGGTCTGGGCGATGTCGTCGAACAGGCGCTTGCCCTTCTGCGGGCTGGCGGCATCGGGGTTGCCGATCACGCCCGAGGCGGAGCGCGAGCCGATGGCGCGCCAGCGATACACGCCGCCGCCCACCACGTCTTCCACCTCCGGCGTGTAGTTCACCTTGGCCATCGCGATGCGGTCCTCGGCCACCAGCTCCGGCCGCACGGCCATCATCATGGCGGTTTCCGCCTCGCAGGCGTGCAGCAGGCCGGTCTGGGTTTCCAGGATGGCGGCGATCGGCTCGGCGGCGGCATACCAGTAGGTGAACTGCACGATCGGCACCCCGAGTTTCGGCGTCAGCTCGTCGGTGATCACGCGCAGGCCGTTCTCGTTCCCGCCATGGCCGTTCAGCAGCGCGATGCGGTGGAAGCCGGCGCGCAGCACGGAGCGGATGATGTCTTCCACCACCGCCCGGTAGGTGTCGAAGCCGATGGTGATGGTGCCGCCGAAGCTCATGTGATGCTCGGAAACGCCGGGCCAGAACATCGGCAGCACCAGCACGGGCTGGCCGCGATCGGCCATCACCCGGGCGGCGCGCAACGCCACTTCCTCGCCCAGGCGGGAATCGACCTCCACCGGCAAATGCGGGCCGTGCTGCTCGATGGAGCCCAGCGGCAGGATCACCAGCGCATCCTGCCGCGCCATGTCGCGCAGCTGGTCGGCGCGCAGGCGGCGCCATTCGATCTCGGGGCTGCTCATGGGTGGGCCTCCGTTTCGGGCAGGATGTCGGCGTTGAGCGGCAGCACTTCGCCCATCCACAGGGCGTGGTGCAGGTGGTCGGCCTTCGGGCGGCCACTTTCGGGGTGCACGAGCACGGTCAGGCCCTGGCGGTTGAGGGCGATGAACGGTACCAGCGTGGGGAACAGCTCGTTCGGGAAGGCGATCTGATACATGGCGGCCGGGTGCGGGCCCACCGGCACGGCATGCCAGCGGCCGAGCACGGCGGCGGGGAAGCGCGCGCCCACCTGCTCCCGCAACGCCAGCGCCGGGGCGCGGTTCTCCGGGTCGAAATAGACATGCGCGTGCCAGCTATGGATCGCGTGGGCATCGCGCGGCGCTTCGGTCATCGTGGCCTCCCCTTCAGGGGTCAGGCGGGCGTGCCTTCCCCGTTCGCCCCAGTTTCGGCTTCGGCCTCTGCCTTCAGGCGCCGGTAGCTGCGGGCGCTGAACGGCAGCATGCCGACATAGACGATGCCACCGAGTGCCAGCGCCAGCCAGGGGTCGGCGACCAGGAAGGCGGCATACAGGCCCACGCCGAGCAGCAGCGGCAGCACCAGGGCGCTGGGCACCTTGAAGTTCTTGAAGCTCCACACCGGAAACGTGGAAACCAGCAACAGTGCGGTGCCCATCAGCATGGCCGCCACGAAGGGCGGGAACTGCGAGACGGAGACCAGCCAGTCCCACCCCAGCGCCTGCCCCTCCAGCCCCAGGAACAGCGGGAACATCACCACGCCGGCACCCGCCGGGGCGGGCACGCCGGTGAAGAAATTATAGGTGTAAGCAGGGTGCGGCCCGGCATCGAGTGCGGCGTTGAAGCGCGCCAGCCGCAGCGCCATGCACACCGCGAACATCAGGCAGGGCACGTAGCCAAAGCCGCCGGCCACCTGCAGCGACCAGAGGTAGAGCACGAAGCCCGGCGCCACGCCGAAGCACAGGAAATCCGCCAGGCTGTCGAATTCCGCGCCGAAGCGGCTGGTGGCCTTCAGCAGCCGGGCGATGCGCCCATCCAGCCCATCGATGCAGGCGGCCACCAGGATGGCGGCAGCAGCGGCGGCAAAGCGGCCCTCCAGCGCGAAGCGCATGGCGGTGAGGCCGGCGCACAGCCCGAGCATCGTCAGGATGTTCGGGATCATCCGGTTGAACGACAGGCCGGAAAAGCGTGGCCGGGTGCGCGGCCGCAGCCGGCGCTGCAGCTGGCGCATGCGCTCCGCGGCGGAGACGCGGCCGCCCGGCAGGGGCGAGGGGTCGTTCAAGGTGCGCCGTCCAGCGTGGCGATCACCGTCTCGCCGCCGATCATGGTCTGGCCCACCGCCACCAGGGGCAGCACGCCCTCGGGCAAATAGAGGTCGGTGCGGCTGCCGAAGCGGATGATGCCGAAGCGCCCGCCGGTCTGCACCGCGTCGCCCTCGCGCACGTCGCACAGGATGCGCCGGGCGATCAGGCCGGCGATCTGCACCACGGCGATCTCGCGCCCATCGGCCAGGCGCAGTGCCAGCGCGTTGCGCTCATTGTCGATGCTGGCCTTGTCCAGGCTGGCGTTGAGGAACTTGCCGTGGCGATAGGCGATGCGCGTGACGGTGCCGTCGATCGGCATGCGGTTCACGTGCACATCGAGCACGGAGAGGAAGATGGCCACGCGCCAGCGCGGGGCGGGGCCGAGATCAAGCTCGGCCGGCGGCACGGCCATGCCCACCATCACCACCCGCCCATCCGCAGGCGCCACCAGCACGCCCGGCCGGTCGGGCGGCGTGCGCTCGGGATCGCGGAAGAAATACAGGCAGAACAGCACGAAGGCGCCGCCGATCCAGGCGAGCCAGGGGGCGAAGACCAGCCCGGCCAGAAACGCGGCGGCTCCGCCGGCGATGAAGGGGCGGCCAGCCGGGTGGGGCGGCGAGAGGACCATCTGCAGCGAGGCGACAAGCGACATGCGGGGGAGGGCCTTTGTGCGGGATGGGCTTGGTGCGACGGGTGGGGCGCAATTGCGGCACCTGGCCGGATACCCCTGCTGGGGCGGGCGCGGGTGGGCCTGTTTATGGGGGCTTCATACCTGCCGGGCAAGATCGGCGCGCGACCACCCCACCGATGGATGAAGCCGCGCGCGCCATGCCCTTCGATGTCCCTTTCCAGCTTGGTCCCTTCTCCGTCCGCCCCGATGGCCGCCTGGCCCTCGCCGAGCCGGACCGGAAACCCTGTTTCCGCCTGCAATGGCGCGGCTGCGAGGTGGAGGCACGGCTGCGCGTGCGTGGCCCTGAAGGCGACCTGGGCGAGCTGTCGCTGCAGGCCAAGGTCGGCCGGGTGCCCAGCACCGCCCGGCTGGGCGCAGGCGCGGCCCAGGAGCGCGAGGCGGTGTTCACCACGCTGCGCTCCCTTGCGCCTTCGCTGCCGGAGGGCTGGAGCACCACCCTCATGGCCGACCACCAGGTGGCATTGTTCACGGCATGTCGGGTGGAGATGCCCACCACCATCAACAGCCTGCTCACCGACGTGACGATGTTCCTGCTGTCGCTAGGCCCCTACCTGGACCTGCTGGCCGAAGCCGGGGTGGAACCGCCGGCTGCCGCGCCGGAAGCCGCGCCTGGAATGGCGAAGACCTGACCGGGATAGATCCGGGCGGGGTCGCTGATCACGTCCCGGTTGGCGGCATAGATCTCGGTATAGCGCACGCCCTGGCCATAGGCGCGGCGCGCGATGCGCCACAAATTCTGGCGCGGCTGCACCACCACGCGCTGCACCCCGGCATCCAGTGCCGCCACCGCGGCGCGTTGGAAGGGCTGCTCCACGCGGGCGGCCACGCGCCCGGCCGGGTCCACCTGGTCCAGCCGCAGCCGGTGTTCGCCCTGCGCCACGGCCCCTGTCGGCGCCAGTGACCAGCGGCCATCGGGGCCCACGATGGCATCCCCGACATGCGCATCGTCCACATAGAGCCGGATCGTGGCGCCCGCGGGCGCGGTGCCGGCGAAGCGGATGTCGCCGGCTGCATCGTAATCCACGATATCCAGCCCAAGCCGCGCGCCACCGGCCGGGCGGCCAGGGGCCTGCAGCAGCGCCGGCGCGCCCTGCGGCGTGGTGAGCACCACGATGGGGGCGGCAGGCGCGGACGGGGCCTGGGCCACGGCGGCCGGCGCAGCTTGTGGCGGCGCAGGCGCGGCCACCACGGCCTCCACCGCGCCGGTCCCGGCAATCTCGCGGCCGGCAGGGTCCAGCGCGGCCAGGGTGATCTCATGCGCGCCCGGCGGCAGCGACGCGGCGCCGGCGAAGGCCCACTGGCCCTGCACATCGGCCCGCACGCGCCCGATCTCGCGCCCGTTGGCACGCAGGATCACCGTGGCCTCCGGCTCTGCCCGCCCGGCGATCACCATGCTGCCGCTGGGAGACACGCGCACGATGTCGAACTTCGGCGCCATCGGGGCAGGGATGGGGGCCGTGATGGGGGGCGGCGCGGGCGCCGGGGCTGGCGCGGCCGGAATGGCGGCGGGCGCGGGTGCCGCCGCGATCACCGGTGCAGGAACTGGTGCCGGGGGTGGGGCGGGGGCTGGTGCCGGTGCGGCCACCACTGGGGCCACCACTGGGGCCACCACTGGGGCAGGCGGCGGGGCTGGTGTCGGTGCGGGCGCAGGCGCCGGTGTCGCCACCGTGGCTGGGGGGGCAGCGGGAGCAGCGGGGGCCGGGGCGGGAGCCACCACCGGTGCGGCCGGCACCGCGGCCGGCGGCGCCACGCCGGCCACGCGCGTGGCCGGCGCCTCCGGCTCCCGCAGCGCCAGCCAAAGCCCGGCGACCAGGGCCAGGAGGCCGGCTACCCCGATCACCACGCCCCGCAGGGCGGCGCCGCGCGGTGGCGGGCGGGAGGGGTCGGGCAGGGGTGCGGCCATGGTCCAGCGCCTCCGACGTCGGCAGCCCGGGGAATCCGGCGCGCCAGGGCCGTCGGCACCTCGCGGAACGCCCTGGGGCCCAGTTCTCGCCATCATATCTAGCAGACACGGGAAGCCCTGCAATCTCGCGGCAACATTTCTGCCGCGGACACAACACCCGCCCCCGCATGCAAGCCAGATCGGCCTTTACAGCCGCAAGCCGCGCCACCTTTACTCTGCGCCAACCCCTTCCTGCCGGAGACCCGCATGGCGAGCCGCCCCACCCCTGCCGCCCCCCCGCGCGGCGTGCCGCAAAAGCCCGGCCTGATGCTGCCGATGCGGGTCTGGGACGTGCCGGTACGGCTGTTCCACTGGGCGCTGGTGGCGCTGCTGCTGACCAGTTGGATCAGCATCGAGTTCGCCAACAACCTGCGCATCCACATGCTGGCCGGCGAGGCGATCCTGGCGCTGCTGCTGTTCCGCCTCGTCTGGGGCTTCGTGGGCAGCGAGACCTCGCGCTTCAGCCACTTCCTCGGCAACCCGTTCCATGCCGTCACGCATCTGATGCACATGACGAAGAAGGAGCCAGACACCCAGGTGGGCCACAACGCCGCCGGTGGCTGGATGGTGCTGGTGATGCTGCTGGTGCTGCTCTCCCAGGTCTCGCTGGGGCTGATCATCGCCGACGAGGAAAGCTTTATCGAAGCGCCGCTGAACCATCTGGTGGGCGCGGATTGGGGCGCCTGGGCCAAGAAGCAGCACCGGCTGCTGTTCACCGGCATCCAGATCATGATCGCGCTGCACCTGCTGGCCATCGCCAGCTACGCGGTGCTGAAGCGCCACGACCTGGTGCGGCCGATGGTCACGGGCAAGAAGCGCCTGCCGGCCGCAACCCCGCAGCCGCGCATGGTCAGCCTCTATGTGGCGCTGGCGATCCTGGCGGTGGCCGCGCTGGCGGTTTGGGTGCTCGTCACCCGCGTCTGAACATACGAACGGCCGGGCGCACGGGGCGGCCCGGCCGTCGGTAAGGCAAGCCGGCGTCGCTTATTGCGGCGCGCGGTAGGGGCGGTGGCAGACGCCGCACTGGCCGGTCATCGCGCCGAAGGCGGCGGTGGCGGCGGTCTTGTCGTTGGCCTTCAGCGCCACGACGAGGCGATCGGCGGCGCTGGCCATCATGCCGGCATTGGCATCGAAATCAGACTTGTTCTGCCAGATCGCGGCCAGCGCGCGGGTCTTCTGCCCGCTCTCGGTGCCGCTGCCGGCGGGGAAGAGCGCGGGCATGCGCTTGGCGAAGGCGCTGACTTCCTCGGCCTTGGCGGCCACGGTGGCGAGGTCGCCGCCGGCATCCATCACCTTCTTCACCTCGCCGGTGGCCGCACCAATAGCCTTGAAGCCGGCTTGGCGCTGTGCCACGGCGTCCGCAGCGCTTTGGGCCCAGGCGGCGCCAGACATCACACCGGCCAGCAGGGCGGCCGTCAGGATCGTACGTTTCATCGTTCTGATTTCTTCCCCTCAGAGGTCGCCGCGAGCAGGCACGGCGGGGGACCGAAGCATTTCGTCACGCTCTCCGGCAAATGAATTCTTCGGCATGCGCGGGTATTTGAGTTGACATGAACGTGTCGTTCACTTTTGCCGCGCGGGCGCTACCGGGCCTCGGCGATCCCGGCTATCCCCCTCGCGGGCCCGCTTCGCAGGAGACAGCCATGCCAGAGATCACCTCCGTCGCCGTGTTCTGCGGCGCCAGCCTGGGCTATTCGCCGGCCTTCCAGGAGGCTGCGGCGGCGCTGGGGCGCGGCATCGCCCGCGCCGGCTGGCGCCTGGTGTATGGCGGCGGCAATCTCGGCCTGATGGGCGTGGTGGCCGATGGCGCGCTGGCGGCGGGCGGAGACGTGGTGGGCGTGATCCCGGAATTCCTGCGCCGGCGCGAGGTGGCGCATGCCGGCGTGGCAAACATGGTGATCACCGACAGCATGCACACCCGCAAGACCGCGATGTTCGAACGCGCTGACGCCTTCGTGACCCTGCCCGGCGGGCTCGGCACGCTGGACGAGACGGTGGAGATCATCACCTGGCGCCAGCTCGGCCTGCACAGCAAGCCGATCCTGCTGTGCGACGTGCTGGGCTCCGCCGCCCCGCTGGTCGCGGCGATCGAGGCGGCGATCGCCCTGGGCTTCGCCCATGCCGGGGTTCGGGACCTGTTCGAGGTGCATGATGGGGTGGAGGCGGTGCTGGCCCGGCTGGCCACCCTGCCCGCCGCCGCCGACACATTCGCCGCGCGTTTGTAGCCTGCCGCTCTTTCAATCACAGGGCGGCTTGCCGCCGCCGCGGCAGGCGTCTATATGCGCGCCTCGGCCGGAGTGTAGCTCAGCCTGGTAGAGCACTGTGTTCGGGACGCAGGGGCCGGAGGTTCGAATCCTCTCACTCCGACCATTCCCGCCTCTCCCATCTTCCGGGCGAGGCGGCGGCGCCCACGGCGCGGCAGCATCAACCCAACCTTCGAATTGCAATGGCTCAGCCGCGTGCGGCCCAGACCATCAGCGCACGCGCGGGCCACGCCCAGGCGGTGCCCGCGACGATGAAATACAGCGCCTGCACCACCCAGTGCAGCGGCAGCACGAGGTCGGCCAGGATGATGGCGATGGCGATGTAGGCGGTGAAGCTGGCCAGGAAGACCAGCACGGCGATCAGGATGCGCGGCATGCAGGGGATGTGGCGGTGAATTTGCCCCGGCGCAACCGCAGAGTATAAGCCGGCCCATCGCCCCCGCCGGACAGGAGAGCACGCGCATGGACCTCAAGGAGCACATTCGCGGCATTCCTGACTTCCCGAAGCCTGGAATCCTGTTCTACGACATCTCCACCCTGCTGCGGGATGCCGACGCATGGCAGGTGGCCATGGGCCGCCTCGCCCGCCTCTGCCGCACCTGGCAGCCGGATCTGGTGGCCGGCATCGAATCCCGCGGCTTCCTGATGGCGGCCCCCCTGGCGCTGAAGCTCGGCTGCGGCTTCGTGATGCTGCGCAAGCGCGGCAAGCTGCCCGGGAAGGTCATCGGCCTGGATTACGGCCTGGAATACGGCACCGACCGGATCGAGATCCAGGAGGACGCGGTGCACAAGGGCCAGCGCGTGGTGGTGGTGGACGACCTGTTGGCCACCGGCGGCACGCTCGCGGCCGGCATCCGCCTGCTGCGCGATGTCGGCGCGGAGGTGCCGGGTGCGGCCGCGCTGATCGAGCTGAGCTTCCTCGGCGGCCGCAGCAAGCTGGATGTGCCGTTCGAATCGCTGGTCACCTACGACTCCTGAGCGGCGGCATGCGCCGTTTGCCCCGGGTTGCCCGTTGCCTGTAGGTAGGACCGGGGCTTGGCGTCCGGCGGGGCCCGCAGGAGGATGCCGCGATGCCTGAGGCCGCTGTACCGCCGATACCCCTGCCGCGCCGCGCGTTGCTGGCGCTTGCCGCCACGCTGGCCTTTCCCGCAGCCCGTGCGTCCGGCGCCGCGGCCGTGCTGGCCGACGAACCCGTGCTCCTGGTCGCCGGCCCCGCCGAGGGGCGGCTGGCGCAATGGGGCCAACGCCTGTCCACCGCCCTCCCCCCCGGGCTGCCGGCCGGCACCCGGATCCGTCCCACCTGGGTGGGCGGGGAAGATGGCGTGACGGGCGCCAACCAGTTCGCCACCCGCGTGCCACCCGATGGCAACACCCTGCTGCTCGCCCCCGGCGAGGCCGTGCTGGCCTGGCTGGCCGGCGACCCCCGCGCACGCTTCGATGCCGCGAAGTGGCTGGGCGTGATGGCGGGCATCGCCCCCTGCGTGGTGTGCGGCCGGCCGGAGGCGGGTGCGGGCGGGGCGCGCATCCGCGTGGGCATGTCCGGCCCGCTTTCGCCGGATCTCGCCGCGCTGATGGGGCTGGAACTGGCCGGGCTGGCCGTGGCGCCGGTGTTCGGCGTGCTGGACCAGGGCTCGGCGGCGCAGGCCCTGGCCTCCCGCGCCGTGGACGCGGTGCTGCTGCGCGGCGCAGGCCTTGCCACCAATCTCGGCCCGCTCGCCCAGGTGGGCGCCGCCACCCTGTTCACGCTCGGCGCCCAGGGCGGCGAGGGGCGCGACACGCTGCTGCCGGAGGTTCCGAGCCTCGCCGAATACGCCGCCGCCCGCGGCACGGCGCCCCCCACCAGCCTGATGGCCGCCTGGCGCGGCGTGGCGGCGGCGGCGCAGACGGAATTCGCCCTGGTATTGCCGCAACTCACCCCCGCCGCCCTGGTGGCGCTGTGGCGCCAGGCGGGCACACATGCCAACACCGCGGCCGAGATGCACGATCCCCAGGGCCGCACCCGCGGCGCCATAGATCCGCAGGCCCTGGCCCAGTCCCTGGCGCCGGACACGGCCGCGCTTGCCGCGCTGCGGGGCTGGCTCGGGGCGCGGTTGAACTGGGTGCCGGGGTAGGGCGCATCGTCGTTCAGCGACGAACAGGGGGGCTCTTCCGCCCCTTCCCATCCTGCCGCATCATCCCCGGAAAATACGCCGGAGAGCCCCATGCGCGTTGCCGTGATCAACATCGGCCAGGAGACGAACGACTTCAATCCGGTCCCCACCACCATGGACGGGTTCCACCAGTTCGGGATCCTCCAGGGGCAGGAGATGATGGAGAAGCTCGGTGCCCTCGGCCAGATCGGCGGCATGCTGGAGGCGGTGCGCAAGGACGGCATGCAGATCGAATGGGTGCCGATCATCTCCGCCTGGGCCATGGCCGGCGGGCGCATCGATACCGAGAGCCGGCTGTTCTTCGAGGAACGCATTGGCACCGGGCTGCGCAACGCGGGCCGGCTCGATGCCGTTGTCGCCCATCTGCACGGCGCCTGCTCGGCGGAGGGGGTGGATGATGTGGAAGGCGCGCAGCTTGGCATCGTGCGCGCCGTGGTGGGGCCGGACGTGCCAATCCTGACCACGCTCGATCACCACGCCAACGTCACCACCCAGATGATCGCGATGAGCAACGCGGTGATCGGCCACCGCACCCAGCCGCATGATGTGGTGGATACCGGGCGCCTCTCTGGCGAGTTGCTGGTGCGCATGCTGCGCGGCGAGGTGAAGCCGGTGGTGGCCTGGCGCAAGCTGCGGATCGTGACGCACCAGGAGCAGTACCTCACCATCGCCGGCCCGATGAAGGAGTGGTTCGACCAGGCGCGCGCGATGGAAGCCGACCCGCGCGTGCTCGCCGTGGCGCCCTGCCCGATGCAGCCCTGGCTCGATGTCGCCGAGGGCGGCTGGGCCACGGTGGTGACGGTGGATGGCGACCAGGCGCTGGCCGAGACGCTGGCCGATGACTCCGCCGATTTCGCCTGGGCCCGGCGCGAGCGCTTCATGGTGCAGTCCGCCGTGCCGATCGACGAGGCGGTGCGCATGGCCGATGCGGCGCCCGCGGGCTGCATCGTGCTGAGCGACACCGGGGATACCGTGTTCGGCGGTACGCCCGGGGACAGCAACCTCATCCTCGAATCCATCCTGCGCCAGGGCATCAAGAGCCGTGCGCTGATCCCGCTGATTTCCCCCATCGCCGCCAAGCGCCTGGCCGAGGCGGGCGAGGGGGCGGAGGTGACGCTGAAGCTGGGCGGGGACCAATCCGTGGGGTTCTTCACCCCGCTGACCGTGACCGGCCGGGTGCGCAAGGTCGCCGGCGGGCATGTGACGGTGCCGGTGTTCCAGCAGCCGGAGTTCGACCAGGGCACCACGGTGATCTTCGAGGTCGGGCCGGTGACGCTGTTCATCACCGAGCGCACCGGGGCCGCGGGCAACGTGCCCGATGTGTACCGGTTCTTCGGCATCGAGCCGGCGGAGTACAAGATGGCGGTGCTGAAGACCGCGTCCAACTTCCAGTTCTTCAAGCCGATCAGCCCGCAGACCATCCGGGTGGATACCAGCGGGCCCGGCCAGTCCGATGTGAAGACCCTGCCCTGGCGGCGCATTCCGCGGCCGATCTGGCCGCTGGAGGAGATTGCCTCGTGGCGGGGATGAACGTGGATGTGATCGTGGTCGGCCTCGGCGCGATGGGGGCGGCGACGTTGCTGACGCTGGCCCGGCGCGGGGTGTCGGCGCTGGGGATCGACCGGTTCCATCCGCCGCACGACATGGGATCGAGCCATGGCGAGACGCGGATCACACGGCTGGCGGTGGGCGAAGGGGCGGATTACGCGCCGCTCGTCGCGCGCTCCCACGCGCTGTGGCGGGAGCTGGAGGCGGAGACCGGCGAGCAGCTGATGCTGCAATGCGGCGGGTTGGTGATGGGGCGGCGGGGGATCGCCACCGGGCACCACGGCAAGCCGGCGTTCGTGGAGCGCACGCTGGAGGTCGCTCGCCAGGCGGGGATTCCGCATGAGGCGCTGGAGGCCGACGAGATCCGGCGGCGCTGGCCGCAGATGCGGCTGGAGGGGGACGAGATCGCGAGCTGGGAGCCCAGTGCCGGGATCGTGTTCCCGGAGCGGTGCATCGCGGCCCAGCTGCAGGTGGCCGCCCGGCTCGGGGCGCGGACGCAGCTTGGCACGGTCGTGACCTCGATCGCGCGGGATGGGGCCGGGTTCCGGGTGGAGACATCGCAGGGCACGCATCGCGCCGGGCGGGTGGTGGTGGCGGCGGGGGCCTGGGTGAGCGGGCTGGTGCCGGCGTTGGCGCCGGTGACCGAGGTGCGGCGGCAGGTGCTGCACTGGTTCCCGGTGGCGGAGCCTTCGGCCTATGCGCCCGGGCGGTTTCCGATCTTCATCTGGATGCATGGGGCGCAGGAGGGCGATTATTTCTACGGCTTTCCGTGCCTGCCGGGGCAGGACACGCTGAAGGTGGCCACCGAGCAGCATGAGCAGGGCACCACGGCGGATGGGGTGGAGCGGGCGGTGGCGGCGGCGGAATCTGCCGCGTTCCATGCGCGCAATGTGGCGCCGCGGCTGTCGGGGGTCGGGGCAGAGGCGACCAAGGCGGTGGCGTGCCTTTATACGGCCACGCCGGATTCCGGGTTCATCGTGGATGAGGTGGATGGGCTGGTGGTGGCCTCGCCGTGTTCGGGCCATGGCTTCAAGCATTCGGCGGGGCTGGGTGAGGCGTTGGCGGGCAAGGCGTGCGGCGTGGGGCCGGCGCTGGATGGGTTCCGGCTAGCGCGGTTTCGCTAGGCGCGTTGCCGCGGCGAGGGCGGCCAGGGAGCTGGCGAGGCCGATGGCGAAGACCATTTCGTGGCTTTCGCCAGTGGCCGCGAAGAGCGGGGCGAGGGCGAAGGCGATCCCCGTCTGCACCACGCCGAACACCGCCGTGGCGCGCACCCAGAGGGCGGCGGATTGGGCGGGGGCGATTTCCCGGCAGACGGAGAGCGTGACGGTGGTGACGCCCATCGCGGCGAAGCCGGCGGCGATGGCAGCCGCGATCACGGCGGCGGGCGAGGGCAGCAAGGCGAGGCCCAGGGCCAGTGCTTGCACGCCGAGCCAGAGCAGCAGCGCCGGGCGGCTGCCGATGCGGTCTACCAGGCGGCCGCTCGTGACCCCGCCGATGATGCCGCCGAGGCCGAAGAGCAGCCAGGTCAGGGCGCCGGCGGCGATGCCCATGCCGCGGCCGCGGGCGGCGAGATCGGCGAGGTAGACCATCGGCGGCACCATGCCGGCGCTGTGCAGGCCGTAGGTGGCGAGCAGCAGCAGGGCGGGCGGGGGGCGCTGGGCGGCGGCGCCGTGGAGTTCCATGCTGGGCCAGTGGCGGCGGACGGCGGCCCAGAGCAGGGCGACGGCGGCGGCGAGGCCGAGCCAGGTGGCTGGCAGGCCATGGGCGAGCAGGGGCGGGACCATCAAGGCACCCGCAACGACGCCGATGCCGACCCCGGCGATGACGAGGCCGCCCGCGGTGCCGCGGCGCTGGGGCGGCACGCTGGCCTGGGTGGCGGGGCCGGCGAGGGCCATCAGCAGGCCGCCGGCCACGCCGGCCAGGGCGCGGCAGGCCATCAGCCAGGGGAAGCCGGCATTCCAGGCGCAGGTGGCGAGCGAGAGGACCACCAGCGCCATGCCGAGGTCGAGCGTGGCGGGAACGCCGAGGCGGCGTGCGGTGGCGCGGCCGGCGAGGATGCCGGCGAGGTAGCCGGCCAGGGCGCCGGCGCCGAGCAGGCCGGCCTGGCCGCCATCGACCCAGCCGGCGGTGACCATGGCGGGAAAGATCGGCACGTAGGCGAAGCGCGCGATGCCGTTCCCGGCGCATGCGGCAGCGGCACCGGCGAGGGCAGTCCGAACGAAATGGCGCGTTGCGCCGTTTGCCCGCGGGTCCATACTTGAGGGCTATCACCGGAACCGTGGGGTTTGCCACGGTGCCAGCAGGGAGTCCGCCATGCCGCGACAGCTTTATGAACTTGTCGGCGAGGATCCCGCGCGGCGCTTCAGCCCGTATTGCTGGCGCAGCCGGATGGCGCTGGCGCACAAGGGGCTGGAGGCCGATGTGGTGCCCTGGCGCTTCACCGAGACGGCGCAGCTGGGGTTCGCGGGGACGGACAAGGTGCCGGTGCTGGTGGATGGCGAGCGGGTGGTGCACGATTCCACGGCGATCGCGACGTATCTGGACGAGGCGTATTCGAATGCGCCGGCGCTGTTCCAGGGCGATCCCGCCGCGCGGCGCTTTGTGATGGAATGGACCAATGCGGTGCTGCACCCGGCGGTGGTGCGGCTGATCGTATCGGACATTCCGGCGATATTGGATGCGAAGGGGCGGGCCTATTTCATCGCGAGCCGGGAGAAGCGGTTCGGGATGACGCTTGCGCAGGTGACGGCGGACCGGGAGACGCAGGTGGTGCATTTCCGGGCGCTGCTGACGCCGCTGCGGCATGTGGTGACGGCGCAGGAGTATCTGGGCGGGGTGGAGCCGGATTATGCCGACTACGCGGTGTTCGGGGCGTTCCAGTGGGCGCGGTGTTCGAGCCCGTTCCGGCTGCTGGAGGAGGGCGACCCCGTGTTCGCGTGGCAGGAGCGGATGCTGGACCTGTTTGGCGGGTTGGCGCGGGAGGTTTCGGCGCTGGGGTAGTTTTTTCCGGAATGGGTTGATAGTGGAATGAATAGGAGGTGGCTGGTCCTGGCGGGTCAGCCGCCTTTTCCGAATCTTCGGCGGTTGTAGCGGGCGAAGGCGAGGGCGTTCCTGGGGATCGGGTGGTCGGTGGGGAGGAGGGTGACGCGGGTGTTGCGGAGAGGAGAGCCCCCCTCCGGCTCCCCCCGGCTTTGCCGAGGGGAGAGAAGATTCTTCCGAGCGCGCGGCGGGCGTGGGGGGCCGGGGAGTTGGAGCTGAGAGGGGAGATCGAGCCCGAGCAGGCGGGTGGGGCCGCGCAGCGCGCGGATGAGGGCGGCGCGGGCGGTGGCTGGGGCGCGGGCGAGGATGGCCTGGGTGCCTGGGTCGGCCAGCAGGTGGGTGAGCTGGCTGGCGTGGGCGCGGACGTGGTGGTCCGTCACGTGGCCGAGCCAGCCTTTGCGGCGGGGGAGATACGGTGTGGGCGTGCGCTTCCGTAGGGCGGTGCGGGGGGTGCGCGTCGCTGCGCCTCGCGGGGCTGCGCCCCTGCCGGCGTTGGGGCGGGGGGCCTGCCAGGTGCCCTCGGCGACGGCGGTGAGGATGGCCGTGATGCGGGCGCGGGCGCGCATGAGGCGGGCGCAGGCGAGTGGGAGGAGGAGGGGCAGCAGGGCCGTGCAGGCGGCGATGCGCTGGAACAAGGGGGCGAAGACGGAGTCCAGGCGCGCGATCAGGTCCAGCCCGGGATGGGGTGGGTGGTCGTGTGCAACCGGTACGGGGTTGTGCCATGCCCATGTCATGGATGAGACTATAAGCCCACCGTCGGGGCGATGCAAGGGATAGTTAGAAAGTTTTTTTGACGAGATACGGGGTGGGAGGTTGCCGGATGCGGCGCGGTGGGGTTGATAGCCCCCTTCGCGCGCGGGGTTTCGAGTCGGGCATGACGGTAGCGATCGAGATGGGACGGAGCGCGGGTGGCGCGGCGGCGGTGCTCGATCTGGAAGAGCTGCTGGCGACGCGGCTGCTGGTGCAGGGCAATTCCGGTTCCGGCAAATCCCACCTGTTGCGGCGGCTGCTGGAGCAGAGTGCGGGCTGGGTGCAGCAGGCGGTGATCGACCCCGAGGGGGATTTCGTGACCCTGGGCGAGCGGTTCGGCCATTTGGTGATCGATGCCGAGGGGGAAACGGAACAGCAATTGATGCTGGCCGGGGAGCGGGCGCGGATCCACCGGGTTTCCACCGTGCTGAACCTGGAGGGGCTGGACGCGGAGGGCCAGCTGCGGCGGGCGGCGGCGTTCCTGGACGGGCTGTTCGAGGTGGGGCGCGAGCACTGGTACCCGATGCTGGTGGTGGTGGACGAGGCGCAGCTTTTCGCCCCGGCGGTGGCGGGCGAGGTTTCCGACGAGGCGCGGCGGGCTTCGCTGGGGGCGATGACCAATTTGATGTGCCGGGGGCGCAAGCGCGGGCTGGCCGGGGTGATCGCCACGCAGCGCTTGGCGAAGCTGGCCAAGAACGTGGCGGCCGAGGCATCGAATTTCCTGATGGGGCGCACCTTCCTGGATATCGACATGGCGCGGGCGGCCGATTTGCTGGGGATGGAGCGGCGGCAGGCCGAGGCGTTCCGCGACCTGGAGCGCGGGCATTTCATGGCGCTGGGGCCGGCGCTGAGCCGGCGGCCGCTGAGCCTGCGGATCGGGCCGACGGAGACGCAGGTGCGGCATGCGCCCTCCCGCCTGATGCCGCTGCCGGAGGCGGGGCTGGAGGATGCGCGGGCGGTGATTCTGGCCGCCGCGCCGGCCACGCCACGGGCGCCGCGGCGGGTGCCGCCGCAGCCGGTGCCGGACCTGCTGGCGCAGCTGGTGGCCGCCGCGCCGGGGGCGCGGGAGCGGGCGGGGCGGGAGCGGCAGGGCGACCTGATCCTGGACCCGCCGAGCCTGGAGGAGGTGGCGGCGCTGCGGGCGCGGGTGGAGACGGTGCTGGGGGCGATCCTGGCCGACCCGGAGGCGGGGTTCCGCTCCGCCAGCGTGCTGTACCAGGATTTCCTGGTGCGCTGCCGGATCGAGAAGCTGGAGGCGGGGGTGCGCGACCTGGCGGCGTTCCGGCGGATGCTGACGCGGGCGCGGGCCGGGGTGGGCGGGGCGATACTGGACGAGCCGGCCTGGCGGGACGTGGAGCTGCGCGCGGCCACGCTGCCGGAGGATATGCAGGGCATCTTCTTGATGATCGCGCGGGCGGCGAAGGAGGGGGCGCCGTGCCCGGGGGATGCGGCGTTCGCGCGCGCCTATGGCACGCGATCGCTGGGCCGGGCGCGGCGGGTGCTGGCGTTCATCGAGGAGCAGGGGCTGATCGTGACCCAGGTGGACGGAGCCGGCCGGCGGGTGGTGACGCTGGTGGAGCTGGCCTGGGCGACGGCGCCGGGGGAGGTGGGCGGGGAAGAGGTGGGGTGAGGCGGGGCAGGACGCGGACCCGCGCCGCCGTAGTGGCGGGGTTCGATGGCGTGTGTTTCGATGGCGTGTGTAGAGTGTTGGATGGTCGCCGACCTGATGGGAGGCGTATCCGAACCTGAACGAACCGGGCGGCGGCGCCGGGGAGAGGGACCGATTCGCATCCTGCTGGTGGAGGATGACCTGCAGCTGGCCGGGCGCCTGCGCGACGCGCTGGCGGAGGCCGGGTTCGTGGTGGAGTGCGCGCGGGACGGCGATGCCGGGTGGTATCTCGGCGATACCCAGAGCTTCGATGCCGTGGTGCTGGATCTCGGCCTGCCGAAGCTTTCCGGGCTGGAGGTGCTGAAGCGCTGGCGCACCGCCGGGCGCGGCATGCCGGTGCTGATCCTGACCGGCCGGGCCGGGTGGACGGAGCGGGTGGAGGGGCTGAACGCGGGGGCGGACGATTATCTGGGCAAGCCGTTCCAGGTGGCGGAGGTGGTGGCGCGGCTGCGCGCCCTGATCCGCCGCGCCGCCGGGGCCAGCGGGCCGGTGCTGCGCCATGGCGAGATCGCGCTGGATACGGTTGCCAAAACCGCCAGCCTGGCCGGGCAGCCGCTGGACCTCACGGCGCGGGAGTTCCAGATCCTGTCCTACCTGATGCTGCGCCAGGGCCGGATCGTGCCGCAGAGCGACATTGCCGATGTCTATGCGCTGGATGCCGAGGCGCAACCGAACACGATCGAGGTGCTGGTGGCGCGGCTGCGCAAGAAGATCGGGCGCGAGGCGATCCGCACGGTGCGCGGGCTGGGCTACCGGCTTGGCTGACCCGGCCCCGCCGGCGCGCTGGCGGCGCAGTTTCCGGCTGCGCCTGGTGCTGGGGGCGCTGGTGTGGATCGGGCTGGGGCTCGCGCTGTGCGGCGGCGCGCTCTACGCGGTGATGCGCACGCACCTGCTGGCGGAGATCGAGGAGGAGCTGGGCCATCACGGCGGCGAGTTGGCCGCGATGGTGGTGCAGGGGCCCGGCGGCGCGCTGGGGCTGCGCACGGAGATGAGCGACCATCGCTTTGCCGCGCCCGGCAGCGGCTATTACTGGCAAATGGAGGGGGCGGGGGTGCTGTTGCGCTCCCCGTCGCTGGGGGTGTTCCGGCTTTCGCCGGGGCCGGCCGAGGCGCTGCATGAGGGTGCGGGGCCGGAGGGGGCGGTGCGCCAGCTCGACCGCGCCGTGGTGCCCGCGGGCGGCAGCGCGCCGGTGCGGATCAGCGTGGCGATCGGCGAGGACCAGGTGGCGGTGCTGCTGCGCGGCTTCGCGCGCTCGCTGGCGCTTTCCCTGGCGCTGGTGGCCGCCGGGCTGATGGCCGCCGTGGTGGCGCAGGTGACCTATGGGCTGCGGCCGCTGACGCGGATCCGCGCCGGGCTTGCGGCCATTCGCCGCGGCGAGCAGGACCGGCTGCCGGACGACCTGCCGCTGGAGGTGCAGCCGCTGGCCACCAGCCTGAACGAGATGATCCGCGCCAACGACGAAGTGGTGCAGCGCGCCCGCACCCAGGCCGGCAACCTCGCCCATGCGCTGAAGACCCCGCTGGCCATCCTGATCGACGAGGCGCACCGGCTGCAGGCGGCGGGGCAGGATGGCAGCGTGGTGCTGCGCGAGGCGGAGCGGATGCGCCGGCAGATCGACTACCAGCTGGCCCAGGCACGGGCCGCAGCCTCCCGCGGGCGGCCGCGCACCGCCACCCCGGTGGTGCCGGCGGTGCGCGAGATCGTCGCCGCCGTGTCGCGCATGCATCGGGAGCGCGACCTGGATTTCGCGCTGGAGGCGGCCGGGGAGGACGCCGTGGCGGCGGTGGAGGCGGAGGATTTGGACGAGCTTTTGGGCAATGTGATCGAGAACGCGGCGAAATTCGCGCGCCACCGGGTGGCGGTTTCGGTGGCGAGCCATGGCGGCCGGCTGCTGGTGCATGTGGACGACGACGGGCCGGGCCTGCCGGAGGCGGCGCGCGAGGCGGTGTTCCGGGTGGGGCAGCGGCTGGACGAGGGCGTGCCCGGGCATGGGCTGGGCCTGGCGATCGTGCGCGATATCGCCGCGCTGTATGGCGGGCGGGTGGCGATCGGCACCTCGCCGCTGGGCGGGGCGCGGCTGATCCTGGAGCTGCCGCAGGCCGGATAGGTTTCCGAACCCTCTGTCAGGTTCACGTCAGGTTGGGGGGTTAAGGGGTGGGTCACTGATCCGCCCCGGAGACCATCCATGCCCATTCCGCAGACCAAGCTGTTCCTGTCCCAGGCCCTGGCCACGGGCGGCGCGGTGCGCCTGACGCCGGTGGCGCCGGGTGATTTCGCGTTGACGGTGACGGGCGCGCCGGCCGCGCCCTGGATCGCGCGGACCGGCGACCTCAACGGCGATGGCCGGCAGGACATTGTGGTGGGCGCGCCGGGGGATGACGACAAGGCCATCGATGCCGGGCGCGTCTTCGTGCTGATGGACCCGCTGACAGGCGGCAGCACGGCGACGGTGGCCGATGGGCTGGTGCACATGATCATCGACGGCGTGAACGCGGGCGATCGCGCCGGCGCGGCGGTGGGCTCGGCGGGCGACCTCAATGCCGATGGGCGTGGGGAGGTGCTGGTTGGTGCGCCGGGCATGGATGTGGGCGCCAATGCCGATGCCGGCGTGGGCTTCGTGGTGTGGGGCGCGGGTGGCGCCGCGAGCGTTGATCTCGGCGACCCGTTCAACGGCGATGGCAAGGGCTTCGCCATCAAGGGCCAGGCGGCCGGCGATGCGGCGGGCACCACCATGCTGGCGATCGGCGACCTGAACGGGGATGGCAAGGCGGAGATCCTGGTGGGCGCGCCCGGCAATGATGCCGGTGGGGCCGATGCCGGCGCGGCCTATGTGGTGTGGGGCCGCGCCGGCAGCAGTGCCGTGAGCCTTGCCAGCCTGGCCGCGGGCACGGGCGGGTTCCGCATCACCGGCGCGAGTGGCGGCGATGCGGTGGGGGCGGTGCTCGGCACGGTGGGCGACCTCAATGGCGACGGGCGTGCGGAGATCCTGGTGGGCGTGCCGGAGGCGGGCAGCCATGGCAGCCATGCCGGCGCCGTTTATGTCGTGTTCGGCCAGGCGACCGGCACGGGCGTGAACCTGGCCAATGTGGCGGCCGGCACCGGCGGTTTCGTGATCAATGGCGCGGCCGATGATGGTGCGGGTGCGGCGGTGGCCGGGCTGGGCGATGTGAACGGCGATGGCCTGGCCGATATCCTGGTGGGCGCGCCGCGTGGCGACAGCGCCTATGTCGTGTTCGGCAAGACCGGCACCGTGGCGGTTGACCTGGCGGCGGTGCAGGCGGGCACGGGCGGGTTCCGCATCGTGGCCGAGGCGCCCGGCGACCTGAACGATCTCTCGGTGACGGGTGGTGCCGATCTGAACCGCGACGGCATCGCCGATATCGTGATCGGTGCCCCGCATGCCGGCGAGGGCGGCGAGGATGGCGGCGCGGTGTACGTGGTGTGGGGCGGCGGTGCCGGCACGGTGGATCTCGGCCTGATCGCGCAGGGCATGGGCGGGGCCAAGGTGGTGGGCGCTTCCGGCAGCCTGCTCGGTGCCAGCGTGGCGATCGGGCCGGACATGGACGCGGATGGCACGCCCGATCTGCTGATCGGCGCGCCGGGGCTGGGTGAGAGTGCCTATGCGCTCGCCGCGCCGGTGAGCTGGCAGGCCGATGTGAACGTGTATGGCACGGATGGGGACGATGTGATCGGCGCCGGGTATGGCGGCGCGCATCAGGTGGGCGGCACCGCGGACAACATCGTCGCCGCGGGCGGCAATGACAGTATCGAGGCGGGCGCGGGCAACGACGTGCTGGATGGCGGCACCGGCGATGACGCGATGGCGGGCGGCACCGGCGACGACACCTACTACATGGACAGCGCCGGGGACGGGATCACCGAGCTGCCCGGCGAGGGCACCGATACCGTGATCGCCGAGGTGGACTACACCTTGCCGGAGGAGGTGGAGGCGCTGCAGCTGGTTGGTTTCGCGCGCAGCGGCACCGGCAATGCGGCAGCCAACACGATCACCGGCACCAGTGGTGATGACCGGCTGGACGGCGCGGCGGGCGCGGACACGCTGGTGGGCGGGCTCGGCGGCGACACCTATGTGGTGGACGATGCCGGGGACACGGTGCAGGAGGCGCCCGGCGGCGGCTTCGACACGATCGAGAGCGCGATCGACCTGGTGCTGCCGGCGAACGTGGAGGCGCTGGAGCTGACCGGCGCGGCGCGCAACGGCACCGGCAACGCGCTGGTCAACACGCTCACCGGCACGGCGTTCGACGACACGCTGGATGGCGGCGCCGGTGCCGATGCGATGGCGGGCGGCGCCGGGGACGACACCTACCTGGTGGATGCCGCGGGCGACAGCGTGATCGAGGCCGCCGGTGGCGGGCACGACACGGTGCGCAGCACGGTCGACCTCACGCTGGGGGCCCAGGTGGAGGACCTCGTGCTGCTCGGCGCCGCGCGCCACGGCACCGGTAATGCGCTTGCCAACACGATCACCGGCACCGACTTCGCCGACACGCTGGATGGCGGCGCGGGGGCGGACACGCTGCGCGGCGGGCTGGGCGACGACACCTACATCGTGGACGACGCTGGCGACGCGATCGAGGAGACGGGTGGGACCGATACGGTGGTGGCCCGCGTGGACTACACGCTGGGCGCCGGGGTGGAGCGGCTGGAACTGGCCGGCGCGGCGCGGCATGGCATCGGCAATGCCGGGAACAACACCCTGGTCGGCACCGGTTTCGCCGATACGCTGGATGGCGGCGCGGGCGCAGACACGTTGCAGGGCGGTGCCGGGGATGATCGCTACCTGGTGGACGATGCCGGCGACAGCGTGACGGAACTGGCCGGCGGCGGCACCGATACCGTGGTGGCCGCCGTGGACGTGACGCTGGGCGCCGAGGTGGAGCGGCTGGAGCTGTCTGGCGCGGGCAGCACCGGCACCGGCAACGGGCTCGACAACCTGCTGACCGGTGCGGCCGGCCATCAGGTGCTGCGCGGTGCCGCTGGCAACGACACGCTGGATGGCGGGGCGGGTGCCGATACGATGGAAGGCGGCACCGGCGACGACACCTACATCATCGACGATGCCGGCGACGTGGTGATCGAGGAAGCGGGCGAAGGCACCGACACGGTGGTGGCCGCCTTCGACCTGGCCGCCATGCCGGCGAATGTGGAGAACCTGCGCCTGACCGGCACGGCCCACACCGCCACCGGCAATGGCGGCAGCAACCGCCTGTCGGGCGGCAGCGGCGACGACACGCTGGATGGCGCGGGCGGCGACGACCTGCTGCTGGGCGGCGATGGCGACGACACGCTGGTCTCCCGCGCCGGGCACGACGCGCTCTCGGGCGGCAGCGGCGATGACCGTTACGTGGTGTCCGGCGGCCGGGTGGAGATCGAGGATTTCCTCGGCCACGACACGATCGATGCCAGCGAGGGCACCGGCAACAACAGCATCGACCTCTCCGGCGAAACGGAGAGCGAGATCGAGGGCGAGATCTGCCATTTCGGCCTGGGCGGCAGCACCGCCTCGCCGATCGACGTGCAGTTCCTGCAGGATCTCTCGGGCTCGTTCGGCGACGACATCACCACGGTGCGCAGCCTGGTGCCCGGGATTCTCGGCGCGCTGCGGGCGGTGCAGGCCGACAGCCTGTTCGGTGTCACCAGCTTTATCGACAAGCCGGTCTCGCCCTTTGGCGCCTCGGGCGAGTGGGTGTACCGGCTGGAACTCGCGCTGGGCATCAGCGCCGATGCGCTGACCGCCACCTATGGCGCGCTGGCGATCCGCAGCGGCGCCGATGAGCCGGAGGCGCAGATCGAAAGCCTGATGCAGGTGGCGCTGCATGTGACGGAAACCGGCTTCCGGCCGGACAGCGCGCATTTCGTGGTGCTGTTCACCGATGCCCCGTTCCACCGTGCCGGCGACGGCGCCGCGGGCGGCATCACCACGCCGAACAACGGCGACGCGCTGACCCCAGGCAATGGCGCGCTGGAGGATTACCCGCTGGTGGGCCAGGTGCGCACGGCGCTGGAGGCGGCGAACATCATCCCGATCTTCGCCATCGCCAACAACTACGGCAGCATCTACCAGGGCCTGGTGACCGATCTCGGCCGTGGCGCAGTGGTGACGCTGACCGCCGACAGCAGCAACATCATCGCCGCCCTCACCGCCGGCCTCACCGCCGCCACCACCACCCGCATCGAGGATGCGCTGGGCGGCAGCGGCGACGACACCCTCACCGGCAACGCTGTGGACAACGCGCTGACCGGCGGTGGCGGGCACGACGTGCTGGCCGGCCGCGCCGGCAATGACCGGCTGGAGGGCGGCGCGGGCGACGATGCGCTGGATGGCGGCGAGGGCACCGACACCGCCGTGTTCTCCGGCGCGCGGGCGGGCTACGCCATCGCGCTGACGGCCACAGGTGCGACCGTGGCCGGTGCGGATGGCACGGACACGCTCGCGGGGATCGAGCTGCTGGCCTTCGCGGACGGCACGGTGGACCTTGCCGCCCTGGCGGCGGCATCCAGCTTCGGCATCGCGCGCAACGGGCCCGGCACGGTGGCGGAAGGCTCTGGCGGGAGCACGGCGGTGAGCTTCACCGTCACCCGCAGCGGCCCGCTCAGCCTGGCGCAGCAGGTGGACTGGGCAGTGGCCGGTGCCGCCGCCCCGGGCACGCTGGCGGCCGACGCGGTGGATTTCGTGGGCGGCATCCTGCCTGGCGGCACGCTCAGCTTCGCCGCGGGGCAGGCGACGGGGGTGGTGACGGTGGAGATCGCCGGTGACCTCGTCGGCGAATTCAACGAGCGCTTCGCCGTCACGCTGGCCAACCCCTCGCCTGGGGCCACGCTCGGCACCGCCAGCGCCGCGGCGGTGATCCTGAACGACGATACCAGCTATGCCATCCGCGCGCTGGATGCCGGCAAGCCGGAGGGCAGCGGCGGTACCACGGCCTTCACCTTCACCGTCGCGCGCCGCGGCGTTGGCGGGGCGGGCACGGTGGAGTGGCAGGTGGCGGGTGCGGCGGGCCCGGGCACCGTGCCGGTCAATGCGGCGGATTTCGCCGGTAGCGTGCTGCCCGGCGGTATCCTCAGCTTCGCCGCGGGGGAGACCAGCCGAACCATCACCGTGGACGTGGCCGCCGACCTGGCCGGCGAATTCAACGAGCGCTTCGCGGTCACGCTCGCCAACCCCTCCGGCGGGGCCACGCTCACCAGCGCCAGCGCCGGGGCGTTGATCCTGAACGACGACACCAGCCTCTCCCTGCGCACCCCGCGCCTGGTGCTGGCGGAGGGCAATGCCGGCACCACGAACTTCGCCTTCACCGTCTCGCGCGATGGCACCGCGCTGGGCAGCGCGGCGAGCGTGGACTGGGCGGTTTCCGCCGGCAGCGCGCCGGGCACGGTCAGCGCCAATGGCGGGGATTTCATCGGCGGCGTGCTGCCCTCCGGCACGGTCAGCTTCGCGCCCGGGGAGACCAGCCGGACCATCACGGTGGCGGTGGCCGGCGACACCGCCGGCGAGGCCGCGCTGAACGAGAGCTTCTCGCTGGCGCTGGGCAACGCCTCCCCCGGCGTGGCGATCCTGGCCGGTACCGCGGCGGGGGTGATCCTGGACGACGACCGGATCGTCGGCACCGCGGGCGACGACGTGCTTACCGGCACGGCGGGGCCGGATGTGTTCCTGATCGGCAGCGGGCAGGACAGCATCACCGGCGGCGCCGGCACCGATCTGTTCCTGTTCCAGCCCGCGGCACTTTCCGCCGGCAGTGCCGCGACGTTCCTGGATTTCGCCCCCGCATCGGGCGAGCGGCTCGATCTCTCGCGCATCGACGCCATCGCCGGCACATTGGCCAACGACGCCTTCACCTTCATCGGCGCCGCGGCATTCTCTGGGGCACCCGGCGAGCTGCGCTGGGAAGATCAGGGGGCGGTGCGGGCCATCCTGGGCAATCTGGAGGGGACAGCCGCGCCGGAGTTCACCCTCTTCCTGGCACTGCCGGGGCCCGTGAATGGGGATTGGCTGGTGCTCTGACGGCGCGGCGTTGCCACACAGCTCCACGCCGACCTAGGGACATGGCCGGGGCCGGATGAGCGGCCCCCGGCGGGTCTGGGCACAGCATGCCCCTCGGTTCTACCGCCTCAGTTCCATCTGGATCGGCCCTTCGCGGCGGCCATGGGTGAACTGGTCCACCATGGCGTTGCCGCTGTCCATCAGGCTCGCGGCCTCGCCCTCCCAGACGATGCGGCCCTTGTGGATCATGGCCGCGCGGTCGCCGATGCGCCGCGCGCTGGCCATGTCGTGGGTGATGGCGATGGCGGTGCTGCCCATGCGCTTCACCTGTTCCATGATCAGCCCGTCGATCACCGCACCCATGATCGGGTCCAGGCCGGTGGTAGGTTCGTCGAAGAACAGGATGTCGGGCGTGGCGGCGATGGCGCGGGCCAGGGCCACGCGTTTCTGCATGCCGCCAGAGAGTTCCGCGGGCGAGAGATCGCCCACGCTGGCGGCGAGGCCGACCTGGGCCAGCACCTCCTCGGCGCGCTTGCGGGCTTCGGCGCGGGTGGCCTTTTTCTGGGCGAGCAGGCCGAAGGCGACGTTTTCGGCCACCGTGATGCTGTCGAACAGCGCGCCGTTCTGGAACAGCATGCCGATCCGGGCGCGGGCGGCATCACGCTCCTTCGGCCGCATCCGCAGCACATCCTGCCCGTCGATCTCGATGCTGCCGGCATCGGGCGTGATCAGGCCCAGGATGCATTTCAGCAGCACGGACTTGCCGGAGCCGGAGCCGCCGATCACCACCATGGAGGTTTGCGGGGCCACATCGAGGTCGATGCCGTCCAGCACCAGCTTGTCGCCAAAGCGCTTGGTAACGCCGCGAAGCCGTATCTTCGGGGGACCGCTCATTTGGTGAAGAACAGCTCGGTCAGCACGTAGTCCAGCGCCAGGATCAGCACGGAGGAGGTGACGACGGCCGCCGTGGTGGCAGCCCCCACGCCCTGCGCGCCGCCGCGGCTGTGGTAGCCGTGGTAGCAGCCCATCAGCGTGATGATGAAGCCGAACACGCTGGCCTTCACCAGGCCAGAGATCACGTCTTCCATGTAGAGCGCGTTGAAGGTGTTCACCAAATAGGTGTTGGGGTTGAAGCCGAGCTTGCCGACGCCGATCAGGAAGCCGCCCATCACGCCGAGGATATCGGCCACCACCACCAGCATCGGCAAAGCGAGGATGCCGGCCAGCAGGCGGGGGGCGACGAGGTATTTCAGTGGGTTGGTGGAAAGCGTGGTCAGCGCGTCGATCTGGTCGGTCACGCGCATGGTGCCGATTTCGGCGGCCATGGAGGCGCCGACGCGCCCGGCCACCATCAGCCCGCCCAGCACGGGGCCGAGTTCACGGGTGATGGAAAGCACCACCAGCGAGGGGATGGCGCTTTCCACCGCGAAGCGCGACAGGCCGGTGGAGGATTGCAGCGCCAGCACCATGCCGGTGAACACGGCGGTGAGCGCCACCACGGGCAGGCTGAGATAGCCGATTTCCAGCATCGCCCGGCCGAAGGCGCGGCCGTAGAAGGGCGGGCGCACGATGTGGGACAGGCCGAGGACGGCGAACAGCGTGACGCGCCCGGTGGCCTCGCAGGCGCCCAGCGCGAAGCGGCCGATGCCGGCGACGAAGTTCAGCAGCGCGTTCATGCGGTCCAGACCCGGTGATAGCGCCGGCCAAGGCTGGTGAGGATCTCGTAGCCGTTGGTGCCGGCTGCCTCCGCCACCGCGTCCACGCCGCGGCCGGGGCCGATCAGCTCGACCATGTCGCCCTCGCGCAGCGCGGGGCAGCCTGTGGCATCCAGGGTGATGAGGTCCATGGACACACGGCCTACCAGTGGCAGCCGGGCGCCGTCAAAGATCGCGTGGCCGTGGTTGGTATGGCTGCGCAGCCAGCCATCGGCGTAGCCGACGCCGATGGTGGCGATCCGCCCGTCCTGTGGCGCCGTCCAGGTGGCGTTGTAGCCCACGGCCTCGCCTGTGCGGATCGCGCGCAGGGCCAGCACCCGGGCGCTGAGCCGCACCACCGGGCGCATCGGGTTGGGCTGCCCTGGCGTGGGGTTGATGCCGTAGAGCGCGGCACCGGGCCGTGCGAGGTCGCTGGCCCAGCCGGCGCCGAGGAAGATGCCGGAGGAGTTGGCGAAGCTGCGGGGCAGGGGCGGGAGCAGGGCGCAGGCGGCGGCGAAACGCTGACGCTGGGCTTCGTTCGCCGGGTCCTGCGGCGCCTCGCTGGCCGAGAGATGCGTCATCACGTAGCGCAGCGCGATGCCTTCGAGCGCCGAGGGGTCGGCGGCGAGTGCTGCCAGTTGCGCGGCATCGAGCCCCAGCCGGTTGATGCCGGTATCCAGGTGCAGCAGGGCGGGCAGGGCGCGGCCCAGGCGGCGCGCCTCGGCGGCCCAGCGCGCGATCTCGCCGGGGGTGCCCAGCACCGGGGCGATATCGTGCGCGGCGAGGGCGGCCTCGCTGCCGGGCGGCAGGCCGTTCAGCACCGCGACCATGGCGCCTTGCAGCTTCGGGCGGATCGCCAGCGCCTCCTGCAGATGCGCGGTGAAGAAATGCCGGCAGCCCGCCGCGAACAGCGCGGGGGCAATATGCGTGGCGCCGAGCCCATATGCATCGGCCTTCACCACCCCGGCCACGGGCCCGGAGGGATGGCGGGTGGCCAGGGCGCGCCAGTTGGCCTGGATCGCGCCGAGGTCGATCTCCAGCCGCGCCAGTGACCCTTCAGCGACCATCATCGTGCTGCAGGTCGAGATCGGCGAAGCGGGTGAACTCGCCCTCGAAGAACAGGTCGATCTTGCCGGTGGGGCCGTGGCGCTGCTTTTCGATGATCAGCTCGGCGCGGTTGTGCACCGCCTCCATGTCGCGCTGCCATTTCTCCACGGCGCTGTGGAACTTCTCGTCGTTGTCGAAGCCGAGCTGCTTCGGCGCGCGCTGCTGCAGGTAGTATTCGTCGCGATAGACGAACATCACCATGTCGGCGTCCTGCTCGATGGAGCCGGATTCGCGCAAATCCGCCAGCTGCGGGCGCTTGTCCTCGCGCTGCTCCACCTGGCGGGAGAGCTGGGCCAGGGCGAGCACGGGCACTTCCAGCTCCTTGGCCAGCGCCTTCAGGCCCTGGGAGATCTGGCTGATTTCCTGCACCCGGTTTTCCGGCCGGCTGCCGGCGGAGGGCCGCATCAGCTGCAGGTAGTCCACCACGATCAGCCCGAGGCCCTTGGTGCGCTTCAGGCGCCGGCAGCGTGTGCGCATGGCGGACATGGTGATGGCGGGCGTGTCGTCGATCATCAGCGGCAGGGCGCCGATGTCGCGGCTGACGGCCACGAAGCGGTCGAAATCCTTCTGCGCGATGTCGCCGCGGCGGATGCGGTCGCCGGAGATGCGCGAGGCCTCCGAGAGCAGGCGCATGGCAAGCTGCTCGGCGCTCATTTCCAGCGAGAACAGGGCGACGGAGGATTTGGGCGCCACGTCGGCGCCGGCGGCGCGGGCCTCGTCGAGGTAGAATTTGGCGGCGCTGAAGGCGATCTTGGTGGCCAGGGCCGATTTGCCCATGCCGGGCCGGCCGCCGAGGATCACCAGGTCCGACGGGTGCATGCCGCCGGTTTTCTTGTCCAGGTCGCGCAGCCCGGTGGTCAGGCCGGAGACGCCGCCGGGCTGGTGGAAGGCGCGCTCGGCGGTATGCAGCGCCTGGGTGAGCGAGCGTTCGAAGGTGACGAAGCCGCCATCGCTCACGCCCTTGGCGCCGAGGTCGAACAGCGATTGCTCGGCGGATTCCAGCTGCCCCTCGGCGTTCAGCTCCGGATCGGCGCCGAAGGCGTTGTTGACCAGGTTTTCGCCCACCTCGATCAGCTCGCGGCGCAGCCAGGCATCGTGGATGGCGCGGCCGTATTCGCCGGCGTTGATGATGCCCACCATCGCGGTGAGCAGCTGGGCCAGGTACGCGGTGCCGCCGACCTCGTCGAGAATGCCGGAATGCTCGAACTCGGCCTTCAGCGTCACGGCGTCGGCCAGCTGGCCCTGGTCGATGCGCCGGGCGATGGCGCGGAAGATGCGGCCGTGCACGGGGTCGGCGAAGTGCTCCGCCAGCAGGAAGTCGCTGACGCGTTCGTAGGCCTTGTTGTTGGCCAGCAGCGCGCCCAGCAGGGCCTGCTCCGCCTGCAGGTTGGTGGGCGGCAGGCGCTGGGAGAGGCCGAGCAGCGGGGAGTCGATGGTGTTCATCGCCCCAACATAGCGCACCCCGGGCCCGTCGTGGGCCTGTGGACTACGGGGATAACGGGGGCGATCTGGCCCTTCAGATGCGCGGTGGCACCGCCAGGCGCCAGTCGCTGCCCGGCAGCAGGGACAGGTTGGGGTTGCAGAACGGGTCATCCGCGCAGAGATCGGCCCAGCGCGCCCGCATCCGCTGCACGTCCGCCTCCCTGTCGGCCGCCCGCGCGCCCTCGTCGTGGCCGGCGAAGGTCTGCAATTCATGGCGGTGCAGCTCTGCCTGCGGCGCATAGACGATGCCGGTGTGCGGGTCGTGCATGAAGGCGCACAGCCAGCGCATCCAGCAGCGAGCCATCCGGGAAGAACAGGTTCCAGGCGAACACCACGTCTGGCTGCACCTGATCCTGCGCGCGCCAGCGGCAACTGCACCGCGCGTACCTCCTTCATCTCGCCCGTTCGCGTGCGGCGCATCCATGCGCTGCGATCCTGCCCCGGTCCTGCCGGCACGATGGCGCGAATGCCCGCCTCGCCATCGGCGGCACAAAAAAACCGGGCTGCCGCAGAGTGCGGCAGCCCGGTCTGTCAGGCGCTGATCCTTGCGAGTTGGATCAGACGTTCGGCTGCGGCGCCTCGGAGGGGTCGAGATACTCGTCCTCTTCCTCCGCCTCGTCCTCGTCGCCGGCGCGGCTGATCGCCTCGCCGCGGGCCTGCTTCTCGGCTTCTTCCAGGCTGCGCGCCACGTTCACGGTCACGGGGGTCGAGACCTCGGGGTGCAACACCACCCGCACGGTCGTCAGGCCCAGCGACTTGATCGGCTGCTCCAGGATCACCTGGCTGCGGTTGATGGTCAGCCCGGCTGCGGTGCTGCCATCCGCGATGTCACGCGAGGAGACGGAGCCATACAGGCTGCCGCTCTCGCCCGCCTGGCGGATGATCACAACAGAGAGCCCACCCACGCGCTCGGCAAGCCGCTCGGCTTCCTCGCGGCGCTTGATGTTCAGCGCAACCAGCTGCGCACGCTGCAGCTCGAACTTCGCCAGATTGTCCTTGTTGGCACGGATCGCCTTCTTCTGCGGCAGCAGGAAGTTACGGGCATAGCCCGGCTTCACGCGCACCAGCTCGCCCATCTGGCCAAGCTTTTCCACGCGCTGCAGCAGGATCAGTTCAACAGTGGCCATGGTGTGCTCCTCCTCAGGCCACGATGTACGGAAGCAGGGCGAGGAAGCGGGCGCGCTTGATCGCCTGCGCCAGCTCACGCTGCTTCTTGGCCGAAACCGCGGTGATGCGGCTCGGCACGATCTTGCCGCGCTCCGACAGGAAGCGGCTCAGCAGGCGCACGTCCTTGTAGTCGATCTTCGGCGCGTTCGGGCCGGAGAACGGGCAGGACTTGCGGCGGCGGTAGAAGGGCCGGCGGGCGCCAACGGCGGCGCGGCGGGCGGCGGGGTTCACATCGTCGGACATGCTTGCTTACTCCTCCACCGCGCCACGGAAGCCACCGCCACCGCCACCGCCATCGCGGTCGCCGAACCCGCCGAACGGCGCATCTTCGCGCGCACGGAATTCCTCGCGGTCGTCATAGCCACGCTTGCGGCCGCTATCGAAGCGCCCGGCCGGCTTCGGCCCGCGGAAGCCGCGCTCACGGTCATCAGACTTGCGGGACAGGATGGCGCTCGGCGCCTCGTCGATCGCCTCAAGGCGGATCGTCATGAAACGCAGCACGTCCTCGTTCAGGCCCAGCTGGCGCTCCATCTCGGTCACCGCAACAGGCTTGCTGTCGAAGGACAGCAGCATGTAGTGGCCCTTACGGTTCTTCTTGATGCGATACGCAAGGCTGCGCAGGCCCCAATATTCCTGCTTCTTCACCGAAGTGCCGTTGGGCACGCCGTTATCGGTGTCCAACTGGTTGGAGACGGT
Organism: Alphaproteobacteria bacterium; assembly: GCA_026400815.1. Classification (GTDB taxonomy): domain Bacteria; phylum Pseudomonadota; class Alphaproteobacteria; order Acetobacterales; family Acetobacteraceae; genus CAMDGX01. The sequence continues at coordinate 34,558 of JAPLOI010000056.1, forward strand.
CTCGGCGATGGCCTCGACCTGCTGCTGCGTCACGTCATTGCGTGCGATGAACACGCATTCATATAGCGGCATGTGATCTCCCTCTGGATTGTCTCTGCCCCGACCCGGGTCTGGGTCAACGCCAGGATGGCGCTTGGGCATAGCCGGGAAAGGCCGTCTCCCCCGGCAGGGAAGCGGCGGCTTATACACGGATCGGCCCGGGAAGCAACCATGCGCCGCACGCACGTTGCAATAACGCATCTTGCATGCATTGGTATGCACTTCCCGAACAAGGCCACGCCGATGCCGACCCAACTGCCCAGGCTCCTGCTTCTCCTGGCCCTGCCCGGCTGCGCCACCATTGTGCACGGCACCACCCAGAACCTCACCGTCACCACCAACCCGCCCGGCGCCTCCTGCCGGCTGGAGCGGGATGGCGTGGCCCTCGCCATGGCCAACCCCACCCCGGCCACCGTCCGCATCAACAAGGGCCGGTCGGACATCATCGCCACCTGCACCCTGGCCGGGTACGACCCCACCACCTACAACCACATCTCGGAATTCGGTGGCGGCACCTTCGGCAACGTGATCGTCGGCGGCCTGATCGGCGTGGCGGTGGATGCCGCCTCCGGCGCCAACTACCCCTACCCGCCGGAATTCGTGATCAACCTCCAGCCCACCGGCGGCCCGCCCGTAGTGCAGCCCGAGCATAAGAAGACCCCGCTCGAACCCCCTCCGTACGACCCCCAACAACCCCGCCCATACAACCCCCCAAAACCCTAAAGCCCATCCTTCCCCGGCACCGTGTTCAACAGCCGGGTGGAGAGCGCCAAGGGCAGCAGCCCCACGATCCGCGCCGCCAGCCCCATCCACCACGGGAACACGATCCGCCTTGTGCCGCGCACCAGCCCGCGCAGGATGATCCCCGCCGCCCGCTCCGCCCCCATCAGCCCGGGCATCGGGAAGCGGTTGCGCGCCGTCATCGCCGTGCGCACGTAGCCGGGGCACACGCTGGTCATCAGCACCCCCTGCCGCCGCGCCATCGCCGCCGTGCCCACCGTCCAGGCATCCACCGCCGCCTTCGAGGCGCAATAGGCCGGCGCCCCCGGCGCAGGCACGAACGCCGCCACGGAAGACACCACCGCGATCCGCCCGCGCCAGCCATCCACCGCCTCCGGCTGCGCCTGCATCGCCGCGAGCGCCGGCAGCACCGTGTTCAGCACGCCGCCCAGGTTCACATCGAAGATCGCCCGCGCCTGCGCCTCCGATTCCGGCCGCCCGTTCCCCGTGCCGCCGGAAATCCCGGCATTGGCCACCACCAGTTCCAGATACCCCGCCGCCGCGATCCACGCCGCCATCGCATCCCGGTCCGCCACATCCAGCACCGCCGCGTGCACCTCGGCGCCGCGCGCCTGGCAGGAAGCCGCCACCTCCGCCAACCGCTCCGCATTGCGCCCGGAAAGATGCAGCACCGCCCCCGGCCGCGCGCACGCCACCGCCAACGCGGCCCCGATGCCGGAGGAAGCACCGGTGATCAGCACGGAAGCGAATTGCGTCATTGCGGTGGGGCCATGGTTGGGGGCAACTCCGGCCACTGCTACAACGTCGCGCTGCCTCGGGATACGTATTGATGACCCTCGCCTCCATGACCGGCTTCGCGCGCAGCGAAGGCGCCGTCAGCACACCAACACCCTGGTCCTGGGCGTGGGAGCTGCGCAGCGTGAACGGCCGCGGCCTGGAACTGCGCTTCCGCCTCCCCGGCGGGTTCGATGCGCTGGAACCCACCCTGCGCGACCTGGCCGGCAAGCACCTCAAGCGCGGCAACGTCACCGCCAACCTCACCATCCGCCGCGAGGAAACCACCCGCCTGGCGCCAGACCCGGCGGCCATCGAACAGGCACTGGCCCTGGCCACCGCGCTCGCCGCCCGCATCCCCGGCGCGCCCCCGCCGCGCGCCGAGGCCCTGCTGGCGCTGCCCGGCGTCATGCGCCCCGCCGCCGAGGCGCGCGAGGAAATCGGGCCGGATCAGCTCGCCGCCGTCCGCGACGGCTTCGCCACGGCACTTCAGGGCATGGTCGCCGCCCGCCGCGCCGAAGGCACCCGCCTTGCCGCCATCCTCGGTACCCAGCTGGCGGAAATCACCACCCTCTGCATCCGCGCCGCCGCCGAGGCCGCCGATCAGCCCGCCGCCCAGAAAGCCCGCATGATGGAGGTCGTCCGCGCCCTGCTGGCCGAACTCCCTGCCCTGCCGGAGGAACGCATCGCCCAGGAAGTCGCCATCCTGGCCGGCAAATCCGACGTGCGGGAGGAGCTGGACCGGTTGGATGCGCATCTCCACGCCGCCCGCGCCCTGCTGGCCGAAAGCGATGCCATCGGCCGCCGCTTCGATTTCCTGGTGCAGGAATTCAACCGCGAGGCCAACACCCTCTGCAGCAAAAGCGCCTCCGTGGCGCTCACCGCCACCGGGCTCGCGCTCAAGGCCACGATCGAGCAGCTGCGCGAGCAGGTCCAGAACGTCGAGTAATCCAATGATCGCCCGCGACCCCCTCTGTCTCGTCATCGCCGCCCCCTCCGGCGCCGGCAAAACCTCCGTCACCCGCGCCCTGCTGGAGCAGGAGCCCGATCTGCGCCTGTCCATCAGCATCACCACCCGCGCCATCCGCCCGGGCGAGCAGGATGGCGTGCACTACCATTTCCGCGACCAGCCCAGCTTCGACGTGACGGTCGCTGAAGGCGGCTTCCTCGAACACGCCGGCGTCTTCGGCCGCAGCTACGGCAGCCCCCGCGCCCCCGTGGATGCCTGGCTCGCCGGGGGCCACGACGTGGTGTTCGACATCGACTGGCAGGGCCACCGCCTGGTGCGCGCCGCGCTGCCCGGCCGCGTCGTCGGCATCTTCATCCTGCCCCCCTCCCGCGCCGCCCTCTCCGCCCGCCTCGCCGGCCGCGGCGACCCGCCGGAAACCATCGCCAAGCGCATGGCCCAGGCCGATGCCGAAATGTCCCACGCCGGCGAGTTCGACCACATCGTGGTCAACGACGACTTCGCCGCCACGGTGGCCGCCGTGCGCGCCATCCTGCTCGCCCAGCGCCTCGCCCGCCCCCGCCTGCCCGGTCTCGAAGCCTTCCTCGCCACGATGCAAGAGGGCTGAGCCCACACCCCATGGGCACCCTGTTCGGCATCGTGGCCCCGGTCTTCGCCCTGATCGCAATGGGCGCCGCGGCCCCCCGCCTGCGTCTGCTCGATGCCGGCGCGGTGAAAGGCATGAGCGACTTCGTCTTCTACCTCGCCATGCCCAGCCTGCTGTTCCGCAGCATGGTCACCGCCCCGCCCCTGCGTCTGCTCGATGTCGCCGGCTCCTTCATCCTCGGCGCCTTCCTGCTCTTCGCCCTCGCCGCCCTCCTTGCCCGCTGCGCCTGGCGCGCCCGCCTCGCCGATGCCTCGGTCTTCGCCCTCAACGCCGTCTTCGGCAACACCGTCATGCTCGGCGTGCCCATCATCGACAGCGCCTACGGCCCGGAAGGCGTCGCCTACCTCCTGGCCGTCGTCGCCTTCCACTCCGCCCTGCTGCTGCCGCTCGCCACCATCCTGATCGAAGCCGATGCCGGCGCCGGCCGCGGCCCCCTCGCCGTCATCCGTGCCACCCTGCCCGGCCTCGTGCGCAACCCCGTCGTGGTCTGCATCGTCTCCGCCCTGATTTGGCGCGCCACTGGCCTCGGCCTCGCCGCCCCCATCGACCGCCTGCTGATGCTCCTCGGCGCCGCCGGCCCGCCTCTCGCCCTGTTCTGCCTCGGCGCCACCCTGCCCAAACCCGAAGGCTGGAAAACCATGGGTGGCGTCGCCGCCGCCAGCGCCCTCAAGCTGCTGGTCATGCCCGCCCTCGTCGCACTCCTCGCCCACCTCGCCGGCGTGCAAGGCACCGCCTTCGCCGTGGTCGTCCTCGCCGCCGCCATGCCCACCGGCGCCAACGCCTTCCTGCTCGCCCGCCGCTTCCACACCATGATGGAAGCCTCCGCCAGCACCGTCGTCGCCAGCACAGCACTGTCACTGATCACACTCACAGTCCTGCTCGGATGGCTGAAGTAATACTACCCCGTCATTGCGAGCGAAGCGAAGCAATCCAGTCCTTACGCGCCGCTATAAGGTCGGTGATCAATTTCAATCGGCAATCAAAGAAAGAATCTTCTTTTTCTGAAGAAAAAGAAGCAAAAAGACTTTTCCGACTTGGCGCCTCGCCTCACCCGATCAACGGTAGGGCGGGTCGCGAAGCGGACCCGCCACCATCCTGACACTGGGCCGCCGGGAACGTTAATAGGCGTGAAATCCTGTTAAATCGCCAAAATGGGCTAAAATTTCCTTTCCCACCGGTGTTGCGTTTGGCACAATCACCGGTGATGCCACATCCCGTCGCCGCTCCGCTCGAAGCCGACGCCCTTCGCCGCTTGGCGGAGGCGATGAATCGCGTCCATTTCCCGGCGACCTTGCTTCAGTTCCTGCTCGCCCTGCTGGCGTTCCTCACCGGGAACCAATCCGCCCTGGCCCCCACCCCCGGCCGCACCTGGCGCACTCCGCTGCGGGATTGGCAGTTTTCCCCCACCGGCGAAACCATCGACGATCTCGCACCCGTACTCCACCCGCGCGCCCTGCGCCGTCTCCGCCGCCAGCGCGCCTGGATCGGCTGGATCCTGCGCGGCCTGCCCGGACTTGGCCTGAGCCTGTCCGGCAAGCGCGCGCCGGCGCTTTGCCCTCTTGGTTCCGCTCGCGCGCCGCCTTAGGCGGCCGCGCGTGCCATCTCATCATGAATCCGTCTGTTGGCCCCGCCGCGCGCGGCGAAGACTCACGCCCAAAGTAAAGGGGTCTGGGGCCTAAGGCCCCAGCGGGTCCAGGGCAGAGCCCTGGCCTTGCCTTACTTCCTCTTCTTAGGCGCCGGCGGAACGAACCCTTCGCCCCGATCGCTACGGTGGTATTCCTTGTTCGGCATCATATCGGTCGCCGAGGCCATCCGGTTCGACAGGTTGAAGAACGCCGCAGTCTCCGCCAGGTCGAAGATATCCTCTTCCGTCAGCCCCAGCGCTCGCAGCCCGTCCCGATCGGCGTCGTCCACCAGGTTGGGTGTGGTGGTCAGTTTCCAGGCGAAATCCAGCATCGCCCGCTGGCGCGCGTCCAGCTTCGCCACGCGGTAGTTCAGCGCCATCATCTCGCCCAGCTCCGCGTCGCCGGAGAGTTGCCGCACCGCCGCGCCGTGGGCCACCAGGCAGTAGTAGCAGCGGTTGGCGGAGGAGACGACCACGGCCACCATTTCCCGTTCCAGCTTCGAAAGGCCGGACTCCGAGAACATGATCTCGTTGTACATCGCCATGAAGTTGCGCAGCCGCAGCGGGCGCTTGCTGTAGGTGGAATAGACGTTAGGCACGAAGCCGAGCTTCTCCACGCACTTCTTCCAGATCGCCTGCAGGTCCTCGTCCAGCGTGGCGGGGTCGGGCACGCCGAGGGCGGAGATATGATCGGGCTGGGGCATCGGGGCGATCCTGTGGTGTGATGGCGCGAACCTTGTGGAGCCCCCGGCGATGAATTTCAATCACGTGGCCAACCGGCTGGCGGCGGTGCATTTCGAGACGGTGGTGGCCCTGTTCACCCAGCGCCTCGGCTTCGTGGTGCTGCGCCGCACCGAACGCGCCATCTGGATGCGCCAGCCCGGCACCAATGTGGATCTCCAGTTCGGCCGCAGCGACACCACGCATCGCGATGCAGACAAGCAGCGCTCCCAGGTCAGCTTCCTCAGCCTCACCCCGCGCGAGGAGCTGGAAACCCTGGCCACCTGGCTTGCCGAACAGGGCCTGGCCGCCACCGTCGGCGCCTATTCCGACCGGGAGTTCTATCTGGATGCCCCAGACGCCTTCGTCGATTTCGTCATCGAGGCCATGCGCCCGGAGCTCGCGGACTACGACGTGAAGGTGTGATCCGTCACAGCGGAAGGATCGGCAACACCACCCGGCTCGCCCGCGCGCTATCTGCGAACACGGCGTTGCCCGCCACCTGCCGCCGCCGCGCCTGCCCCTCCGGCTCCCCGGTATTCGGGTTCACGTCGAACTTGGGGAAGTTGGAGGAGGAGATGTCGAGCCGGATGCGATGCCCCGGCAGGAACAGATTGGCCGTGGGGAACAGCGTCACCACGATCCGCCGCACGCTGCCGGGCTCGTTCAGCCGCGGGGTGGCGGGATCATCGGCATAGCGCAGCCGGCAGATCCCGTCGGTCAGGATCATCGCATAGCCGCGCGGGTAGTCCGCCGAGGCCGGATGCACATCGATCAGCTTGGCGGTGAAGTCGGTATCCGGCGCATCGGAGGAAATCCACAGCTCCGCCTCGATCGGCCCCACCACCTGCACCGCCTCGGCCAGCGGTGCGGTCTGGAACACCAGCACATCCGGCCGCGCCGCCAGCGGCAGGAAGGGCGGCTTGCAGCCAAAGAACGAAGGCGCGGCCACCTGGTCCCACGCCCCGCCGGAGGCCACCGGCTCCAGGCTGGTCAGGTTGCCCCCGATCGTCGGCACCGGATCGGCCGGATCGAAATCGTAACGCAGCGGCGCCGCCCCCGCCGCCGGTAGCGCCGTGTCCAACCGCCCATCGCCATGCAGGTGGAACGACGTCGGCACTGCTGCCGGCGCCGGCCAATCGTCCAGGCTGATCCACCGCCCGCCATGGTCCAGGTGCCCGGCCTCGGTCTTCCGCCCGGAGCCCCCGCCCATCACGAACACCCGCACCGCCGGCTCCGGATTCGGCCGGCCATGGATCACCGCATCGAAATGCCGCAGCCGATACTGCCGCCAATCCCCGGCCCAGGAATCCAGCGTCGCCGCGGGCCCGAAATCCACATCGCCGAACACAAGGTCGCTGCGGTCGCCATGGATCCACGGCCCCAGGATCAGCCGCTGCCCCCCGCGCCCCGCCGCCTTCAACCCCATGTAGTTGCTGGTCGCCGTGCGCGGATACGGATCGAACCAGGAGGACATGTGCACGCACTCCGCCCGCACATAGCGGTCGTAGTACCCCTCCGCCCAGATGCCGAGCTGCTGCCAGAACCCGTCGAACGCCCCATGCCGCCACTGCTCGAACAGATAGGCCTCGTAATCCCGGTGGTGCCGCAGCGGCGAATGCCCCTCCCGCCACGGCAGCCGCGTGAACCAGTCACGGATATCCTCCGCCGCCAGCGCCGCCTTCAGCACGGGATCGGCTTGCGCCTCGGGCGACAGCCCCGCCTGCTTGAACGCCCAGGTCGCCTGCTTCAGCTCGAACGCCCCGAACTGCCGTATCCCCCCGGTCCAGCTATTGGCGAACCCACCGGAATCCAGCACCTGCGCCACCACCCCGGGCGCATCCAGGCACCCCAGCGCCGCCTGGGTATGCGCGGCATAGGAAAGCCCCATCGTGCAGATCCGCCCATCGCACCACGGCTGCTCCACGATCCAGGCGCAGGTGTCGAACCCGTCCTGCCCGTCGGAGAGGTATTTCACGAACACCCCCTCGCTGCCGTAGCGCCCCCGGTTGTCCTGGAACACCACGGCGTAGCCATGCGCGGTGAAATACGCCGCCAGCTCCGGCCGCGGCAGCGGGCGCCGATCGGCTTCGGTGATCTCGCTGCGGCTGACCTCCTCGCGCCCGTACGGCGTCCGCTCCAGGATCACCGGGAACGGCCCGGGCCCTGCCGGCAGATGCACATCGGTCGCCAGCCGCACGCCATCGCGCATCGGCACCTTGTGTGTGCCGGCGGCGAAATTGCTGCTCACGGCTCCTCAAGCTCCATCGAAAGCGCCCGCAACTCCCGCGTATGCGGATGCGACGCCCGCCCCGCCCGCAGATCGGCGGACGTCACGGTCTCGACCATCTCGCCGCCCTGCATCACGCCCACGGTGCTGCACAGATGCGCCACCACGGCCAGGTTGTGGCTCACCATCACGTAGGTGAGGTTGCGCCGCTCCTGCAGGTCCATCAGCAGGTTCAGCACCTCTGCCTGCACGGATACGTCCAGCGCGCTGGTCGGCTCGTCCAGCAGCAGCACATCGGGCTCGCTCATCAGCGCGCGCGCCACCGCCACGCGCTGACGCTGCCCGCCCGAAAGCTGGTGCGGATAGCGGAACCGCACCGCCGCCGGCAGCGCCACTTCCGCCAGCGCCCGCAGGATGCGCGGCTCCGGATCCCGGATGCCATGCACCTCCAGCGGCTCCGACAGCGCCCGGTCCACCGTCTGCCGTGGATGCAGGGAGCCATAGGGGTCCTGGAACACCATCTGCACCCGCCGGAAGAAATCCTTCGGCCGCCGCGGCCCCAGCGCCACCCCGGCGATCTCCATCTTCCCGGACCAGTCCTGGTTCAGGCCAGACAGCGCCCGCAGCACGGTGGATTTGCCGGAGCCGCTCTCACCCACGATCCCGAACGAGGCGCCCTTCTCGACGGCAAAGGAAACCCCCCGCGCCGCCTCGAAGCTGCCGAAGCGCACGCCGAGATCGTCCACCCGGATCATCGTGCTCATGCCAGCCACGCCGGATCACGCGCCATCACGTTCAGCCGCCGCTTCTCCTGCGACAGCGTCGGCAGGCATTCCAGCAGCCCGCGCGTGTAGCCATGCTTGGCGTGGGCGAGATCGGCGGCCTTCAACTCCTCCACCACCCGCCCGGCATACATCACCGCCACCCGGTCGCAGAAATGCGAGACCAGCGGCAAATCGTGGCTAATGAGAACGAGCGCCATGCCACGGCTGGACACCAGATTGTCCAGCAGCCGCAAAATCTCCGCCTGCACCGTGGCATCCAGCGCGCTGGTCGGCTCGTCGGCGATCAGCAGTTCCGGATCGGGCGCCAGCATCATCGCGATCATCACCCGCTGCCCCATCCCGCCGGAAAGCTCATGCGGATAGGCATCGGCCACGCGCCTGGGGTCGCGGATCTGCACCTGCGCCAGCAGGTCGATCGCCTTCTCCCGCGCCTCCCGCCGCCCGGCCTTGGTATGCGCCCGCACCGCCTCCTCGATCTGCGCGCCGGCGGTCATCACCGGGTTCAGCGAGAACTTGGGGTCCTGCATGATCAGCCCGGCCCGCCGCCCGCGGATCGCGCGCATCGCGCTCTCATCGGCGCGCATCACGTCGATCCCGTCGAAGGTCAACGCGTCCGCCCGCACGATCGCGCTGTCCGGCAACAGCCGCAGGATCGACCGCGCCGTGAGTGACTTGCCCGACCCGCTCTCGCCGACGATGCCGAATTTCTCCCGGCCGATCTTCATCGAAACCCCGCGCACCGCCTGGCTGGTGCCCTGGGCGGTGGGGAAATCGATCGTCAGGTTCTGGATGTTGATGTCCATCAGCGTTGCTTCGGATCGAGCACGTCGCGCAACCCATCCCCCAGCAGGTTGAACGCCAAGGACGCCACGAAGATCGCGATCCCGGGGATCGTCGGCACCCACCACTGGTCCAGGATGAAGCGCCGTGCGGTTGCGATCATTGCCCCCCATTCCGGCGAGGGCGGCTGCGCCCCCATGCCGAGGAAGCCCAACGAGGCGGCGGTGAGGATGATGGAGCTCATGTCCAGCGTCACCCGCACCACCAGGCTGCCGATGCACATCGGCACGATGTGGCGCAGGATGATGCGGAAGGAACTCGCCCCGGTCAGCCGCACCGCGGCGATATAGTCGGTGCCCCGCACCGTCAGCGTCTCCGCCCGGGCGAGGCGCGCATAGGGCGGCCACGCCGTGAGCACGATGGCGAACACCGCGCTGGTCACGCCCGGCTTGATCGCAGCCACGAAGGCCAGTGCCAGGATCAGGCGGGGGAAGGAAAGGAACACGTCGGTCACGCGCATCAGCACGCGGTCCAGCGTGCCGCCGAAATACCCGGCGATGCAGCCGATGGCGAGGCCCAACGGCGCCACCATGATCACCACGGCCACCACCATGCCCAGCGTCACCTGGCCCCCGAACAGGATGCGCGACAGGATGTCCCGCCCCAGCTCATCCGTGCCGAGCCAATGCGCCGCCGATGGCCTGGCCAGCCGGTTCGCGAGGTTCTGAATGCCGGGATCGTAGGGCGCCAGCACCGGCGCCAGCATCGAGGCCAGCATCAGCACCACCACCACCACCAGCCCACCCATCGCCAGCCGGTTGGCCGTGAAATCCCGCCACAGCCGATACCGCCGCCCCCACGCCGCCTGCCGGCGGGAGGAAGGCGTGTCGGTCAGCAGCCAGTCGCGCCAAGTTTGCGCCGTTGCGCCACTCATCAGCGAACCCTCGGGTCAAGCAGCCGGTAGAGCAGGTCTGCCAGCAGGTTGAACGCCAGATACGTCACCCCCACCACCAGCGTCGCCCCCAGCACCGCGTTCATGTCCGCGTTCAGCAGCGAAATCGTGAGGTACTGGCCCAGCCCGGGCCAGGAGAACACCGTCTCCGTGATCACCGCCCCCTCCAGCAGCCCTGCATAGGCCAGGGCCAGGATGGTGATCAGCCGCACCGCGATATTGCCGAAGGCGTGCTTCCAGATCACCCGCGCCGGCGACAGCCCCTTGGCCCGTGCCGTGATGATGAACTCGCCCTTCAGCGTATCCAGCATGAAGGCCCGCGTCATGCGCGCCAGATAGGCCATGCTGAAATACGCCAGCACGCCGGCCGGCTGCACCAGATGCGCCAGCGCGTCCCAGAACACCTCCCACTCCCCGGCGATCAGCGAATCGACGGTCAGCAGCCCGGTGATGGTAGGCACCATGTCGTCGAACAGGATGTTCTGCCGCCCCGGCCCCGGCGCGATTTCCAGCGTGGCGTAGAACACCAGCAGGGAAATCAGCGCCAGCACGAAGATCGGCAGCGAATGCCCCGCCAGCGTGATCACGCGGATCACATGGTCGATCCGGCTGCCCTGCTTCACCGCCGCCAGCACGCCGATCGGAATCCCGAGCAGTGCGGCGATGATGATCGCCGCCGTGGCCAGCTCCATCGTGGCCGGAAAGAAGCGGATGATGTCGTCCACCACGGTGTGGGACGTCATCACGCTGCGGCCCAGATCGCCCTGCACCAGCTTGCCCAGGTAGATCCAGAACTGCACATACAGCGGCTCGTCGAGCCCCAGCTCCAGCCGCACCTGCGCCACCACGTCGGCCGGCGCACGGTCGCCCACGATCGCCAGCACCGGGTCGATCGGCATCACCCGCCCGATCAGGAACGTCACCAGCACCAGGCCGAACAGCGTGATGGGCACGCTGGCGGCCGTGGCCGCCAGCGCCTTCAGGCGCGGAGTTGCCATGCTGGCGAACTAGGCCTTCGCCGTCTGGTCGTAGCGGGTGCGCAGGCCCAGCGGGGCCAGCGCAAAGCCCGCCACGTTCTTGCGCATCACCGCCCAGCCGGTCGCCTGGAACAGCAGCGCGAACGGGCTGCGCATGTGGTGGTCGCGCTGCAGGTCGGCATACATCTTCTCGCGCACCTTCGCGTCGCTCTCCTTCACCGCGGCGATGCTGCGGTCGGAGAGATCCTTGTCCTGCCAGGAATTGCGCCACGCCAGCGTCTTGTTGCGGGCGTCGTCGGCGTTGTCGATGTTCACGCAGAAGGTCTCGGAGTTGGTGTTGGGGTCGAAATAGTCGATGCCCCACGACAGCACCGCCGCCTGGTGCTGGCGCGCGCGGTAGCGCGTGATCACCTGGCGCTGCTCGCCGGCCATCAGGCTCACCTTGATGCCGATCTCGGCGAGGTTGGCCTGGATCGCCTGCACGATGTCGCCATGCGGCTGGCCGTTATAGTGGTCGAGGGTCATCTCGAAGCCGTTCGGCAGCCCGGCCTCGGCCAGCAGCGCCTTGGCCTTCGCCACGTCCTTCTTGAACGGCCGGTCGGCGATCGCGCCCATCATGCCCTTCGGCACGAAGCTCTGCTGCACGTCGTAGGTGGTCGGCACGATGTTCTTCTGGATGCCGTCATAGTCGATCGCCCACTTGATCGCCTGGCGCACCTGCGGCTTGGCGAGGTTGGGGTCCTTCTGGTTCATGCACAGGTACATGATGTAGCTGTGCGGCGCGGAGGACATCTTGTAGTTCGCATTCGCCTGTGCCGCCTTCAACTGGTCCGGCAGCAGGTCGCGCGCGATGTCGATATCGCCCTGCTGCAACTGCAGCTGCTGGGCGGAGGGATCGACGATGTGCTTGTAGAACACGCGCTTCGGCTTGGTCTTCAGGGCCGAGTTCGGGTTCGCATCCAGGATCACGCTCTCGCTCGCCTTCCAGCTGCGCACGGTGAACGGGCCGGAGCCGGCCGAGCCGGTCTTCATCCAGCCATTGCCGAAATCGCCATCCCGGGCGTTCTTCATCACCACGGCCTTCTCCACCACGCTGCCGCAATTGGCCGACAGGCAGTACAGCACGAAGGTCGGCGCCACCTTTTCCTTGATGGTGAACACCAGCGTGTTGGGCCCGGTGGCGCGGATCACCGTCTCCACATTGTCCTTGTTCGCCCCGAACTGGTTCAGGATGAAGGCCGGCGCCTTGTTCAGCTTGATGGTCCGCTGCAGGGAGAACGCCGCGTCCTCCGCCGTTACCGGCGCGCCGGAGGCGAACGTCACACCCGGCTTCATGGTGAAGGTGAACGAAAGCCCGTCCGCGGAAACCTCCCACTTCTCCGCCAGCTCGCCGATGATCTGGCTGGGGTTGGCCGGGTTCGGCACTACCAGCCGCTCATAGCAATTGCCGACGACCTCGCCGCCGGAGAACTCGAACGCCTCGGCCGGGTCCAGGCTGATGATGTCGTCGATCGCCTTGCCCACCACCACGGTGTCCTTCGGCGTGGCGGCCTCGGCCGCGCCGGCGAAGGAGAAGAACGGCGTGGCGGTCGCTGCGAAGGTGAATGCGCGGCGGCCGAGCTGTGCGGGACCAGACATCATGGATCTCCTGTAATCTTTCCGTCAACATAGGCGCCTGGACGCAGCACGAAAAGACAGGCCCGGCGCCGCGTTCCGGCTTGCCCCCGCCGCCCGCGCAAGGTGTCATGGGCCGATGACCTCCGCCCCCACCGCCTTGCCGCTCACCCTGCTCGCCACCGCGGGGTTCCTTTCCGTCGCCGGCATGCGCATGACCGATCCGCTGCTGCATGTGATTGCCAGCGATTTCGGCACCACCATCCCCGCGCTGGCCATCGTCGTCGCCGCCTTCACCTTGCCGTACGGCCTGTGCCAGATCCTGCTCGGCCCGCTGGCGGATCGCTTCGGCAAGCTGCGGGTGATGACGGCGGCCCTTGCCCTGCTCACCCTGGCCAACCTCGCCTGCGCGCTCTCCGGCACGGTGGAAGGCCTTACCCTCGCTCGCCTCGCCGCCGGCGGCGCCAGTGCTGCCGTGGTACCGCTCGGCATGGCCTATGTGGCCGATGCGGTGGACTACCAGCAGCGCCAGATCACCCTCAGCCGCTACCTCAACGGCACCGTCATGGCGCAGATGATGGCCGGCCCGCTGGGCGGCATCTTCGGCCAGTTCCTCGGCTGGCGCGGCGTGTTCCTGGTGCTCGCCGCCGGCACCGCCGCCATCGCCGCTGTGCTGGCCCGCCGCCTGCCCACCCTGCCGGACCGCCGCGGCAGCGCCACCTTCGCCGCCGGCAACTATCTCGCCATGGCCCGTTCCCCCGTCGCCCGTGTGGTGCTGCTGGCCGCGGTGATCGATGGCGCGGTGCTGATGGGCAGCTTCCCCTTCCTCGCCCCCTACATGCATGAGGCGTTCGGCCTGTCCTATGCCGAGGTTGGCCTGGTGCTCGCCTGCTTCGGCCTCGGCGCGATGGCCTATGTCCGCGCCGCGCGCTGGATCATCCCGCGCCTGGGGGAGGCGCGCATGGTCGCGCTTGGCGGCGCCATCATGGCTGCCGCGGTGGCCACCATCGTTTTGCTGCCGCCCCAGCCCGCCTTCGTCGCCGGCCTCGTCGCCGCCCAGCTGGCCATCGGCGCCGGTTTCTACCTGCTGCACGGCGTGCTGCAGGCCCGCGCCACGGAAATGCTGCCCCATGCCCGCGCCACGGCGGTGGCCAGCTTCGCCCTCATGCTCTTCATCGGCCAGAGCATCGGCGCGCTGGCCATGGGCGGCCTGATCGCCAAGCTGGGCTATCAGGGCGCCTCCCTGTGCGACGCCGTGGCCATTCTTCTCCTTGCTGCCTGGCTCGCCCCGGTGCTGCGCCGGAACCGCTGATCCCCGCCGGGGCTTAGCCGGGCAAAGGAGCCCGCCATGTCCCTCCCCGCCGAGATCCCCCCGCCGCAAGACCCGCCCATCCCCGGCGCCCCGCCGGAAGACCCCACCCCTGGCCGCGACCCGGAAATGCCGGCCCCCATCCTCCCGGGCCCGGAGATCCCCATGGAGTCGCCACCGGAAATTCCCGGCGGAATGCCCGTGCTCGGCTAGTCTGCTTCGCCCACCCAGCCCGCCACCGCGAACGCCACGCGGCAGCCCCCGGCGGCGGAGCGGCCTGTCTCCAGCGCCGTGCCGTACAGCGCCAGCACGTCGCCCACGATCGCCAGGCCGAGCCCGTGACCCTCGCCCGGTGGTGCGGTGCTTTCGCCGCGCACCCCGCCCAGCCCGGGCGCCATCCCGGGCCCGTCATCCTCCACCATCACGCGTAATGCGCCCGCCTCCGCCGGCACGACGGAAACCACCACGGCGCCGCGCGCCCATAGCCGCGCATTGTCGAGCAGGTTGCCCATCACCTCGGCGAAATCCTCGGAATCCATGCGCAGCCGGGCCCCCGCCGGCACCGCGTTGCGCCAGGCCAGGTCCTCGCCGCGCGGCAGCCGCCGCATCAGCCCCAGCAGCCGCTCCACTGCCGGCGCTGCCTCCGTCGCTGTGCCACCGGCCGCACTCGCGCCATGGCTGCGGGCGCGGGCCAGCTGGCGTTCCACATGGGCGCGCATCTGGCCCACCTGCTCGTGCAGCCGCGCCGCGGCCTCGGCTTCGCCACTCGCCTCCAGCCGCCGTGCCTCGGCCGCCACCACCGCCAGCGGTGTCTTCAGCCCATGCGCCAGATCCCCGGCCCGTTCCCGTGCCCGCCGCACCCCTTCTTCCTGCCGGTCGATCAGCGCATTCAGGCTCGCCGCCAGCGGCGCCACCTCGGCCGGGAATACTCCGGCCAGCCGTTCCGCCCGACCTTGCCGGATGCGCCCGATCTGCTCCTGCAGCCGCCGCAGCGGTGCCAGCCCCAACGCCAGCTGCGCCCAGGCGCCTAGCAGCAGCACGCCGGCGATCGCCGCGAGCGACGTCAGCGCATCCGCCCGGAACGACGCTCCCAGCGCCTCCAGTTCCGCATGGTCCAGCGCCACCGTCAGCCGGAACGCCCGCGCCGCACCGGCCTGCCCCAGCCGCACGTCGCGCTCGCGCAGATCCAGCATCGCCCCCTCCGGCCCCGCCGCGCGATACGCTGCACCCTCCCGCCCGCGCGGATCGTCGTGCCGCAGCCGGTGCTCCCACAGCGAGCGCGAGCGCAGCACCGCCCCCGACGCGTCGGACACCTGCCAGTAGCTGCCGGAATTCGGCTGCTCGTAGCGCGGATCGGCCAGCGGCCGCGTCAGCACCGCCGCGCCCTCGGCATCCAGCGCGAAGGCGCCGGCCAGCTCCAGCAGCTTCACCTGCAGCTCCTGCGCCACCCGCCGTTCCAGGTGCCGGTCGAACACGGTTGCCAGCGCCAGCCCCGCGATCCCCAGCGCCAGCACGATCGTGGCGGCCGACAAAACCAGCAGCCGCCGCCGCAGCGCCGGCCCCGCCGCCAGCCCGCCGCTATCCGTCGATGAGGTAGCCATAGCCCCGCCGCGTCACGATCAGCTCCACCCCCAGCTTGCGCCGCAGCCGCCCGATCAGCACCTCCACGGCGTTGGAATCCGGCGCCTCCTGCTGCCCGTATACATGTTCCGCCAGCTCCCCCTGCGAGATCACGCGGCCCTTGTGGTGCACCAGGTAGCGCAGCGCCCGGAACTCCAGCGCTGTCAGCGCCAGCTGCCGCCCGCCCAGATGGACCAGCATCCGCCGCGTATCGACCGAAACCCCACCGGCTTCCAGCAGCGGCGTGGCATGCCCCGCCGCCCGGCGCAGGATGGCGCCAATGCGCGCCAGCAGTTCCTCGCTGTGGAACGGCTTGCCCAGGTAGTCGTCCGCCCCCGCGTCGATCCCCGCCACCCGCTCGCTCCAGGAATCCCGTGCCGTCAGGATCAGCACCGGCACCGCCACCCCCGCCGCACGCAGCCGCTTCAGCACGGTCAGCCCGTCCAGCCGGGGCAGGCCGAGATCCAGCACGATCCCGTCATAGGCCTCGGTCTCTGCCTGGAACCAGGCGTCCTCCCCGTCGCGCACCACATCGGCCACATAGCCGGCCCGCTCCAGCGCCGCGGCGATGTCGGCGGCGATCGCCGGCTCATCCTCCACCACCAGCAGCCGCATCAGCGCACCGTCACCGACAGCACGGCGTTGCGCCGCGCATCCACCGTCACGTCGCGATACTCGCCGGAGCGCGTCAGCACCGTGAGGCGATACAGCCACACCCCGCCCCGCTCCTCGTCCAGCGCCACGTCCAGCACCTCGCCGGGCACGGAGCGGCGCACCATCGCCAGCACCTGGCTCAGCGGCGCCGCCTGCCCCGAGGCCACCGCCTCCGCCGCGCGGTTCTGCGCCGATTGATCGCCGGGGCCGCGACCGCCCCCTGCGGGGCCACCGCCTGGCGCTCCCCCACCCGGCGGCCCGCCCCCTGGCCCGCCCCCTGGCCCACCTCCGGGGCCGCCACCCGGGCCCCCACCAGCGCCACCGCCACCACCACCGCCACCACCACCGCCACCACCACCGCCGCCACCACCGCCACCCTGGGACTGCGCACGCCTTCCGGTCCCGACAAGCACGGCAACAGCAACGCCCAGAATGCAGCGACGGCTCGGCATTCCGGCATCCTACCGCATCCCCGCCTGACGAAACGCTGACAAACCCGGTCAGGCCAGCGTGGGCCGTCGCCGCCTAGGGTCCCCCCACCCCGGAACCTCACCGGGCCCACCAGGAGAACCACCATGCGAACGGCACTGATGCTATCCACCCTGGTCGCCGGGCTCGCCATGTGCAGCCTCGCCGAAGCCCGCCCCACCCATCCCGCCGCCGCCTCCGTCTCCGCCGCGGTCCACCCTCTCACCTCCGCCCCGATGATGCTGGCCCAGGCGGCGGGTGGCGGAGGTGGCGGCCCCGGCGGCGGCGGTGGCCCCGGGGGTGGTGGACCCGGCGGCGCCGACGGTGCCCCGGCAGGCGGCCCGAATGGCGGCCCAAATGGCGCCCCAAATGGCACCTCCCTGGGCGGCCCCCCCGCCGACAGCACCGCCCCCAGCGGCCCGCCCAACGGCCCGGCCGGCCCGCGCAGCGACTCCACCGGCGGCACCACCACGGGCACCGGCACCAGCTGACCCACCCGCCTCGAGACGGGGCAAAGCCGGACCTCCCACCCCGCCCTACGGCCCGCGCGCCCGGCAGGTTCTTCCACCTGCCGGGCACACCCTTTTCCCCCCCCACCTTGCGCATCACCCCCCGCCGGGGCTACCTCGCGGCATCGACTGGCAGCCGGAGAGGGCCGCGGAATGCGCGTGAAGGATGTAAAGAAGGTCGTGCTGGCCTATTCCGGGGGGCTGGACACCAGCGTCATCCTCCGATGGCTGCAGACGGTGTACAAGTGCGAGGTCATCACTTTCACCGCCGATCTCGGCCAGGGCGAGGAACTCGAACCCGCCCGCAAGAAGGCCGAGATGCTGGGGATCAAGCACATCTACATCGAGGACCTGCGCGAGACCTTCGTGAAGAACTTCGTGTTCCCGATGTTCCGCGCCAACGCGCTGTACGAGGGCCAGTACCTGCTGGGCACCTCCATCGCCCGCCCGCTGATCGCCCAGCGCCAGATCGAGATCGCCGAGGAACTCGGCGCCGATGCCGTCGCCCACGGCGCCACCGGCAAGGGCAACGACCAGGTGCGCTTCGAGCTGAGCTACTACTCGCTCAAGCCCGACATCAAGATCATCGCCCCCTGGCGCGAATGGGAGCTTACCAGCCGCACCCGCCTCATCCAATTCGCCGAGGCCAACCAGATCCCCATCGCCAAGGACAAACGCGGCGACGCCCCGTTCAGCGTGGACGCCAACCTCCTGCACTCCTCCTCCGAGGGCAAAATCCTCGAAGACCCCGCCGTCGAAGCCGACGAAATGGTCTATCAGCGCACCATCCGCCCCGAGGATGCGCCGGATCGCGCCACCGTCATCTCGATCGATTTCGCCAACGGCGACCCCACGGCGATCGACGGCGTCAAGATGTCCCCGGCCACCCTGCTCACCAGGCTCAACGAGCTCGGAAAAGCCAACGGCATCGGCCGCCTGGATCTCGTGGAAAACCGCTTCGTCGGCATGAAGTCCCGCGGCGTCTACGAAACCCCCGGCGGCACCATCCTGCTCGCCGCCCACCGCAGCATCGAAAGCATCACGCTGGATCGCGAGGCCGCTCACCTCAAGGACAGCATCATGCCGCGCTACGCGGAGTTGCTCTACAACGGCTTCTGGTTCGCCCCGGAACGCCGCATGCTCCAGGCGCTGATCGACGAAAGCCAGAAAAGCGTCACTGGCACGGTCCGCATGAAGCTCTACAAAGGCAACGTTACCTGCATCGGCCGTGAGAGCCCGAACAGCCTCTACTCCATGAACGTGGTGACATTCGAGGAAGACCAGGGCGCCTACGACCAGTTCGATGCCCAGGGCTTCATCAAGCTGAACGCGCTGCGCCTTCGCCTGGGTGCGATGGCCGGCCGCAAAGGGGGAAACCTGTAATGACCATCTCGATGTACTCGGCCGCCGTGCCGATGATGAAGACCCTGCTCACCGCCCTGTCCGCCAACCTGGACAAGGCCGCCGCCTTCGCCGAGGCCAAGAAGGTTGATCCCGCCGTGCTGCTGGGCTCGCGCCTGGCGCCCGACATGTTCGCGCTGACCCGCCAGGTGCAGATTGCCTGCGACATGGCCCGCGGCGGCGCCCTGCGCCTGGCCGGCCGCGAAGTGCCGAGCATGCCGGATACCGAAGCCTCGATCGCCGACCTGAAGGCCCGCATCGCCACCACCCTGTCGGTGATCGACAGCATCCCGGCCGCGGAGATCGACGGCAGCGAAGACCGCGAAGTGGTCCTCAAGATGCGCGCCGGCGAAATGTCCTTCACCGGCCAGCGCTACCTGATTGGGTTCGTTATCCCCAACCTCACCTTCCATTGCGCCACCGCCTACAACATCCTGCGCCACAACGGCGTTGAGATCGGCAAGCGCGACTTCCTCGGCAGCTTCTAAGGCAAGCAAGCGGTTCTTTTTTGAAAAAAGAACCAAAAAACTTCTCTGACATGGCGCCTCGATCATCCGGTCGAGGCGTCATTATTGAAAGTCTTTTTGCTTCTTTTTCTTCAGAAAAAGAAGATTCTTCCTTTGGGAGATCTCACGCGATGCGCGTCGCCGTCATAGGCCTGGGCACCATGGGCATGGGCGCCGCCCTCAGCCTCGTTAAAGCCGGCCACGAGGTCCATGGCTGCGACCTGCGCGAGTCCGTCCGCGCCGAGCTCATCGCCGCCGGCGGCCACGCGGCAGCGCGCGCCTGCGACCTGCCGGACGGGATCGAGGCCGCCGTGGTCTTCGTCGTCAACGCCACCCAGGCCGAGACGGTGTTGTTCGGCCAGGAAGGCTGCCTGCCCCGCCTGGCGGAGGATGGCGTGGTCCTCTGTTGCACCACCGTCGCCCCGGAAGCCGTGCGCCAGCTCGGCGAGCGCGTCGAATCCGCCGGCCGCCTGCTGCTGGATGCGCCGGTCTCTGGCGGCGCCGCGGCTGCCCGCGGCGGCACCATGACGGTGATGGCCTCTGGCCCCGAAGCCGCCTTCACCCGCTCCCAGCCGGTGCTCGATGCCATTGCCGGCAAGGTCTGGCGTCTCGGCGAGGCGATCGGCGCCGGCAGCACGGTGAAGATGGTCAACCAGCTCCTCGCCGGCGTCCACATCGCCACCGCCGCCGAAGCGATGGCGCTCGGCATCCGCGCTGGGGCCGACCCTCAAACCCTGTTCGACGTGATCTCCACCAGCGCCGGCAGCTCCTGGATGTTCCAGAACCGCGTTCCCCACATCCTGGCCGGGGACGATACGCCGCTTTCCGCGGTGAATATCTTCGTGAAAGACCTCGGCATCGTCCTGGACCAGGCCCGCGCCCTCACCTTCCCGCTGCCCTTGGCCAGCGCTGCACACCAACTCTTCCTCGCCGCCGCCGCCCAAGGCCACGGCATGAAGGACGACGCCTTCGTCATCCGCGTCTGGGAAGCCCTCGCGGGAATTTCCCTGCCGCCGAAGAAGTCCTGAGGCGTTCGAAGCAGGATAGGACTGGGACTTCGCGCCGGACCCCACCAGGGGCGAGCCCCTGGATCGTGCTTTTTCGAGCATGTGGGTCGCTGCTCGAAGGCGACGGCATTGATGGTCTTTGATGGCGGCCGGGTGCCGATGCCCACGAGGGAGGGCTGCCTGGCTTGACTGGCTGGTGGATCTCCAGGCAGTGCGGGTCGCCCTTTCCCAGGGAGGTGAAGGGCTTGCCGCAGGTGCCGAGGCCTTCCATTGCGGTCTCGGTGTGCGCCTCGGGGCGTTGTCGCGGTGCATCAGTGCGCCGGTGCCGGTGTTGTTGAGGTTGCGGCGGCGGTACGAGACGAGCCGAACCATGCAGATAGGATAGCGCAGGATCCCATCCTGCCGGCACATGCGGCTGCGGATGCCTTCGGCGTTGAGCCGGTCGGCGGTACTGCAATAGAGATCGAAAATCCGACGTGCGATGGAGGCCTCGGGCTCTTCTATGCGGCGTAGGCCGGAATCGAGCTTGCGAGCCTGGCCTGTCTGGCGGACCACCCGATAGCCGTGGGGCTGCTTGCTGGTGGCACGGCCGTTTCGGGTGAGCCTTTCGAGGCGGCGAGGTCCTTGAGGTAGAGGCTGGTGATGGTGCCGCGCATCCGCGACAACCTGCAACCTAACGGCGCCTCCGCCACATACGAGGACGCTGCCCCCAATACCTGCCGACCGTAGAAAAATACGATCACACGTATTCGCTTATGATGTCATGTCGGAATACGAGATCGTATTCGTCGTGAATGAGGTATGCGAGCTGCTGTTGTTCTGTGTGAGTTACAAACTCTGGCCCGTTGTTCGGCTGCCCGACCTATATCTCTTGGCCGAAACTGACGCATCGTGCATTGCCCGCAACCACATGGCCACGAACGGCGACACCCCTGGGGTCGGCCGCCATCCATATCTCCTTGGGAATCTCGATATTGTCCCGCGAGGGAGTAGGCGCCACGTCCTCGATCAAGACGAGTGCGCTGGGGCGGGAGCCGCATCGCTCGCAGCGCAAACGGCCTGCGACATGGCCGACAATGGCGCGCGGATTGTGCTCTATCACAGCGGCGAGCGGCATCGACACGAGTGTGCGACAGCTAATGCAGCGGCCGGCGATATGGGTACTTCTGACCTCGGCCAGCGGTAGGAGAAGTGTTGAGGAGCGAACAGGAATAGACAAAATAGAATGGCCTCCGTAATTGCGTATATGCGACCTCTATGCCGATAGCGCTGTCTAGCGATCGCCTGATTGCTTTCCATTCATTGCATCTACAAACCGGGCGCGCCAAACACAAAACTCACCAATATCTCTTGAGGGAGCGCCGCAAACGGAGCCAAAACTCAGAATATATACGAGTATCGTGAAGCCGCTCCTGACCAATCTACACTCAAGCGATCCGGAGCGATTGGACGCTGCGCGCAATTTTGAACCCGCGATCGGAGGTATTTCGAGTGTCCGGGCCGCTTGATCAGCCCGATGTCACTCGTGGGTCCGCGCCGAGCGGTTCTTCTCCCAGTGCCTCCGTTGGTAAATCCCGAAAATACTCCCGACGCTGATTTATGAGAGTGTTTGAGTGTAATCACGAGAGATCGTGAGCGGTTTGGAGTGTCGGACCTGTCTCGTTGCCTAAATACCGGAGTTCCTACGACTTCTTGTGAGTTGTTCCGGAGGCTCAATCCGCTACTTATGGTCGCAGAGACAGGAGGCGGGATTGCGGTCTGGGACGCTGACCATACTGGCCTTAAGCATGGCTCTTGGGGGATGCGCTGCGGGTGGGGGCTTTGGTCGACTTGTCGACCTGAAGCGAACCAGCGCCGAGGCGCGGGATCTGTCGCAAGTGTGTCAGTCTGCCCGAAGTGCAGAGATCTACGACATCAACATCGGCCGCGAAACAGCGCTTCGGATGAGTGGTGACGGTGCCTGCGCATTTTCCTTGTTTCGCATCATGGATGCCTACGGTGTGCCGCGTGCCAGGGGCTCGTATGACGCAGCCTTGATCACGGTGCCGCCCGAAGCGGGCGAACTGAACTTCGTCACCACCGAGAGTGCCACGTGGATTGAGTATACGCCCACCCCCGGCTTCGTCGGCGAGGATCGGTTCACCTTCCGCCTGGTGCCCGGAAACGGCGTTTACCCTGTGAAGGTTGAGGTGCGGGCGCCGGTCCCGGCACCGGTGCCGCTACGGCCGAACCCGGCCGAACTGATGATCCGCTTCGATCTTGATCGTGCGGAACTGACCGCCGAGAGCCGTCAGTCGATCGAGCGGCTGCGGGACGTTCTTTCCGATCCGCGCTTTGCGCAATGGAAGATCGATCTCGCTGGCCACACCGATGCGTCGGGCGCGGAAGGCTACAATCGCCGCCTGTCCGAGCGCCGGGCTGAGGCAGTCCGGGACTATCTGGTGGACCGAATGGGTGTGCCGGCTGGGCGTACGAATGTCGCGGGATATGGCCGCAGCGTGCTCCTCAACTCGGAGCGTCCGCTGGATGGCGCCAATCGTCGCGTGCGGCTGACCCTGCGGCGGAACCTGCACACAGAGGCGAGGCCGCAGCCATGATGTGCAATGGCGTTGTCCGGCCGCTGCGGCCGAAGCCCCGATTTTGGTTGATCGTGGCCCTGATGTGCGGCGCGGTGGTGCCGGCTGAAGCTCTGGCCCAGGGATACGGCGAGCAGAGGACATTGCCGTTTCGTATCCATGGCTACGACCGCACCACCCAGGAAGTCTATCGCCGCCAGTTCTCAAGCCAGGCGGCCACGAATTCTGCAGCGGGCGGAACTTCTGCTGCATCGGGTTCCAACAGCTCGCTTCTGCCGCAAAAGCAGCAAAGCGGATCCTCGATGAACAACGTGGTCCAGTATTATGACTACCGGAGCTCGAACGTAACGCTGAACGGAAACGGTAGCACCGTGGATACCCGTGGCGTGCTGAA
Organism: Alphaproteobacteria bacterium; assembly: GCA_026400815.1. Lineage (GTDB taxonomy): Bacteria > Pseudomonadota > Alphaproteobacteria > Acetobacterales > Acetobacteraceae > CAMDGX01. The sequence goes on from JAPLOI010000056.1 coordinate 57,851, forward strand.
CGCGGGCCAGGATTCGGCCGGCACCTCGCAGATGCTGAACAACCAGTCCGATGCCGCTTCAGGCGGGGCAAATTCTCTGCCCCGCACGATACAGTAACGACGAGGGGACCCAGTGGGGAACTCTGACAGGCAGTGTGCAGAACGGCCGCGCCGCGGCGCGGTTGCTCATGCGGTAGTACTCGCCCTGGGCGTGATCGGCCTGGCCGGTTGCACAACCTGGACACCACAGTTCGCCAACGTAACGCCGGTAACGGGGCCGGCCCCCTATGCGAACCGTACGCCGATGCAGGCCGCACTGGTGTGCCTGCAGCCCAGCGCGCGTGCCACGCCGGATCTTCGGCTTGGCGTTGCGGACTTCATTGATGGCAGCGGCGCGTCGTTGGGGGATGGCGATGTCAACGGCCGTTACTTCAGCCAGCGGCCAGATCTGATGCTGATCGTGGCCCTGTCGAAAACCGGCGTGCGGCTGGTGAACCGCACCTCCACGGCCGTTGCCGAATGGGAGATGCGCCAGGCGATGGATCGTCGCCTGGGCGAGGGCAAGCAGGTGGTGGTGGGACAGACGAAGTTCGACTACCGGCCGGTACGGGCGGGCGAGTTCCTTGGTTCGACCTTCTACATCAACGGGGCGATCACCGAGATCAACTGGTCGCTCAGCAGCAACGTGGAAGAAGGCGGTTTCCTGGGTGCCACCGCCGGGCGGCGCACATATCGCGTATCGATCGCTATCGACCTGGTGGTCACCAACTCTCTGACGACCGAGGTTGTGTTTGCCCGCTCCTACAGCAAGCAGCTGGTGGGGTACGAGTCCGGCGCCGGGGTGTTCCGCTTCGTCGAAGCCAGCATCATGCCGAAGTCTCGCGTGGAGCTGTTCCAGGCCAATATCGGCCAGAAGCAGAATGAACCCGTTCAGGCTGCTCTGCGCTGGCTCGTGGAACTGTCTGGCTACGAGACGGTCTCGGCACTGACCGGGGGCGATGCCCGCTGTGATGCCCTTGTGCCAGGCCAGGACACTGAGGAGATGGAGGACGATACCGTACCCGCGCCGCCACCTCCGGTGCAGGCGCGGGCCGACAGGTCGCCAGGACGTATGGGGCAGTCAGCGCCGTTCCTGGGGCGCAACCCATATGTGCAAGCCGCGCCGATCCCGCAACAACCGGCAGTTCCTGTGCCTGCCGCTGCCACGCCGGTGGCGCCGCTGCCTGCTCCTGTCTCGCCGGTTACCCGAACGAGGGCGCCGATGCAGGGCCAAGAACCCGGGCGACCGGCAACGCTGCGCGGGCGTGCTGGCGTGGTTGCCCCGGTGGCGGCAAATGCGCCGCGCGGGATCGATGACGATGCTGTTGCGTCGGTCTCTCGTGTGGCCGCTTCGACAGTTACGGCAACGCGCCCGCAGGGCGGGGCCGACAGTGCCATGGCGCGGCAACCCCGCCAGTTGGCGGTGCTGGCGTCGCAGTCGGTGTTGCAGGCGGCCGATCAACCGGACGAGGACGCCGACGCCCAACCCAGGCAGATCGCGCCGGTGGCGGCTGCTCCGATGCATCAGGCCCCGGCCATGCCGTTGCCGGTTCCCCCGGCCCCGGCGGAAGCGATGAGGGTTGTTTTGCCGGGTGACGACGGCTCGCGCCTTGCAACGATGCCGGACCGTGCTCCGCGGCTGGGGGACAGCGGGGCGCGCGATGTGGATGAGGAGGCATCGATCTCCTGGCGGTCGGATGCGCCGGTCCTTGTGGCTGGTCGGCTTGTGCATGCTGACGGTGACAGCCGCCAACACCTGCCGCCGGCGCCGACGGCTCCGCCGATCGAAGGCACCTATGAGCCGCCGGCCGTGCAACCCGAGCAGCCATCCGGGCGGATGGCGCTGATGACGGTGCTGAACGTATGGCTCAGCGCCAGCGCCGCCCCGGCACCGGGCAGCCGCGCGTACGACACGACCGTGACAGCGCGCGGCACGGGCCAATAGCAGCCATGACCTTCAACCAGATGAATGAGACAATGACTTCAGGATTGCCAGGCAAGCCGGCCCAGGGTGGGGCCTTCGGTTCCGCGCGCTACGGCCTCGGTGCGGTTCTTGCCGTGGCGCTGCTGCTGGGGCCACTGAACGGCGAGGCGGCGCCGGTTGATAGCTGCGTGGGCGACGTGTGCGCTGATCTGCGGCCGGTGCTGAACCCGCCTTTCCCGACGCCCACGGGCATGTTCTACCCGGAGATGCAGATGCGCCCGGCGCAGGCGCCGGCACCGCAGCAGCGGCAGGCGCAGGTCCAGCTGGCCAGCATGACGGTAGCGGGGGCGGGGCGCATGCCCATGATGCGCCCGGGGTTCGTGCCCGTGCAGCAGCGTGGCCCGGCGCCCGCACAAGCCCAGGCTCCGGCCAGGCCCGCACCCACGCCCGCATCCGATGCCCGGCCGCCGGAGCCGGATCGCCGCGGCATCGACAGCTGGTTTGCCGAATGCCCTCAGGGGCAGTCGACCGGCTGTCGTGTCCTCCGCCGGGCCCCCGGCGCGGATGGCAGCCCGGGAGTGACGGTGATTGTGGCGGCTGATCCGCGCTCCCCTGGTCGCAACCAGGCGACGGTGTTGCTGCCGCTGGGCATCTCGGTGCGGGAATCGATCCCGATGCTGCTGGATGACCGGTTCGTCGCGCTGTTGCCGATCGAGACCTGCCTGCCAGCAGGCTGTGTCCTGACCGTGGCGCTGTCGCCGCCGATGATTGCGGCGCTGCGCACGACGACCACTCTCAAGTTACTGGCCCCCACGCCCAACGGCCAAACTGTTCCGTTCGTGGTTCCCGTCAGTGGCTTCGGTGACGCCTACCAGAAGGTGGCGGGGTGAGGAACATCCTCGCGTCACTTCGTGCCGTGCCGTGCCCTGCCCAGATTGGCAGTGGTTCTCAGTTTCCGCCCACATCCTGAACAGGGGAAAGTTCCTTCTATGACACTCCGACATAACTTGCTGGCGGCATCCGCCCTGGCACTTCTGGCCATGGTGCCGAATGCCTGGGCACAAACCACTGTGGTTGTGCCCCAGCCCGTGGCGGTTGCGGTGCCCTACGGCCAGGCGCCGTACAACAACCCCTATGCCTATAACAACGTGGGCTTCGGCTACGGCTACCGCGCACCGGTGGGCGTTTCCACCGGCGGCGCTGGCGTCAGCCCTGCGATCTCGGTTGCCCCCACCGCGGGCACGATCGGTTCCGCGCAGTGGACCGGCCTCGGCGGCAATGGCTACACCTTCACCTCTGGTGTGCAGAACCCCGGCGGCCAGGCCTATACCCTGGGCGGCGCCAGCCAGTCTCAGCTGGGCGGCACCCAGGCCTACCAGACCGGCGTGAACAACCCGGGCGGTGCGGCCCAGGTGGGCGGCGCCAGCTACCAGAACGCCACCGGGCAGGGCTACAACTCCGGCGCTGCCTTCGTGAACGCCTCTGGCGGCGGCTCGGTCAGCGCTTCGGGCTCGCAGGGCGCCGGGGGCCAAGTCTATGCGACGACGGCTGGCTTGGCCAATCCGTGGGGCACCGCGTCCACCGCGGGTAACGGCGCGCAGACGGCAACCGGCTCCGCCTACCAGACCAATGCCGGGTATGCCGGCGTGGCAGGCGCGGGTTCGGCCACCGGCACCGGCACGCTCTCGGGCACCACCGGCAGCACGTTTGGCGGCACGGCCAACATCGCCAACCCCGGCGGCTCGGCCTACTCCACCGCGTCTGGCACGCAGAACGGCACCGTGACCGGCACGACGGGCACGGCCGGCGCCACTGGCCCCGGCTACGGCTTCATCGGCAACGGAACCAACACCGGGCCCCAGGGCACCACCGTTGGCAGCGTCAGCGGCGCCAACTCCAACGGCATCGCCTACACCGCTGGCGTGAGCGGTGCAGCCGCGGCCAATAACGGGTACCTGCTGACGGCTGGTCCCGCTCTGCCGTCTGGCTGGTACAGCGCTGGCTCGCAGCTGACCACGGGTGGCTACTATTACGGTGGGCCGGTAACGACCATGCCGACGGTGACGCAGAACGTCCCGCCGGTTCAGCCGCCGGTTTCCTACATTTCGGGTTATATTGCGCCCGGCTTTGGCGTTTATTCGCCGCGAGCCTTCGCTTATGCGCCCGTTTACTATGCGCCCTCCACATATGTTCCCCCGGCAGCGCCCGTGGTGACCTATGGCTCGCCGTTCGACCCCTACACGGGTGGCAACGGCGGCAGCGGCAGCGGCGGCATCGGCGGCGGCAACTGAAAACCAGCCTAGCCACGTCTACGGCGCCGCCCCGGTGGGGCGGCGTGACTTCCCCAAGCAACCAACCTAGAGGCTGACATGAAGATGACATCGACGCAGCAGCGCGTATTCGCTGCCGCCATCGCCGTTGCGGTATGGGGCGCTGCCTCCTCCGCACAGGCACAGACCATCGTGAACCTGACCAACCTCGACCCGACGGCTATTACGGGTTACGGGCAGGGATTTGCCACCACTACTGCTACAACCACGAACGCCAACACGAACCTGGACCTGTTGAACTCCACCACGGCGCTGTCCAATGGCGGGCTGTTCCCTGGCGCGGTGAGCAACCAGAGCCAGGCCGCCTACAACCAGCTGAACACGATCGGCATCAACGCCAACGGGACCGTGAGCCCGGTGGTGCTGGGCAACCAGACCCCGGTCGCTGGCTCGCCGAACCAGGTGCAGATCAACACGATCACCTCGGCCTATAACGGGTCGTTCACAGGGCCAACGGTAGGCGTGACACCCGCGCTCCCCACCAAGATCAACGGCGCGTCTTCGACCACCATCAACAACATCAACGCCGCGATCTCCAGCGCGGTGAACCCGATCGTGGGCGGCCTGAACAACGGCCCCTGGACCGGCGGCTACGGCGGTGCGGCCAGCGGTGCGTCCGTTACGGCCAACCAGGTTGGCGTGAACACGATCAACGGCGTGGGCGCGGCCTTCGCCGATGGCACCAACATCTCGCTGAGCCAGCTTCCCGGTGCGCCCACCCCTGGTGCGTCCACGGGTACCTCTGTTGGCACCAACCCGACGATCCAGGGCGGTTCGCTCAACATGAGCACCACCAACACCCTGCTCGCCTACTCCACGGCCGGGACCGTTGGCATCAACGGCAACAACGGCGTGGACAGCAAGGGCGCCGCGGTTCGTGGCAACCAGTCGGCGGCGAACACGTTCAACGCCTCCACCCTGATGGGCACCAACCTTTCCGTGGGTGCGCAGCAGCTGGCCGATGGCCTGAACGCCTACCAGTCTGGCGTCGCTTCGATCAACCGCGCCTTGGCCTATTCCCCGGGCAACCAGGCCGCCAACATCGATCCGTCGGTGACCAACCTGAACCAGACCGCTTCGGTGGGGATGAACGCCCTTAACCTGCAGCAGTCTGGCACGAAGGCGACCGAGACCACCCTGTCTGGCCTGCAGACCGTCGGCTACAACACCATCGGGGCGGGCCTCACGACCTCGGCTGGTGGGGTCACACCTGCGACGACCAACTCCGCCCCGATCGCCGTCACCACCAACCAGATCGTGGCTTCCACGGTTTCGACGGGCGGCTTCATGCCGACCCCCCCCGCTGGCACTGGTGCAACGGCTGCCTTAATCGCAGCCTCTGCCGCTGCCAATGCAGCTGCCGACTGGGCCGGCTTCGCCCGCACCACCGCCGAGGGCATGCCGACCCCGGGTTCGGCCGCGATCAGCGGCGTGAGCGCGCAGAACGGCTCTGCCTTCCTGGCGGGGGCGGGCACTAGCACCGCCTTTTTCAACCCGAACGTGACCGGCGCCACCAACCCCTACACCGCGCTGAACGCTGGCACGGTGGAAGTGGCGAATGCCGCGCAGGCCGTGAACCTCACGAACAATACTGTGTCGGCCGGTAGCGCCGCCAACCCGATGAACGTGACGTTCGGGCCGGCTGGCTTCGAGCAGCGCACGGGCACCGTTGGGATCGCCAGCAACAATGCGGGTAGCCAGACCAGCGGTCTGACCACCGGCCTTGGTTCCGACGTGAGGTCGCCGGGTGGCCTCAGCAACGCGCAGGCGCTGACGGGCGTTGGCTCTTCCAGCATCAGCGCGCTGGACCAGAGCTTCCAGACGGCGAACAACACGTTCCAGGGCAGCGGCAACGTGAGTGGCTCGATGTCGCAGCTTTCCTCGGGCGTGAAGTTCAACGCGGCTGAGATCGTCTCTGGCTCCACTACCGCGCCTGCCATCGGCGCCATCAACGGCGGCTCGGGCCTTTCCACCGCTGCCACCGGCTCCAGCAACGCCGTCTATACCCTGACCACCGCGGGCACTGCTTCGGCCCTCAACAACGCCGTCGCCGGCGCGGTCTATGGTCCGTCCAGCCTGAGCAATGTCGGTCAGACCGGCACCACCTACGCCAACATTGCCGCGGCGACCGGGACGATCGATACGGCTGCTTCCGGCACGCTGGCACAGAGCCTGGGCGCCATCAGCAACTACACCGGCGTGCAGAACTCTGCGGTTGCCAGCACCGTTGCTTCCGGCAACGTGGCTGCGACCAACACCAACCAGAGCCTGAACGTGACCGGCAACGCCGTGCAGGCCGCGCTGGTGAACGGGTCCATCGCGCAGGTGGCCGAAGGCTCTGGTGGCAGCATCACCAGCCCCTCGTCCTACGGCGCCACCAACGCCGTGCTCGCCGCCGCGGGCAACGGCATGTTGGCCGGCCAGGGCAGCGCCGCGCTGAGCGGCACCAGGCAGACCAACACGACGACGCTGAACGCGATCCAGTCCGCTGGCGCGCTTGGTTCGTCCACGGTTCCGGCGGCGTTCGCGCAGCAGAATGGCACGACGACGAGCCAGCTGGGTGCCAGCGGGTGGTCCGCCGGTGTTGGCGGCTCGAACACGGCGATGATCGCACCGTCCAACCTCGCGGTGGCGCAGACCGTCGCTGGGGCGGGTGGTTCGGCTACGGCGAACGACACGCAGCAGGTGGCTCGCCTGAGCGTGAACAGCCTGACCGGCGGCACCGCTACCGGCGCGGGTCTGACGGGTAATGCGACGCAGACGTCGTATGGCCAGTCGACCACGATCGGGAACCAGGCGCTGGCTTACGCTTCCAGCGCGCCCCGCGGTGATCTCGCCCCCACCGGTGGCGCCACCGCTGCGGGCAATCCGTCGCTCACGTCCGACATGCTCGGCGCGCGTGGCGTGATGAGCGGCAATGCAGCCCTGACCAACCAGCAGCAGCTGGCTGGCCAGTCGCTCAACACGATGTCCCTGGCCGGTTCGAACAACGGCAACGTGAACCAGGCGACCTTCGGCCAGACCAACCAGACCACGGGCAACCAGCTCTACGCCCAGACCAACGGTGGCTACGCGCTGACGACTGGCGTGCAGTCGGCGACCAACGCGGTGAACGTGATCACCGCCCGGTGATTGCTGCCATCGCCTAACGGAACGGCCGTGCCCCGCGAGGGGTACGGCCGGACCTTTTTTGAGTGAGTGAGACTTCCATGCATTCTGGTGCGCGCACCCTTCTTGTTCTGCTGGCGATGTCCGGCGCTGCTCCGGCGGCCGCCCAGACGGTGATCACGCTGGACAACCTGGCTGGCCTGACCACGGGCAGCACCACGCTCGACCTCAACAACAGCTCCGTGGCTCTTTCCAATGGCGGGTTCCGGGGCGGCGCCGTGTCGCTGCTTGGCCAATCCGCGAACAACCAGCTGAACGTGTTCGACATGCTGAGCACCCCGTCTGGAGGCAGTGTGGCGAGCGTGTCGCCCCTGGCCGGGCAGATTCAATTCATCATGCGCACCGCTGCGGTGCCAACCTCGCTGACCACGGTGAACACCTCGGGCGCGATTGCCAGCGGCATCAACCCGATCGTGGGGGCGACCACGCTCAACATGCCCTGGACCGGCGGCTATGGCGGTGCTTCCGGCAGTGCCCTGGTGGGCGGCGCGCAATCGGGCATGAATACGATCAACGGGCTTGCCACGGTGGTGGCGCCTGGCTCTACCGTCTCCCTGGTGCAGCAGGCCGGCCCGCTGGGGCTGCTGCCGCTGGCGCAGGCGGCGATGCTGAATGCCGCGGTGAGCAATACCTGGATCTCCTCCTCTCTCAATGGCGGTGCGAGCATCAACGGCGCCGCGGGTGGCGGCACGGGGCTGCAGGGCGCCGGCATCTCGGTGAACGGGGCGCTCATCTCCGGTGGCAATTCGGTCGATGTTCAGCAAGTGGGCGGCGTGAACCCCACGGCATTCCAGGCCGTGAACCGCGTGGGCTCGTTCTCCAACATGGCGCTGACGCCGAGCTTCAACATCCGATAGTCCCACGCGGTTGGCGGCTCAGCTCCCGCGTGCCAGGGCGTGGCCGTGCTGCACCGATCCGGGCCAGGCCATGCGGTTTGCCAGACTTGGGTTCTTGGAATGCTTGGGTTGGATCGGCGACCTTCGAGTTACGTTGCTTTTATGAAAGAGAATTAGCGCGAGGATGATTGGTAAAGAGAGTGTAAAAAGGGGACGAAATAATCGGGGCGACTGCATATTTTTTTTGGACGAGTTCAAGTAAATCGACGTTCGACTATTGTAATATCGATAATTGATCCGTATAACCCGCCGCGATTGGAGGCAAGGATGACCCATCCTTCCGAACTTGCTGCCGCAGACACACATTCGCATGAGCGGGAGCGGATCCTGCTGGTGGAGGATGAGCCCGAGTTCAGCGCGGAGCTGGCCGGGATGTTGCGCCGCTACGGTTTCGAGGTGAGCGTGGTGAGCGACGCAGCCGAGATCGAAAAAGCTTTGCCGGAGTTCGACCCGACGATCCTTGTGCTTGATCAGTTCCTGCACCACGTCGACATGCTGCAGCATCTGCCCCGCATCCGGTCTGGTTTCCGTGGGGGGCTGATCGTGCTGACTGGGAATGACGATCTTGCCGACAAGGTGCTGGCGCTGGAGCAGGGTGCTGACGACTTCGTGCTCAAGACAACGCACCCGCGGGAGGTGCTGGCACGGGTGCGGGCCCTGGTGCGACGAAATGCGGTTGCCCCAGCGGTTCCGGTTCCGGCCAAGGTGATGCCTGTTGCCGAGCTCAAGGGCTGGTCGGTCTCTGGGGACCGGCGCGAGGTGCGCACGCCCGATGGTCATGTGGTGGCCCTGACCGGGCTGGAGTTCGATGCATTCCAGATGCTGGCTCGGGCACCTGGCAAGATCGTCCCCCGCGAAGCCCTGGCGAAGGAGATCCTGCAGCGGCATGTCTGTGCCAGCGGCCGGTCGATCGAGAACCTGATGTCCCGGGTGCGTAACAAGTTCGGGCCATTTATTGGCGGCCATCCGTTCATCCGCTCGGTGCGGGGCAAAGGCTATGTGTTTCTCGGTTTCCCCTGATACCTCGGGGAGGTATCTCAGTGTTTTGTGTGGGCGCGTTCGGGTTTCCAGGGCTGGTGCCTCCCATGATCCCTGGATCTGTGAGGTTTGTCTGAAGCCGGAGACACTGGGCGGGCAGGCCATGTATCGGCAGCGATCCGGTTAGGCGGTCGGCCAGTGCCCTTGCTCATTGGTTTTTCAGGCGATCTGGACCAACGCCCACTGCTCCGTGCCGTTGCGCCTGATCCGGCATTTCAACTGAAATGATGCGCAGCGGATGAATGGTGAGCTTGCTTCGCGCCCCAGCCGCGGCAGCGATGTGATCGAGATAACATCAAGAAATCTCTTTGTATTCAGGTAGTGAAATGCTGACTTTTGTCATTTCATGTATTAGGGAGTTTTTTGGATATTATTGACTCATACCGTCGCTAGATCAAAAGTCCAATATTGTCGGATGTAGTGGTGCCAATCAGATGTGCAAACCCGAATGACTCCTGCTCGCACCGGTTTCCTGTTGCTCGCCGTTTCCCTTGCTGCCTGCGGCGAGGAAACAGTGGCGCCGGCCGCCTTTCCGCGACCCAACTATGACTACCTCACCAAGATCGAGTTGAATGTCGGGCGCATCGACATCGATGATAGCTGGGTGCCGCGCGGCGCCGGGCGGCGGGTTGAGCACCTCGCCCCAACGCCCCCGCGCGACGCCCAGCGCCGGATGGCCGCGGACCGGCTGGTTGCCGTTGGCAGCAGCGGTCGTGCGCTGTTCGTGATTGAGGATGCATCCATTGTGCGAGGTCCTCGCGACTACGAGGCCAGCCTGGCTGTCCGCGTGGATATCGCCGACGACGCTGACAACCTGCTGGGACAGGCACCAGCGCGCGTGGAGCTGGTACGCCCGATCGGCGGCGAAACGGAACGCGCCATGCGCGACGATCTCTATGTCCTTGTGCGCGACCTGATGGCCGAGATGAATGTGGAGTTCGAGTACCACATCCGCCACGCCCTGCGCGACGCGTTGCGACAAGTTGCTACGAACGCGCCGGATCCTGGGCCGGTGGATACCTTGCCGCTGGACCGCTTCACCTTGTCTTCCGCCAAGCCCGCGGATCCAATCGACCCACCGAAGTCGATCTCGTTGGGCGATGCCGGTCTTGGCAGGGTTCCGGAGCTACCTCCCGTGAAGGCGCCGATGGTGCCAACGCCCCCTGCAGAGGCGGCAGCAGGGCGGCCCACGGCGGAACAGGCGATAGTGGCACAGGCTGCAGCGCGGCCCGAACGGATGGCGTTTGTTCAGCTGGCTGTGGTGGGTTCCGAGGCCGCGGCACCCGAGCAATGGGAACGAGTGCGGCGGAGGCTGGGCGCGCTGCTACAGGGCCGAGAAACGCTGACGATACAGGCCGAGGTGGGCGGACGAACCGTGTGGCGCCTTCGCACACCCTTTGCGGGCACCGTAGAGGCGTCTTCGTTCTGCGAGTCCGTTCGGGCGGTGGGAGGAGCGTGCTGGGTCGCCGTGGACGTGGCAGCATCCGTGAAGCGGTCGCCGAACTAGGGCCTGTTCATCCGGCCCCGGCGCCCGCGCCTCTGCCGCACCGCGCAGTCGCTCTCGTGGCCCACCAGCCACGAGAGTTGCCTTCTGGCCCATCCGGCGTTTCTGCCCGATGGGCTGTGGCTCTAGGTCAGGCGCAAATGCGTGCTGTCGAACAGCGTGCTGGTGGGGGCCAGGTTGAAAAAGTGTATCGCCCCGCCCAGAGGCAGCGACAGCATGGAACTGCTGCCTTCGGCGACCAGGGCATTCCTAATGGCGGCCGCGCTGGCGAATGTGCCGGTGAGGCCGGCCATCTCCAGGCGCCAGTTCTTGTCGGTGCCGAAATCGAGTGTCATGTCGACTATCGTTGCATCAAGCTGCACCACCGTGCCGGTCCCTGTGCTGCGCACGGCCACGCTGCTGTTGGTTGGCGCCGAATAGGTCATGCCGTTGCCGGTCACCGCCACGCCGATGTTGCCGGCATAGTCGGTTTGCGCGGCGATCACACCAGCTGCATTCGCGACCGATGCCGGCGGCAGGAAACTCCACTTGCCGTTCATCCCGACGGTGGCGGAGCCGATGCTGGTGGTACCGTTGCTCAGTGCCACGCGCAGCCCGGCCTCTCCCGTACCCGCAATCTGGCTGATCCGGCCCGCGGCATTGCGCGTGAGCACCTCCGTCACCACCGGCGCGCGTGTGTCGTAGATGAAGTCGTAGAACCCATAGCCGCCAACTGTGCCATTCGCATCAACCTGCTGTGCGACGACATGGTGCACCCCCTGTGCCAGGGAGGGCAGGGAGGCAGACCACCTCCCTGCACTATCCGCTGTCACAGTGGCGAGGGTGGTGGTGGCCCCCGAGGGCAGCCCTACCATGTCGAACAGCCGCAGGGTTGTGTTCGCCTCCGCGGTGCCGGAGACAACGGGCGTGCGCGTGATGTCGTCACAACTCAAGCCCGCGAGGCGCTGTGAGGTGCCGATCGTCGCGCTGTTCTTGGGGAGCTGCGTGATCCGCGGCGCCAGCGGCGTGGTGATCACGAAGCTGCCCAGCGTTGTGGAATTGCCCGCCGTGTCGGTGCCGACCAGCGTATACGTGCCATCGGACGTATTCGCCGCATTCTTCGTGAGCGCCCCGGTCGCATAGGTTCCGTAGGGCTGCGAGCCGGTGCGGCCGAGATCCGCATCCAGCAGGGTGACGGTATAGACAGACAAGCTGCCGGATTGCGCCACCTCGGACAACGAATAGTTCCCGTTCAGCCCTTGCAGGAGCGTGGAACTCGAAGCGCCTTTCAGCACAACTCCCAGGCCGCTCTCAGCCGTGAAGGTCAGCACCGGACGGCCGTTCCACGTGCGCAGGTCGTTCGTGCCTGTGTCGGTGGCTGCCGAGATATCCAGGTTGCTGGGCGCGGTCGGCGGTGTGGTGTCGATGATGAAGCTGCCGAGCGTGGACTGGTTGCCGGCAAGATCAGTGCCAGTGAGGGTGTACAGGCCATCGGCAAGGTCTGCCGCATTCCCTGTGGCGGCGCCGCCGGCGTAGCTGCCGAAGGGTTGCTTCCCGGCCTGGGACGGCTTCGCGTCCAGCATCGTCACAGTGTAGCGGGCGCCGGTAGCGGCCACCTGGTAGTTCCCGGAGCCACCAGGGGTGAGCACGCCACCCGCGGGGCCGGCAAGAGAGATCACGAGCCCGGCTTCCGAGGTGAAACCGATGATGGGCAGGTTGTGTGCCGTCGTGCGGTCATTGGCAGCAGTATCCGTGGCGGTCGCAATGTCGATATCGCTGGGCACGGGCGGCGGCGTGATGTCCAGCGTGTAGGCACGGCTGGTGCTGTTGGCGGCATTTCCGGCCTGGTCGGCCAGCCGTAGGCGGATCGCGCCGGTGCCTGCATTCAGCGTGGTGCCGCTCCAGCTGATCGCGGTGCCGGAGACCATGTCGGTGATGTCGGCCCAGGTCACGCCGTTGTCCAGGGAGCCTTGCAGCACGTCGCCGGTGCCCAGCGGGGCACTCAACGTGCCGGTGATGGTTTGTGCCGCGGTGCGGGTGATGAAGTCCCCGGCCGTTCCAGTGTCGGCGGATAGGCTGGTGACCGATGCTTTCTGCGTGGGTGCCACGCGATCCAGCGTGTAGGCTTGGCTGGCAGTGGTGCCGGTGTTGCCCGCGCGATCCATGATCCGCAGGCGCATTGTGTTGCTGCCGTCCACGCCGCCGTTGAGCGTAACGCCGGCCCAGCTGACCGCGGTTCCCTTGATGCTGCTGGTGATGTCGGCCCATGTGGTGCCGTTGTCGAGCGAGCCATACAGCGCCTCGCCGCTTTGCAGAACGGCACCCAGCGTCGCCGACACGGTCTGTGCCGCGGTGTTGGTGATGAAGTCCCCGGCCGTGCCGGTGTCGGTGGAGATCGAAGCGATGCTGATCGCCTGGGAAGGCGCGGTGGTGTCCAGCGTATAGGCTTGTTGCGCAGTGGCTCCGATATTGCCGGCCGTATCGTTCACGCGCAGCCGCAGCGTGTTGCTGCCGTCGACCCCGCCGTTCAGCTTGGTGCCGGTCCAGCTGACGGTGGTGTTCGTGACATGGGTGGTGATGTCTAACCATGTCGTGCCGTTGTCGAGGGAGCCTTCCAGAAGGTCCCCGCTCCCCAGCTTCGCGCTGAGATGCCCGGCCACCGTCTGGGAGGCGGTGTTGGTGATGAAATCACCCGCCGTGCCTGAATCCAGCGAGAGGCTGTCGATGTAGACGGACTGGCTGGGTGTCGCCCTGTCCAGCGTGTAGGCTTGGGTTGCAGCCTTGCCCGTGTTGCCTGCCTGGTCCTTGATCACGAAGTGCAGCGTGTTGCTGCCGTGCACGCCGCCGTTGAGCGTGACGCTGGCCCAGCTGACCGCGGTTCCCTTGATGCTGCTGGTGATGTCGGCCCATGTCGCCCCGTTGTCGAGCGAGCCATACAGCGCCTCGCCGTGTTTCAGAACGGCATCCAGCGTCGCCGACACGGTCTGCGCCGCGGTGTTGGTGATGAAGTCCCCGGCCGTGCCGGAATCGGTGGAGATCGAAAGGATGCTGACCACCTGGGAAGGCGCGGTGCGGTCGTCATCAGCCGTGCCGGCGGTTGGGGTGGCGGTGGTATTGCCGGAGAGGAAGACGTTGGTGGAACTGGCATCATCGGTGATGGTGCCGGTGCCCGTGCCGGCCGTGCCGGTGGTGGGCGTGGCGGTGAGGGTGAAGGTCTCGGGGCCTTCGTAGCCGGCATCATTGGTGATGGCGCTGCGCACCAGCAGCGAACCACCAGCGCCGAGCGAGACGTTGCTGCCCGCCGTGTAGCTGACCCATGCGCTGCCGTCGTAGTACTCCAGCCCGCTGCCGAAGTCGGTGCCCTGGGTGGCGGTGCCGGAGGCGGTGGTGAGCACCACGTTTGCATTGATGGTGCCGGTGACCGTGAACACGGCGTAGGGCGATGCTTCGCTGACCGTGACATCGGTGACCGCCACCGGAACCACACTGCCGCCCAAGGTGAGCGCGTAGGCAGAATTGCTCAAGACGTTCTGGCTGAGATCCTCGAAGCCCGAATCCTGCACGCCCTTGATGAAGTAGGCTTGGCTCTGGACATCCGGCGCAGACGATTCGATCCCGATATAGTAGGATGTGTTGGCCTGTAGCGCGAGGTCCTGTGCGAAGTTGAAGGCGGTCTCAGTGAACGATTGTCCGAAGCTGGCCGCAGAGAGCGTTACGCGCGCCACCTCGCTGCCGGTCGCGGAGCCGGTGCGCACGACCAGTGAGATATCTCCGGTGGTGGCGCTGCCGCGCTTCATCACGAAGTGCCCGCCCCCGAGCGTCCAGGCCGAATTGGCGGTGAGGAGCCATGAGGTTGTGTGGTCCGTGTCGATCTGCGTTTGAGCGGTGGTTTGGCCGGTGTAGAGGTAGTAAGCGCTCACGGATTCAGGTCCTAGGTGGCTGGGGCCGCATGGGGGGCCTGAGTCAGCGCGCGCTGACGGTGTTTGCGCTGTTCTGCGCAGTTTGCGAGCCGGTGGTGGTGGCGCGACCGCGATTGGCCTGCACTAGGCCGCGTGGACAAATTGTCGGAAGAGGATTCCCCCGACACGGTGCGGTGTGATTCGAAGCTGACCTCTGTGAAGGAGGTCAGCCTTGGTCCGGGGTCTGTTGGGCGACGACGAATGGGGCTTCTTCGCGCCTTTTGTCATTGAGACCGGTGCTTTGCGCGGCCGCCCGCCGCGTGACCACCGGCGCACACTGGATGCGATTTTCTGGATCGCC
>JAPLOI010000001.1 GCA_026400815.1 Alphaproteobacteria bacterium
CACGTCGTCAACCGAGAAACATGAGCCGAAGTCGGCTGTCGTGGTTCACCAGAGGCCTACGGCGCATCGTCAGACTGCTCACCTTCGGACTGCCCCTGCCACCGCTATGGGCATCAGGATAAAACTGATGGGTGGTCAGGAGGAACGGGCGCTTCCGCATCAAACGAATAAAAGTTTTTTGGTTCTTTTTTTCAAAAAAGAACCGCTTTACTTGAATCTGTCCTTCCAGGAAGGCACCCCCGGCGGATACGGCAGCGCGGTTGCCTCGTAGACTCCGCGGGCGATGGCGCGGGCGAAGACCTGGGTGGCGAGGTGGCCGATCAGGGTGAGGTCCATCGGGTCAGCGAGGGGTTTCGTGCCGGTGGCGGCGGCGAAGACGGTGTCGCCGTCGCCGGGGGCATGGGCGGGGAAGATGGCGCGGGCCAGGCCATCATTGGCCATGATGGCCAGGCGCTTGCATTCGGCCTTGGTGAGCGTGGCATCGGTGGCGATGAGGCCGATGGTGGTGGCGGTGGCCGGTGGGGGCAGGCCTTTGAGGCGGGGGCGGAGGTCGAAGCTGGTGGGCAGGCCGAGGCCACCGAATTCGGCGTTTTGTTCGAAGGGGGCGGCCCAGAAATGCGGGCCGTCGCCGATGGTGGCGGTGCCGACGGCGTTGACGGCGACGATGGCGGAGACGGTGTAGCCGGCGATGGTGGCGCTGGCGGAGCCAATGCCGCCCTTCACGGTGGAGGTGGTGGCACCGGTGCCGGCGCCGACGGTGCCCAGCGCGAAGTCGCCATGGGTGGCGGCCTCGGCGGCCTGCCAGCCGAGGTCGCGGTAGGGGGAGAAGCGGCCCCAGTTCTTGTTGCCGCCGTTCAGGAGGTCGAAGACGATCGCCTGGGGCACGATGGGGATGAGCGCGTCGCGCAGGCGCTGGCCGCGGTTGTTTTCGCGCAGGTATGCCTGGACGCCGCCGGCGGCATCGAGCCCGTAGATGGAGCCGCCGGAGAGGACGAAGGCGTTGACCTTCTGCTGGGTCATCTCGGGTTCGAGCAGCGCCGTATCCCGGCTGCCGGGGGCGCCGCCGAGGATGGCGGCGGAGGCGGTGGCGGCTTCATCGAACAGGATGGCGGTGGCGCCGGTGCCGGTGGCGATGTCTGTCGCGTGGCCGACGGCGATGCCCGGGATGTCGGTGAGGAGATTGCGCATCCCGGGAGCGTAGGCGGGCGCTAGGCGAAGGCCAAGAGGACGACGCCGGCGCAGATGAGGGCGATGGCGGCGATGTGCTGCAGGGAGATGGGCTCGCCGAAGCCGTAATGGCCGATGAGCAGGGCGGCGACATAGGAGGCGGCGGTGAAGGGCAGCGCCACGGACATCGGGATGCGGCGCAGGGCGACGATGTAGAGGATCGCCGCCCCGCCGTAGAGGCCGAGGCCGATGATGGTGCGCCAGTCGAACAGCTGGGCGATGAAGGTTTCCGCGCTGGCGCCGGCCTTGAGCAGGGTTTGGCCGGCCATGGAGGTGGCGATCGCGGCGGCGAGGATGGCCCAATACATCAGGCGGCTTCGGAGGTTCGGTCGCTCTGCACCGGGGTGGCGCGGGCGGAGCGGCTGCGTTCGATCAGGCGCACGGTGCCCTGGGGCTTGCCGTTGGCGGAGAGGAAGGTGCGGCCGATGTATTCGCCCATCACGCCGAGGATCATGGATTGGATGCCGGACAGGAGGAGGATCACCGTCATGGTGGAGGCCCAGCCGGTGGGGTTCTCCTTGCTGAACAGCGCCTCGAAGATGGTGAAGGCGGCGCCGGCCATGCCGAGGGTGGCCATGGCGATGCCGGCGATGATGGCGACGCGCAGGGGGGCCAGCGAGAAGGAGGTGGCGAGGTTGAGCCAGAGGCGGATGAGGCGCTTGACCGTGTAGTTGCTGCGGCCTTCGGCGCGCGGCAGGTGGCGGACCTCGATGCTGTCGATGCGCTGGGTGACCTCCATGATGAGGCCGTCGATATAGGGGTAGGGGCCGCGATAGCGGGTGACGCTGCGCACGACGAGGGCGGACATGCAGCGGAAGGAGGAGAGGTAGAGGCCGCGCGGCTTGTCCAGCAGCCAATCGGCGACCTTGTTGGCGAACTGGCTGCCCAGGTTGCGCCAGGGGGCGTGCTTCTTGCTGGCGTAGCGGGTGTACACCACGTCCCAGTTGCCGTTGCGGGCGTGGTCGTAGAGCTTGGTGACTTCCTCGGGCGGGTTCTGCAGGTCGTCGTCCATGGTGATGACGTAGCGGCCACGGGCATGGCGCAGGCCGGTCATGACCGCGTTGTGCTCGCCGTAGTTGCGGGCGTGCTCGATGTAGACGACCGGGAGCGGGGTGCCGGCGGCGGTGAGGGGCGGGTTGGCGGCGACTTCGCGGCAGACCTCGCCGGAATTGTCCGGGCTGCCGTCGTTCACCAGGATCACCTCCATGCCGCCTTCCGGCTGGAGGGCGGCCAGGGCTTCGACCAGCAGGGCGACGGTGGCCGCACCGCGATAGACCGGCACAACGATGGTGAGGCCGAGGGCGGGCGGGCCCATGAGCCTGAGGGCGCCGGCGGCGGGGACGGGCTTGGGGACGTAGCGCGGCATCGGCGGAGGGACCTTGTCCTCGGTTGTGTTGCTCATGGGTTCTCCGGCTTGCGGGCGGTGGCCAGGACCGAGCCGCCGGCGGGCAGCGGGACGGGCAGGCGGCGCTCGAGCTCGGTGAGCGCGTGGAATGTGGCATCGATCATGGGCGGAAAGGCGGCGACGTCGGACACGGTTTCGCCGCTGTTGCCACGATTCAAAAGTTTGCGCTGCAGGATCATGAGCGGGAGCAGCAGCGTGTTCCAGTAGCGGGCGCGGGGCTGGGCGAAGCCGGCGGCGTGGAGATCGCGGGCCAGGGCGGTGGCGGTGGTGCGGCGGGCGTTGTGCACCTGGTGGTCATGCGCGCTCATCAGCCACTGGTAGGACGGCATGTTGAGGATGAGCAGGCCGCCGGGGGTGAGCACGCGGCGGAGTTCGGCCAGGGCGGCCTGGGGGTCGACGGCGGCGTGGCAGAGCACATCGGCGCTGACGACCGCGGCAAAGCTGGCATCGGCGAAGGGCAGGGCGTTGATGCTGCCGCGAACGATGTAGGCGCCGGATTTCTGCGCGGCGCGGCGGGCGGCGTCGGCCTCGTATTCCAGGCCGTGCAGATCGAGCGCCGGGTTGGCGCTGAGGCGGGCGAGCAGGCCGCCGGTGCCGCAGCCGGCATCCAGCACGCGGCCGGATGTGGCGCGCAGTGCATCGGCGATGCGGGCATGCAGGGCGCGGTACCACCACATGCCGGCCTCGGCCTGGTCCATCAGGCGGTATTCGGCGGGCTCCATGGCGTGTGTTTGGCACAGATCGGCGGATGCGCGCAGGGGGGGCGCGGCGGGGGCTGTTCCGGATGGGGCGTGGCGGGATTAAGAGGGGGTATGTCCGTTGCTCTTCCCGCCTTCCGGGCCGGGCGTGCCTGGCTGCGTGCGGTGGTGCGTGCGTGGCCGGCGCTGCTGCCGGCGCTGGTGTTCCTGCCGGTGCTGCTGCTGCCGCCGGTGAACCACGATGTGGCCGCGGTGCTGAGCTTCGCCGAGCGCTGGCTGGCGGGCGAGCAGCTGTATGTGGACCTGATCGACGTGAACCCGCCGCTGGTGTTCGTGCTGAACCTGCTGCCGGCGGGGTTGGCGCGGGCAACGGGGCTGGGCGGGGTGGCGGCGTTGCAGGTCTGCCTGATGGCGCTGGGCTTCGCGCTGTGGCGGCTGGCGTTGGCGGTGCGGGACCGGGCGGCGGAAGGGCGCGTGGAGCGGGCGGTGCTGGATGTGCTGCCGGGGCTGATGGCGTTCGGCGCGGGGTATGATTTCGGCCAGCGCGAGACGCTGATGACGGCAATGGCGTTGCCGTATCTGCTGGCGGCTTCGCGGCGGATGCAGGGGGAGGTGCTGCGGGGCGCGGTGCTGGCGGCGGTGGTGGCGGGGGTGGGGTTCGCGCTGAAGCCGCATTTCCTGGCGGTGCCGGCGCTGGTGGAGCTGGCGGTGCTGGTGGCGCGGCGGCGGGCGCTGGGGGCGGCGCTGCGCGATCCCGTGCCGTGGGCGATGGCGGCGGTGTGGGCGGTGTATCTGGCGAGCCTGCCTTTGCTGTTCCCGGACTATCTCGGTGCGGTGGTGCCGCTGGTGCTGGATTACTACCTGGCCAATGGCGGGCAGACGCCGCTTTCGCTGCTGCTGATCCCGCGGATGGGCACGGCGGTGGCGTTCCTGCTGTCGCTGGTGGTGGTGGCTTTCCTGTGGGGGGGCGCGTTGGCGCGGGTGCTGGCGCTGGCGGGGCTGGGGGCGCTGGCCTCCGCGCTGGCGCAGCACAAGGGCTGGTCGTACCACATCATGCCGATCGAGTTGTTCGCCTGTGCGCTGGCGGTGATGCTGGCGGCGCGCTGGCTGGATGGGCTGGGGGCGGGGCGGCCCAGCAAGATGATGACCGGGCGGGTGGCGGCGGGGCTGGGCTGGCTGTTCGTGCTGTATCTGGTCGGCGCGGGCGAGGCGCCATGGAACCAGCTGGGCTGGCGGCAATCGGATGCCTATGCGCTGACGCGGATGCTGCGCGAGCATGCCGAGGGGGAGCGGGTGCTGGTGCTGTCGCCGGGGATCGCGCCGATCTATCCGGCGCTGAACTACGCCCGGGCGCGGATGACGCTGCGGACCATGAACATCTGGCTGCTGGAGGGCGCCTACCAGGATTGCCCGGCCAATGGGCGGCGCTATCGCGAGACCTGGGAGATGGGGCGGCCGGAGTTCTTCGTGTATCGCACGGTGGCGGAGGATTTCGCCCGCGCGCCGCCGGCCGCCGTGGTGCTGGACGAGATGGCGGCGATCCCGGAATGTGGCGGGGAGGCGTTCAGCCTGGAGGCCTATTTCAGCCGGCATCCGCTGTTCGCCGAGGTGTGGTCCCACTACGTGGAGGTGGGGCGGCGTGGGCGCTATACCGTGTATGCCCGCCGGGGATGACAGGCGTGGCTGGACCAGACCAAGGGGGACGTGAATGGCTGCCTTTCTGACCGAGCCCGTGCCGCCGCGCGGCCAGGTGCTGCCGGTGCTGCCGGGGATCGGGCGCCTCGTGGCCGATAATCCCGGCCCGTTCACCTATTGCGGCACCAATACCTACCTGATCGAGGGGGAGGACGGGTTCACCGTGCTCGACCCCGGGCCGGAGGATGCGGCGCATGTGGGCCACATCATGCAGGCGACCGGGGGGCGGGTGGCGCGCATCGTGCTGTCCCACACGCATGCGGATCACCTGGGCGCAGTGCCGGCGCTGAAGGCGGCGTGCGGGGCGCAGGTATGGAGCTTCCATGCCAGCCAGGAGCCCACGCACACGCCGGATGTGCCGGTGCATGATGGGGATGTGGTGGCGGGGTGGACGGCGATCCATACGCCCGGGCACGCCAGCGACCATCTGTGCTTCGCGCGCGACGGGGTGGTGTTCACCGCCGATCACATCATGAGCTGGTCCACCAGCATCGTGAGCCCGCCGCACGGGAACATGAAGGCGTATTTCGAGAGCATGCGCCTGATGCTGGCGCGCACGGACAAGGCATACCTGCCGGGCCACGGGCCGATGGTGCAAGACCCGATGCCGTTCGCGCGCGCCCTGCTGGCGCACCGGGCGCAGCGCGAGGCGGCGATCGCCAATGCGCTGGCGGCGGGGCCGCGCACCACGCTGGGGCTGGTGCAGGCGCTGTACCTGAACCTGGACCCCAAGCTGGTGCCGGCGGCGCAGCGCACGGTGATTGCGCATCTGGAGAAGCTGCGCGAGGAAGGCCGCGCGACGGATGACGGCGAGACCTGGAGGGTGGCTTGAACGACACTGTGATTGATCCGCGGGCCACGATCGGCCACTGGGCGGCGCCGTTCGACAGCGGCGAGGTGGAAGTTCAGCCGTCGTGGATCGACGGCAACAACCACATGAACCTCGCCTATTATACGGTGGCGTTCGACTTGGCGACGGACCTGATCTTCGACGTGTTCGACTGCTCCTACAGCTACAAGGCGCGGGCGGGGTGCGGCACCTTCGCGGCGGAATCGCACAACATGTACGAGGCGGAGCTGCTGCTGGGCGAAAAGGCCCGGGTGGTGACCTGGGTGATGGGCGTGGATGCCAAGCGGGTGCATCTGGCGCATGAGATGTACCGGCTGCATGACGGCAAGCGGGCGGCGACGCAGGAGCTGATGTACCTGCACGTGGACCTGAACATCCGCCGCGTGGTGCCCTGGCCCGATGACGTGCGGGCGCGGATCGAGGCGGCGCAGGCGGCACATGCCGGCGTGGCGCGGCCGGAGTGGGTGGGGCGGCGGATCGCGATGCCGTCACCGAAGTAGCGGCCGGCGCCCCCTGTCGGGGCGGTCATCGCACCTATATGCTGGGGCATGCCCTTCGATGCCCCCCTTCCGCCTGATGAGGCTGCTGCGCGCAACCGGCGTGCCGTGGCGAACTGGCTGTTCTTCCTGTGCGGCATGATCCTGGTGATGGTGGCCCTTGGCGGCGCCACGCGGCTGACCGGATCTGGCCTTTCCATCATGGAATGGGCGCCGATCCGCGGCATTCTGCCGCCGCTGTCGGACGCGGAGTGGAACCGGCTGTACGAGCTGTATCGGACGATCCCGCAGTACCAGCTGGTGAACAAGGGCTTCGGGCTGGACGGGTTCAAGGAGATCTTCTGGCTGGAATGGGGGCACCGGCTGTGGGGGCGGCTGATCGGGCTGGCCTTCATCGTGCCGCTGGCGGTGCTGTGGTGGCGCGGCGCGGTGCCGCGGCGGTTGCTGCCGCGGCTGCTGGGGCTGTTCGTGCTGGGCGGTCTGCAGGGGGTGGTGGGCTGGATCATGGTCGCCTCTGGTTTCATGCCGGATTCGACCGCGGTTTCCCCCTATCGGCTGGTGGTGCATCTCGGCCTGGCGCTGGTGCTGTATGCGGCGCTGCTGTGGACGGCGCTGGAGCTGCTGCGGGCCGAGCCGATCGAGGTTCCGCCCCTGGTGCGGCGCCTGGCGCGGGGCACGGTGGCGGTGGCGGCGCTGGCGATCCTGGCCGGGGGCTTCGTGGCCGGGCTGAAGGCGGGGTTCGACTACAACACCTTTCCCTTGATGGATGGGCGGCTGGTGCCGGAAGGCTATGGGAAGCTGGCACCGTTCTGGCTGAACTGGACCGAGAACGTGGCCGCCGTGCAGTTCAACCACCGGCTGCTGGCCACGGCCACGCTGGTGCTGGCGCTGGGCACGCTGCTGGCCGGCTGGCACAGCGCGGCGCGGCCGGTGCTGCAGGGGCTGGCCGGCACGGTGGGGGTGCAATATGCCCTGGGCATCGCCACCTTGGTGCATGTTGTGCCTGTCGGCCTGGGCACGCTGCACCAGGCGATGGCCGTGGTGGTTTTGACGGCGGCGCTGGTGGCGCTGGACCGGCTGCGCGGCCGGGCGAGCACTCTATAGAGGATACAGTCCGATGAACTCTCCCTTGGCCGTGACGGACGCGCTGTTCTTTGCCCGCGAGGGGGCGACGCTGGGGCTGGATGCGGCCGAGCGGCTGACGCGGGATGCGCTGGCCAACTCCGACGATGGCGAGCTGTTCCTGGAATACCGCGAGAGCGAGAGCATCAGCCTGGATGACGGGCGCATCCGTGCGGCCGGGTTCGACACCTCGCTGGGCTTCGGGCTGCGGGCGGTGGCAGGCGAGGCGACGGGATATGCCCATGCCGGGGAACTGACCGAGGACGCGCTGAAGCGGGCGGCGGCGACCGTCTCCGCCGTGGCCTCCGGCCATTCCGGCGTGGCGGCGGAACCCCCGGCCGGGACCAACCGCCGGCTGTATTCCGATGCCAATCCGCTGTCGGGCATGGATTTCGGCAAGCGCACCGGGGTGCTGGCGGAGATCGACGCCTATGCCCGCGGCAAGGACAGCCGGGTGAAGCAGGTGATGGCCTCGCTCTCCGGCGAATGGCAGGCGGTGCAGATCATCCGTGCCGACGGCACGCGGGTGGCGGATCTGCGGCCGCTGGTGCGGATCAACGTTTCCGTGGTGGTGGAAGTGGATGGGCGGCGCGAGACCGGCAGCTACGGCACCGGGGGGCGCATCTCCTACGAGCGGATGGTGGCGCCGGAAACCTGGCGCGCGGCGGTGGACGAGGCGCTGCGCCAGGCGCTGGTGAACCTGGAGAGCGTGCCGGCGCCGGCGGGCGAGATGGCGGTGGTGCTGGGCGCTGGCTGGCCGGGCATCCTGCTGCACGAGGCGATCGGGCATGGGCTGGAAGGCGACTTCAACCGCAAGAAGACCAGCGCGTTTTCCGGGCTGATGGGGCAGCGCATCGCCTCCCCCGGCGTGACGGTGGTGGATGACGGCACGCTCGCCGACCGGCGCGGCAGCCTGACGGTAGATGACGAGGGCACGCCGACCGGGCGCACTACGCTGATCGAGGATGGCATCCTGACCGGGTTCCTGCAGGACCGGCTGAATGCGCGGCTGATGGGGGTGCGCCCCACCGGCAACGGGCGGCGGCAGAGCTATGCCCATGCGCCGATGCCGCGCATGACCAATACGGTGATGCTGGGCGGCCAGGCGACGCCGGAAGACGTGATCCGCTCGGTGAAGAAGGGGCTGTATGCCGTGAACTTCGGCGGCGGGCAGGTGGACATCACCTCCGGCAAGTTCGTGTTCTCCGCCAGCGAGGCCTACCTGATCGAGGATGGGAAGGTGGGGGCCCCGGTGAAGGGGGCCACGCTGATCGGCAACGGGCCGGATGCGCTGACCAAGGTGGAGCTGGTGGGCAACGACATTGCGCTGGACCCGGGGATCGGGACCTGCGGCAAGAGCGGGCAGGGCGTTCCCGTGGGGGTAGGCCAGCCGACGATGCGGATCGGCGGGCTGGTGGTGGGTGGCACCGCGGCGTGACGGCGGTGGGTGCCGGGCACCGTTAAACCTTTCAATCGGCCGTGAATTTGTAGGTTTTCAGGGGGTCCTTCGGGGCCCCCTGCCGCGTTTGTGATGGTGCAAAAATGACGCGGCGCTCGCGCGGAATCCCGCGGATTTAGCGATGCGAGGCGTGTGCGGTTCTCACGATGCCGCAACAGCGTAACAAGATTCGAAAATCAATTCTTTTTTAGCTAATGCGGGTCAGGATTGGGATGTTGTCTCGCCAACGATGCGTGTGCAGGCAAGGGACGGATTTCGTTGATCTTTTTCGCGTAGGCCGTGCGTGGTGCGGAGGGATGCTGCACTGTGTGGAACGGGTCCGCAGTAATTCGTTCACATTCGTTAAATCGGCGTTCACGGATCGTATTAACGCCGTCTTAACGACGTGAATACGTCTGGCTGCGGATCAGGAGCGATAAGCGATCTCACAGAACGGGCGGCCACCACGCTGCCTCATCCCAAGCACGAGAGGGTTTCCGTCATGACCATCCGCACCAACGACGCCGCCGTTTCCATGGTTCGCCTCGGCGCGATGAGCCCGGCGCTGGAGACCCCGAAGGTTCGCCTCGGCGCGATGAGCCCGGCGCTGGAGACCTCCAAGGTTCGTCTCGGTGCGATGAGCCCCGCTCTTGAGACCTCCAAGGTCCGCCTCGGCGCGATGAGCCCGGCGCTGGAGACCTCGAAGGTTCGCCTGGGCGCGATGAGCCCGGCTCTGGAAGCCGCGAAGGTTCGCCTGGGTGCGATGAGCCCCGCTCTGGAGACCTCGAAGGTTCGTCTCGGTGCGATGAGCCCCGCTCTGGAGACCTCCCAGGTTCGCCTCGGCGCGATGAGCCCGGCGCTGGAAGCCTCGAAGGTTCGTCTCGGTGCGATGAGCCCCGCTCTTGAGA
>JAPLOI010000063.1 GCA_026400815.1 Alphaproteobacteria bacterium
GCAACGATGAGCGCGAGCAGACGCTGAACCAGTTGCTGGTCGAGATGGACGGGTTCGAAAGCAACGAGGGCGTCATCCTCATTGCCGCCACCAACCGGCCCGATGTGCTCGACCCCGCGCTGCTGCGTCCCGGCCGGTTCGACCGCCAGGTGGTGGTGCCGAACCCCGATGTGAATGGCCGCGAGAAGATCCTGCGCGTGCACATGCGCAAGGTGCCGCTGGCGTCCGACGTCGATCCGAAGGTGATCGCGCGCGGCACGCCGGGCTTCTCGGGTGCGGATCTCGCCAACCTGGTGAACGAGGCCGCCCTGCTCGCCGCCCGCATGGGCAAGCGCGTGGTGGCGATGCTGGAGTTCGAGAACGCCAAGGACAAGGTGATGATGGGCGCCGAGCGGCGCTCGCTGGTGATGTCCGACGCCGAGAAGGAGATGACCGCCTATCACGAGGCCGGCCATGCGCTCTGCGCCATGAACCTTCCGGAATGCGACCCCGTCCACAAGGCCACCATCATCCCGCGCGGCCGCGCGCTGGGCATGGTGATGAGCCTGCCGGAGGGCGATCGCTACTCCAAGAGCAAGGCCAAGTGCCTGGCCGAACTCACCATGGCGATGGGCGGCCGTGCGGCGGAGGAGATCATCTTCGGCGCCGACAAGGTCAGCAACGGCGCCTCCGGCGACATCAAGATGGCCACCGACCAGACGCGCCGCATGGTTACGGAATGGGGCATGAGCGACAAGCTCGGCATGATCGCCTATGGCGACAACAGCCAGGAGGTGTTCCTCGGCCACTCCGTGACGCAGAACAAGAACGTCTCGGAAGCCACGGCGCGTGAGATCGACAGCGAGATCAAGTCGGTCATCGACAACGCCTATGTCAGCGCCAAGCGTATCCTCACAGAGCAACTGGACCAGCTGCACAGCCTCGCGAAGGCGCTGCTGGAGCATGAGACGTTGTCGGGCGATGAGATCCGCACCGTGCTGCGCGGGGAGAAGGTAATCAAGGTGGTGGTGGACGAGCCCGCGGATTCGCGCCGCGCCTCCGTGCCCTCCGCCGGCCGCCCGATGCCGCCGACGCCCGGTGGGCTGGGTCCGGCACCGCAGCCCGGCTAGACGCTTGCGCCTGATCGAGCCGCTGGGGCTGTTGCACGGCCCCGGCGCCTCTGAGGCGATCGAACGCCGCCTGGCCCTGCCCCTGGCAGGAGGCCCGGCGGCGTTTTCGCTGGCGCGGCTCGTGGGCGATGCACGCGGCATTGTGCTTGCCAACGCCATCCCGCCGGAGTTCGCCGAGGCCTGCGCTCGCGTCTGCGCCCCGCGCCCCGCCTTTGCCGGCCTGCCCGGGCGTGGCCCCTGGGTGATGGGCATCGTGAACGTCACGCCCGACAGCTTCAGCGATGGCGGAAGGCATTTCACCCTGGAAGCGGCGGTGGAAGCCGGCCTCGCCACGCGCGCCGCCGGGGCTGATTTGGTGGATATCGGCGGTGAGAGCACCCGCCCGGGCTCCGCCCCCGTCACGCCGGAGCAGGAACAGGCGCGCATCCTGCCGGTGATCGAGGCCCTGGCGCGCGAAGGCGTGGTGGTGTCGGTGGATACCCGCCATGCCGCGACGATGCGCGCCGCGCTGGAGGCCGGGGCGCGGGTGGTGAACGACGTCACCGCCCTGGCGCACGACCCGCTTGCCGCCGCGGTTGTGGCTGCGGCCCGCGCCCCCGTGGTGCTGATGCACATGCGCGGCACGCCCCAGACGATGATGGACCACGCCAGCTATGCTGACGTGGCCGCCGAGGTTACCGCCGAGTTGGCCCAGCGCGTGGCCGCCGCCGTGGCAGCCGGCATCGCGCCCGGGGATATCGCCGTCGATCCCGGCATCGGCTTCGCCAAGGACCACGCCCAGAACATCGAATTGCTGGACCGAATGGCGATCCTGCATACTCTTGGCTGCACCGTGCTGGCCGGCGTTTCCCGCAAGCGCTTCATCGGGCACCTGACCGGCGAGGCCGTCGCCGCCCAGCGCGGGCCGGGTTCCCTGGCCGCGGCGCTGGCGGCATTGGACCGCGGCGCCGCCATCTTGCGCGTGCACGACGTGGCTGAAACCGTACAGGCCGTTCGCGTCTGGCGCGGCCTTAACGGGCGCTGAGGGATGCCGGATACCAATCCGCGCCCGGGTGCGATACATCCACGCCAAATCTGGCACGGGGAGCGCGCGCCCGCATGGACATGACACGTCGCCTGTTCGGCACCGACGGCATTCGCGGCACGGCCAATGCCGAGCCGATGACGGCCGAAACCGTCCTCCGCCTCGGCCAGGCCGCCGGCCTGCTGTTCACCCGTGGCGCCCACCGCCACCGCGTGGTGATCGGAAAGGACACGCGGCTTTCCGGCTACATGCTGGAACCTGCTTTGGTGGCAGGTTTCATCGGCTCCGGCATGGATGTGGTACTGGTCGGCCCGCTGCCCACGCCGGCCATTGCCATGCTCACCCGCAGCCTGCGCGCGGATCTCGGCGTGATGATCTCCGCCAGCCACAACACCTTCGAGGATAACGGCATCAAGCTGTTCGGCCCCGACGGGTTCAAGTTGAGCGACGCCACGGAGGCGGAGATCGAGCAGATGATGGAATCCAACCTCGCCGCCCGCATGGCAGGCGCGCGCAAGCTCGGCCGCGCCAGCCGCATGGAGGATGCCGGCGGGCGCTACATCGAGTTCGCCAAGAACACCTTCCCCCGCGGCTTGCGGCTCGATGGCATGAAGATCGTCGTCGATTGCGCCCATGGCGCCGCCTACAAGGTGGCACCCACCGTGCTGTGGGAACTCGGCGCGGAAGTGATCCGCGTCGGCGTGGCGCCCGATGGGTTCAACATCAACCGCGATTGCGGCTCCACCGTGCCCAACTTCCTCACCGGCGAGGTGCGCCGCCATGGTGCCGATCTCGGCATGGCGCTGGATGGCGATGCGGACCGGGTGATTTTGTCGGACGAACGCGGCCAGATCATCGATGGCGACCAGATCCTGGCGCTGATGGCCCGCTCCTGGCAGCAATCCGGCCAGCTGCGCGGCGGCGGCATCGTGGCCACGGTGATGTCCAATCTCGGGCTGGAGAAGTTCCTGGAGGGGCAGGGCCTGGCGCTGCACCGCACCCAGGTCGGCGACCGCTACGTGATGGAGAAGATGCGGGCGGACGGGCTGAACGTGGGCGGCGAGCAATCCGGCCACATGATCCTGTCGGACTACGCCACCACCGGCGATGGGCTGCTGGCCGCGCTGCAGGTGCTGGCGGTGCTGGTGGAACAGCGCCGCCCGGCCAGCGAGGTGTGCCGCGTGTTCCAGCGCTGGCCGCAGAAGCTGCGCAGCGTGCGCTTTACCGGCGAATCGCCGCTGGAGGCGCCGGATGTGCAACGCGCCATTGCCGCGGCGGAGGCAAGGCTGTCCGGCCAGGGCCGCCTGCTGATCCGCAAGAGCGGCACGGAGCCGGTGATCCGCGTGATGGCGGAAGCCGAGGACGAGGCGCTGGTGGAGCGGGAGGTGGATGATCTCTGCGCCGTGATCGGCCAGGCCGTGAAGCTCTCCGCCCAGGGCGCCACATGAAGGGCCGCGTTCTCATCATCGCCGGCTCCGATTCCGGTGGCGGCGCGGGCATCCAGGCTGACATCAAGGCCGTGACGGCGCTTGATGGCTTTGCGATGACGGCGATCACGGCACTCACGGCGCAGAACACGCTGGGCGTGCAGGGCGTATTCCCGGTGCCGCTGGATTTCCTGCGCCTTCAGATCAGCAGCGTGGTGGATGATCTCGGCGTGGATGCGGTGAAGACCGGCATGCTCGGCGATGCCGCCACGATCGACGTGGTGGCCGCGGCGCTCGATGGCCTGCCCGGCGTGCCCGTGGTGGTCGATCCCGTGATGGTGGCCAAGGGCGGCCACAAGCTGCTGCTGGACGAGGCGGTGGCCCATCTGCGCCGCGTGATGCTGCCGCGCGCCACCGTGCTGACCCCGAACCTGCCGGAAGCCGAACTCCTGGCCGGCATGAAGATCGCCAGCGAGGCCGACATGCGCCAGGCGGCGCACCTGCTGCTGAGCTTCGGCACCCCCGCAGTGCTGCTGAAGGGCGGGCATCTCGACAGCCCCGACGTGGTGGACCTGCTGGTGACGGCCGAGGGCGTGCAGGAATTCCGCTCCGCCCGCCTGCACACCCGCCACACCCACGGCACCGGCTGCACGCTGGCCAGCGCGATCGCGGCCGGGCTGGCGCAGGGCATGGCGCTTGCGGCGGCGGTGGATCGCGCGCGGCGCTACGTGCATCGCGCGATTACCTCCGCGCCGGGCTATGGCGGCGGGCACGGGCCGCTCGATCATGCCAACACGGTGGATCTCTCCCGCCTCGGTTGATGTTGCGCTGCAGCACCTGATGCGCTAGTACGGTGTTGGGCCACGCCCCCCCACCGGGGCGCTTCTGTTCTGAAAGGGACAGCATCATGGATGCTTCCGCTGCCGCGGCACCGCCGCGCGTGCCTGCCGTTCGTCCGGCAAATCCCGATTTCTCCTCCGGCCCCTGCGCCAAGCGACCAGGGTTTTCCCTGGTTGCATTGGAAGGCGCGCTGCTGGGCCGCAGCCATCGTGCCAAGGCGCCCAAGGCCAGGCTCGCCGAGGTGATCGACCGCTCGAAGGCGATCCTCGGCATGCCCGCGGAGTGGCGCCTGGGCATCGTCCCGGCCAGCGACACCGGCGCCGTGGAGATGGCGCTGTGGTCCCTGCTTGGCCCGCGCCCCGTCGATATCCTTGCCTTCGAGAGCTTCTCCGAGACCTGGGCCGACGACGTGGTGAAGCAGCTTCGCCTCGCCGATGCCCGCGTGTTGAAGGCCGGCTACGGCGCGCTGCCGGATCTCACGCAGGTGAACAAGGCGCACGACCTCGTCTTCGCCTGGAACGGCACCACCTCCGGCGTGCGCGTGCCCAATGCCGATTTCATCGCCGCGGATCGCGAGGGGCTGGTGATCTGCGACGCCACCTCGGCCGCCTTCGCCATGCGGCTGGACTGGGCGAAACTCGATGTCGTCACCTGGTCCTGGCAGAAGGTGCTGGGCGGCGAGGGGGCGCACGGCATGCTGGCGCTGTCCCCGCGCGCCGTGGCACGGCTGGAAAGCCACACGCCGTTCTGGCCGATGCCGAAGATCTTCCGCCTCACTTCCAAGGGCAAGATCTCCGAAGGCATCTTCAAGGGCGAGACGATCAACACGCCTTCCATGCTCTGCGTGGAGGATGCGCTTGATGGCCTGCGCTGGGCCGAGGGCGCCGGCGGGCTCGATGGGCTGGTGGCGCGCAGCGAGGCCAACCTCGCCGCGGTGCGCGATTGGGTGGCGGCAAGCGAGTGGGCGGCGTTCCTGGCCGAGGATGCGGCCACCACCTCCTGCACCTCGATCTGCTTGAAGATCACCTCGCCCTGGTTCACCGCGCTGGCGCCCGAGGCGCAGGCGGAGGCGGCGAAGCAGATCGCGGCATTGCTGGAAAAGCAGGGTGTTGCCAACGATATCGGCGCCTATCGCGATGCGCCGCCGGGCCTGCGCATCTGGGGCGGGGCGACGGTGGAAACCAGCGACATCAAGGCGCTGCTGCCGTGGCTGGACTGGGCGTATGAGACGGTAAAGGGGGCTTGAGTTCGATGCCGAAGGTTCTGATCTCCGACAAGCTCTCCCCCGCCGCCGTGGCGATCTTCCGCAGCCGCGGGATCGAGGCGGATGTGAAGACCGGCCTCTCGCCCGCCGAGCTGCGCGCCATCATCGGCGAGTACGACGGGCTGGCGATCCGCTCCGCCACCAAGGTCACGCGCGAAGTGCTTGAGGTTGCTCCCAACCTCAAGGTGGTCGGCCGCGCCGGGATCGGCGTGGACAATGTGGATGTGAAATCCGCCACCGCCGCCGGCGTGGTGGTGATGAACACGCCCTACGGCAATGCCATCACCACCGCCGAGCACGCCATCGCGATGATGTTCGCCCTCGCCCGCCAGATCCCGGAGGCGAGTGCTTCCACAAAATCCGGCAAGTGGGAGAAGAACCGCTTCATGGGTGTGGAGCTCACCGGCAAGACGCTCGGGCTGATCGGCTGCGGCAATATCGGCTCCATCGTGGCCGATCGCGCCATCGGGCTGCGCATGCGGGTGATCGCCTACGACCCGTATCTCACGGAAAAGCGGGCGCTCGATCTCGGGGTGGAGAAGGTGGAGCTGGACGAGCTGCTGTCCCGGGCGGAGGTCATCACGCTGCACACGCCGCTGACCGAAGCCACCCGCAACATCCTTTCGGCGGAGGCACTGGCCAAGGCGAAGAAGGGCGTGCGCATCATCAACTGCGCCCGCGGCGGGTTGCTGGACGAGGCGGCGCTGGCCGAGGCGCTGAAATCCGGCCAGGTCGCCGGGGCGGCTTTGGATGTGTTCGAGACGGAGCCAGCGACCGACAGCCCGCTGTTCGGGCTGGAGAACGTGGTCTGCACCCCGCATCTGGGTGCGGCGACGGCGGAGGCGCAGGAGAACGTGGCGCTGCAGATCGCCGAGCAGATGAGCGATTTTTTGCTCACCGGCGCGGTGGCCAATGCGATCAACATGCCCAGCGTCTCCGCCGAGGATGCGCCACGGCTCAAGCCCTACATGGAGCTGTGTCGCCTGCTGGGCGGCTTTGCCGGGCAGCTGACGCAGTCGCGCGACGGGGTGCTGCGCCGCGTGACGATCGAGTACGAGGGACAGGTGGCGCAGCTGAACCAGCGGCCGCTCTCGGCGGCGGTGCTGGCCGGGCTGCTTTCGCCGGTGATGCACGGGGCCAATATGGTCAACGCGCCGATCCTCGCCCGCGAGCGCGGCATCGACGTGGCCGAGACGGTGCATGACCGGCCGAGCGAGTACCAGACGCTGGTGCGCGTGACGGTGACGACGGACGAGAGCACCCGCACTGTGGCCGGCACGCTGTTTGCGGGATCCAAGCCTAGGATCGTGGAGATCAAGGGCATCCGGGTGGAGGCCGATTTCGGGCGGCACATGCTGTACGTCACCAACCACGACAAGCCCGGCTTCATTGGCCGCTTCGGCGCCACGCTGGCCGGGGCGGGGATCAACATCGCCACCTTCCATCTCGGCCGTGCCGAAGCCGGCGGCGATGCGATCTGCCTGGTCTCCGTGGATGAGCGGGTGCCGGACGATGTGCTTGCGATGGTGCGTACCTTGCCGCTGGTTGTGCAGGCGACGTCGCTCGAGTTCTGAGCGTTCTCGACAGGGCCTGCCCGGGCATGGGAAACCGGGGGGCCTGATCGAGGAGACCCGCCATGAGCCCCGATGGAACCGCCGCACGGAATGCCTTCGGCCAGCCGATCCGCCGCAAGGAGGATCTGCGGCTGCTGCTGGGGCAGGGCAAGTTCACGGCGGACCTGCTGCTTCCGGGCATGGCGCATGCGGTGATGATCCGCAGCCCGCATGCCCATGCGGCGATTCTCCGTATCGATGCCTCGGCCGCGCTGGCGCTGCCGGGGGTGCTCGCGGTGCTGACCGGCGAGGATTATGCCGCCGATGGGCTGGGCGGCATTTCGCCGGGCGGCCCGCTGATCCGGCTGCCGGGCACGCCGGCGGACCAGGGTTTCCTGTTCCGGCCGGAGCATCCGGCGCTGGCGCGGGGGCGGGTGCGCTATGTCGGCGAGACGGTGGCCGTGGTGGTGGCCGAGAGCGAGGTGCTTGCGCGCGATGCGGCCGAGATGGTGGTGGTGGAATACGACCCGCTGCCTGCGGTGACGGGTACGGCCGAGGCGGTGGCGCCGGGGGCGCCGGTGGTGTGGGACGAGGCGCCGGGGAATGCCTGCTTCCACTGGCAGGCCGGCGATGCCGCGGCGGTGGAGGCGGCGTTCGCCAAGGCGGCGCATGTGGTGAAGCTCGATACGCTGAACAATCGCATCCATGTCGCTTCCATGGAGACGCGGGCGGCGATCGGCGCGTTTGCCGATGGGCGCTACACGCTCGCCACCGGCACGCAGATGCCGCACGGGCTGAAGGAGGCGCTGGCGGACGAGGTGTTCCGCATTCCGCGCGACCAAATTCGCGTGACGGTGGCCGATGTGGGCGGCAGCTTCGGCATCAAGAACGCGCTGTATCCGGAGCAGATTCTGGTTCTGTGGGCGGCGAAGCGGGTGGGCCGCCAGGTGGCGTGGATCGGGGAGCGGAGCGACGGGTTCCTGACCGACTACCATGCGCGGGACAACGTGTATTCCGCGGAGTTGGCGCTGGATGCCGAGTATCGCTTCCTTGGGTTGCGGGTAACGTCCGTGGCGGCGATCGGGGCGTATCTGGCGCCGAAGGGGCAGCTTTCTCCCACCGCCAATACGCCGGCGCTGGCCGGGGTGTACCGGTTGCCGGCGATCCATGTGCAGGTGACCGGGGCGTTCAGCCATACCTCCCCGACCGAGGTGTATCGCGGGGCGGGGCGGCCGGAATCGGTCTATCTGCTGGAGCGCACGGTGGATCATGCGGCCCAGGTGCTGGGGATCGACCGGCTGGAACTGCGGCGGCGGAACATGCTGCGGCCGGAGGAGTATCCGTATCGTACGGCGCTGGGGCTGAACTACGACAGCGGCGATTTTCCGCGGATGATCGATACCGCGCTGGAACGCGCGGACTACGCGGGATTTCCGGCGCGGCGGGATGCGGCGGCGGCGCGGGGGATGCTGCGTGGCATTGGCTGGGCGCATTACTGCGAGCGGGTGGCGGGAAGCTGGGGCGAGAATGCCTGGCTGGAGCTGCGCCCGGATGGGCGGGTGACGGCGCTGCTGGGCTCCATGTCCAACGGCCAGGGGCATGAGACGGCCTATGCGCAGCTGATCGCGGACCAGCTGGGCGTGGATTTCGACGATATCGATGTGATCCAGGGGGATACGGACCGGATCCCCTCGGGGCATGGGACTGGCGGGTCGGCTTCGATCCCGATTTCCAGCGTGGCGCTGCGCGAGGCTTCCAACGACCTGATCGCCAAGGCGCTGCCGCTGGCGGCGGGTGCGCTGGAGGTGGCGGCGGTGGATGTGGCGTTCGAGGATGGCGCGTATCGGATTGTCGGCACGGATCGGCGGGTGACGCTTTCGAGCGTGGCGGGGCGCCTGCCGGCGGATGCGATGCTGGGTGGCACCGGTGCCTGGACGCCGAGCGGGCCGACCTTTCCGAACGGGTGCCATGTGGCGGAGGTGGAGATCGACCCGGAGACCGGGGCATGGACGCTGGAGCGCTACACCATGCTGCATGATTTCGGCCGGGTGCTGAACCCGATGATGCTGGAAGGGCAGCTGCAGGGCGGGGTGGCGCAGGGGATCGGGCAGGCGGCGATGGAGCGGGTGGTCTATGACCCCGAGAGCGGGCAGATGCTCAGCGGGTCCATGATGGACTACCAGATCCCGCGGGCCGACGAGTTGCCGCCGATGACGCTGGAGACGCTGCCGACCAATGCGCCGACGCATCCGCTGGGCATCAAGGGCTGCGGCGAGGCGGGTGCGGCCGGCGGGGCGCCGGCGGTGATGAATGCGCTGATGGATGCGATTTCCCGGGCCGGCGGTGGGCTGCTGGACATGCCGGCAACGCCGGAGCGGGTGTGGCGGGCCTTGCGGGGCGGGTAGGCCGCCCGATCAAGAATCGTAACTGACCGGCACCTTTCCATTTTCTTACGGAATGGAAAGGTGCAGTATCGCCCCTGACGGAACCTGCCGGCAAAAGAATCGGCGGGGCGTCGGAAGGGGAAACGAGGATGAGCACGACGACGGCGGATACGCCGGTGGGCGGCGCTACGGCCGGCTCCGGTCCACTCGAACAGAAACACATGCAGAGCGCGGCCTATCGCGCGGTGGCGGCTGAAGGCGGGCCGATCACCAAGACCCACTGGCACATTGCCAGTGCGAACTTCCTCGGCTGGGGGTTCGATGGGATGGATGGGGTGATCTTCGCCCTGATCACGCCGCTGATCATCAAGGATTTCGGGCTGACGATTCCCGAATGGCGCTCCGGGGTGCAGATCTGGCTGTTTATCGGCATTGCCGGGCTGTATTTCTGGCCCTGGCTGGCGGATCGCTATGGGCGGCGGACGCTGCTGGCGTTGAACATCCTCATGTTCTCCCTGCTGATGCCGGTGGTGGCGTTGTCGCCTACCTTTGCGGCGTTCATCGCGGCGCGGTCGGCGGTGGGGTTTGCCTTGAATGGCGAATGGTCGCTGGGCTCGATGCTGGTGGCGGAAACCTGGCCGCCGCAGTATCGCGGGCGGGTGATCGGTATCAACCGGGCGGCGTGGTGCCTCGGTGCCTCCCTGGCCGGGGCGATTACCGGGATTGTCGCCGCGCAATGGGGCTGGCGGTTCGCGGTGATGGTGCCGGGCGTGATTGCGCTGCTGGCGATCTACGTTCGCGCCACCTGCCCTGAATCGCCGTATTGGGTGAAGGCGCAGGACCGCAAGACACGCATCCGGCAGACCCTGGCCAAGGGCGGGCACATCAACGCGGCGGACGAGGCCTGGTATTCCAAGGCGGGCAAGGTGGGCATCGCGCAGGTGTTCGCGCCGGACGTGCTGCCGGCGACGCTGGTGGCGCTGTTCGTGACCATCTGCTCCTGCTGCATCTTCGGCACGGTGGGCACCTGGATGCCGCTGTACCTGGCGACCGAGAAGAAATGGTCGACCGTGGAGTTCAGCAGCTTCTACGTGGCCTGGGGCATCGCCGGGTTCTTCGGGCTGTGGCTTTCGGGCTGGCTGGCCGACAAGGTGGGCCGGCGGATCGGCTTCGTGGTGTGCCTGCTGGAAGGGGCGCTGTTCCTGACGCTGTGGGTGTATGCCGAGAGCCGCGAGGCGCTGTGGATCTACGGCATGCTGTGGAGCTTCGGGTTCCTGGGCTTCTGGGCGCCGAGCACGATCTTGACCAGCGAGATCTTCCCGACGCGCATCCGCGGGGCAGGGAACGGGGTGGTTTGGGCGATCGGCTATTTCGTGGGCTTCGTGCTGTGGCCGTTCGTGACGGTGGCGCTGCAGCAATCCACGGGATCCTTCGCGGTGGCGTTCCTGTGCATCCCGGTCTTCATGGTGCTGATGGCGCTGGGCGTATGGCTGATGGTGCCGGAGCATGCGGGCAAGGAGCTGAATACGATCAGCGAATAGCGGCCGGGTTTCGGCTGGGCCCCGCCATTGCCCCTTGGGGTGGTGGCGGGGTTTCTGTGTATGGAATGGTTTATAAACGCAACAAATTCGGCGTGACTTGGCGTTGTCGCGCAGGGGTGGTTTCGAACCGGGGGCGAGCGGGCGCGGGCGCCAGGGCGGTGGCGGGAATGGGGGTGGGCGCGCGGACGCGCGATGGGATCTGGATAGGGCGGGGGTGGCCGTTCGGTCGGGCTGGGCGGCGTGAGGCTCGGCCGTGAGGCCGGTGGCGTCGGGCGTGTGGCGTTGACGGCGGGCCGGGCGTGGCTGGCGTGGGGCCGGTACGGGCGTGCGGAAGATGTGTGGCGGGCGGGTTCCGCAGGGAAGGTCATGTCGAGGAAGGACGGGCGCAGGAGTTCCAACAGCCAGGCGAGCGGGGCGAAGGGCTGGGGGGCGGGAGCCGGACGCGGGGCGGGTGGGACGGTGGGGGCCGCACGGGGTGCGGGCGGCGGGGGGAGGGTGCCGGACTGCCATTTCTCGAACAGGTCGAGCAGTGCGGCGAGGGCGCGGGCCAGGGCGGCGTGGCCGGCGGCGATGAGGGGGGCGAGCAGGAGGTCGCGGGCGCGCAGGGCCAGGCTGCGGGCGGAGTCCTCCCGTGACGCCTGGGGCGCCGGGGGGAGGAGGGGTGATGACATGATTTTTTTACTAACAGACATTCCGGGCGATGCCAAGGAAAAAATGCGTTTCATGAAGATTTTTTTGGGGCGGATAGCTGGCCGGGATAAGGTTTGCGAGCAGCAACGGGAGGCGGGTGTGGCGGGACGGTTTGTTTGGCATGAGCTGATGACAGCGGACGCGCCGGCGGCGGCGCCGTTCTACGCCGAGGTGGTGGGCTGGACGACCCAGGCGGGCATGAACCCCGAGATGGAGTACACCTTGCTGCTGGCCGGAGACCGGCAGGCGGCAGGGCTGATGGCGCTGACCGACCAGGCGAAGGCGGGCGGGGCGGCGCCGGGGTGGACCGGGTATGTGGCGGTGGATGACGTGGATGCCGGCGCGGCGCGGGCGGTTTCGCTGGGCGGGACGGTGTGCATGCCGCCGATGGATATTCCTGGGGTGGGGCGCTTCGCGGTGGTGGCGGACCCGCAGGGGGCCGTGATCGCGCTGTTCGGCGATGACGGGGAGATGCCGTCGGCGCCGATGATGACGCCGGGGACGGTGGGGTGGAACGAGCTGATGGCGGCCGACATGCCGAGCGCGTGGCCGTTCTATGAGGCGATGTTCGGGTGGGTGAAGGGGGATGCGCTGGATATGGGGGCGATGGGGACCTACCAGCTGTTCTCGGCCGAGGGCGTGGTGTGCGGGGGGATGATGACGAAGCCGACGGAGGTGCCGGTTCCTTGCTGGGCATATTACTTCGCGGTGGAGGATATCGATGCGGCGCTGGCGCGGGCCACGGAGCGGGGGGCGCGGGTGATGAACGGGCCGATGGAGGTGCCGGGCGGCGCCTGGGTGCTGCAGGCGTTGGACCCGCAGGGGGCTTTCTTTGCGCTGGTGGGGATGCGGGCAAGGTAGGCTCGCACCCGGGCGGGGCTATCGCGCCCCGTTGAGGGTGTGCTGTTGTCGAAGTGATATAATCATCCGCCCTGCGCGGCATGAACAGGGCCGGACTCAGCGACGTGTATCGAAACTCGTATCTCGGTCATATCGACACGCTGCGGGCGATCGCGGTCGTGGCCGTGGTTCTCTACCACCTCGATCCCCGGCTGCTGCCGGGCGGCTTTGTTGGGGTGGACGTGTTCTTCGTCATCTCCGGCTACATTGTCAGCCGGTCCGTCAGCCACATGGGCGGGGCCTCGTTCCTGGGCTTCGTGACCCAGTTCTATGCCCGCCGGCTGCTGCGGATCGTGCCGGCGCTGGCGGTCTGCCTGGTGGCAGTGACGCTGCTGACGGTGATGTTCATCCCCTACGCCTGGCTCAGCGGCACCAGCCAGCGCACCGGGCTGGCGGCGTTCTTCGGGTTCAGCAACCTTGTGCTGCTCTCGACCGCTTCGGATTATTTCTCGCCGCGCTCGGAGTTCAACAGCTTCACCCACACCTGGTCGCTGGGCGTGGAGGAGCAGTACTACCTGGTCTTCCCGTTCCTGTTCTTCTTCTGGTTGCGCGGCCGGCGCTGGCTGGCCACGGCGCTGTTCGGGCTGGCGGCGGTGGCTTCGTTCGCGTTGGCGGCGATGGCTGCGGAGCCGGTGCGGGCGTTTTTCCTGCTGCAGTTCCGGTTCTGGGAGCTGGCGGCCGGGGCCTTGCTGTTCCTGCTGGCCGAGCACCGTGCACCGATCCGCCATGCGCTGCCGGTGGCGTGGCTGTCGCTGGCGCTGCTGGCCGTGGCGCTGGCCACCGCATCGCCTGGCAGCACGCCATTCCCCGGTGCGGTGCTGCCGGTGCTGGGCACGCTGGGGGTGATCCTGTCCTTCCGGGCGTTGCCCGAGGCTTCCCGGCTGCGGCGCGGCTTTGCGCACCCGGTGCCCACCTATCTCGGCCGCATCTCCTATTCGCTGTACCTGTGGCACTGGCCGGTGTTCGTGCTGTTCCGCTGGACCGTTGGGCTGGAGGGGGCGGTGCCGATGGCCGCGGCCGCGGTGGTGAGCGTGGGAGCTGCGGCGCTGTCATACCGCTGGGTGGAGACGCCTGCGCGCCGGTCGCCGATGATGTTGCGGCTGCCGCGCCCCTGGGTGGTGGCGGCCGGGGTGGGGGTGCTGCTGGTGGGGTGGGGCGCGGCCTCTGGCATCTGGTCGCTGCGGCCGGTGGTTTCCCTTTCGACGGTCAATCGCAACGCGGGCGAGTGGTTCGGCGGCCCGCACCGTGGCGCCGGCGGCTGCCGGGTGGCTGGCACGTCGTTTCCCGTGCTGCATGGGGCCGGTGCGCGCCTGGCCCGCATCGGCTGCGAGGAGCCGGCCACGCTGGCGCGCCGTATCTTCGTGGTGGGGGATTCGCACGCCTTTGCCTACGAGACGATGCTGCGCCAGCTGGTGCTGGAAACCGGCGCGCGGGTGGACCTGATGTCCGCCGGGGGCTGCGGCGTGCTGGGGCTGGTGGAGGAGCCCAGCGCCACCTGCCGCGCCTTCGAGGAGGCCGCGATGGCCGCCGTGCTGGCCACGGCGGCGCCTGGGGACGTGCTGTTCTTGCCGGCGCTGCGGGTGCCGCGGATTGCGGACCAGTTCGTTCTGCTGGGCGAGGCGGCGGCGCGGGTGCGGGTGGCGGATCCGGCGACGGCGGCGCGGCGCGTGCGGCAGGCCGAGGCGTTCGCGGGGCTGGCGGCGCGCCTGGCCGAGCGCGGCGTGGTGTTGGTTCTGGAAGCGCCGCTGCCGGTGTTCGCCGCACCGGCGTTCCGCTGTGCGGACTGGTTCAACCGGGCCAACCCGATCTGCGCCGGCGGGTTGGCGATGCCGCGCGCCACCGTGGAGGTGTTGCGCGCGCCGGTGCTGGAGACCTTTGCGCGCCTGGGTGCGGCGGTGCCGGGGCTGCGCGTGTGGGACCCGCTGCCGGAGCTTTGCCCTGGCGAGACGTGCCACGCCGTGCGGGACGGGCGGCCGCTGTTCTTCGACGGCGACCATCTCAGCAGCCTTGGCAACCGGGTGCTGGTGCCGTCGTTTGCGCGGCTGCTCGCCGGGCTGCCTTAGAGCAACAGCCCATCAGGCGGAATCGTCTGGTGGGCTAAAGTTGCTCGCTCAAACAAAGAGCTAGGTCGTTGGCCGACCGCCTATCAGGTTGGCTATCGCTCTAGCCGGGCTATCGCGGGCCGAGCACGCTTTCGGTGTGCTCGCCGAGGGCGGGGGCGCCCTTCTCGTAGGCGGGGCGTTGGCCGTTGAAGCTGACGGGCAGGCCGATGGTTTGCAGGGTGTGGCCGGGGAGGGTTTGCAGGATGCCCAGCGCTTCGGTTTGGGGGTGGGTGACGACCTGGTCCAGGGTTTGGACGGGGCCGCAGGGGACGCCGACGGCTTCCAGCTTTTCCTGCCAGTGGCTGCGGGTTTGCGTGGCAAGCGCGGCGGAGAGGATGGGGATGAGGGTTTCGCGGTGTTCGACGCGGCCGGCGTTTTTCGTGAAGCGGGGGTCGTCGGCCAGTTCGGGTTGGCCGATCACGCCGCAGACCTTGCGGAAGAGGTTGTCGTTGCCGGAGGCGACCATGAGGTGGCCGTCGGAGCAGGGGAAGGCCTGGTAGGGGACGATCATGCCGACGCCGGAGCCGGTGCGCTTGGGCAGGACCTGGCTGGCGATGTAGTCGGCCAGCGGGATGGCCATCCAGGCGCAGGAGGTCTCGTAGAGCGAGGTATCGACGATGCCGCCCTTGCCGGTGCGGGCGCGTTCGGCGTGGGCGGCGAGGATGCCGATGACGGTCCACATGCCGGTGGCGAGATCCATGATGGAGACGGGGACGCGCACGGGGGGGCGGCCGTCTTCGCCGAGCATGGACATGAGGCCGCCGAAGGCCTGCATCAGCGGGTCGTAGCCTGGCAGGGCGCTGAGCGGGCCGGTGCGGCCGAAGGCGCCGATGTTGCAGAAGATGAGAGAGGGTTTTTCGGCCAGGAGGCCCTCGGCGCCGAGGCCGAGTTTTTCCAGGGCGCCGGGCTTCAGGTTGTGGAGGACGACGTCCATCTCATCGAGGATCAGGGCGCGGACCTTGGTGCGGGTGGCATCGTCTGACAGGTCGGCGGCGATGCCGCGCTTGTGGCGGTTCATGCTGTGGAAGACGGTGGAGGTGCCCTCGACGAAGGGAGGGCCCCAGCCGCGGGCGTAGTCTCCGGCGCCGGGGTTTTCGAGCTTGATGACGTCGGCGCCGAGTTCGGCCAGGACCATGCCGGCATAGGGGGCGGCGATGGAGTGGCCGATTTCCAGCACCTTCAGGCCGGCGAGCGGCTTGGTCGACGACATCTGCGTTCCCTCCGAGTCTCGTGGCGGAGGCTAGGCAGGGTGGGGAGGGGGGTCAACGAGGGTTGCCCCTTTTCCGGAGTGGCCATATGCCGGGGGAACGACGGAGGAGATGGTGATGGACGCGGAACAGGCTGACCTGACGATGGTGCCGGCGGGCAATGACTATCCGGAGCTGCGCGAGGGTATCCAGCGCATCTGCGCGAAATATCCTGGCGAATACTGGCGCGGGCTTGAGGAGCGCGAAGCGTATCCGACGGCGTTCATCACGGAGCTGACCGAGGCGGGGTATCTGGCGGCGCTGATTCCGGAGGAGTACGGCGGGACCGGGCTGCCGCTGCGGGCGGCGGCGGTGATCCTGGAGGAGATCAATGCCTCCGGCTGCACGGCCAGCCAGGGGCATGCCCAAATGTATATCATGGGCACTTTGCTGCGGCATGGGTCGGCGGAGCAGAAGAAGACGTATCTGCCGAAGATCGCCACCGGGGAGCTGCGGCTGCAGGCCTTCGGGGTGACGGAGCCGACGAGCGGGACGGATACGACCTCGCTGCGCACGCGGGCGGTGCGGGATGGCGATTCCTATGTGGTGAACGGGCAGAAGGTTTGGACCTCGCGCGCTGCGCATTCCGATCTGCTGCTGCTGCTGGCGCGGACGACGCCGCTGGATCATGTGGCCAAGAAATCCGACGGGTTGAGCGTGTTCCTGGTGGATATGCGCGAGGCCGTTGGGAACGGGCTGGAGATCCGGCCGATCAAGGCGATGATCAACCACAACACGACCGAGCTGTTCTTCGACAATCTGCGGATTCCGGCCGATAGCCTGATCGGGCAGGAGGGCAGGGGGTTCCGGTACATTCTCGACGGGATGAATGCCGAGCGGATCCTGGTGGCGAGCGAGTGCGTGGGGGACGGGAAGTGGTTCGTGAAGAAATCCGTCGCCTATGCCAATGAGCGGCAGGTGTTCGGGCGGCCGATCGGGCAGAACCAGGGGGTGCAGTTTCCGATCGCGCGGGCCTGGGCGGAGCTGGAGGCGGCGGACATGATCTGCCGGCGGGCGGCCGCACTTTTCGAGGCCGGAAAGGACTGCGGCGCGGATGCCAACATCGCCAAAATGCTGGCGAGCGAGGCGACCTGGAAGGCGGCCGAGGCGGCGATGCAGACGCATGGCGGGTTCAGCTACGCGCGGGAATACGACATCGAGCGGAAGTGGCGCGAGGCGCGGCTGTACCAGATCGCGCCGATCTCCACGAACCTGGTGCTGAGCTATGTGGGGCAGCATGTGCTGGGGATGGCGCGGAGTTTCTAGGGAAAAAGAGTCTTCTTTTTCTGAAGAAAAAGAAGCAAAAAGACTTCTCTGACTTTGCGCCCGTTTCCCCAGGGAAACCAGGCGCAAATTCACAAAAGTTTTTTGGTTCTTTTTTTCAAAAAAGAACCGCTTTCTTGATTCTGTCCTCGGCTTGCCGATTTCCGTTGCGCTTCGGTGCCGTGCTGCGCTGCACTGGCGTGGGCGGATGGGAGTGCGGGGCATGCGGCGGCGCGCGGTTCTGGCGGCGGGTGGCGCCTTGGCGCTGGGCGGCAGGGCGCGTGCGGAAGGGGCAGGGCCCGTCGATCTGTTGCTCGTACTGGCGGTGGATGTGAGCCGGTCCATTGACGAGGAGGAGGCGCGGCTGCAGCGCGAGGGCTACCAGGCGGCGATGATGGACCCGCAGGTGGTGGCGGCGATCACCGGGGGGCCGGCGGGGGCCATTGCGGTGGCGTATCTGGAATGGGCGGGGATCCAGTATCAGCGGGTGGTGATCCCGTGGGTGCGGTTGGGGTCGGCGGCCGAGTGTGCTGGGTGGTCGGCGCGGTTGGGGCGGGCGTCTCGGGACAGCATGAGCTGGACGAGCATTTCCGGGGCGTTGATCGCGGCCGGGCGGGCGCTGGAGGAGTGCCCGTTTTTGGCGACGCGGCGGGTGATCGATGTTTCCGGCGATGGGGTGAACAATTCCGGGCCACCGCCCGAGGTGATCCGCGATGTGTTGGTGCGGGATGGGGTGGTGATCAACGGGCTGCCGATCGTGAACGACCGGCCGAATTTTGGCCGGGCGCCGGAGCAGGATCTGGAGGAGCATTATCGGGAGCGGGTGATCGGGGGCGAGGGCGCGTTCCTGGTGGTGGCGGAGGATTTCGAGAAATTCGGCGCGGCGGTGCGGCGCAAGTTGATGACGGAGATCGCGGGGGTGGCGGGGCCTGCGCGGCTAGGCTGACCAGAGCGGGGCGAGGGTGGCGACGTTGGGTGCGCTGTCGATGGCGGCCAGGGCGTCGCCGAGGGCCAGGGCGCGGGGGGTGCCCAGCAGGGGGGCCACCAAGCCGTCGAACTTGGCGCGGATGCGGGTGCCCTGGTGGGAGACGCTGGCGGCGGGGATGCCGGCGTCGTGTTCGGCGCTGAGGGTAGTCTGGTCGGTGAGGCGGATGTCCATGGCGGCGTGGGTGACGCCGAAGCCGGGCTGGAGCTCGATCGTGACCTTGTCGCGGAGCGCGGTGATGCGGGGATCGGCGGCGACTTCGGCGGTGAAGCTGTCCAGCCGGCTGGTCTCCAGGCCCGCGAGCGCCATGGCGGCGGTGAGGCGGTGGGAGAACTTGGCTTCAAGGCCGGTGCGCGGGGCGGCGATGTTGCAGACGCGGTCGGTGGTTTCGTCGACGCGCAGGGTGATGGCGGCGATGCGGTCGGCGGTGAAGGCGGGGTTGGCGCGCAGGGTGCGGGCGGCTTCGATGCCGGCGTGGGTGAGGTAGCAGGCGGCGTGGTATTTGAAGAGGTTGGCGCGGATGTGCCAGCCGCCTTCGGGTTCGGCGAGGGCTGCTTCGGGGTTGAAATCGGGCGAGTGGGTTTTCGCGAAGCCTTGCGGGCATTCCAGGCTGTCTGGCCGGGCGGTGAAGCCGCGGGCGGCGAGCTTGGCGGCGAGGAGGCCGTTCTGGGCGGCCTTTCCGGCGTGCAGCGGCTTGCACATGGTGCCGAACATGGATTTGAGGCCGGCAGCCTGGGTGGCGGCGATGCCCAGGGCGTGGAGGGTTTGTTCCTCATCGAGGCCCAGCAGGTGGGCGCAGCCGGCGGCGGCGCCGAAGGTGCCCACGGTGCCGGTGGCGTGGAAGCCGACCTGTTCGTAGTGCGCGGGGGCCATCACC
The DNA here is from genome assembly GCA_026400815.1 of Alphaproteobacteria bacterium. GTDB lineage: Bacteria > Pseudomonadota > Alphaproteobacteria > Acetobacterales > Acetobacteraceae > CAMDGX01. Next base: position 19,207 of record JAPLOI010000063.1, read on the forward strand.
GGGCCGACGCGGCAGGCGGTTTCGTAGCCGACGACGAAGGCGGCCAGCACTTCGGCCCCCGAGGCGCCGCGGGCTTCGCCGAGGGCCATGACGGCGGGCAGGATGGCGACCGTGGGGTGGCCGGGCATGGAGAGGTTGACGTCGTCGTAGTCCAGCGCGTGGGCCATGGTGCCGTTGAGCAGCGCGACGGCGCCGGCGGGCAGGCGCATTGTGCTTCCCCAGACGCTGGCCTGGGGGGTGCCGCCGGCTTCCTCCAGCTCTGCGCGCAGGATGCGGACGAGGTCGTCCTCCGCGCCGGCCATGGCGACGGCGATCGCGTCCTGCATGCATTGCCGGGCGAGGTCGCGCACTTCCGCGGGCATTGCGGCGTAGGTGAGCGCGCGGGTGCGGCGGACGATGCTGCGGGTGAGGTCTTTCATGGCGCGTTCCTGTCCGGCGGGCGGCTGGGTGCCCTTTGGAATGGAGTATGCGCGACCTCGGCCCGGGCGGGAACCTCTCTGCCGGCGGTCAGCCCTTGACGGTTTTCGGGCCCTGCTTGGTGGCGATGGGCATGGGGCGCGGCGGGGCCGGGGGTGGGGTGTTGCTGACCGTCTTGGTGGCCTTCGGCTTCTTGGCCTCGCGGCCGCCTTTGTCCCTGCCCTTGGCCATGGTGGTGCTCCTTCGCTGGCGCGTGCGGCGCCGAATGAGTGCCAGTGGTGCACGCTTCGGCGCCGGAATGCCAGGGGTGCTAGGGCCTGATGGTGTCCTTCAGGCTGGCAACGGCGTTTTGGGCCTGGCTGCTGGCAGCAGCCGCGCCGTGGCGAGCAGGAGGAGGAAGGCGACGAGAGTGTAGGCCTGGATGGTCATGGCGGTGTTCCCTTGCGATGCGCGGGGACGGGAGGCGTCAGCGCCAGACGGGGGTGCCCAGGTTGATGTTGCGGTTGGTGGTGGCGGCACCGCCGACGGCACCGACGGCGCCGCCTATGAGGGCGCCGGTGCCCAGGGCGCCGCCTGTGAGTGCACTGGCGGCGACGCCGGCGCCGGCGCCGATCATGCCGCCCGAAAGAGCGCGGTCGCCGGAGGTGTTGCCGCAGCCGGCCAGGGCCAGGATGGCGATGGCGAAGAGAAGGGTGGCGGGAAGGGCTGTTTTCATGGGATGGCTTTCAAGGAAATGACGGGGCGGATTGCCGCGCGCCCTGTGTTGAGGGCGTGTCGCCAGTCAAACCATGAAATTTGATCTGAATGGATAGGCCCGCCGTCTCGCCCCGCGTCGCAGTGGACGGGGCGGTGCACCTGGCGATTTGCCAGGGTGCGGCGTGCCGTAATCTAAGAGATGGCGACGGGGTGTATGGAAATACACCCCGCCCGGCCGATTTATTATGGTATGAACTAGCAGCCCTTGAATACCGGCTTGCGCTTTTCGTTGAAGGCGGCGACGCCTTCGCGGCGGTCTTCGGTGGGGGGGAGGCGGTTATAGGCCTCGATCTCGAACAGCAGGGCGCTGGCCAGGTCCATCTGCATGCCGGTGTTCACGGAATGCTTGATCTGGCGGGTGGAGAGCGGGGCGTTGCCGGCGATGCGCTGGGCGGTGGCCAGCACCTCGGCCTGGAGGGCGGCGGGTTCGCAGACCTTGTTGAGCATGCCCCATTCCAGGCCCTGCTGGGCGGTGAAGGGCAGGCCGGTGAGCAGGACCTCCTTGGCGCGCTTGATGCCGACGGCGCGGGGCATGTTCTGGGTGCCGCCGGCGCCGGGCATGATGCCGAGCGTGACTTCCGTGAGCGCGAAGCGGGCGGTGGTGCTGGCGTAGGCGAAATCGCAGGCGAGCGCGAATTCGCAGCCGCCGCCATAGGCCGCGCCGTTGATGGCGCCGATGATCGGGATGGGGCATTCCTTCATCGCGCGCACGCCGCGCTCGAAGATCAGATGCTGGGCCTGCCATTGCGCATCCGTCATGCCGTTGCGCTGCTTGAGGTCGCCGCCGGCGCAGAAGGCTTTCTCGCCGGCGCCGGTGAGGATGACGCAGCGATACAGGCCGGGGTCGTTGCACAGCGAGTCCCACACCGCGAGCATGTCCAGCCCCATCTGGGTGTTCATGGCGTTGGAGACTTCGGGGCGGTTGAGCGTGATGCGCAGCACGTGCTCGGCGGGTTCGTCGAGCGCGAGGGTCTCGTAGGTCTGGGTGAGTTTCATGGGGCGTTTCCGTGGGCTGGGCGGCGGGCTTGGCGCGGCGACCGTACCGGCCGTAGGAAGGCGGGTCAAACGGGCGGGGCGGGCCATGCCGGCGGTGAACTGGGGGCGGGAACTGGCGACCATGCGCGCGCGCTTCGGCGGGCGGGTGGCGGTGGAGGATGCGGCGGGGGCGGCCAGCTATGCCGAGGTGATCGACCGCGCGGCGGGGCTGGGGCGGCGGCTGCGGGAGGCGGGGATCGGGCCCGGCGACCGGGTGGCCACGGTGGCGCGCAACGGGCGGCTGGCGGTGGCGATCTCCTGGGGTGTGATGCTGTCGGGTGCCGCGGAGGTGCCGCTGAACATCGCCTATACCGAGGCTGAGTTCCGCGATGCGCTGGCGATTGCGGGCATACAGACAGTGGCCTGCACGCGGGAGCATGCGGCGCTGTTCCGTGATGCCGGGTGCGCGGTGCATGCGATCGAGGATCTGGGCGCTTCAGCGCTGGAGGCCGGGTTGTTTCCGAGCGTGCCGGCCGGGGCGCCGGGGCGGATCGGGTTCACCAGTGGGACGACGGGGCGGCCCAAGGCGATCGTGACCAGCCAGCGGGCGCGGTTCCTGGGGCATTTGCTGTTGCAGGCGAGCCTGCCGTGGCTGCCGGGTGCCGGGAGCCGCTGCCTGGCGATGACGCCGTTCGCGCATGGGGCTTCGTTGCAGAGCTATGCCTGGTTGAGCCAGGGCGGGACGATGGTGCTGCATGACGGGGTGGACCCGGAGCGGGTGCGGCCGTTGCTGGCGGGCGGGTTGGAGGCGATGTTCGCCGCACCCACGGTGCTGGCCAAGCTGACCGCGGCGTTCGCGGGGGCGGAGTTGCCGGGGCTGCGGACGATCTTCACCGGCACCGCGCCGTTGCCGCCGCTGCTGTATGGGCGGGTGCGCGGGATGTTCGGGCCAGTGGTGCGGGTGACGTACGGAAAGACCGAGGTGGTGAACCCGATCACCATCCTGCGGCCGGAGGAGACGGAGGCCTGGTACGCCGAGGGCGGCGGGGCGGATGGCGCGGCCTGCGTCGGCTGGCCGGGCCAGGGGGTGGAGGTGGTGATCGACGGCGGGGACGAGGGCGAGGTGCTGCTGCGGGCGGCGCATATGTCCGAGGGCACGCTGGATGCCGATTTCCGCGTGGTGCCGTGGCGGGCGGATGGGTTCCATGCCACCGGGGATGTCGGGCGGGTCGATGCGCAGGGGCGGCTGCACCTGGTGGCGCGACTTTCGGATGCGATGAAGTCGGGCGGCTACAAGATCTATCCGCAGGAGATCGAGCGGGCGTTGGCGCCGGCGAGGGATGCGGTGGTGGTGGGGTTTCCCTCTGACTACTGGGGCGAGATCATCGTGGCGGTGGCCGAGGATGCGGCGCCGGGGTGGGAGGCGGCGGCGAAGGCGGCGTGTGGGGATCTGGCGCCGTTCAAGCGACCGCGCTTCCATGCCTCGGTGGCGGCGTTGCCGCGCAACGGGCAGGGCAAGGTGGTGCGGCGGTTGTTGCTGGCGGAATTGCAGAGGCAATGGCGGCTGGTGGATGGGCCGCGGCCCGTGTTCGAGAGGATCGACTGATGCTGCATCGCAGGGAATTCGAGCCCGGGGCCACGCCGCCGCTTTCGGGGCTGCGGGTGGTGGATCTGTCGCGGCTGGTGGCGGGGAACATGGTGAGCCTGCAACTGGCGGACCATGGCGCGGAGGTGATCAAGATCGAGGATCCCGCCAAGGGCGATCCGCTGCGGGCGTGGCGCACCGATGGGCATTCGCTGCACTGGAAAGTCTATGCGCGGAACAAGAAGTCCCTGGCGCTCGACCTTCGACACAAGGATGGGTTGGCGATTTTGGCCGACCTGATCGCATCCAGCGACGTGCTGATCGAGAATTTCCGGCCCGGCACGCTGGAGGCGATGGGGCTGGCGCCTGCGGTGCTGCACGCGCGCAACCCGAAGCTGATCATCGTGCGGGTTTCCGGCTTCGGGCAGGACGGGCCGTATCGGGAGCGGCCGGGCTTCGGCACGCTGGTGGAGGGGATGAGCGGGTTTGCGGCGATGAACGGGTTCGGCGACCGCGAGCCGGTGCTGCCGCCGCTGGCGTTGGCGGACATGGTGGCGGGGCTCTACGGCGCCTTCGCGGTGATGATCGCGCGGCGCGAGGTGGAGGCAGGCAGGCCCAATGGAACAGGCAGGGGCCAGGTGATCGACCTGCCGCTGCTGGATCCCATGATTTCGATCCTGGGGCCGCAGGCGGCGATGTTCCAGGTTTCCGGCGAGATCCCGCCGCGCACCGGCAGCCGCAGCAACACCACCAGCCCGCGCAACGTGTTCCGCACCCGGGATGGGCGCTATATCGCGATTTCCGCCTCCATCCAGGCGATGGCGGAGCGGCTGCTGCGCACCATCGGGCGGGAGGACATGATTTCGGACCCGCGCTTTGCCAACAACACGGCGCGGGTGGCCAATGCCGCCGAATGCGAGGCGCCGATTGCCGCGTTCATTGCCGCGCGCGACAGTGCGGAGGTGCTGGCGATCTTCGAGAAGGCCGAGATTACCGCCGCACCGGTGTACGACATCGACCAGCTGATCGATGATCCCCATGTGGCGGAGCGGGAGATCCTGGTGGAGCTGCCCGACGCCGATCTCGGCCACGTGGCGATGCATGCCGTGGTGCCGCGGCTGGCGGCGACGCCGGGGGCGATCCGCTCCCCCGCGCCGGGGCTGGGGGAGCACACGGCGGAGGTGCTGCGGATGCTGGGGCGCGATGAGGCGGCGATCACGGCGCTCGCCGCCTCGGGCGCGGTGAAGCTGGGATAGGGCTTCGTCTTGCGCGCGGCCACCGGCCAGCCCCGCGCGCGTGTCAGTAGCGCCCGTTCTCGCGCAGCATCAGCGGCACGAAGCCGAACACGCCGGGGCTGTCGGGATCGACCAGGACCTTCACCGCCTGCACCTGGGCGGCGCCGAACACCTCCAGCCGCACCACGTTCGGGATCGGCTTCAGCTTCGAATCCTTCAGCACGCCGATCTGGAACTCGTGCTCGTCGCCGTGGATCACCAGCACGGGGCCGGGGTAGTCCTTGGCGTGGCGCGCCACCGCCTCCACCGTGTCGATGAAGCCGGAGGCCGCCGGCATCACGCCGTAGGGAGTGGTGACATCCAGCGTTTGTGCCTGCCAGGAGAGCACGACGGCCTTGCTGCCGGCGGCCCGTGCGCGGGCGAAGGTGTCGTCGATCCAGGCGAGGTTGGCGGCGTTGCGCTCCAGGTATTCCTCCGCCGCGCCGGCGCGCGGTTCGAAGTTGTTGTTGCTGCCGACCACGTGGACGGTGGCGAACATCACGCCGTTATGGCTCCAGCGCTGGTTCTCCACGAACTTGGCGAACTTGTCGGCCATGGCGCGCGACTGGCTTTCGACCGCCAGCTTGGTGCGGCCCAGCGAGGCGGTGGGCTCGGGGAAGAACATCGTGCGCAGCTTGGCCAGGCGCTCCAGCGGGTCCATCGCGCCGTTGTTGCGGCGGTGGCAATCGGTCCATTCGTTGTCGCCGGGGGTGTAGAGCAGCGGCTGCTCGAAGGTGGCGAACTGGTCCAGCACCTTCTGGAAGATCTCGTCCGAGCACAGGGTGGAGCCGGACTTGATGTCGCCAATATGCACGGAGAAGGCGGGCTTGGTGGCGTTGATCGCGCCGATCAGGCGGTCGAACTTCGCGTAGTCGCCGGGCAGGGTGTAGGGCATGTCGCCGAGGGCGACGAAATGGAAGGGCTGGGCGGCGGCGGGGACGGCTGCGAAGGCGAGCGACGCGGCCAGGGCAAGGCGCTTGAGCATGTCGGGCTCCAGGATTGGGAGCCCTCACATTGCCCAAGCGGCGGCGGCGCTCAAGCGTCCCTTGAGGGTTTCATGCAATTGTCGCAGAGAGTGAAGGAAGTGGTTCTTTTTTTAAAAAAAGAACCAAAAAACTTTTGTCCGCTTGCACGCGTGCCGGACAGCCTGACACGCGTGCAAGCGGGAAAAGTCTTTTTGCTTCTTTTTCTTCAGAAAAAGAAGAATCCTTCCCTTAAGCTGCCGCCGGCTTGAGCCGATCGGCGAAGCTCTTGCGGAACTTCATCACCTTCGGCGCCACCACGGCACGGCAGTAGCCGGACCAGGGATTGCGGGCGAAGTAGTTGTGGTGCTCCGGCTCGGCCGGCCAGAACTTCGCCAGCGGCTCGATGTCGGTGACCGCCTTGCCGTCCCAGATGCCGGCGGCGTCGATCTCGGCGATCATCTTCTCCGCGGCTTCGCGCTGGGCATCGTTGTGCGTGAGGATGATGGAGCGGTATTGCGGGCCGATGTCGTGGCCCTGGCGGTCTTTCGTGGTGGGATCGTGGATGGTGAAGAAGACCCGCAGCAGGTCTTCGAAGCTGACCTCGGCGTCGTCGTAGGTGATCTGCACCACCTCGGCGTGGCCGGTGGTCTTGGCGCAGACTGCCTCGTAGCTGGGGTTTTCGACATGGCCGCCGGCATAGCCGCTCATGACCGCGCTGACGCCGCGCAGGCCGAGATACACCGCCTCCAGGCACCAGAAGCAGCCGCCGCCGAGCGTTGCGAGTTGTTGGGCCATCGCGTCCTCCTGTGATTGGTCATAGGTTGGCATGGTGTGTTCGCTTGTCCAGCCGGGAGGAAGACGCCGCATGGCGCAGATCGTGACAACGTTCGAGGAACGGGCAGAGGGGCGGGTGGCCCGCGTGGTGATCGACAACGCGGTGAAGCTGAACGTGCTGAATTCCGCGCTGTCTGCGGAGCTGGAGGCGGCGTTTCGCGGGCTGGCCGGTGCGCCGGGGCTGCGGGCGGTGGTGCTGGCGGGCGAAGGCGGCCGGGCGCTGATCGGCGGGGCGGATATCCGCGAGATGGCGGGGCTGACGCCGGTGACGGCGCGGGCGTTCATCACCCAGCTGCACAATGTCTGTGGGGCGATCCGGGCGCTGCCGGTGCCGGTGATCGCGCGGATGCAGGGCTATTGCCTCGGTGGTGGGCTGGAGGTGGCGGCGGCGTGCGATATGCGCATTGCCAGCGACGATGCGGTGATGGGCATGCCGGAGGTGCGGGTGGGCATTCCCAGCGTGATCGAGGCGGCGTTGCTGCCGCAGCTGATCGGCTGGGGGCGGACACGGCGCATCCTGATGACCGGGGAGACGTTCGACGCGCAGAAGGCGCTGGCCTGGGGCATGGTGGAGGAGGTGGTGCCGGTGGCGGAGCTGGATGCGACGATCGGGCGGGTGCTGGACGACCTGCTGGCCGGTGCGCCGCATGCGCTGGCACTGCAGAAGCGGCTGATCGGCGAGTGGGAGGAGCGCGGCATGGCCGGGGCCATCGCGGCGGGGATCGATGCCTTCGCGGAGGCCTGGACCACGCCGGAGCCCGGCGCGCGGATGCGGCATTTCCTGGAGAGCAAGCGCAAGTGAAGGGCCAGCCGCCGCCGTTCCGGGCGCAGGGTTGGCCCGGCCTGCGCGATGTGGCCGCGATGGCCTTCACGATGGTGCTGCTGCTGGCCTGGTTGCTGGCATTGGCGGTGGCGTGGCGGCACTGGACCACGCGCAGCGACCTGGAATCCATCGTGCTGCTTGTGCTGGCCGCCGGGGTGGTGGGGATGGGCGTTAGCTTCGTGCGCGCCGTGCACCGCCACCGCCTGCGCTGGGTGACGCTGGTGCAGCGGGGGGAATGGCGGCAGGCGACGGTGGTGGAGATCGCCCGCGGGTTCGATCCGCGCGGGATCGAGATCGGCGTGCCGTATCGCTGGATCGTCACTGCCGCGGCGCCGGGGCCGGACGGGGTGGAGCAGACATTCCAGTCCGCCCCGGTGCGGCGGTTGCGCGATGTGCGCGACCTGATGGGCAAGCGCGTGTGGGTGCGGGTGGATCCGGCCGACCCTTCCTGCCACGTGCTGCTGCCGATCCTGGCCTGAATCGAAACGCCCCGCCGGAGGGTCCGGCGGGGCGCATCGTGGGTGGCGCGGTCAGATCCGGTTGGCGGCGGACTGGCGGGCCATGAAGGTGTCGAAGCTGCCTTCGGCGACGCGGAACCACAGCACCTGCTCGCGGCGGAAGGCCATGTAGTGGTCGTGGACCTTCTTGAAGCGCGGGTTGGCGGCGCAGGTCTCGGTATAGAGTTCCTGGGCGGCGTTGAAGCAGGCTTCCAGCACCGGCGCCGGGAAGGGCGAGAGCTTGGTGCCGTTGGCGACCAGTTCGCGCAGGGCGCGGGGGTTCTGGGCGTCGTACTTGGCGACGGACCAGGCGACGGTTTCGCCGGCCGCGACCTCGATGGCGTTGCGATACACCTCCGGCAGCGTGTCGATTGCCTTCTGGTTGACGAACAGCGAGAGCGCCGCGCCGCCTTCCCACCAGCCGGGGTAGTAGTAGAACGGTGCGACCTTGTTGAAGCCGAGCTTCTGGTCGTCGTAGGGGCCGACCCATTCGGCGGCGTCGATGATGCCCTTTTCCAGCGCCGGGTAGATGTCGCCGCCGGCGATCTGCTGGGCGACGACCCCGAGCTTGGCCAGCACCTGGCCGGCAAAGCCGCCGATGCGCATCTTGAGGCCCTTCAGGTCCTCAACGGTCTTGATCTCCTTGCGGAACCAGCCGCCCATCTGCGCCCCGGTGTGGGAGAGGGTGTAGGAGGTGATGTTGTAGTCCTTGTAGAACTCCCGCATCAGCTCCTGCCCGCCGCCATGGAACACCCAGGCATTGTGCTGGCGGGTGTTGAGGCCGAAGGGCACGGCGGTGTCGAAGGCGAAGGTGGGGTCCTTGCCGACATAGTAGTAGGGCGCGGTGTGGCAGCATTCCACGGTGCCGTTCTGCACCGCATCGAGCGCCTGCAACGGCGGCACGATCTCGCCACCGGCGAACACGCGGATCTGGAACTTGTTGTCGGTCAGCTGGGCCACGCGGCGGGCGAAGTGCTCGCCGGCGCCGTAGATGGTGTCCAGGCTCTTGGGGAAGCTGGAGGTGAGGCGCCACTTGATTTCGGGCAGGCCCTGGGCGAGCGCGGGCGCAGCGAGCGTGCTGGCCGCGACGGCGCCGAGCCCGGCGCGGCGAATGGCGGAACGGCGGTTCATGCGTGTCCCTCGCGGCGGGTGCCGCGATCCCTGCAAGGTGCCCTTTGGGTTAGGGCACTCCGATGATGGCCCGTCAGGCCGCCGCCGTGGTTCGGCGGGCGGTCCCGGACGCCAGGATCATATCATTCCCGGTGCGGCAGGTGAATACATTCTGCAATAAAGGGGCACGATGGCCCCGCGCCGGGTGGCGCGGGGCCGCTTCAGGCTAGAGGCGATTGGCGGCGGACTGGCGGGCCATGAAAGTGTCGAAGCCGTTTTCCGCCACGCGGAACCACAGCACCTCCTCCGCGCGGAAGGCCATGTAGCTGTCGTGGACCTTCTTGAAGCGCGGGTTGGCGGCGGAGGTTTCCGCGAACACTTCCTTCGCGGCGGCGAAGCTGGCTTCCAACACCGCGGCGGGGAAGGGCACCAGCTTGGTGCCGCCGGCCACCAGCTCGCGCAGGGCGCGGGGGTTCAGCGCGTCGTACTTGGCCAGGGTCCATTCCGTGGCCTCGGTGCAGGCGGCCTGCAGGATGGCGCGGTAGCTTTCCGGCAGTGCCTCGAACGCCTGCAGGTTCACGAACAGGCTGAGCGCGGCGCCGCCCTCCCACCAGGCGGGGTAGTGGTAGAACGGGGCGACCTTGGCGATGCCGAGCTTCTGGTCGTCGTGCGGGCCGACGAACTCCATGGCGTCGATCGTGCCCTTTTCCAGCGCGGAATAGACCTCGCCGGCGGCGAGCTGCTGCGGCAGCACGCCGAGCTTCTGCATCACCTGCCCGGCAAAGCCGGCGATGCGCATCTTGAGGCCCTTGAGGTCGTCCAGCGACTTGATTTCCTTGCGGAACCAGCCGCCCATCTGGGCGCCGGTGTGGCCCATTTGGAAGGCCGTGGTGTTGTAGGACTTGTACAGCTCGTCCAGCAGCTCCTGCCCGCCGCCGTGGCGCAGCCAGGCGGTGTGCTGGCGGGTGTTGAGGCCGAAGGGCACGGCGGTGCCAAAGGCGAAGGTCGCATCCTTGCCGATGTAGTAGTACGGCGCGGTCTGGGCGCATTCCACGGTGCCGTTCTGCACCGCATCCAGCGCCTGCAGCGGCGGCACGATCTCTCCGGCGGCGAAGGTGCGGATCTGGAAGCGGTTGTCGGTCATCTGTGCGACGCGGCGGGCCAGGAACTCGGTGGCGCCGAACAGCGTGTCGAGGCTCTTGGGGAAGCTGGAGGTGAGGCGCCATTTCACCTCTGGCAGCGGCGACTGGGCGAGCGCGGGGCGGGACAGGGTTGCGGCAACGGCGCCGACGGCACCGGTGCGGACGATCTGGCGGCGATCCATGGTCGGGACATCTCCTTGCAGCGGCTCACACACGGAGCCGCCGCAGGGATTAGGGATGTTTGGCGGCGCGATGAAGGGGCTGGCACGGCGCCAGCCATGCGTGCGCGTCAGCCGCCGGCGGGGGTGGGGGCGCCGAGCCCGGCCAGCGCCGCCGCAAGCACGGCGCCCGCGGGTTGGCCGCCATCGAGGCGCAGCACGGCGCAGGGCAGGGCGGCCAGCCAGGCGAGGTGGCGCGCAAGGCTGCGTTGGCTGGTGCCGGCGGAGTCGTAGCTCTCCGCCCAGGCCAGGAACTCCTGGCTGCCGGCGTGCATGTCTCCACCCGGGGCGATGCGGGGACCGAAGCGCGCCGCCTCCCGCGCGCGCAGGCGGTCCATGCGGGCTTGCTGGGGCACGTGCAGGAAGATCTCCGTGCCGATGCGCTTCGCCAGTGGGTCGCCCCAGCCATCGAGCGAGCCGGAGAGCACCCAGCCCACCTCGTCGTCCAGCGCGCGGGCGAGGCGGTCCAGGCGGTCCGGCATCGGGCGGGGGGTGACGTAGGCGGGGTTGGTCGGCAGCCAGAAATAGCTGTCGGTGTCATGCCAGGGCACGCCGAGCCGGCCGGCCAGTGCTGCGCCCAGGGTGCTGGTGCCGCTGCCGGAGGCGCCGGTGATGTGGATGCGTGGGCGCTGGGCCATGCGGGGCTTTCCTGTTGGTGACATGGGCCGGACGCTGGCGCACGCTGGCTGACATGGCCATTGCCCAACGTGCCCCCCCGGGATCGCGCCCGCCAGATGTCGCCATCGTGCTGGCCGGCGGGCAGGCGCGGCGCATGGGCGGAGGGGACAAGGCGCTGCGCGTGCTGGCGGGGCGCACTCTGCTGGACCATGTGCTGGCGCGCCTTGCCCCGCAGGTGGATCGGGTGGCGCTGAATGCCAATGGCGACCCCGCGCGCTTTGCCGCCTGGGGCCTGCCGGTGCTGAGCGACACGTTGCCGGATTTCTCCGGCCCGCTCGCCGGGGTATTGGCCGGGCTGCGCTGGGCGGCGGGGCAGGGGGCGGCGGAGGCGCTGGTGGTGCCGACCGATTCGCCCTTCCTGCCACCGGACCTGCTGGCCCGCCTGCGCGCCGGGCGCGGGGATGCCGAGTTGGCCTGCGCGGCCTCCGCCGGGCAGGTTCATCCGGTGGCGGCGCTATGGCGCACCGGGCTGGCCGAGGCGCTGGAGGCGGCGCTGCTGGGCGGGGAGCGGCGGATGATGGCGTTCATGCGCGGCCAGGGGCTCGCTGTGGTCGATGTCCCGATGGGGCCGGAGGGAGACCCTTTCGCCAACCTCAACACGCCGGAGGATCTGGCCGCCGCCGAGGCGTGGCTGGCTCAGGGGTGCGGCGGGTCGGTGTGCCGGAATGCGTAGGTGAGGGCCTTTGGCATCAAGGCTCGCCAGACGGCGGGCGCGTGGCCGCCGGGCACGAGCACCATTTCCACCGGCATGCCCTCCGCCTTCCATGTGTCGCGCAGGGTTTCGATCTGGCCGGCGATGCCAAGGTGATCTGCCAGGCCGGAGGCGACGAATATCGGCATGGGCAGGCCGCGCGCGCGGAAGCCGGGCAGCAGGACGGGATAGTTCAGCGCCGTCCAGGTCTCGGGCACCAGCGGCCGCCCGAAGGCGCCGGAGGTACGCGTGCCGGAACCCTCGGGCGGCTGCGGCACATAGATCGCCGGGCTCAGCAGCACCGCCGCGGCGAAGCGTTCCGGGTGCAGCAGCGCCAGGCGCAGCGCGGCATAGCCGCCGGCGGAGATGCCGCCCACCACCTGGCCGCGCCGGCCATCGAGCCCGCGCCAGCACTTTGCAGCGGTGGGGAACAGCTCCTCGGCCAGGGCGGCTTGCACGCGCTCCTGGGTATCCAGCCCCCAGCTGCGGCCGATCTCCGGCACCACGATCACCGCCGGGGGCATTCGGCCGGCGGTGATGGCGGCATTGGCCGCTGCCTCTATGCCGAGCTCCGGGAATTCGGCGGCGGGCACGCCGTCGCCGGGCATGAAGAACAGCATGGGATAGCGCAGGCCGCTGGTGGCGTGCCCGGTGGGGAGATAGACGCCAATTTGCCACGGGCGGCCCAGCACGGCCGACTCCAGCGTGACGCGCCGCAGCTCGCCGGCCTGCGCCGTGGCGGCGAGCAGCATCGCCGCGAGACCCAGAAAAAGGGCGCGCCAGTGCCTCATTGCAGCGCTGCGGCCCCCTGAGCCGTTTGTTGTGTGGATGGACAGGGTCTCGGCCGGCGGCAATGCTGTCAAGCAACACCTGCCCTTGGAGCCTGCATGACCTGGTCCATCGTTACCCATGACGCCGCCAGCGGCGCCTTCGCGGTGGCCGTTGCCACCTGCAACTTCGCCGTGGGCGCCAGCGTGCCGCATATCCGGCCGGGCGTGGGCGCGGTGGCCAGCCAATCCTTCTCCAACCGCTATCTCGGCCCCGCCATCCTGGACGCGATGGCGCGCGGGCTGACGCCGGAACAGGCGATCCGCGGGGCCGTGGCCAGCGACGAGGGGCGTGGGTTGCGCCAGGTGCACGCGATCGACCGGCACGGCCGCACCGCCGCCTGGACCGGCGAGAACTGCGTGATGTGGTGCGGGCACAAGGCTGGGGCGTCTGTGAGCGTGGCCGGCAACATGCTGGCCAACGAGGCGGTGGTGGGCGACACGCTGGCCACTTTCCTGGCGCAGAATGGGCTGGCGCTGCCGGAGCGCCTGCTGGCCGCCATGCAGGCCGGGCAGCGCGCCGGGGGCGATGCGCGCGGCCAGCAATCCGCTGCCATGCGCCTGTTCACCGGTGAGGACTTCCCCGATTTGTGCATCCGCACCGACGACCATCCCACGCCGCTGGATGAGCTCGATCGCCTGCTGAAGCTGTGGCGCCGGGACCGCGAGCCGGGCCTGGCCAGCCAGCCGCGCCGGGCCGACCCGGCAGGGGCGATCGACCTTGAAGCGATCGACGCCCGCTTCAAGGCCGCCGGATCACCGTTGCGCGTGCGGCGCTGATTGTTTCGGCTGCCTCGCGCCCCTACCTATACGCCGCAAAACCAGGAGGAACCGCCATGGCCCTGTCCGCCAAGGATATGCTCGCCGCTGCCAACGCATCCGTGCCGAAGATCTCGCCCGAGGAGGCGCGCGATCTGATCGCCCAGGGCGCGCTGGTGGTGGATGTGCGCGACGGTACTGAAGTTGCCCTCGGCAAGGTGAAGGGTGCGGTGCATGCCCAGCGCGGGCTGATCGAGTTCAAGGCTGATCCCGAGATGCCCAGCCACGACCCTGCGTTCCAGAAGGATCGCACCGTGATCGTGTACTGCGCCTCTGGCGGACGCTCGGCGATGGCCGGCAAGACGTTGCAGGACATGGGCTACACCGATGTCCGCAACCTCGGTGGGTTCAAGGGCTGGGTGGATGTTGGTGGTGAGGTGGAGAAGTAAGGAAGTCTTCTTTTTCTGAAGAAAAAGAAGCAAAAAGACTTCATCCATTTGCGCCGTGGCTAGCCCCGGCGCAAACGAACAAAAGTTTTTTGGTTCTTCTTTTCAAAAAAGAACCGCTTAGCTTGCTTCCAGCGTCTCCCGCAGCAGCTCCAGCTCCAGCCAGCGCTCCTCTGCCGCCGCGAGGTCAATGCTGGCGCGAGTGAGTGCGTCCGTCGCTTTCTGGAACGCGGCGGGGTCGCGGCGGTAGAGGTCGGGGTCGTCCATCTTGGCCTGCAACTTGGCGATCTCGGCCTGCAGCTTTGCCATCTGCGCGGGCAGCTGTTCCAGCGCGTGCTTGTCCTTGAAGGTCATTTTGCGCGCGGGCGGGGCGGAGATCGGGGCAAGGGTGTTGCCCTTGGCCTTGGTCTCGCGCGCCGGGGTGCTGCCGACGGGCAGCCAGGGCGGGGCGCCGCGCTGGGCCAGCATGTCGCTCCAGCCGCCGGCATAGTCTTGCCAGCGCCCGTCGCCCTCGGCCACCAGCACGCTGGTGCAGACGCGGTCGATGAAATCGCGGTCGTGGCTGACGAGCAGGACGGTGCCGGGGTAGTCGGCCAGGAGTTCCTGCAGCAGTTCCAGGGTTTCGAGGTCGAGGTCGTTGGTGGGTTCGTCCAGCACCAGCAGGTTGCCGGGCTTGGCCAGGGCCACGGCCAAAGCGAGGCGCCCGCGCTCGCCGCCGGAGAGTACGCCCACCGGGGTGCGGGCCTGTTCCGGCGGGAACAGGAAGTCCTTCATGTAGCCGATCACGTGGCGCGCCTGGCCGTTGACGATCACCTGGTCGCCGCCGCGGCGGCCGTTGGCGCCGGTGAGCGTGTCGGCCAGGGTGGCGGTGGGGTCGAGCGAATCGCGGCGCTGGTCGAGCGTGACCATCTGCAGCGAGGCGCCGAGCTTCACCACGCCCTCGTCTGGCGGCATCGCGCCGGTGAGCAGGTTCAGCAGGGTGGTCTTGCCGGCACCGTTGGCACCGATGATGCCCAGGCGGTCGCCGCGCAGCACGCGCGTATCCAGCTCGCGCACCACGGTGCGGTCGCCGAAGGATTTGGAGACGCCCTCGGCCACCATCACCATCCGGCCGGAGATTTCGCCTTCCGTGGCGGCGAGTTTCGGGCCGCCGGCGGGGCCGCGCAGCTGCTTGGTTTTGGCGCGCAGCTCATGCAGGTCCGACAGGCGGCGGACATTGCGCTTGCGCCGGGCCGTCACGCCGTAGCGCAGCCAGTCCTCTTCCATCACCAGCTTGCGGTCGAGCTTGTGGCGCTCCTTCTCCTCCTGCTCCAGCGTGTCGTCGCGCCAGGCCTCGAAATGGGCGAAGCCGCGATCGAGCCGGCGGGCGGTTCCACGGTCCAGCCACACGATTCCGCGCGAGAGCGATTCCAGCAGGCGGCGATCATGGCTGATCAGCACCATGGCGGAGCGCAGGGAGGCCAGCTCCTGCTCCAGCCAGGCGATGGCGGGCAGGTCCAGGTGGTTGGTGGGCTCGTCCAGCAGCAGGATGTCGGGCTGGGGGGCGAGCACGCGGGCGAGCGCCGCGCGCCGGGCCTCGCCGCCTGAGAGGCGGTCAGGATTCTCGGCGCCGGTGAGGCCGAGGGCCTCCAGCAAGGTGCGCGCGCGGTGCGGGTCGTCGCCCGGGCCGAGGCCCGCTTCCACGTAGGCCAGGGTGGTTTCGAATCCCGCAAGATCAGGCTCCTGCGGCAAATAGCGCACGGTGGCGCCGGGCTGCACGAAGCGCTGGCCGGAATCGGCGGCCAGCAGCCCGGCGGCCACTTTCAGCAGGGTGGACTTGCCGGAGCCGTTGCGCCCGACCAGGCACAGCCGGTCTCCGGGCGAGACGGCGATCTCCGCGCCGCGCAGCAGCGGGGACGTGCCGAGGGTGAGGAAGATGTCGGACAGGAAGAGAAGGGGGGGCGCCATGGCGCGGCTTCTATCATGGCGCGGCGCACAATGCGTGCACGTGACCGCTTGCGCCTGCGCGAAATGCGCGGCAGGCTTGCCTTACCATCATGTCACTTGACCCAATGGTTTCGGCCCTTCTGGCCGCTGGACTGTGCCCATCCACCGGCAGTGCGCTGCCGCACAAAGGAGAGTCTGCATGCTGACCCGTCGTTCCGCATTCAAGGCCGCAGCCGGCGTTGCCGCCGCCTCCGCCTTTGGCACCGAAGCCATGGCGCAGGGCGCCGACAAGGTGATCAAGGTTGGCCTCAACCTGTCGTACACCGGCGCCGACGCGCTGGGCGCCCAGCGCATCGCCAATGGCGCGCAGATGGCCTTCGATAGCGCGAATGCCCGCAAGATCGTGAAGGGCCATGTGTTCCGCATCGAGAAGTTCGATGACGCCACCGCCACCGCCGGCCAGTACGACCCCGCCCAGGGCGCGATCAACGCGCGCAAGATGGTGTCGGACAAGGCGATCATGGCCGCCATCGGCCCGATGATGTCTGGCGTGGGCAAGGCGATGAGCCCGATCCTGTCCAGCGGCAACCTGCCGATCATCACGCCGTCGGCCACCAACCCCGACATTACCGACCCGAAATTCGCCAGCCAGTACCGCCCGGGCGGCAAGGCCGTGTTCTTCCGCACCGTGACGACGGATGCCTTCCAGGGCCCGAACATGGCGAACTACTTCGCCGACGTGCTGAAGGTGAAGACCATCTATATCCTGGACGACAGCGGCGCCTTCGGCGTGGGCATCGCCGATGCGTTCGAGGGCCAGGCGAAGAAGAAGGGCATCACCGTGCTCGGCCGTGATCGGCTGGACCCGAAGGCGGCCGACTACGCCTCCGTGCTGACCAAAATCAAGTCGCTCAACGCCCAGGCGATCTACTATGGCGGCGTGACGCTGGCCGGCGTGAAGGTGGCCAAGCAGGCCTATGACATCATCCCGAACGCCATCAAGGGCGGCGGCGACGGCATCTGGGGCACCGACTTCCTCACCGCCGGCGGCTTCCCGGCCGTGGACGGCTGGTATGCCACCCAGGCGAGCCCGGAACTGGTGGGCGACCCGAAGCTGGCCGGCTGGAACAAGCTCTATGCGGAGCGCTTCAAGAGCCAGCCGGACAACTACACCATCACCGCCCATGCCGGCGCGGAGGCCATCATCGAGGCCGCCCGTACCCTGGTGGCGGCGAACAAGGCCGTGACCCGCGAAGCCCTGCGCGATGCGCTGCAGAGCGTGAAGGTGAACACCATCATGGGCACGGTGGAGTTCGACGCGAACGGCGACATCAAGAGCAAGGTCGTCAGCGTCTATCAGATCAAGAAGGACGACTCGAAGAAGCTGGACGATCCCTCGGCCCAGTACAAGTATGTCGGCGTGGCCCCCGAGGCCTGATCGGCCGGCCCACACCTGAACGGATGCGCCCTGGCCCACGCGGCCGGGGCGCCATTCCCCCTACCGCAGCCAAGGCCCGGCCCGCGCCCCATGCGCGGCCCGTGCGGCGCGCGATGCCGGAGACCCGCTTCGATGACCTTCACCGATCTGCTGCTGCAGCAGGCGATCAACGGGCTCAGCCTGGGCGCCATGTATGCCTTGCTCGCGCTCGGCTTCACCCTGGTCTACGGCATTCTCGAACTGATCAACTTCTCCCACTTCAACGTCTTCATGGTGGGCAGCTTCGTCGGCCTCCATATCCTGGAGGCGTTCGGCATCCAGGGGCAGCTGACGGTGCTGGCCGGCCTGCCGCTGATCGGCATTCTGCTGGTGGCGTTTGCCGGCACGATGCTGTTCTGCGGCGGATTGGGGGCGGGCATAGAACGCGTGTTGTTGCGGCCCCTGCGCCAGGTGCGCGGGCCCGCGCCGATGATCACCACCATCGGCATCTCCTATATCCTGTTCAACATCGTCATCCTCACCCAGGGCGCTGACTCCAAGAACTTCCCCAACCCGCTGCCGCCCACGGAATGGCATATCGGCGGCGCGGAGTTGAAGCTGCGCGAGGTGCTGATCTGGGTGGTGGCCCTGCTGCTGATGGGCGGGCTGACCTATTTCGCCGGCTACACCAAGCTCGGCAAGGCGATGCGCGCCACCGCGCAGGACCCGGAAGCGGCACGCATGATGGGCGTGGACGTGGACCGCGTGATCTCTGTTGCCTTCTTCCTCGGCGGCGCGATGGCCGGGGCGGGCGGGCTGATCTTCGGGCTGTACTACAACTTCACCAGCTTCATCATCGGCTTCAAGACCGGGCTGTTCGCCTTCACCGCCGCCGTGCTGGGCGGCATCGGCAACGTGCCGGGCGCCATGATCGGCGGCATCCTCATCGGCCTGATCGAGGCGATGAGCAGTGCCTTTATCGCCAATGCCTGGGCCGACGTGATCATCTTCTCGATCCTGGTGCTGGTCCTTGTGTTCATGCCCTCCGGCCTGCTTGGCCGCGTGGCCCCGAACAAGTCCTAGGGAGGGGCCGCCATGATCGCCGCCGCCCGCGCCGCCATCGAACGCCCCTTCGCGGGCATGCCGCCGGAACAGCGCAGGACTCTGGGCTTGTGGGCTCTGTCCGCCGTGCTGGTGCTGTTCCCACTGCTGCATGACAACGACGCCAATATCGACGCGATGGCCAATGCCGGCGTGCTGGTGGCACTCGCCCTGGGGCTGAACGTCGTGGTCGGCTTCGCCGGCCTGCTCGACCTCGGCTACGCCGCATTCTTCGCGCTTGGCGCCTATTATTACGGCATCTTCACCGCCTTCCAGATCATGCCGCCCTTTACCGAGTTCTGGGTGCCGTTCGAGTTCCTCGGCCTGGTCGAGAAGATCAACCGCGGCGGGCCGGATCTGGTGCGCTTCACGCTCAGCTTCTGGCTGGCCTTGCCGACGGCGGCGATCGTGACGGCGGTATTCGGCGTGATGTTCGGCGCGCCGACACTGCGCCTGCGCGGCGACTACCTGGCCATCGTCACGCTGGGCTTCGGCGAGATCGTGCCGATCGTGGCGCGCAACATCGATGGGGTTACGGGTGGCGCCGCCGGCCTCAACGGCGTGATGGCGCCACGGCTGTTCGGCTGGTCATTCGGGGTGGCGGCCTGGCCGTACTACTACGTCGTGCTCGGCCTCGTGGCGCTGCTGATCTTCGTCTCCTTGCGCCTGCGCGACAGCCGTGTGGGCCGCGCGTGGCGGGCGTTGCGCGAGGATGAGACGGCGGCGAGCGCGATGGGCGTGAACCTCGTCAACTACAAGCTGCTTGCCTTCGCCACGGGTGCCGCCTTCGCCGGCATGGCGGGCGTGGTGTTCATCGCCAAGCTGCAGACCGCAACGCCGGACATGTTCAACTTCAACGTTTCCGCCATGCTGCTGGTGATGGTGGTGCTGGGCGGCATGGGCAGCGTGTGGGGCGTGGTGCTCGGCGCCTTCCTGCTGCAGATCATGCAGTCCTGGTTCCTGCCCGAACTCTCCGGCGTGCTGCGCGCCATCGGCGAGATGGTGGGCTGGGCGTGGCTGGCGCGCATCGAGCTGGTGGAGGCGATCCAGCTGATTTTCGGCATTATCCTGGTGGTGATGATGCTGTTCCGGCGCGAGGGGCTGATCCCGGCGGTGAAGAAGCAGGCCGCCCTGCACATCACCCAGCAGGCCGCGCAGGTGACGCGCGGCGGCTTTACGGGGATCGAGAAGATCGGCCGCTGGACGCCGGGCACCGGCAATGCGCTGGAGGTGAAGGGCGTAACCGTGAAGTTCGGCGGCCTCGTGGCGCTGAACAGCGTCGATCTCGTGGTGCCCGCCGGCGGCGTGGTGGCGGTGATCGGGCCGAACGGTTCCGGCAAGTCCACGCTGTTCAACGTCATCACCGGGCTGGTGGAAGCCGATGGCGGCTCCATCAAGTTCGAGGGCGTGGAGCTGCTGGGCCTGCGGCCGGACCAAGTGCTGACCAACGGCGTGGCGCGCACCTTCCAGAACATCCGCCTGTTCCCGAACCTCACGGTGCTGGAGAACGTGCTGATCGGCGAGCATGCCCGCCTCACCACTGGGCCCATCGGTGCGGTGGCCGGTATGCCGAAGGCACGGGCGGAGGAGGAGGGCGCGCTGAAATGGGCGACGGACATCATCGCCCTGTTCGGCAACCGCCTGACACCGCGCATCGGGCAGATCGTCTCCGGCCTGTCCTACGCCAACCGCCGCCGGGTGGAGATCGCCCGCGCACTGGCCTCCCGCCCGCGCATCCTGCTGCTCGATGAGCCGACGGCCGGCATGAACCCGGCCGAAACGCTGGAACTGGCCGAGCAGATCAAGAGCCTGCACGAGATGGGGCTCACCATCCTGCTGATCGAGCACAAGCTGGATGTCGTCACGCGGCTGGCCAGCAACGTGATCGTGCTGGACCACGGCGAGAAGATCGCCGAAGGCCCGGCCAACGAGGTGCGCCGCAATGAGGAGGTGCTGCGCGCCTATCTCGGCCGCGCGGCCACCGAAGCTGCCGCCAAGGAGAAGGCCCCCAAGGAGAATACCAATGGCTGACGCATTGCTCGAATTCCGCGGCGTCAACACCTACTACGGCGACCTGCATGTTCTGAAGAATGTCGACTACAGCATCGGCCGTGGCGAGATCGTCTGCCTGCTGGGCGGCAATGCCTCCGGCAAGTCCACGACGATGAAAACCATCATGGGCGTGGTGCGCCCACAAAGCGGCCAGGTGCTGTACGACGGGCAGGAGATCGCGGAGCTTGCCACCAGCAAGCGCGTGAAGCGCGGCATCGCCCCGGTGCTGGAGGCGCGCCGCCTGTTCCCGCGCATGACCGTTTACGAAAACCTGGAGATCGGCGCCTACACCCGCAAGAAGGGCCCGGAGTTCGACCAGGACCTGGAGCGCGTGTACCAGCTCTTCCCGCGCGTGAAGGAACGCCGCACCCAGATCTCCGGCACCCTCTCCGGCGGCGAGCAGCAGATGGTGGCGATCGGCCGCGCCTTGATGTCCCGCCCGAAGCTGATCTGCATGGACGAGCCCTCCATGGGCCTGTCGCCGCTGTTCGTGGAACAGGTGTTCGACATCATCCAGGAGATCAACAAGCAGGGCGTGACCATCTTCATGGTGGAACAGAACGCCTCCATGGCGCTGTCCATCGCGCATCGCGCCTATGTGCTGCAGACCGGCGTTGTTGTTCTCTCGGGCCCGGCGGCCGAGATGAAGGAGAACGAGATGATCAAGCAGGCCTATCTGGGCGAAATGCAGGTGGAAGCCGCCTGACGCCACCATGAACGGCGAGGTCACGCTGCTCCTTTCGGGTGCGGAACGCCGCATCCAGGGCGGCCCGTTCAACGATTTCGTGCCGCCGGCGATCGGCGTGTGCCTGGAGATGCACTCGCGCCTGGCCAACCTCGCCGACGTGAAGATCGACGTGCCGGACTTCACCGCGCCTACGCAGGCCCAGCTGCACCAGGGCCTGTTGGAGACGCTGCGGCTGATGGAAGCGGCGCCCGATCTGCCGGTCTTTGTCGGCTGTGCCGCCGGGCTGGGCCGCACCGGCACCTTCATCGCGGCCCTGGCGCGCCTGGCCGGGATCGAGGACGGGGTGGCCTGGACGCGCGCGAACTACGACCGGCGCGCGGTGGAAACCCCGGCGCAGGAACAGGCGGTGGCGGCGCTTGACGTGGCGGCGGTCTGGGCCGCCTATGCGGCAAAACCGTAGTTCCGGAGGGTCTTCCATGCGCCTCACCCGCCGCGCCGCGCTCGCCCTGGGCGCGACCACGCTCACCATGCCCGCCCTGGCCCAGGCACCCGCGCCGATCCGCCTTGGCCTGCTGCGCACCGCCTCGCCGGCACCGCTCTACATCGCGCAGGAACGCGGCTGGTTCCGCGAAGCCGGGGTGGAGGTGCAGTTCCGCTTCTTCGATGCCGCCCAGCCGATCGCCGCCGCTGCCGTTTCTGGCGATACCGACATGGGCATCACGGCGTTGACCGGCGGGTTCTTCGCCCTGGCCGGGCGCGGCGAGCTAGTGGTGATCGGCGGCGGGCTGCACGAGCAGCGCGGGCTGAAGCTGACGGCCGTGCTGGTGTCGAAGAAGGCCTACGATGCCGGGCTCACGAGCCTGGACAAGCTGGGCGGGAAGAGCTTCGGCATCACGCAATACGGCTCCAGCTTCCACTACATGGCCGGGCGGCTGGCCGAGACCCAGAATTTCGACCTGAAGTCGCTCACCCTGCGCCCGCTGCAGACGGTGCAGAACATGGTCGCCGCCGTGCGCACCGGGCAGGTGGATGCCACCATGGCGATCGCATCGATGGCCACGCCGGCGGCAGCCAGCGGCGAGGCGGTGATCATCGGCTGGGTGGGCGACCACGTGCCCTACCAGATCACCGCGCTGTTCGCCTCCAAGGCGATGGTCGGCAACCGTGCCGATGACCTGCGCAAGTTCGCTACCGCCTATCGCCGTGGCATCACTTCCTATCGCGAGGCCTTCCTGCGCCTGGATGCCTCTGGCACCCCGCAATATGGCCCGGCGACGGATGCCGCGATTGCCGACATCACCAAATACGTCTTCGTCGGCGACCCCGCCGCCGGGGACAAGATCAAGGCCGGACTGGGCTGGTACGACGAAGGCGGGGCGCTCAACGTCGCCGATGTGCGCAACCAGCTCACCTGGTTCTCGGCCCAGGGCATGGTGAAGGGCGAGGTGGACGCGGGCGCCATCATCGACACACGGTTCCTGCCCACACGGTGAGTTCCGTTCGCCTCCGCGCCGAGGGCATCGGCCACCGCTTCGGCGCGCTGCAGGTGCTGGCGGACATCGAGCTGGATATCCGCCCCGGCGAGGTGACGGTGCTGCTCGGCCCCTCGGGCTGCGGCAAGTCCACGCTGCTGGCCATCCTCGGCGGGCTGCTGAAGCCGGAGCGGGGCAGGGTGGTGGTGGAGGGCACGCCGCCGCCGGGCTGCCTCAATCCGCTCACCTATGTGTTCCAGGATTTCGCCCTGCTGCCCTGGCGGCGGGTGGCGGCCAATGTCTCCCTGGTGCTCGAAGGCTGCTTGCCCAAGCCGGAACGCGAGGCGCGCATCAGCGAGGTGCTGGCGCTGACCGGCCTCACTGATTTCGCGCAGGCCTGGCCGCGCCAGCTTTCCGGCGGCATGCGCCAGCGCCTCGGCATCGCCCGCGCGCTGGCCGTGCGCCCCGCCGTGCTGCTGATGGATGAGCCGCTTTCGGCGCTGGACACGCCCACCCGCCTGCTGCTGCAGGAGGAGTTCGCCGAGACCATCGCGCGCACCGGCCTCACCTGCGTCTATGTCACCCACAACCTGGCCGAGGCGGTGCGCATGGGCCACGAGATCGTCGTGCTTTCCCGCCGCCCCGGCCGCATCGCCGCCCGCCTGCGCCTGGATGCCCCGCTCACCAGCCGCACCCCGGACGATCCCGCGCTGCGCGAAGCCGAGGCACGGCTATGGACCATCATCCGGGCGGATGCCGCCGCGGCCACGCATGAGATGGACCATGGCTGAAATCCCGTTCCGCGATGTTCCGTTCAGGGCGGGGGGCTTCGCGCCCCGCATCATCCCGTTCGCCGGTGCCGCCACACTCGTGCTGCTGCTGGCGCTGTGGCAGGGCGCGGCCAGTGCAGGGCTTATCTCCACCCGCTTCCTGCCGCCGCCGGTCGCCATCGCCCGCGCGCTCGCCATGCTGGCGGCCAGCGGCGAGCTGTGGGGGCATCTCTCGGCGTCGCTGCAACGCTTCGCGTTCGGCTGGGCCATGGGCACGGCGGCCGGGCTCGTTGCCGGCTTCGCCATCGGGTTGTTCACCCTGTTCCGCACCCCGGGCATGGCGGTGGTCTCCGCCCTGTTCCCCATCCCGAAGATCGCGCTCGCCCCGCTGTTCATCATCTGGTTCGGTATCGGGGAGGGCAGCAAGCTGGCCACACTGGCCTTCGGCGTGTTCTTCCCCACCGTGATCAACACGGTCGCCGGGGTGGATGGCGTGCCGCGCACGCTGATCCGGATGGGCCAGAGCTTCGGCCTGTCGTGGCACGCCATCGTACGCAAGATCGTGCTGCCCGGGGCCCTTCCCGCCATCCTGTCGGGCTTCCGCATCACCACCTCCACCGCGGTGATCCTGCTGGTGGCCGCCGAGATGATCGGGGCCGATCGCGGCATCGGCAGCTACGTGCTGCAGGCCGGCAACCTCTACGATACCGAGGGGCTGATGGCGGGGATCGTGATGCTCAGCGCCCTGGGTCTCTCGGTGGCCTGGGCGCTGGGGCGGCTGGAGCGGTGGTTGCTGGCGTGGCGGTAGCGTCTGATCGTCGGAGGCGGAACGCCGGAGACGTGAATCAGCCGCTCAGCGACCGGCGTCGCGACACTTCGCGTAGTCCTCGAACGCCCCCGGCATCGCCCGGCCCATACGTTCCATGCCGCACAGATCGGCGCGCCATTCCGCGAGTGTTATCTGCGCCGGCCGTTCGCGCCAGCGCAGGTCCAGCTTCGCCACGTCGCGGAACACGTCGCGCACCGGGTGCTGCCCCACGAACAGGCCCAGCAGCGGCGTGCCCAGATTGTCCCGCTCGCGCAGCAGCGCCGCGTCGCGCGCCAGGATCGCGCCATCCACCACGTTGCCCACCACGTCGGCGGAGGATTCGGCGAACCGCACACTGATCCCCGCCGTGTCCAGCACCGTGTTGTTCGCGATCAGCGAGCGCTGGCCCTTGTTCACGTAGATGCCGACATCGTTGCAGAAGGCGATGAGGTTGTCGCGGATCACGCCCGCCACCTGCTCCACGCCGAGGGCACCCTGCTGGCGCTTCACCGCATCCGGGAAGGTGCCGCCGCCACCGACCGAAAGCCCCACGGTGGGGGATTTCGCGCCCAGCAGCTTCCATTCGCACAGCACCACGTTGCGCTCCATCACGGTCCCTTCGCCCTCGCCCTTCATGAAGGCGGCATAGGTCGCGCCACCGCGATAGGCGCGCTGGAAATCGGCGATGAAGTTGCCGGCGATGCGCCAGTGGCTTGCCGCCACCAGGTCGATCGGCGTGACCGGGTTGCGCGTGTCCCGCGCGGCGCGGTTGGTCAGGGAGTTGCCCTCGATCCGGCCGCGATCCGGAAAGGTACCGCCCTCGCCATTGATCTTGACGTGGGCGTTGAAGTCCTCGATCCGGTTGTTGCGGATCACGGTCCCCGCGGCGCCGCCCACCACGTGGAAGGCGTGCTCGCAATCCTTGTGGCTCTCGCACATGCCGCGGATCGCCAGGTTCTCCACCACCCAATGCGGCGCGCTGATCTTGAAGGCCGCGACAGCGTAGGATTCGATCGAGGCATCACCCAGCCGCTCCGCCCGCAGCGTGATCGGTGCCGATGGTGTTCCCGGCCGCGTGACCTGCAGGCCGCGCCCGCCGACGGTATAGGTGCCCGGCAGCAGCTGGATCACCTGGCCCGGTGTCGCCGCGGCCAGTGCGGCCTCCAGCTGCGGCGTGCTGGTCACCAGTTTCACCATGCCGGCGGGCGCCGTGCCGGAGCGGGCAACGGAAGCCCCGGCCTGCGGCGGCAGCGCCGGCTCGCCGAACCGCTCCAGCCGGTCCATCGCATCGAGAAAGCCCGCCACCTTGCCCGCGGCCATCACAATCAGCGCGTGGTTGCCCGCCGCGCGCTGCTGGATATAGGGCGCCCATTCGTGCGGCGTGCGGCCGACATCCATCAGGTACCAACCCAGGCCGCCCACCGCCGCCGCGCCGGCAAAGACCCCCAGCACCAGCAGCGCCAGCAGCCAGCCCCAGATCGGCGAGCGCGGGCGCCGCACGCGGATCACCTTGCGGCGCTCCGTCGGCTTCTCGCCGCGCCGCTCCCGTTCCGCGCGCCGGATCATCCGTGGCGCCACCGTGCCCGCCGCGACATCGGCCAGGCTGGGCTCGCGCGGTGGTTCCCAGGCCGGCGGGCGCGCCATGGGCTACCCCACCCGCGGCAGGTTCATCCCCGCCAGCACCTGCAGCATCGCCGCCGTCACCTCCTTCGTGGTGGCCTTGCCGCCGAGATCCGGCGTCAGCACCCCGGCAGCGCAAACCTGCTCGATCGCCGTCATCAGCACCGCGGCCGCCGCCCGCTCACCGAGATGCTCCAGCATCATCGACGCGGTCCAGAAACTGGCCACCGGGTTGGCGATGCCCTTGCCGGTGATGTCGAAGGCGCTGCCGTGGATCGGCTCGAACATGGAGGGATAGCGCCGCTGCGGGTCCACATTCCCCGTGGGCGCGATGCCCAGGGAGCCCGCAAGGGCCGCGGCCAGGTCCGACAGGATGTCGGCATGCAGGTTGGTGGCCACCACGGTGTCGATGCTCTGCGGCTTGCGCACCATGCGCATCGTCATCGCATCCACCAGCTCCTTGTCCCAGGTCACGTCCGGGTAGTCGGCGGCCACTTCCAGCGCGATCTCGTCCCACATCACCAGGCCGAAGCGCTGGGCGTTGGATTTGGTCACGATGGTGATGTGCTTGCGCGGGCGTGCCTGGGCGCAATCGAAGGCGAAGCGCATGATCCGCTCCACGCCCACGCGGGTGAAGATCGCCACCTCGGTCGCCACTTCTTCCGGCAATCCCTTGTGCGCCCGCCCGCCATGGCCCGCGTATTCGCCCTCGGAATTCTCGCGGATGATCAACCAGTCCAGCTCCGCCGGCCCCACGTCGCGCAGCGGGGAGGTCACGCCGGGGAAGATCTTCGTCGGCCGCACATTGGCGTATTGGTCGAAGCCCTGGCAGATCGGCAGGCGCAGGCCCCAGAGCGAGATGTGGTCCGGCACGTCCTGCGCGCCGACCGCGCCGAAATAGATCGCGTCCTGCGCCTTGAGCTGCTGCAGCCCATCCGCCGGCATGAACGCCCCGGTCGCCTTGTAGCGGTCCGACCCCCAGTCCAGCCGCGTTACCTCCAGGCGGAAGTCGCCCATGCGTGCGGAAAGCGCCTCCAGCACCTCCAGCCCTGCTTCGATCACCTCCGGCCCGATGCCGTCGGCGGGAATGGACGCGATCTTGTGGGTGCGCATGGCGTTCCTCGAATGGTTCGGCCCAGAGTGGCCCGGCGCGCCAGCAGGATCAATCGGGCCTTCTTGCCGGGCTGTTTCGCAACAAAATGTATATTCTATCTGCAATCATTGCCAATACTCAAAGAGACGGTCATCCAATCAACGTTGCTTGAACGGAGATTCACCATGCGTTGGTTGCCGCTTCTTGGCCGAGTGATGAGTCTGTCTGGCGACGCGCAGGCCTTCACCCCGGCACCCACTCCATCGTTCTGCTCTACGAGACTTTGCTGATCACGTCCGCGGCGACAGTCAACAAGGCGCAGGAATTGCCGCCCGCGCCTCTCAGCCTCGGTGCCTATACCGCGGCGCTGTCCACCACCGCTCCAGAGCCCGCCAGCCTGGCCCTGTTCGGCACCGCCCTGCTCGGTCTCGCCCTGCGTTGCCGCCGCGCCTAATCCGCGTGGGTGATGTCGGGCGAACCCGCCACCGCCCGTCCCACCACCCAAGCCTCGCATCTGGCCTCGACCAGCGCCGCCACGCAAGCTTCCGCCTGCTCCGCCGGCACCCCCGCCAGCAGCCCGCCCGAGGTCTGGGGATCGGACAGAAGCGCCACCGCTTCGCCATCTCCCAGGTCCAGCCAGGCCCGGTTCGCCGGTGCCAGCGTGCTGGCCACGCCACCTGCCGCGAGTTCCCGCGCCCCTGGCAATGCCGGCAGCGATGCCACCAGCTCCGCCGCCACGCCGGAGGCGCGCAGCATTTCCATCAGGTGCCCGCCCAGTCCGAACCCGGTCACGTCGGTGCAGGCGGTGATCGCGAACCGGCGCAGCACGGCAGCCGCCGCCCCGTTGCTGCGCGCCATGCTCGCCAGCGTCGCCGCCAGCCAGTCCACCCGCGCCAGCCCCTGCATCTGCGCCGCCAGCACGATCCCGGTGCCCAGCGGCTTGGTCAGCACCAGCGCATCACCCGGCCGCAGCCCGCCCTTGCGCCATAGCGCATCAGGCGCCGCCAGCCCGGTCACCGCGAAGCCCAGCGACGCCTCCGCTCCCTCCGCGCTGTGGCCGCCCACCAGAGCGCAGCCATCGGCACGCAGCACCTCGGTGGCGCCGAGCATCATCGCGCGCAGGTCCTGGCCCATGCGGCGGCCCGGCATGAAGGGCAGGGCGGCAATCGCCATCGCCGTCCACGGCCGGGCACCCATGGCATGGATGTCCGACAGAGCATGGGCGGCGGCGATGCGCCCGAACACATAGGGGTCATCGAGGAAGGCGCGGAAATGGTCCACGCTCTGCACCACCGCCATGCCCGCCGGCGGCAGCGTCACCGCCGCGTCGTCGCCCTCGGCCAAGCCCACCGGGATATCGGCGCGCGGTGGTTCGGCGAGGCCCGCCAGCGCCTCGGCCAGCGCCTCCGGCCCGATCTTGGCGCCGCAGCCGCCGCAGCGCATGGGATCATCCAACGCCATCGGCCGCAGCCCCTGGTACATCGCCATCCAGCGCCGATCGATGCGCCGCTTGAGCCAATGCGCCAGGCGCCCCTCATGGGCCCAGCCCCCACGCCAGGCCACCGCCCG
Organism: Alphaproteobacteria bacterium; assembly: GCA_026400815.1. Classification (GTDB taxonomy): domain Bacteria; phylum Pseudomonadota; class Alphaproteobacteria; order Acetobacterales; family Acetobacteraceae; genus CAMDGX01. The sequence goes on from JAPLOI010000063.1 coordinate 47,720, forward strand.
GCCGCGCCCCAGACCCAATATCGCCAGCGCGTGGCGCTGCGGCGCCCAGTGCATCAACGGCGCGCCGCGCGCGGCATGCACCAGATTGTCGAACAGCGGCGCCCCCGCCCGCACCGCCCACACCCCCGCCTTGGGCCGCGGCGCCCCTTCCATCGCCGCGCAATCACCGGCGGCGAACACGGCCGGATGGCTCACGCTGCGCAGCGAGGCATCCACGCGAATGCACCCCGTGTCGTCGCAGGCCAGGCCGGAGGCGGCGAGGAAGGCCGGCCCCACCACGCCGGTGGCCCAGAGCACATGCGTCGCCGCGATGGTGCGCCCGTCGGACAGCGCCAGCAGCGCCCCATCATGCGCGCCGGCCTCAGCGCCCGTGGCCACCTCCACCCCGGCCTTTGCCAGCGCCGCCTGCACCGCATGCTGTACCTTGCCGGGCGTGACCTCCATCGGCGCCGTGCGCCCCACCAGAACCACATCGGCCCGCCCGGCCAACCGCAGCGCCAGCGCGATGGCCAGTTCGCATCCCGCCGCCCCGGTGCCCACCACCGCGATGCGCTGCCCCGGCGCCAGGTCCCGCTCGATCTCCGCCAGCCGCGCCAGGAACCGCCCGATCGGTTTCACCGGCGTGCCGCCCCCCGGGGGCATGGCGGGCAGCCCGCCTACGTCGACCGACAGCAGGTCGAACCCCAGCGCCGGCCGCCCGGCCACCTGCACCTCGCGCCGCGCAAGGTCGATCGCGGTCGCCTCGCCCAGGATCAGCCGCGCCCCGCTGGCCGCGGCCAGCTTCGCGCAGTCCAGATGCGCCGCGTCGAAGCCATGTTCGCCGCGGATCAGCCCGGGCAGCATGCCGGAATAGGGCGTGAACCCCTCACGCGCGACCAGGGTCAGCCGGATGCCCGGCATCGGCCGCATGGCGAAGCGCCGCAGCACCTCCACATGGGCGTGCCCGGCGCCGAGCAGCACGAGATCGGTGGCAACGGGCGTCGGTGTCATGCCCCCAGACTACGCCTGCCGCCTGGCATCTTGCACCCTCCAAGCGCTGCCGCGTCTCTCACCTGCAAGACGTCTTGCCATGCCCGGCGCGCCCCGGCACGATGTGCCTCGAAACCGACATAAAACAGGGGGGCAGACGCGCGACGGGGATTCGCACCGCCGCGCCTGCTGCATTTCCCGGCTGGAAAGGACAAGCGATGGCCGCGACCCGAATGCGATCCCTGCTGTTCCTCGTCGCGCTCGCCGCCCCCATGGCGGCCCCGGCGGCGCTGGCCCAAACCGGCCCCGCCGGTACGCTGCGCATCGGGTTGGACGTGGATGCGGATGCGCTCGATCCCACCCTGTCGCGCACCTATGTCGGCCGGATCGTGTTCAACGCGCTGTGCGACAAGCTGGTGGATATCGACGACAAGCTGAACATCGTGCCGCAGATGGCCGCCAGCTTCACCTGGGTCGACCCGACCACGCTGGAATTCAAGCTGCGCCCCGGCCTCAAGTTCCACGACGGCACCGATGTCGATGCGGCGGCGATCAAGTTCAACATGGACCGCCACCTCACCATGCAGGGCAGCACCCGCCGTGGCGAGATCGCGGGCATCGAGCGGGTGGAGGAGGTGGACAAGCTCACCGCCCGCATCGTGCTGAAGGCACCGAACGTGCCCTTCCTCGCCCAGCTGACGGACCGCGCCGGCATGCTGGTCTCGCCCAAGGCGGCCACCGCGCTGGGCGCCGATTTCGGCAAGGCGCCGGTGTGTGCCGGGCCGTTTAAGTTTGTGGAACGCGTGCCGCAGGACCGGATCGTGCTGGAGAAATTCCCGGAATACTGGGATGCCGGCAAGATCCACCTCAACCGCGTGGTGTACCAGCCGATCATCGACGGCTCCGTGCGCCAGGCGAACCTGCGGGCCGGCTCCATCGACATGGGCATGGGCTTCCTGCCCACCGATGCCGTGGATCTCGGCAAGGACAACCGGATCAAGCTGTTCACCTTCGCGGGGCTTGGCTACCAGAGCCTGACCTTCAACCTCACCAACGGCACCCGCCCGCGCACGCCGATGATGAGCGATGCCCGCGTGCGCAAGGCGTTCGAGCTTTCCATCGATCGCACCGCGCTGATCCAGGTGGTTTATAACGGGCTCTACACCCCGATCGCCCAGATGGTGCCGCCGAACTCGCCGTTCTACGCGCCCGAGGTGCCGCCGCCGGCACGCGACGTGGCCAAGGCAAAGGCGCTGCTGGCCGAGGCCGGCGTGAAGGGCCCGCTGGCGGTGGAGCTGATGATCGCCAACAGCCCCGATGCCCGCCAGGCCGCCGAGGTGATCCAGTCCATGGCCGCCGAGGCCGGGTTCGACGTGAAGATCCGCTCCACCGAGTTCGTTACCGCGCTGCAGGCCAGCGACAAGGGTGATTTCGAGGTGTTCTGGATCGGCTGGTCCGGCCGCGCCGATGCCGATGGCAATATCTGGAACATGGTCCGCACCGGCGGGCCGCTGAATGCCTCCAGCTACTCTAACAAGGACGTGGACTCGCTGCTGGAGCAGGCCCGCACCATCCCCGACGTGGCCGCCCGCCGCGCGCTCTATGGCAAGGTCGCCACCCAGCTGCACCAGGACCTGCCGCTGATGTACGTGTTCTCCGGCAAGTGGATCATGGCCACCACCGGGCGTGTCAGCGGCTTCCAGCCGGTGCCGGATGGGTTGATCCGCCTGCAGGGAGTGCGCGTGCAATGAGGCGCCTTCTTCTCGCCGCCGTCGCGGCCCTCGGCCTCGCCACCTCGGCCGGCGCCCAGCCCACGCTGCGCATCGGCCTGGCCGACGATGCCGACGCGCTCGATCCCACCCTGTCGCGCACCTATGTGGGGCGGATCATCTTTGCCGGGCTGTGCGACAAGCTGTTCGATATCGACGCCAAGCTGAACGTGGTGCCGCAGCTGGCCACCGGGTACGAATACACCGACCCGCAGACGATGGTGATCAAGCTGCGCCCCGGCGTGACCTTCCATGATGGGGAGGTGTTCGACAGTGCCGCGGTGAAGTTCAGCCTGGAACGCCACCTGACCATGCAGGGCAGCACGCGGCGCGGCGAGATCAACGTGATCGACCGGATCGAGACGCCGGATCCGCTGACGGTGACGCTGCACCTGAAGGCGCCTTCGTCGCCGCTGCTGATCCAGCTGACGGACCGCTCGGGCATGGTGATCTCGCCCAAGGCGGCCATGGCGTTGGGGGCGGATTTCTCCAAGGCACCGGTGTGCACCGGCCCGTTCAAGTTCGCCGAGCGCGTGCCGCAGGACCGGATCGTGCTCGACCGGTTCGACGGCTACTGGAACAAGGACGCGATCAAGCTGGGCCGCGTGGTGTACCGGCCGATCATCGATGCCACGGTGCGGCTGGCCAACCTGCAGGCCAATGCGCTGGATTTCGGCGAGCGCTTCCAGCCCTCCGACACCGCGGAGATCAGGAAGGACAGCCGGCTGGTGCTGGTGCAGAACGCCGGGCTGGGCTTCCAGAGCCTGCTGTTCAACCAGACCAACGGCACCCGCCCGCGCACGCCGATGATGACCGATGCCCGCGTGCGCCAGGCCTTCGCGCTGTCGATCGACCGCAACGTGATCAACGAGGTGGTGTATGCCGGCCTGCATACGCCCAACCCGCATTTCGTCTCGCCGGAAAGCCCGTTCTGGTCTGCCGAGGTGAAGGCGCCGGCACGCAACGTGGCGCGTGCCAAGCAGCTACTGGCCGAGGCCGGGGTGCGCACGCCGCTTGCGGTAGAGCTGATGCTGGCCAACAATCCGGATCTGCGACAGACCGGCGAGGTGATCCAGTCCATGGCGGCCGAGGCCGGGTTCGACGTGAAGATCCGTTCCACCGAGTTTGTCACCGCGCTGCAGGCCTCCGATAAGGGCGACTACGAGGTGTTCCTGATCGGCTGGTCCGGCCGGGCGGATGCTGATGGCAACGTGTACAGCTTCACCCATACCGGCCCGCCGAACCTCAATGCCTCCGGCTACTCCAACGCCCAGATGGATGGCTGGCTGGACGAGGCGCGGCGCGTTTCGGGCATGCCGGAGCGGCGGGCATTGTACACCAAGGTGGCGCAGCAATTGATGGCCGACCTGCCGCGGATGTATCTCTATACACCGAACAACATCTTCGCGATGACCACCCGGGTTCGCGGTTTCGTACCTGTGCCGGACGGGCTGATCCGCCTGCACGGCATCTCCCTGTCTCCCTGATGAGTGCCCTGAACATGAGCTTCCGTTTCGCCCTTCTCGGCCTAGCCGCCACCTTGCCGCTGGGCCTGCCGGCCAAGGCGCAGGAATTGCCGCAGCTGCGCGTCGCCATGCCCGAAGATGCCGACGCGATGGACCCGACAACGGGCCGCGCCTATGTGCAGCGCGTGGCGATGCTGAACATGTGCGACAGCCTGTTCACGTACAACAGCAAGATGGAGATCGTGCCGCGGCTGGCCCTCTCCTATGAATGGGCCGACCCGCAGACGCTGGTGGTAAAGCTGCGGCCGAACGTGGCCTTCCATGACGGCACGCCGGTGGATGCGGCCTCGGTGAAGTACAGCATCGAGCGGCACGCCACCTACCAGGGCAGCGCACGGCGCGGCGACGTTTCCAGCGTGGCGGCGGTGGAGGTGGTGGACCCGCTGACGGTGCGCTTCCGCCTGAAGTCGCCGGACGTGGTGTTCCTGAGCCAGCTGGGCGTGCGTGCCGGCGTTCTGGTCTCGCCGAAGGCGGCCGAGGCGGCGGGCAAGGATTTCCCGCTCAATCCCGTCTGCGCCGGGCCGTATCGCTGGGTGGAGCGGGTGGCGCAGGATCGCATCGTGATCGAGCGCGTGCCGAACTACTGGGATGCGGCGAACTACCACTTCTCCCGCGTGACCTTCCGCCCGATTGCCGACAGCACGGTGCGGCTGGCCAACCTGCGGGCGGGCTCGGTGGATGTGAACATGAACATCCCGCCGGTGGATGCCGACAGCGTTCGCAAGGACAACCGCCTGAAGCTCTATACCTTCGACGGGCTGGGCTATACCGGCATCACGGTGAACATGGGCCGCAACAACACCACGCCGGGGCCGTTCGGCACCGACCCGCGGGTGCGCCAGGCCTTCGATCTCGCCATTGATCGCGATGCGCTGGTGAGCGTGGTGTTCTCTGGCGTGCATGCGCCGAATGCCTATCCGGTGCCGCCGACCAGCCCGTTCTTCGACGCGACGCTGCCGCAGCCCAAGCGCGACCTGGCCAAGGCGCGCGCGTTGCTGGCCGCCGCCGGGGTGAAGACGCCGTTCACCGTGCAGCTGACGGTGATCAACAATCCTGAGTCCATCCAGGTGGCGGAGGTGATGCAGTCGATGGCCGCCGAGGCGGGCTTCGAGCTGAAGCTGAACACGATGGAGTTCGTCTCCAGCCTGGATGCGGCGGACAAGGGCAACTTCACCGCCTACATGGTGGGCTGGACCGGCCGGCCGGATGTGGACGGCAATCTGCGCGACCTGCTGTACACCAGCGGCGGCACCAACTACGTGGGCTACAAGAACGCGCAATTTGACACGCTGCTGGACCAGGGGCGCAGCACCGGGGACATGGCGGCGCGCATGGCGACGTATCGCAAGATCTACCAGGGGCTGCGCGAGGATCTGCCGATCATCTACCTGTATTCGGCGCGCTGGAGCTTCGGCATGGCGGCCAAGGTCGAGGGGTTCGAGCCGGTGGCTGACGGGATGCTCCGCCTCAATGGCGTGAAGTTCGCCCGATGAGAGGGCATCTTGGGGTTCGCTTCGCGCAGGTCATCCCGACGCTGCTGCTGGTCAGCATCATGGTGTTCTGCCTGCAGCAGCTGATGCCGGGCGATCCGGCGCTGGTGCTGGCGGGTGAGGAGCGTGATCCGGAGGTGCTGGAGCAGATCCGGCGCGAGCTGAAGCTCGATCAGCCGCTGGTGTTCCAATATTTCTACTGGATCGGCAACGTGCTGCAGGGCGATCTCGGGTTTTCCTGGCGCATTCGCCAGCCGGTGACGGAGCTGGTGGCGACGAAGCTGCCGGTGACGCTGCAGTTGGCGACGATGGCGTTCATCATCGCGGTGTTCATCGGGGTGCCGATGGGCGTTCTATCGGCGGTGAAGAAGAACACCTTCTGGGACTACCTGGCCAACGGCATCGGGCTGGCGGGGCTTTCCACGCCGAATTTCTGGCTGGGGATCATGCTGATCCTGCTGGTTTCCGTGCATCTCGGCTGGTTGCCGCCATCGGGCTATGTGCCGTTGACGGAGGATTGGCGACAATCCTTGGCAACCACGATCATGCCGGCCTTCGTGCTGGGCAACGCGATCTCTGCCGTGCTGATGCGGCATACGCGCAGCGCGATGCTGACGGCGTTGCAGCAGGATTACGTTCGCACGGCGCGGGCCAAGGGGCTGAGTGAGCATCTGGTGGTGATCAAGCATGCGCTGCGCAATGCGCTGGTGCCGGTGGTGACGCTGGGGGCGCTGGAGTTGGGCACGCTGCTTTCGGGCGCGGTGCTGACGGAGCAGGTGTTCTCGATCCCCGGGTTCGGGAAGATGATCGTGGATGCCGTGTTCAACCGGGATTATCCGGTGGTGCAGGGCGTGGTTCTGGTGACGGCGACGGTGTATGTGATGCTGAACCTGGTGGCTGACGTTCTGTATGTGATGATCAATCCGAGGCTGCGCGGGGCATGAGTGCGACTGTGGTGACCCCTTCGAATTCGGCCGGCGCCGTGATGGCGTCGGCCAGCCAATCCCCGGCGCGGATGGCGGTGCGGCGCTTTGCGGCGCGGCCGGCGGCGGTGGTGGGGCTGGTGGTGGTGGTGTTCTTCGTGCTGGTGGCGGCGTTCGCGCCGTGGATCGCGCCGTTCGATCCGGTGAAGACATCGTGGACGCTGATCCGCAAGGCGCCTTCCTGGGCGAACTGGATGGGCACGGACGAGAACGGGCGCGACGTGCTTTCGCGCATCATCTGGGGGGCGCGGGCGAGCCTGACCGCCGGGGTGATTTCGGTGACCATCGCCACCGGGGTGGGCGTGCCGATCGGGCTGCTAGCGGGGTTCGCCGGCGGCAAGACCGACATGATCATCGGGCGGCTGGTGGATGCCATGCTGGCCTCCCCGTTCCTGATCCTGGCGATTGCGCTGGCGGCGTTCCTGGGGCCGAGCCTGCAGAACGCGATGATCGCGATCGGCATCACGGCCACACCCATCTTCGTGCGGGTGGCGCGCGGGGCGACGATCGATGCTGCGACGAACGACTATGTTGAGGCGGCGCGGGCGCTGGGCAATCCGCCGTGGCGGGTGGCGGTTCGGCATGTGCTGCCGAACATCATCCCGCCGGTGATGGTGCAGGCGACGTTGGCCATTGCGGGCGCGATCATCGCCGAGGCGAGCCTTTCGTTCCTGGGGCTGGGGCAGCAGCCGCCGGCGCCTTCCTGGGGGTCGATGCTGAATTCGGCGCAGCGCTTCCTGACGCAGGCGCCGTGGCTGGCGATCTTCCCGGGGGCGGCGATCTTCCTGGTGGTGCTGAGCTTCAACCTGGTGGGCGACGGACTGCGGGATGCGCTGGATCCGCGGGCGAAGTAGTAACGGTCTTATATCGTAACAATATGGCCGCGGCTGGGGATGCTCAGTCGCGGCCATATTTTTTGTGGAAGCCGCGGATGGCGGGGCGCTCCCAGGGGCGGAAACGCAGATCGGGGTCGTTGAGGGACGGGCGTCGCGGGCGGTTGGGGCGGGGCTTGCGGATGGGTTTTTGGCGCGGGGGGCGTTGCAGCCATGCCGGTTGATCCACGCCAAGGGCGTGGCAGAGCGGGCGGAGGAGGCGGGCGGCGTGGGGGGCGGCTTGCACGAATTCCCGGGTGTGGGGCTGCTGGAGGAGATCGTGGAGCGCGCCGGCGCTGGGGCCGGATTCCGGGATGCGGCGGATGATCCAGCCGCGGCCACGCGGGAGGCGCAGGGGAGCCTCGACCAGGGGCATGCCGGGGGCGGGGAGTTCGGGGATCTGGGGCGGAGGCTGGCGGGCGGTTTTCGGGCGTTGGGTGGTTTTGCGGGGTTTGGGGAGGGTGCCTTTCTGCCAGTGGTCGTATGGGGGGCGATGATCCAGCGGAGTTCGGGCCCGGCCCAGATCGGGCGTGCGGGCGCGCTGACGACAGGGGCTGCGCGCGCGATGACGCGGCGCAGGCCCTGGATCAGGCCGGTGAGGAGAAGGGATAACTGAAGCATGGTTAGATAAATAACTAACCTATGGTGGCGGTGCAAGGGGGGTGGAGATTTTTTTCTGAGTGGGGCGGTGGACGTCGCAAGAGCCCCTCCCGCGACGACGCGAGCAGAGAGAGAAGGAAGGAAGGAAGGAAGTAAGGAAGGAAGTAAGAAAGTGGCCACAGAGACACAGAGGCACGGAGGAGCAAGGCAAGGGAGGAGGACGAAAGGAAGGTGGCGGAACCGCTTCGCGTTCCGCCCTACGCGGCTGAGGGAGAGGGGTTTCTGCTCCCTTGCCTTGTTTCTCTGTGCCTCTGTGTCTTTGTGGCCGCTTTCTTTGTTTCAGCGCGCTCGGTGTTCGGGGTTTCGCGCGTGGTTCAGCTGGGGTGGCGGGATTGGGTTAGCAGGATGAGGGTGCCGGTGGCCTGCATGGCGATGACGGCGAGGAGGACGGGGCGGTAGCCGCCGGCGGTGTCGTGGATCAGGCCGAGCAGGCCGGGGGTGATGGCGTAGCCGAGCTGGGCGATGGCGCTGTAGAGGCCGACGGTGAGGGCGAAGCTGGCGCGGGTGAAGGCGCGCTGGAGCTGGAGCGGGGGCAGGGTGATGTTGTTGCCCACTGACAGGCCGAACAGGACGCAGCCGGTGTAGAGCGCCCAGGGTTCCGCCGGCAGGGCGGCCATGAGGGCGAGGCCGGCCATCTGCACCGCAGTCCCCATGGCGCTGGCGCGGCGGCGGTCGATGCGGTCGATGATGGTGCCGAGGGCGACGCGGCCGAGGACGGCGCAGGCGGCGACGAGGCCCATGGCCAGGCCGGCACCGGCGGCGCCCAGCGTGGGCAGCAGGAAGGTGACCAGGTGCACCATCAGGCCGACCTGGGCCATGACGATCAGCGCGAAGGGCAGGGCGATGGCCCAGAAGCGTAGGCTGCGCAGGGCATCCCCTTGGGTGGCCAGATCCGTGCCCGGGGTGGCTGGCGCCGGTGGGGCCATCTGGGGGATCGGGCGGGCCAGGGCGAGCAGCACCACGGGGATGACGACGGCCAGCATGCCGAGGGCGAGGGTGGTGCCGGCCCAGGCGATGCCGTGGCCGTCTGACAGCCAGACCAGGGCGGGGGCCAGGGTGAAGCCGGCCGCACTGGCGCCGTTCAGCGCGAGGGACATCGCCATGCCGCGTTTGGCATCGAACCAGAGGGCGATGACGGTGGAAAGTGCGGGGACCGAGGTGCAGGCCCAGCCCAGGGCCAGAATCAGGAAACCCAGCACGAGGTGCCACGGCGCGGTGGCATTGGCGGCGATGGTGGCGCCCAGCGAAAGTGCCGCGCAGCCGCCGAGAAGGATGGTGCGCGGGCCGAAGCGCTGCACCCAAAGGGGGGCGCGGGCGAGGGCGACGGCGCCGACGAGGTAGAAGGCGGAGGTGGCGCCGGAGGTGAGCGCATTCGACCAGCCCTGCTCGCGCTGGAAAGCGGCGACGTAGGCGGAGAGGCCGTAGAAGCCGTAGGTCCAGGCGTGGATCGCTACAAGAAAACACGCGGCGATCACGGGCCAGTGGCGGCGGAGTTCGGACAGCCCGTCTGATACCTCTACTCTGGCGGTCATCCGACGGCGCTGTCCTGCGCTCCGGTGCTCACGGCCTCCAGGCCGCTCCGCTCCGGTGCTCGGACATCACCGCCGGGCGGCGGCCAAGGGGCCGCCTCTGACTCACCAGAGCGAGGTCTCAAACAGGCTGTCACGGTGGATTCCCTCAGTAAGGGGTCTTCTTTTTTCCGAAGAAAAAAGAAGCAAAAAAGACTTTATTTGTTGGTGGCGGGGTGGAGGATCGGGCGATGGGGGATGTGGCGCGGTGGATTGCTCCGCTGCGCTCGCAATGACGGGACAGCAAATTTCCAAAAGTTTTTTGGTTCTTTTTTTCAAAAAAGAACATGCTTGCTTGCTTCAGAACGCGCTTGACGTTGCCGGCCGTGCATTGCGTTGCCAGACGGCTTTGAACTGGGGCACGGCTTCCACGGCGTGGGCGATGGCGATGAGGTTTGGGGTGTTGGGTTCGAACCAGACGCGGTTGGGGCGCCATTGGGTCATGACGGCGATGTAGAGGTCCATGGCGGTGAGGGTGGGGCCGGTGAACCAGGGGGATTGGGCGGCCTGCTCGACCTGGAGCCAGAGGCGCTTGGCGTAGGCGTCCACTTTATCCTTGAAGCCGGGCTGGGCGGCTTCGTTCTCGACGAAACGGGCGGGGACGTCGGCGTAGGTGAAGGTGGGGTAGATGTTGGCGACCATGAAGATGAGCCAGCGCAGGAAGGCTGGGCGGGTGGGGTCTCCGGGGGGCGGAACGAGGGTGCGGGCGGGGGCGAGGTCGGCGAGGTGGAGGGTGATGGCGGCGGATTCGGTGAGGATCTCGCCGGTGGGCAGGACCAGGGTGGGGACCTGGGTGATGGGGTTGAGGGGGGCGAGGCGGGTGCGGGCGGCTTCGGAGGTGAAGAGGTCGTCGAGGTCGATGATTTCGTGCGGGATGCCGTAATGGGCGAGTTGGAGCTCGATGATGGCGGAGCCCCAGCCGGGGCGGGCGTAGAGGGTGTGCATGGCGGCCTCCGTTTCCGGTCAGGCTAGCCGGTGGGGTGGGGCTGTGCCAGCTTCGCCGTGAACGGGGAGGGCTGGGCCATGGTGCGGATTGCGGTGCTGGACGATTGGCAGGGGATTGCCGAGGCAGCGGCGGATTGGGGCGCGGTGCGGGCGAAGGGGGCGGAGGTGGTGATCTTCGGCGACCATCTCGGCGGGCCGGAGGCGGTGGTGGCGGCGCTGCAGGGGTTTGATGCCGTGGTGGCGATGCGCGAGCGGACGCGGTTGCAGGCCGATGTGATCACGAAGCTGCCGGGGTTGAAGCTGCTGAGCTTCACGGGGGCGCGGAATGCGGCGGTGGATGTGGATGCCTGCACGGCGCAGGGTGTGGTGGTGTGCAACACCACGACGACGCGCACGAGCCATGGGACGGCGGAGCTGACGCTGGGGCTGATCCTGGCAGCGCAGCGGCGGATTGCGCTGGGCGATGCGGAGATGCGGGCCGGGCGGTTCCAGGGGAATGTGCCGCTGGGGGGCGAGGTGGCCGGCGCCACGCTGGGGCTGGTGGGGTTGGGGAACATTGGCGGGCGGGTGGCGCGCTATGCCAAGGCTATGGACATGGAGGTGATTGCCTGGAGCCAGAACCTGACCGCGGAGCGCGCGGCTTCGGTGGGGGCGGTGCGGGTGGAGAAGGCCGAGCTGTTCGCGCGGGCCGATGTGGTGAGTGTTCACCTGGTGCTGTCGGAGCGGACCCGGCACATCGTTGGGGCGGCGGAGATCGGGGCGATGAAGCCGGGGGCGCTGCTGGTGAACACCTCGCGCGGGCCGCATGTGGATACCGATGCGTTGCTGGGCGCGCTGGAGGCCGGGCGGGTGCGGGCGGCGATCGATGTGTATGACCAGGAGCCGCTGCCGGCGGAGCACCCGTTGCGGCGGGCGCCCGGGACGCTGCTGACGCCGCATCTGGGGTATGTGACCGCGGAGAACATGCCGGCGCTGTATGCCAGCACGGTGGAGAACCTGCTGGCGTGGCTGGATGGGGCGCCTATTCGGGTTGTGAACGGGTAGGCGGCTCGGCGCGACAGACAGGGTGGCCGCCGGGGCGTAGGGTCTGGTTCGCGCCGCAGGGGCGCTTGAGGGTGCCATGACCCGCCGGGGTGTGCTGTTGGGTGCGGGGGCCGCTGGATTGGCCGCGGCGGTCGGCGTGGCGTGGTCGATCCGGCGGGGGGTGTCGGCCTGGAGCGAGGCCCAGGCGGTGTTGCGGCGGCCGGTGGTACCGGGGCTGATGGGGCGGGCGGCTCGCGAGGAGCTGGTGCGGCTGGCGACGCTGGCGGCCAACAGCCACAACACGCAGCCCTGGCGGTTCGAGATTGGCGAGGACGCGATCGCCGTCCGGCCGGATTTCAGCCGGCGCTGCCCGGTGGTGGACCCTGATGACCATCATCTGTTCGCCAGCCTGGGCGCCGCGGCGGAGAACATCGTGCAGGCGGCGCCGGTGATGGGGCTGGAGGCGACGCTGCTGTTCGAGCCGCAGGGCGATGGGCGGGTGGTGGTGGCGCTGCGTGCCGGGCCGGTCCCGGAATCGGCACTGGCAGGTGCCATTTTGCTGCGGCAATGCACGCGTGGGCCGTATGACGGGCGGGCGGTGGCGGAGGACGGGCTGCGGGCGCTGGCGGCGGCTGGGAGCGGCGATGGGGTGGCGGTTCGGCTGATCACGGCGCGGCCGGCGATCGACGCGGTGGCGGCGCTGGTGCTGGCGGGCAATGCCGCGCAGATGGGCGATCCGCGCTTCATGGCCGAGTTGAAGGCGTGGATCCGGTTTGACCATGCCACGGCGGTGGCGCGGCGGGATGGGTTGTTCGCGGCGTGTTCGGGCAACCCCGTGGTGCCGGAGCTGGTGGGGCGGGCGATGCTCGGCCTGCTGATGAGTGCGGAGGGAGAGAACGAGAAATACCATCAGCACATCGCGGGTTCGGCGGGGCTGGCGGTGTTCATGGCGGCGAGCGACGACCGGGCCGGATGGGTGGCGGCGGGGCGCGCCTATCAGCGGTTCGCGTTGCAGGCGACGGTGCTGGGGGTGCGGCACGCGTTCGTGAACCAGGCGGTGGAGGTGCCGGTGCAGCGGGCGCGGCTGGTGGCGTTGCTGGGGCTGGGCGGGCGGCCGGATCTGGTGGTGCGGTTCGGGTATGGCGATGCGTTGCCCATGTCCTTGCGGCGGCAGGTGGGCGACGTGGTGATCGGTGCTTGACCGGGGAGGCCTCGCAGGCCTTTTGTGCGCGAAAGCAACTCCGTTGGGGGACTCCGCCATGCGTGCCTGGGCCGTCGTTGAGAACGAGAAGCCGCTGCAGGAAATCGAGATGCCGACGCCGGAACCCCAGGGCACCGAGGTGCTGCTGGAGACGACGTATTGCGGCGTGTGCCACTCCGACATCCATATCTGGGAAGGGCGCTACGACCTGGGCGGCGGCAAGGTGATGACGCTGACCGATCGCGGGCTGACGCTGCCGGTGGCGATGGGGCATGAGATCGTCGGGCGGGTGGTGAAGCTGGGGCCGGATGCCGAGGGCGTGCCAGGGGGGCCAAAAGTGGGGGATATCCGCATCGTGTTCCCGTGGGTGGGATGCGGGACCTGCCAGGCCTGCCTGGATGAAGACGACAACATGTGCCTGCAGGGCAAGGCGCTGGGCGTGTTCCAGAACGGCGGCTATGCCACGCACGTGGTGGCGCCGCATCCGCGGCACCTGGTGGACCCCGGCAAGATTCCGCATGCGATCGCGGCGACCTATGCGTGCTCCGGCATTACCGTGTTCTCGGCGATCAAGAAGGTGATGCCGATGGCGCCGACCGAGCCGATTGTGCTGGTGGGGGCCGGTGGGCTTGGCCTGAACGCGATTGCCGTGCTGAAGGCGCTGAAGCACGAGAACATCGTGGTGGTTGATATCGATGCCACCAAGCGTTCGGTGGCGGCGCAGGCCGGGGCGACGAAGACGGTGGATGGCTCCGGCGAGGGGGTGTCGCAGCGGATCATCGAGGCGTGCGGCAAGCAGCCGCTGGCGGTGATCGACCTGGTGAACGGGACGTCTTCGGCCAAGTTCGCGTTCGACAGCCTGCGCAAGGGCGGCAAGCTGGTGCAGGTGGGGCTGTTCGGCGGCGAGCTGAACGTGCCGCTGCCGCTGATGCCGATCCGCGCGCTGACGATCCAGGGCAGCTATGTGGGCAACCCGAAGGAACTGCGCGAGCTGGTGCAGCTGGCCAATGACGGCACGTTGCCGGCGCTGCCGGTGGAGACGGTGCCGCAGCGCGACGCGAACGATGCGCTGATGCGGCTGCGGGACGGGAAGGTGATCGGGCGGCTGGTGCTCAAGAGCGAGGTGGCGTGATGGCGAACGATGTTCAGCGTTCCGTTGTCCTGAAGAAGCGGCCCACGGGGGAGCCGGGGCCGGAGAACTTCGAGATCGTCAGCGGTGCGGTGCCGCAGCCTGGCGCGGGGCAGGTGCTGACGCGGACGATCTGGCTTTCGATCGATCCCTATATGCGTGGGCGGTTGCGGGAGGTGCAGACCTATGCCGCACCGATCATGCCCGGCGAGGTGATGACCGGGGAGACGATCGGCGAGGTGATTGCCTCGGGCGATCCCGGCTTCGCGGTGGGGGACATCGTGGGCGGGTCGCGCGGGTGGCAGAGCCATACCGTCTCGGCCGCCGCGTCGCTCTACAAGATCGCGCGCGGGTCGGCGCCGCTGCAGGCCTATCTGGGCGTGCTGGGGATGCCGGGGACGACGGCGTATTCCGGGATGAAGGATATCGGGCAGCCGAAGGCCGGCGAGACGGTGGTGATTTCCGCCGCTTCCGGGGCCGTGGGCTCCGTGGCCGGGCAGTTGGCCAAGCGGGCCGGGGCGCGGGTGATCGGGGTGGCCGGCGGGCCGGACAAGTGCCTGTGGGTGCAGGAGGCGCTGGGCTTCGATGCTTGCATCGATCATCGCGTGGGTAATCTGGATGACGCGCTGCGCGAGACCTGCCCGAACGGGATCGATGTGTATTTCGAGAACGTAGGCGGGGCGCTGCAGCATGCGGTGTTCGCGCAGCTCAATCCGTTCGCGCGCGTGGTGATGTGCGGGATGGTGGCGCAGTACAACGAGCAGGAGATGCCGGCGGGGCCCAATCTGGGGTCCGTGGTGGGCAAGCGGGTGCGGATCGAGGGGCTGATCGTTTCCGACAAGCCGGAGCGGTTCGCGGAATGGCGCGCGCTGGCGGCGCCTTGGGTGAAGGAGGGCTCGCTGCACTATCGCGAGACGGTGCTGGACGGGCTGGAAAGCGCGCCCGAGGCGCTGGGCGGGATCCTGCGCGGGGACAACTTCGGCAAGATGCTGGTGAAGGTGGGGGCGGACCCGGCGTAAGGGTTCTTCTTTTTCTGTAGAAAAAGAAGCAAAAAGACTTTCATTTGTTGGCGCCGGGTCTGGCCAGGCCGGCACGCGTGACAGCGAATGAAGTTTTTTTGCTTCTTTTTGTTCACAAAAAGAAGAGTCTTGCTTTGATGCCCCCAGTTGATCATGTGCGCCCCACGGTGCCCTTCGCCGTGGCGACACTGGCGATCATGGTGTTCACCACCATGGACGCGGTGGTGAAGGCGCTGCCGGCGGGGTTGCCGACCATCCAGGTGGTGGCGATGCGGTTTGCCTTGGGCATTCCGCTGGTGCTTCTGGCGGTGTGGTGGGGGCGGGCGGGGTGGCCGAGTGCGGCTTCGTGGCGGGCGAACGGGCCGCGCGGGCTGCTGACGATTGCCTCGACCTTCCTGTTTTTCACCGCGCTGCGGCGGTTGCCGTTCGCGGAGGCGCTGGCGCTTTCGTATCTCGGGCCGCTGCTGGTGGCGACGCTGGCGGCGTTGATCCTGAAGGAGAAGCTGCGGCCGGATGTGCTGGGGGCGGTGCTGCTGGGCCTGGCGGGCGTGGGGGTGATTGCCTGGGGGCCGCTTTCGGAGGCGGAGGGGCTCAGCGGGGATGTGATCGGGATTGCCGCGGCGGTGGGGTCGGCGGTGACCTATGCGCTGAATACGGTGTTGCTGCGGCGGCAGGCGAAGAAGGACAGCGCGACCTCCATCGTGTTGATCTTGCACATTGTGCCGGCGTTCCTGGCCGCACCTTTCGCGGTGGTTGGGTGGCAGGCGCCCTCGGCGCAGGTGTGGGGGGTGTTCGCGCTGGTGGCGGTGCTCGGCGTGTCTGGCCATTTCCTGCTGACCTGGGCGTTCGGGCGGGCGCGGGCGGGGGTGCTGGCGATCGTGGATTACCTGGCGCTGCCCTATGCGGCGGCGGTGGGGTATCTGTTTTTTGGCGAGGTGCCGGCGCTGGCGGTGTGGCTGGGGGCGGGGCTGATCGTGGTGGCGTGCCTGATCGTGACGCGCAGGTAGATCAGGCAGCCAGGACTTCCAGCGTGTGGAGCGCCATCATGCGTTCCTCATCGGTGTGGATGACGAGGACTGGGGTGGTGCCGTCGGCGGAGATGGTGGGGGCGTTGGAAGCGTTGCGGGCGGGGTCGAGCGTGATGCAGAGGAAGCCGAGGTTCTCGCAGATGGCGGCGCGCAGGGGGGCGGAGTGTTCGCCGATCCCGGCGGTGAAGACCAGGGCATCGAGACCGCCGAGGCAGGCGGCCAGGGCGCCGATTTCGCGGCGGACGCGCCAGGCGAAGTGGGAGAGGGCCCGGCTGGCCTGTTCGGTGCCGGCGGCCTCGATCTCGCGCACATCCTGGCTGATGCCGGACATGCCATTGAGGCCGCTGCCGCTGTAGAGCAGGCGGGTGACCTCGGCGAGGGACATGCCCATGGTGCCGAGCAGGTGCAGGATCACGCCGGGGTCGATGCTGCCGGTGCGGGTGCCCATCGGCACGCCATCGAGCGCGGTGAAGCCCATGGTGGTGGCGATGCTGCGGCCGGCCTGCATGGCGCAGAGCGAGGCGCCGTTGCCGAGATGGGCGGCGATGACGCGGCCGGCAGCGAGGTCCGGGTGCTGGGCGGCCAGGGTGCGGGCGATGAATTCGTAGGACAGGCCGTGGAAGCCGTAGCGGCGGATGCCTTGCTCGTAGAACTGCGGCGGCAGGGCGAAGGTTTCGGCTTCCCAGGGCTGGGTGCGGTGGAAGGCGGTGTCGAAGCAGGCGATGTGGGGGACATCGGGGAAATGCGCCATCGCGGCGTCGATGCCGGCCAGGTTGTGCGGCTGGTGCAGCGGGGCGAGGGGGATGAGGGATTGGAGGTCGGCGAGGAGTTCGGTGTCGATCTGGGCGGGGGCAGCGTGGTGGGGGCCGCCATGGACCACGCGGTGGCCGACGGCGATGACGCGGGCGGATTCCAGGCTGCGCTCCAGCAGGCCGATCACGGCGGCGACGGCGGCGGCGTGGGTGGTGGGTTCCGGCAGGGTTTCGGTGGCGAGCTTGGTGCCGGTGGCGTCGTGCGCAGAGAAGCGGGCGCGGGCGCCAATGCCTTCGACCTGGCCGGCGATGCGTTCCTGCGGGATGGCGGAGTCGAGCGTGTAGGCGGCGAATTTGAGCGAGGAGGAGCCGGCGTTGAGGACCAGGAGGGCGGCGCGGGCCGGCATCAGTCTTCCAGCAGCGCCACGTCGAGCAGGCGCTCGATCACTTCGGCTTCCTGGGCACCGGCAATGGCGTGGCGGCCGCCGAGGACGAAGCAGGGCACGCCGTTGATGCCGAGGCGGTGGGCGCGCAGGTTCTCGGCGTGGATGGCGTCGTGCTCCGCGTCGCTTTCCAGGAAATCGCGGGCCGCGGCCATGTCCAGCCCGACGGAGCCGGCCAGCGCGGTGAGGATGAAGACGTCGCCGATATCAAGGCCTTCCGTGAAATGGGCGGCGAAGAGGGACATGGCCATTTCGTCGGCGCGGCCTTCGCGGGCGGCGTAGCGGACCAGGCGGTGGGCATCGACGGAGGAGGGGGTGCGGCGGATGCGCTCGAAGCGGAAGGTGATGCCTTCGGGGCGGCCGATCTCGGTGATGGAGGCGTAGAGGCGGCGGGCGCGATCCTCGCCGCCGAACTTGCGCAGCACGTAGTCGCTGCGGGCCATGCCGAGGCGGGGCATGTCGGGGTTCAGCAGGAAGGGGTGCCAGACGAGGGTGGAGGCGATGTCGGGCCGGCGATGCAGGGTGCGCAGCAGGCGCTGGACGCCGAGATAGCACCAGGGGCAGACGAGGTCGTGGACGACCTCGATCATCAGGCGGGCCTTGGGTGGCACGTGGATGTTCATGGCGGGAAGGCTCGCATCGCGTGGCGTGAGTATCGCGGTGGTGGGGCACGGAGCGCAAGCGGCGGCTGGCGTCGATAGTGCTGAACCAGGAATGAAGGTGTGACATCATAATGTTGATATAATTTGATGATATAACATTTTCATAGGGTTCGTGATGGATATGAGAGGTTCTAGTGATGGGGAACCATCACTATGGTGTGGGATGATCATGAAACAAAAAGGCCCCGCGTTGCCGCGGGGCCCTTCCGGTCCGGCTGGGCCGGGGATCAGTAGCCGATCGGCTCCTTGAGCGACTGCTCCCACTTGCCGTTCTTGACCACCGCCACGTAGCTCTTGTTGGAGCCCTGGCGGATGTTGGGGCCGTAGCTCATCGACGGCGAGCCGAAGATGTCGTCGAAGTTCTTGATGCTCTCCGTGCCGGCGATGAAGCTGTCCAGCGTGAGGTTGCGGCCGGCGTTCTGCAGGCCCTGGATCAGCACCTGGGCGGCGGAATAGCCGATCTGGGCGGCGAAGTTCGGGTCGCGGCCGAATTTCTCGCGATAGGACTTGAGGAAGGTCTGCACTGCCGGGCGGGGGTCGTCCTTGCCGACGAAGAGCACGGAGGTCATGCACTCCACGCCTTCGGTGACGCCGCCGGGGACTTCGGCCACGGCGCTGTCATAGGCGGCGACCTGGGCCATGAGCGGCACGTCCCAGCCGGTTTTGCGCACGGCGGCGACGATCTGGTTGGTGTCGCGCACGATGGTGCCGAGCAGGATGGCGTCGCAGCCGGCATCCTTCAGCTTGGCGACCGAGGCGGAGAAATCGGCATCCGTCGGCTTGTGGGCGGTTTCGGCGGCCAGCGACATGTTCATCGCCTTGAGCTGGTCGCGGGCGCCATCCATCACGTCGCGGCCGAAATCGGTATCCTGGTACATCGCGCAGATCTTCTTGCGGCCGCGCTCGGCCAGCAGCTTCACGGCGGAGCGCATCTGGTCGTAGTACGAGGAGGCGAGGCCGAACTTCAGGCGGTGGTACGGCTCGTACATCGAGCGGGCCGAGGTGAGCGGGAACATGTTCGGCACGCCCTTGGCGAGCTGGTCGGGCATGACCGCGTTGTTCATCGGCGTGCCGCCATTGGCGATCAGCAGGAACACGTTGTCGCGGTTGATCAGCTTGTTGGCGGCCTGGATGGAGCGCGGCACCTGGTACTGGTTGTCTTCCAGGATGTAGCGGATCTTGCGGCCGTGGATGCCGCCCTTGGCGTTGATCTCATCGAAGGCGAGGCGGATGGCGTTGGAGTTGTTGACGCCCCAGGCGACGGTGACGCCGGAGAGGTCGGTGTAGGTGCCGATCACGATTTCCGTGTCGGTGACGCCGCGCACGGCCTGTGCGTTGGCGGAAAACGGCAGGACCGCGGAGAGCGCAAGTGCGCCCGCGGCGGCCAGGATGTGTCGACGCATTCGTCCCTCCTTCAATCTCGCCGGAATTCTGTGGGGCGTGCGCCCCGGCCGCGTGCCTGCCGACGGTTCAGGCGACGCGGCTTCTTTCCTCCGCCGCCATCTCATCGACGAGCGGGCGGAAACGCTGCAGCACCACCGCGCGGCGGAGCTTCATCATGGGGGTCAGCTCCGGATCGTCCGGCCCGAGGGCGCGGTCGAGCAGGCGGAAGCGGGCGATGCGGCGGTTGCCGGGGGCGCGGCCATTGGCGGCCTCCACGGCCTGGGCGACGAGGGCCAGGGCCTCTGGCGCGCGCAGCAGGCCCTGGAAGGCGGTGAAGGCGATGCCGTTCTGCTGCGCCCAGCCTTCCAGCGCCTCCTGCTCCACCATCAGCAGGGCGGTGAGCTGGCCGGCCTGCTGCAGCACCAGCGCATCGGCGATGTAGGGGCTGAGGGCCAGCTCGTTCTCGAGCGTCGCGGGGCTGAGCTGGGAGCCGTCGGGCAGGGTGAGCACGTCTTCGGTGCGGCCGGCCAGGGTGAGCATTCCGCCTTCGAGGCGGCCGAGATCGCCGGTGCGCAGCCAGCCATCGGCGAAGGCGGCGCTGGTGGCTGCCTCATCGCGCCAGTAGCCGGCGCAGACATGGGCACCGCGGACGAGGACCTCGCCTTCCGGGGAGACGGCGATCTCGCCATGGGCGACGGTGGCGCCGACGCTGCCATGGACGAGGCGGCCTTGCGGCGTGGCGGTGGCCAGGCCGCCGCATTCGGTGAGGCCGTAGACCTCGCGCAGGTCGATGCCCATGACGCGGTACCAGCGCAGCAGGGCAGGGGAGACCGGGGCGCCGCCGACCCAGGCGACGCGCAGGCGATCGAGCCCGATGGTGGCGCGCACGCGCTTGAGCACCAGGGCATCGGCGAGGCCGGCGAGCGGCGAGGCCTGCCCGCTGCGGCCGGCGAGTTCGGCATCCACGCCGCGCGAGGCGGTGGCCAGCGCCCAATCGAAGGCCGCGCTTTGCAGGCGGGTGGCGCCGGCGGCGGCGACGGCGACGCGGGCGTAGAATTTCTGCCAGACGCGCGGGATGGCGATCATCACCGTGGGGCGAACCTCGGCGAGGTTCTCCGGCACGGTTTCCGCGTTCTCGACCAGGTTGCTGACGGCGCGGGCGTGGAGCGAGAGGTAGAGGCCGAGGACGCGCTCGGTGATCTGGCTGGGCGGCAGGAAGGCCAGGCGCTCATCCTGCGGGCCGAGGCCGGTCATGGCGGCGGCTCCTTCGAGCTGGGCCATGATGTTGCGGTGGGTGAGCATGACGCCGCGCGGCGCGCCGGTGGTGCCGGCGGTGTAGGCGAGCACGGCGAGATTTTCGGGCGCGATGGCGGCGATGCCCTGGTCCCAGAAGGTGGGGTGGGCGCGGTCGGCGGCTTCGCCGGTGGCGGCGAGGCTGTCCAGGCCGACGCACATCGGGTCGCTGAAGTCGCGCAGGCCCTTCATGTCCATGATGATGATGCGCTTCAGGGCGGGGCAGCTCTCGCGGAGCTGCAGCACCTTGTCCAGCTGTTCCTCGCCTTCGACGAAGACGGTGGTGCAGCCGGAATCCTGCAGGATGGCGGCGACGGCGGGACCAGCGTCTGTCGGGGTGAGCCCCAGGCTTACCCCGCCAATCGAGAGGATGGCCAGGTCGGCGGCGATCCAATCCGGCGTGGCTTCGGAGATGATGCCGACGACTTCGCCGGGCTGGATGCCATCGGCACGGAGCGCGCAGCCGATGGCGCGCAGGCGGGCGCCGAGTTCGGACCAGGAAATGGCGCGCCAGATGCCGCGTTCCTTGCGGCGCAGGATCGTCTCCGGCGCGTGGGCGGCGATGCGGGCGGCGAGCAGGGCGGGGAGGGTTTGCATGTTCAGCGCCACAGCTTCTTCTTTTTCCAGCGCCGTTGGCCGCGGGCGCCTTCCTCCTTGTGGCCGAGGTAGAACTCGCGGATGTCGTCGCGCTGCATCAGGCTTTGGCAGGTGTCTTCCATGACGATGCGCCCGACCTCCAGCACGTAGCCGTAATCGGCGGTTTGCAGCGCGATATGGGCGTTCTGCTCCACCAGCAGGATGGACACGCCGCGCTCGCGGTTGATGCGCTTCACGATCTCGAAGATCTGCAGAGTGAGCAGGGGCGAGAGGCCGAGCGAGGGTTCATCGAGCAGGAGCAGCTTCGGGCGGCCCATCAGGGCGCGGCTGATGGCCAGCATCTGCTGCTCGCCGCCGGAAAGCTGGCCGGCGCGCTGGTCGGCGCGTTCCTTGAGGCGGGGGAAGTAGCCGAAGCACATCTCCAGGTCGCGGGCGACCTCATCCTTGTCCGTGCGCGTGTAGCTGCCCATGCGCAGGTTTTCGGCGACGGTGAGGAAGGGGAAGATCTCGCGGCCTTCGGGGGAGTGGCAGATGCCGGAGCGCATCACGCGGTCGGGCGTGAAGCCCATGATGTCCTGGCCCTGGAAGGCGATCTCGCCGCGATCGGGGTCCAGCACGCCGGAAATGGTGCGCAGGATGGTGGTTTTGCCGGCACCGTTGGCGCCGAGCACGGTGACGATGCGGCCTTCCGGCACTTCGAGCGTGACGCCGCGGATGGCCTGGATGGGGCCATAATACGTGTCGATGCCCGATACCTTCAGAAGAGGGGCTGCGTTCATATCGCAGCCTCCTTCTCGGGAGCGGGCTCTGGGGCGCCGCCGATATAGGCGCGGATCACCTCGGGGTCGGACTGGACCTGGGCGGAGGTGCCCATGGAGAGGATGCGGCCCTGGTTGAGCGCCAGCACGCGGTTGGAGACGGCGGAGACCAGCTTCATGTCGTGCTCGACCATGATGATGGTGATGCCGAGGTCCTTCTGGATGTCCTGGATCCAGAAGCCCATCTCCTCCGTCTCCTCCACGTTCAGGCCGGAGGAGGGTTCATCCAGCAGGAGCAGCTTGGGCTCGATGCAGAGCGCGCGGCCGAGTTCCACCACCTTGCGCACGCCGTAGGGCAGGTTGGCGATGAGCTGGTCGCGGTAGCGCTGCAGGCCGAGGAATTCGATGACCTCTTCGGCCTTGCGGCGGTGGTCGATCTCGGCCTGGCGGACGGAAGGGAGGAAGGCGAGCTGGGAGAGGATCGGCACGTGGGAATGGGCGTGGCGGCCGATCAGCAGGTTCTGCAGCAGGGTCGCGTGGCTGAACAGCTCGATGTTCTGGAAGGTGCGGGCGATGCCGAGGCCGGCGATGCGGTGCGGGGCGATGCGGGTGATGTCCTGCCCGGCGAAGTGCAGGCTGCCGCCGGATGGCGTGTAGATGCGGCTGATCATGTTGAAGATGGTGGTCTTGCCGGCGCCGTTGGGGCCGATGATCGAGAACACCTCGCCTTTGCGGACATCGAAGGTGACGCCTTCCACGGCACGGATGCCGCCGAAGCGCATGGAGAGGTCGCGGGCTGCGAAGTAGCTTTCATCCTGGCTCATCGCAGCCGCTCCGACTTGGCGTAGGATTTCTGGCGGCGGAAGGCGGCGCGGCGGTGCAGCGGGAATTCGCCGAACCAGCGCTTGGCCTTCAGCCAGCGACCGTTGATGCCGGCGGGCTCGAACATGATCACCAGCACGAGGATGATGCCGAACAGGCTCGGCTCCAGCCCGGGCAGGCGGCCGAGGCCGAAGGGCAGGCTGTCGCGGCTGAGGGCGATGGCCTGGGGCAGCATGGAGATGAAGATGGCCCCGAAGATGGCGCCGTGCAGCGAGCCGAGCCCGCCGATGAAGACGATGGTGACGAGCTGGATGGAGAGCAGGATGCCGAACCCGTCCGGCGCCAGGTAGTTGGTGTAGTGGCCGTAGGCGGCACCGGCCAGGCCGGTGATCCCCGCGCTGATGGCGAAGGCCACGGTTTTGTAGAAGGCCAGGTGGATGCCCATCGACTGGGCCGAGATCTCGCTGTCGCGGATGGCCACCATGGCGCGGCCGAGCGGCGAGCGCAGGATGTTCATGGCCAGCAGCAGCACCGCGACCAGAATGGCGAGCGAGAGGTAATAGACGCCGGTGCGGCCCTCGATCACGTAGCCGAAGATCGCCGGGGTGGGCACGGCCAGCCCGTCGAACCCGCCGGTGAGGCCGTGCCATTTCTCCAGCACGATGCCGACGATGCTGCCGAAGGCCAGCGTGGCGATGGCGAGGTAGAGCCCGCTCATGCGCAGGGTGGGGATGCCGATCAGCACGCCGAACAAGGCGGTGAGCAGGCCGGCGGCGGGCAGCGAGAAGATGAACGGCACACCCTTGGTGAGCAGGATGGCGTTGGTGTAGGCGCCGATGCCGAGGAAGGCGGCGTGGCCGAGGCTGACCAGGCCGGTATAGCCGATCAGCAGCATCAGCCCGACGCCGGCGATGGCGAAGACGAACACGCCGGCCATTTCGCCCACGTAGAACTCGCCCAGCATGTGCGGGATGGCGAGCAGCACCAGCATCAGCAGGCCGTACCAGCCCCAGGCGGCGGGGCTGCGGGCCAGGAGCAGGTCCTGGGCGTAGCTTGTTCTGAACATCGCGCGCATCGGTGTGCCCCCTAGACCCGCTTGCGGATGACCTGGCCGAACAGGCCTTGCGGCCAGACGATCAGCACGGCCAGAAGCACGATGTTGGACGTGAGCTCCATGGAACCCGCGGGCAGGAAGCGGCCGGCGAACTGTTCCGTGATGCCCACGATGATGCCGCCGACCAGCGCGCCGGGGATGGAGCCGAAGCCCCCCAGCACGGCGGCGGCAAAGGCCTTGAAGCCGAGGATGCCCATGTTCACGTCGATCATGGAGACCGGCACCAGCAGCACCGCGGCCACGGCCGAGACGCCGGCGCTGATCGCCCAGATGAGCGAGAACACGGTGCGCACCGGGATGCCCATGTAGTAGGCGGCGAGCTGGTTCTGCGAGCTGGCCTGCATGGCGATGCCGAGCGGGGTGCGGCTGAAGAAGACGTAGAGCACGGCGCAGAGGATGACGGTGCCGACGATGATCGAGACGTTGTCCTGCCCCAGGATCACGCCGCCGCCGAAATCCGCCACCTTGTTGGTGAAGGGGGTGAGGAAGCCGACGCTGTCGTAGCCCCAGACGGCGCCGGCGACCGCGCGGAAGATGAAGGCCAGGCCGAGGGTGAGCATCACCACCGCGAATTGCGGCTGGCCGATCACGCGGCGCAGCACCACGGCATCCAGCGCGTAGCCGAAGGCGGCGGTGGCGGCGATGGCCAGCGCGAAGCCGACCCAGTAGTTCATGCCCCACATGCCAACAAAAGTGTAGGCAAAGAACGCCCCGAGCATCATCAGCTCGCCCTGGGCGAAGTTCACCATTTCGGTGGCCTTGTAGATCAGCACAAAACCAAGCGCGACCAGCCCATAGATGCAGCCTGCGGCTGTACCGTTGATGGCCAATTGCAGCAGGCGAACGAGTTCGTCCATCCCCGCGCGTTTCCCCCTCCGGCGTGGACGAGATTCCGTCGCAGCGCTCATTGTGGGGGAACGTTAGGCAGGTGCTCGCGTGGCCGTCAATGACCCTTTCTGCGCGCATACAAATTGGCAATGCATTGCGCAGGCGGCATGGCTTGCCGCCGGGGTCAGCGCACCGGCAGCAGGCGCTGCCCGGTCCAGCGCAGGGTGAGGGTGCATTCGGGGGCGCCGCCGCATTCGGGGCCGCCGGTGGTGATGGACAGGGTGGCGGGGCGGGCGGCGCGGTCCGGCTTCCACTGGCGGGCCTTGTAGCGCTCGGCGATGCCGGACCAGCTGGAGAGGTAGATCTGGATGGTGCAGCCCTCGGCCTCGTTGCAGTAGAGCGCGCGCACCGCCGCACAGCCTTTCGCCGAATCGACCACGTGCTCCGGCAGGCCGTCGCCGTCGAGGTCGGGGATTTCCGTGACCAGGGTGGCGATGGACGGGACGAGCTGCTTCTCCTGCCGGCAATCGTATTGGTAGCCGCTGGCGGGGCCGGCGACGTATTGCGGCGGGCCGGCGGCCAGGGCGGGGCTGGCTGCCAGCACGAGGAGGGCGGCAAGCAGCCTCATGCCGCGCCGTGCACCGGCGGGCGGTGCTGCGCCCAGGGGCGGGCCTGCTCCAGCATGGCGCCGAGGCGCAAAATGTCCGTCTCGCTGCCCCAGGGGCCGACGATCTGCAGCGCGGTGGGCAGGCCATCGGTGCCGAAGCCGGAGGGGATGGTGAGTGCGGGGTGGCCGGTGAGGTTGAAGGGGTATTGGTAGGCGGTCCAGCCCTGGCGGGTGATGCCGGTGGGCACGCCATCCACCATCACCTGGTCGTTGGCGGCGTCGTGGCCGACAGGCAGGGCGGTGCGGGCCATGGTGGGCATCACCAGCAGGTCGTACTGCTCGAACAGGCCCTGCACGGCGCGGAACAGGGCGGTGCGGGCCCATTCCGCTTCCCGCCAGTCGGCCAGAGTGAAGCGGGTGCCGCGCTCGGCGAAGGCCAGGGTGACGGGGTCCATCTGGTTCTGCCACTTGGGCAGGTACTTGGCCATGCCGACGGCGATGCCGGCCTGATAGAGCACGCGGCCCGGCGGCTCGGCCCAATCGAACGCTTCGGTGTGTTCCTCCACCTCGGCGCCCAGCTCGGTGAGCGTCTGGAGCATGGCGTTGGTGTTGGCGGTGACGTCCTTTGCGACCAGCGGGTTGGCGCAACGGGCGAAGTAGCCCAGGCGCAGGCCGGTGGCTTTCGCGCCGATCAGCAGCGGGCGCAGGCGGCCCTGCGGGGCCGGGGTGATGGCCCAGGGGTCGAGGCTGAGCGGGGCAGGTGCGCCGTCGCCTGCGAGCACGGCGTGCATCACGGCGGCGTCGGTCACGGTGCGGGTGATCGGGCCGGCATAGGTGGTGTTGCCGAGCGCGTCGGCGGGGTCTTCGCGCGGGACGACGCCGAGGGTCTGCTTCAGGCCCACCAGGCCGCAGGCGGCGGCGGGGCCGCGGATGGAGCCGGCGCCGTCGGTGCCCAGGCCGAGCGGGCCCAGCCCGGCGGCCACGGCTGCGGCCGCGCCGCCGGACGAGCCGCCGGGGGTGCGTTCGAGGTTCCAGGGGTTGCGGGTGATGCCGAAGCTCGGCCCGTCCGTGAGCGCCTTCACGCCGAATTCGGGCGTGGTGGTCTTGCCCAGGATGATGGCGCCGGCGGCGCGCAGGCGCTGCACCGTGATGTCGTCCTTCTCGCCCACGGCATCGGCGAAGATGGCGGTGCCGCGGCGGAAGGGCACGCCATCCACCTCCACCAGATCCTTGATGGAGACTGGCACGCCGTGCAGCGGGCCGAGCTCGTCGCCGCGGCGCACGGCCTGCTCGGCGGCGACGGCGCTGCGGCGGGCGTGATTGGCCATGACGTGGCTGAAGGCGTTCAGCTTCGGATTCGCGTGCTCGATGCCGGACAGGATCGCATCGACATACTCCACCGGGGAGATCTTGCCGCGCCGGATCAGGGCGGCGGCCTCCACGGCGGACATGAACAGCAGGTCGGCATTGGACATGGCGGAACTCCGGGTGGTCAGGCGGTGGCAGCGAGCCAGTGGCCGGCGGCGGTGGCGGCGAGGCAGAGCAGGACGGAGAGCAGAACATTGGCCGCCGCCCCGGTAAAGTCGCCGGCGCGCAGCAGGTCCAGCGTTTGCAGGCTGAAGGCGGAGAAGGTGGTGAAGCCGCCGCACAGGCCGGTCATGACCAGCAGGCGGATCTCCTGGCTGGCGGGGTAGGCGGCGCCGGGCATTGTGGCGGTGGCGAACCAGCCAATGACGAAGCTGCCGACCACATTGATGACGATGGTGGCCCAGGGGAATTCCACCCAGCCGATCCGGGCGGCCAGCAGCGTGCCCCAGTAGCGCAGCATGCTGCCCGCCGCCCCGCCCGCCGCCACTGCCAGCGTTCCCATCATGCGAAAGCCCTCCGGTTCGACAGGCACGCGCGCCGTGCCATGATTGGTACCGAACACGGGGAGCGATGGCGATGCAACTGGCAGGGCAGGTGGCGCTGGTGACGGGCGGGTCGCGCGGGATCGGGCGGGCAGTGGCGCTGGCCTTTGCGCGGGAGGGGGCGGATATCGGGTTCTGCCATCTGAACGACGATGAGAAGGCCGTGGAGACGGCAGCCGAGATTGCCGCACTCGGCCGGCGCGTGGTGCAGCGCAGTTGCGACGTGGCGGATATCGCGGCGGGGCGGGACTTCGCGGGATGGGTGGCGGAGCAGCTCGGCACGGTGGATGTGTTGTTCAATAATGCCGGCAGCAACATCCGCAAACCGTTTGAATTGATGACGGAAGCAGATTTCGACGCGATCCTGGATACCCACCTGAAGGGCATGTTCTTCATGGCCCAGAATGTCTATCCCGCGATGGTGGCGCGCGGGCGCGGCTGCATCATCAATGTGGCGAGCCAGCTCGGCATCAAGGGCGGGCCGGATATCACGCCGTACTGCTCGGCCAAGGCGGGGATTGCCGGCTTCACCCGTGCGCTGGCCTGGGAGGCGGCGCCGAAGGGGATCAGGGTGAACGCGATCGCGCCCGGGCCGATCGACACCGATTTGGTGCGGCGCAACTCGCCGGAATGGCGGCGCGCGTTCGAGGCGCGGCTGCCGGCGGGGCGGTTCGGCACCCCGGAGGAAATGGCCGCCACCGTGCTGCTGCTGGCCGGGCCGCAGGGCGGATTCTACGTGGGGGCCACGCTGTCTCCCAATGGTGGGGATGTGATGTACTGATGAGCGGTTCCAATCGGGGCCGGTTGGGTTAAATCCTCCGCCTGTATGGACGACTCGGATCCACGGCCGCCGCCGCAGGGCGCGGCCCCCCACGCCCCGGCGGGCCCCTGGCTGCGCCTGCGCCTGCGCGCGGCCCGTCGGGAGGCGGTGCCGGCGGCGGCGTTCGGGCTGTTGGGCATCGTGGCGGCGATCGGCCAGGCGGTGTGCGCGGCGCGGGCGCTGCAGCTGGCGCTGGATGGCGCCGGGATGGGCGAGGCGGTGGGGCCGCTGCTGGGTTTCGCGGGGCTGGCGCTGCTGCGCGCGGGGCTGGGGGTGCTGTTCGAGCGCGCCGGCTTCGATGCCGGGGCTGCCTCTCGCCGCCGGCTGCGCAGCGAGGCACTGGGGGCGATGCTGGCCGCCGGGCCCGCGCTGCTGCGCCGGCACCATTCCGCGGAACTGGCCACCGTGGTGGTGGACCGGGTGGAGGCGCTGGAGGGGCTGTTCGCGCGCTGGCTGCCGGCGGCGATGCTGGCGCTGGCCGGCCCGGTGCTGGTGGTGCTGGTGGTGCTGTGGGTGGACCCGATCGCCGCCGCGATCCTGGCCGCGGTGGGGCTGCTGGTGCCGGCGGCGATGGGGTTGGCGGGGCTGGGGGCGGCGGCGGCGGCACGGCGGCAGTTCACCGCCATGACGCGGCTGCAGGCGCGCTTTGTCGATCGGGTGCGGGGGATCGCTACCATCGTGCTGGCAGGGCATGCCGAGGCGGAGGCGCAGGCGCTGGGCCGGGCGGCGCATGAATTGCGGCGGCGCACGCTGAAGGTGCTGTCCCTGGCGTTCCTGTCTTCGGCGGCGATGGATCTCGCCTTCGCCGTGGGGATCGTGGTGCTGGCGCTGCGCTATGCCGCGGGGCTGGCGGATGGGTCGCTCGTGCGGCCCGGCGATGCGCTGCTGGTGCTGCTGCTGGTGCCGGAATTCTTCGCCCCGCTGCGCGGTTTCGCGGCCGCCTATCAGGATCGCAGCCATGCCGGCCCGGCGGCGGAGGCGCTCGCCGCCCTGCCGGAGCCGCCACCCGCGCCGCCCGCGCTGCCGGTGCGCAATGTGGCGGCGCGCGGCGTGGCGGTGGCGTTCGAGGATGTGTGCCTCACCTGGGATGCCAGCCGGGGCAGGGCGCTGGATGGCGTCTCGTTCCGCGTGCCGGCCGGGGAGACGCTGATCCTGACCGGGCCTTCGGGCTCCGGGAAATCGAGCGTGCTGGAGATCCTGCTCGGCTTCGTCCGGCCGGAGAGCGGGCGGGTGACGCTGAACGGGGCGGATATCGCCACACTGGTGCCGGCGGCGCAGGCGCGGCTGGTGGCCTGGATCGGCCAGCGCCCGGTGCTGTTCGCCAGTTCGATCCGCGACAACATCCGCTTCGCCCGGCCGGAAGCGAGCGATGCCGAGGTGGAGGAAGCCGCCCGCTTCGCCCGGCTCGACCCGGTGCTGGCCACGCTGCCGCAGGGGCTGGATACGCCGGTGGGCGAGGGCGGCTACGGGCTTTCCGGCGGGCAGGCGCAGCGCGTGGCGATCGCGCGTGCCTTCCTGAAGAACGCGCCGCTGCTGCTGCTGGACGAGCCGACGGCGCATCTGGACCCCGCGACGGAGGCGGAGGTGCTGGACGGGCTGCGCCGCCTGGCGCTGGGCCGCACCGTGGTGCTGGCGAGCCATGCCGCCGCAGCGCACGCGTTCTCCGGCCGGCGGTTGGATCTGCGCGACGGGCGGGTGCAACTGGGGCGCGGGGTGGCATGAGCGCCTTGTTCCGCATCATGGCGTTGTGGCGCCCGCAGGCCGGCTGGATGGTGGCCGGGGTGGTGCTATCCCTGGCCGCGCTGCTGGCGGCGTTGCTGCTGATGACGCAGGCCGGGTTCACCGTGGGTGCGGCGGCGCTGGGCGGGGCGTTGGTTGCGCCGGTGGGGGCCGCGGTGGCGCTGCGCAGCCTGGGCGCGTTGCGAATCGTGCTGCGCTACGGCGAGCGGATGGCCACGCACGACGCGCTCTTCCGGGCGCTGGCGGCCCTTCGGGTGTGGTTCTTTCGCGGGCTGGCGGCACGCGCCGCCGGCGGGCTCGGGTTCCGGCGCGCGGGCGACGTGCTCTCCCGCCTGGTGGGCGATATCGAGGCGCTGGACATTCTTTATATCCGCATCCTGGTGCCGCTGGCCGGGGCGGCGCTGCTGCTGCCGGTGCTGGCCTGGGTGATCGGGGCGGTGGATGTGGCGCTGGCCGTGGTGGTGGTGGTGCTGTTCGCGCTGGCCGCTTTCGGGCTGCCGCTGCTGGCGGCACGGATCAGCTGGCGGGAGAGCGGGCGCATCGCCGGGGCCTTTGCCGGGTTGCGCATCGCCTGCCTGGATACGCTGGCCGGGCTGCGCGAGGTGCGCGCCTTCGGCGCCGAGGGGCGGATGCTGGCCACAGTGCAGGGGCGCGAGGCCGGGCTGCTGGCGGCGCAGCACAGTTTGGCCACGCGCGCGGCGCTGGCCGGGGCCGCGGCGTTCCTGGCCGGGCAGGCGGCGCTGCTGGCGGTACTGGTCTTCGCCCTCGGCCAGGGCAATGCGGCGCTGGTGGCCGTGGCCTTCCTGGTAGTGGCGGCGTTCGAGGCGGTGGCGATCCTGCCGCGCGTGGGCGCCGGGCATGCGGCGCGCGCCGCCGGGCGGGTGCTGGAGGTGGCCGACGGGCCGTTGCCGCAGGCTGCCATGCCCCCGGCGCCGATGCCCGCCGGCAGCGCGATCCGGTTCGACGGCGTGTATTTCGCCTGGGCGGCGGACCGGCCCAAGGTGCTGGACGGGCTGACACTGGATATCCCGCAGGGCAGCCGGGTGGCGCTGCTGGGGCCTTCCGGCGCCGGCAAGTCCACGCTGGCCGCATTGCTGCTGAAGGTGGCACGGCCGCAGGAGGGGCGGATCCTGCTTGGCGGCACCGACATCGCCGCGTTGGGGGATGATGCGGTGCGGGCGCGCTGCGCCTGGCTCTCCCAGGCCACGCATCTGTTCAGCGACACGATTCGCGCCAACCTCGCCCTCGGCCTGCCCCCCGGCGCTACGGCGGACGATTCGCGGCTTTGGGCGGCGCTGGAGGCGGCACGGCTGGCCGAGGTGGTGAGGGCCCTGCCGCAGGGGCTGGACACCTGGCTGGGCGAGGGCGGGCTGGGGCTTTCGGGCGGGCAGGGGCGGCGGCTGGCGCTGGCGCGGGCGCTGCTGTCCGACGCGCCGATCCTGGTGCTGGACGAGCCCTGCGCCGGGCTCGATGCCGCCACGGAGCGGGAATTCTTCCAGGCGCTGAACGAGGGTGCCGCCGGGCGCACCGTGCTGCTGATCGCCCATCGGTTGACCGGGGCGGAGCGGCTGGACCGGATCTGGCGGCTTTCCGCCGGCCGCGCCGTGGCGGCGGCGGGATGAGACCTCACCGGGCCCGTATCCGCGATTGACGCGGCCCGCGCCGCTGGCGCACCTAGGGGCCTGTTCCCTGCACGGAGTCTCCGGCATGCGCCGCCGCATCGCGATCCTGACCGCCGCCTTCGCCGCCCTGCTGGCCGTGTCTGCCGTTCCGGCCAAGGCCGAGCAGAAATTCATCGTGTTCTTCCACGCCTGGTCCGGTGAGATGGACCCGGCCGCGCAGGACGTGGTGGCCGCCGCGGCGAACTACGCCCGGCAGAACCCGGCGATGCAGGTGGAGGTGGTTGGCTTCGCCAGCACCACCGGCAGCCGCCAGTCCAACCTGTATCTGTCGCTGCTGCGCGCGCAGCTCGTGAGCGATCGGATCGCAGAGGCCGGGATCGCGCCTGCCCGCATCGCCCGCGTGGGCGAGGGCTCGGTGAACGTGGTTGGCACCATCGAGGAGGCGCGGCGCGTGGAGATCGTCGTTCGCGCCCCGTGAGCGGAGCTGGCTGAGCCCCGCATGGACGCATCGCCCATGGCGCTGGATGCGCCGATGGCGGACGACCCGCGCGGCGTGCTGCGCCGGGTCTTCGGCTATCCCAGCTTCCGCGGCCTGCAGGAGCAGGCGATCACCCATGTGCTGGCCGGCGGCGATGCGCTGGTGCTGATGCCCACGGGCGGCGGCAAGTCGCTGTGCTACCAGATCCCCGCCTTGTGCCGGCATGGCACCGCCATCGTGATCTCGCCGCTGATCGCGCTGATGGACGACCAGGTGGCGGCCCTGCGCCAGGTGGGCGTGGCGGCTGCCGCGCTGCATTCGGAGCTGGAGCCGGAAGAGCATCGCCGCGTCGGCCGCGAGCTGGACGCCGGCATGCTGGATCTGCTCTACGTGTCGCCGGAGCGGCTGCTCTCGCCGGGCACGCTGGAGCGGCTGCAGCGCCAGGAAGTGGCCTTGGTGGCAATCGACGAGGCGCATTGCGTGAGCCAGTGGGGCCACGAATTCCGCCCGGAATATCGCGACCTCGCCCGCCTCGCCCAGTTGTTCCCCGGCGTGCCGCGCATGGCGCTGACCGCCACGGCCGACCCGCGCACGCGCGACGATATCCTGGCCGCGCTGGACATGCCCACGGCCGAGGTTTTCGCGGCCAGCTTCCATCGCCCCAACCTGCATCTGGCTGCCGAGGCCAAGATGGGCGAGACGCAGCAGCTGCTTTCGCTGCTGCAGCGCCACAAGGGCGAGGCCGGCATCGTCTATTGCGGCAGCCGGGCCAAGACCGAGCGCATGGCCGAGTCCTTGGCCGGCAAGGGCTATCCGGCCATTGCCTTCCATGCCGGGCTCGATCCCGGCACCAAGCGCGCCGCCGCCGCCCGGTTCCGCTCCGGCGAGCCGGTGGTGATCGTGGCGACCATCGCCTTCGGCATGGGGATCGATCGGCCGGATGTGCGCTTCGTGGCGCATCTGGACATGCCGGACAGCCCGGAATCCTACTACCAGCAGATCGGCCGCGCCGGGCGCGACGGCGAGCCCAGCGATACGCTGCTGCTGTATGGCGGCGAGGATATCGCCCGGGCGCGCTACTGGCTCAATTCCTCCAACGCGCCGGAGGAACAGCTGCGCGCCAAGCGGTCGCGGCTGGAGATGATGATCTCGCTGACCGAGACGGTGGAATGCCGCACCCGCCAGTTGCTGGGCTGCTTCGGCGAGGATCTGCCCGCGCCCTGCGGCCATTGCGACAATTGCCAGAGCCCGGTGGGGCTGTTCGACGGCACGATCGATGCGCAGAAGGCGCTGTCTGCCGTGTACCGCACCGGCCAGCGCTTCGGGGCCGGACATGTGATTTCCGTGCTGCTCGGCACCGTGACCGACGCGATCATGCAGCGGGGCCATGACCGGCTGCCGACCTTCGGCGTGGGGGCGGAGCGCAGCAAGGAGTTCTGGCGCGGCGTGATCCGCCAGCTGGTGGCGCGCGGGGCGCTCAACGTCGATACCGGCGAATTCGCCACGCTGAGCCTGGTGGACGAGAAGGCGCGGCCGATCCTGAAGGGCCAGGAGACGGTGATGCTGCGCGAGGACACGCTGGCCGGGCCGCGCCCGCGGCTGCGGGCCAAGCGCGCGGCGGCGGTGCTGGAGGCCACCGGCTCCCCCGAGGCCGCCGGGTTGTTCGAGGCGCTGCGCCAGTGGCGCGCCGGCGAGGCGAAGACCCAGGGCGTGCCGCCCTACGTGATTTTTCACGATACCACGCTGCGGGAGATAGCGGCAGTACGGCCAGACAGCCTGGGCGAGCTGGGCGAGGTGAAGGGCGTCGGCGCCTCCAAGCTGGTGCGCTACGGGGACCAGGTGCTGGCGGTGGTGCAGTCCCACGCGGATTAGCGGCCGTACGGGCATCGTTCCGCATTGTTATGCCGTGGGCGTTGGATTAATGATTCGTTACCGCTGCACGCGGAACGAGTCTTTCGTTGCGTAGGCAGCGGCTTTTCAATCCGCGGGCTCCGGGTGAGTGCCGCAGCTTATGGAGTGGCCGATGCGCAAGATTGCCGCCATTCTCTCGCTGGCCCTGTTCGCCGCCGTCTTTGCCCCGCTGCTGGCTGGCAGCCAGGCGGATGCGCAATCCAAGTGCACGCGGGTGTACACCACCTCGGGCTGGATCACCCGCTGCTAGGCTGGGCTTTTCCCAGGCGCCCCGCCCGCGTGTTTCGGCACGCCGGCGGGGCGTTCTCGTTTAAGGGGACGTTTCAGGAGGGCGGAAGGGTCGCGTCCAGCGCCGCCAGCCACGCAACCAGCCTGGCGCGGTTCACGCCGAAATCGGAGCGGCCATAGATGCTGCGCGACCACAAGATCAGCCCTGAGTCGGGCGTGACCTGCACGGCGATCAGGTCCGGGAAGTTCAGCAGGGCGCTGCGGGCGACGAAATGTGCCTGCATCTGCCCGTCGAAGGCGGCGTGCAGGTGGGTGCGCGGCTGCGCCAGGGCCACGCCGCGGATCGCGGCATACAGCCGCTCCGGCGGCACGGGGTAGCGGCGCGTTTCGATATCGGGCGCCGGGGTGAAGCCGGGTGGTGCGGCGAGCGCGGTGTTGGGCGTGCCGGGGCGGGACAGATGGGCCATGTCCATCGGCTCCGGCGCGGGCAGCCCATCCGCCCCGGTGCCACGGCAGGCCGGCAGCAGCAGGGCGAGGAGCAGGGCGGCGAGGCGCATCATGCCTCTCCCTCGGCTTGTGTCTCATCGGGGGCGGGTTCAGGCAGCAGGCGCAGGCGGATCACGCCGCGCGCGGCTTCCGGCGGCACCGGCTTGCCCTTGCGCAGGATCTCCAGCCGGCCTTCCCCCGCCATGCGAACCGCGGCGCGGCGCACGGCAGAGAGGTGGCGGTGCCACGCTTCCGGATCGGGATTTTCGGGCTGGGTGGTGGCCTGGAAGGCGCGCGCCACCTCCACGGGATCAGCCGATCCCGGCAGGCGGACGCGCAGATGGTCGAGGATGAAGGCTTCGAGGGGGATGCTCACCCCCCTGTAATGGCCCCGCGCCCCGCGCCCCGCAAGCCTGGACTACAGGCTTGTGTTGGCGCGGAACTGGTCTTCCGGCAGCGGCTGGCTGAACAGGTAGCCCTGCGCCTCGTCGCAGCCCAATGCGGCGAGCAGGCTGCGCTGGGCTTCCGTCTCCACCCCTTCAGCCACCACGCCCAGGCCGAGTGCGTGGCTGGTGTCGATGATCGCCTGCACGATCGCCACGTCCTCGCCATCATCCGGCAGGGTGCGAACCAGGCTGCGGTCCAGCTTGATCAGCTCCAGCGGCAGCCGCTTGAGCATGGAAAGGCTGGCGACGCCGGAGCCGAAATCGTCGAGCGTGATGCACACGCCGAGGTCGCGGATGGCCGAGAGCGCCAGCAGCGTGTCCAGGTCGTCATCCAGCAGGATCGACTCCGATAGCTCGATCTCCAGCCGCTCCGGCGGCAGGGCGGAGCCTTCGATCGATTCGCCGATCTGGCGCAGCAGCTCGCGATCATGCAGCTGGCGGGCGGAAACATTCACTGCCACGCGCAGGTCGCGGTTCCAGGTGGCGGCGGACAGGCAGGCGGCGCGCAGCACCCAGGCGCCGATGTCGCTGATCAGCCCGGCCTGCTCGGCGATCGGGATGAAGGAGCCGGGCGCCATCAGGCCGCGCTTGCGGTGCGGCCAGCGGATCAGCGCTTCCGCCCCCGTGACGGCGCCGCTGCGCAGGGCCACGCGCGGCTGGTAGTGCAGCACGAAGCCCTCCTGCTCCGACGCGGTGCTGAGGTCGCGGCGCAGGCGGCGGAGATGGGCGCGCTCCGCCTGGGTTTCATGCAGCACGGCCACGGGTGGGGCCCGCCTGGGTCGGAAAGACCCGGCGGTCGCATCGCTGGGGCGGATCTGGGACATGGGGGCATCTCACGCGATTCGGACGGTCTCAATTTGGGAGACAAATCTTTATCCGGAGTTGAGATGCCCCATCCGGTGATATGATTTTGCCTCGCATGGGACGATATCCTATTTGTGCGACGTTAACTCCGTACAGCGAGAGTGGGGTGCACTCGCGAGACGGATCCATGACCCAGGAAGACGATTCCCCGCCAGAGCGCTGCCTGCTGAACCACCAGGTGTTCACCATGCTTGGCGCCGTCAGCTTTCGTCGCGCCCGGGCCGACGGCACCCCGGTGATGGTGGTGACCCTGGGCGACCGCGAGGCGGTGGTGCCGCTGCGCGCCCTGCAGCGTGAATTCGGCATCGGCGACGACAGCGCGGACGGGCGCATGCTCGGCCTGATCGCTGAGAGCCTCGATTATGTCTGTGGCCTCAGCCTGGGCGACAAGCTGCCCAGCGAGGTGCTGACCGGCCGCGCCAGCTGGGATCCTTCGGCCGAGCACAAGCGCCTGGCCATCAACATCATCCGCCTGCAGCTGCTCTCCTGGATCGACCCGGAAGCGGCGGACCCGGCCAAGGGCGACCCGCTGCTGCGGCTGGAGAACGATCCGGCATTGCGCCAGCAGGTGCAACTGGCCTTCGATCGCGCCGCGACGGAGTTGGGCCTGCCGGACAGGGACGCCGTGGTGGTGCTGGTGCAGGAGCTGGCCGGCGAGCTGGCCTATATCGAGGCGCTGCGCGACCGGCTGCTGCGCCCGGTGCGGGCCATCACCAACCGGCTGGAGCGCCTTGTGGCCGCCTATCGCGGCGACAGCCAGCGCCAGGAGTCGGCCAGCCGCGTCACCCGCCTGGCAATCACGGCCCGGCAGACCTTCCAGGAGCGCTTCGACGAGTTGGCGGCGCAGACCGGCGAGGTGATGAGCGCGCTGCGCAACATGGAAAGCCAGCAGGCCTTCATCCGCTCGATCCGCGACCAGCTCTACCGCGAGCAGCGCGCCTGGCAGTCGATCCTGGATGGCTGGGCCGCCAGCGATCCGGCCGAAGAGGTGCCGTGGGACCTGATCATGCGCACCTACCAGTTCCTGGCCCCGCGCTACATGCCGGTGACGGAATGGACCCCGGTCAGCCGCAACGTGCGGCCCACGGCCAAGCAGGCCCCGACGATGTCCTGGTAGGCAGCGGAGGCACTTCTCCGGGCCGTCGCCGCGAGGCACTCTGGCGCCGCACCCAGGGGAGACAGCGATGACGGGCGAAGACATCAGGCAGGTCGCGGTGATCGGCGCCGGCACCATCGGCGCCAGCTGGACCGCCGCCTTCCTCAGCCGCGGACTGAAGGTGCGGGTGTACGATCCGTCACCGGGAGCGGCCGACCTCGTGCGCCGCACCATTGCCGCGGCATGGCCGGTGCTGCAGCGGCTGGGCGCCACGGCCGATGCCAACCCGGACAATTGGAGCTTCCATACCGACCCGGTGGAAGCGGTGCAGGGCGCGCAGTTCGTGCAGGAGAACGCGCCGGAGCGCTACGAGGTGAAGCTGCAGCTTCTTCCGCGCATTGCCGCCGTGCTGGGCGCGGAGGTGGTGATCGCCTCCTCCAGCTCCGGCCTGCTTGCCAGCCGGCTGTCGGCAGGCTGCGCCCATCCCGAGCGCATCCTGATCGGCCACCCGTTCAACCCACCGCATTTGGTGCCGCTGGTGGAGGTGGTGGGCCCGCACTGCACGCGCGCGGCCATCGAGACCGCGATGGGCTTCTATCGCGCCATCGGCAAATACCCGATCGAGATCCGCAAGGAGGTGCCGGGCCATCTGGCGAATCGTCTCCAGGCCGCACTCTGGCGCGAGGCGGTGCACCTGGTGGCCGAGGGCGTTGCCAGCGTGGCCGACGTGGATGCCGCGATTTCCGAAGGCCCGGGCCTGCGCTGGGCGCTGATGGGCCCGCACACCACCTTCCACATGGCCGGCGGCGAGGGCGGGATGGACGCGTTCATGCATCATCTGATGCCGGCGGTGACGAGCTGGTGGGCCGACCTGGGCAACCCCGTGATGACGCCGGAGCTGCAGGCGCAGCTGGTGGCGGGCGTGCAGGAGGCCACCGGCGGTAAGCCGATCCCGGAGATGGCCAAGCGGCGCGATGCCTTCCTGACGGCCCTGATCGAACTGCGCCAGAAGACTGGCTAAGGGCAGACCGGATGAGCTTCGCCCCGTTCGAAGCGCTCGCCGCCCGGCTGCTGCCCGAACTCGATCCGGGCGATGACGGCTCGCACGACACCAGCCATCTCGCCCGCGTCTGGGCCAATGCGCGGGTGATCCAGGCGGCGGAGGGCGGCGATGCCGAACTGCTCGCCGCCGCGGTGCTGCTGCATGATTGCGTGGCGGTGGAGAAATCCTCCCCGCTGCGCGCCCAGGCCTCCCGCCTCGCCGCCGAACGCGCGCGCGGCATCCTGGCCGGGCTGGGCTGGGACGGGACGCGGATCGAAGCGGCCGCCCACGCCATCGCGGCGCATAGCTTCTCCGCCGGCATCGCGCCCGAAACGCTGGAGGCGCGCATCCTGCAGGATGCCGACCGGCTGGAGGCACTCGGTGCCATTGGCATCGCGCGGCTGTTCTACACTGCCGGGCGCATGGGCTCGCTGTTCTACGACCAGGACGACCCGCGCGCCGAACGCCGGGCGCTGGATGACCGAAGCTTCGCCACCGACCATTTCCGCGCCAAGCTGCTCAGGTTGGAAGGCGGCTTCCAAACCCCCACTGGCCGCCGCCTCGCGCGCGAACGGACGCAGCTCGTGGCCGATTTCCTGGCGGCCTTCGAGGCGGAGATTGGCCTGCCCGACCCTGCACCGACGCACCCGGAACCCATGTAAGGGCCCGGCGCTTCCCTGCGAGACGCATGAGGTTCAGACGCAGATCCAGGTGAGTACCGACGACACTGTGAACGGCCGCGAGGATTTGACCCGCGCGGTGACGCAGGAGGTGCAGCACGCGCTGCGGCGCTTCGCCAGCCATCTGCAGCGCGTGGAAGTGCATCTCGGCGACACCAATGCCGGCAAGCACGGCGCGGACGACAAGCGCTGCATGATGGAGGCGCGTCCCTCCGGCCATCTGCCAATCGCCGTGACGCACCAGGCCGATACGCTGCCGCTGGCGATTTCAGGTGCGGCGAAGAAGCTGCAGCACCGGCTGGAGACGGTGCTGGGCAAGATCAGCGATGCAAAGGGGCGCGAATCGATCCGCGATCACGCTCCGGAATAGCGGCTCAGAACCCGCTGCCGGCATCCAGCCACACCTGCTCGGCTGCGGTGCTCTTCCGCCCCAGCGCGGCATTGCGGTGCGGGAAACGGCCGAATTCGCGGATCACGTCGCGATGGCGGTGGGCGTAGTCCACCACGTTGGCGCGCCAGTCGGCGGGTGGCAGGCGTTCGAACAGGCGGATCGAGAATTCCTGGTCCGCCAGCGCCTCCGAATGCTCGAACGGCAGATACAGGAACACGCGCTGCACCGGGGTCAGCTTCGCCTCCGCACCGGCTGTGACCGCGGTGCGGGCGATGCGGCGGGCATGGGCGTCGCCGGCGAAGGCGAGGTAGCTGCCGCGATGGATGTTGCGGCCGAACTGGTCGAGCAGCAGCGACAGCGCCAGCGCGCCCTCCGGCGTGACCGCCCAGCCATCCAGCACGCCGTCCTGCGCCGCCTGCACGGCGGTGGCGAAGCGGTCGCGGATCGTGGCGTCGAAGGCGTCGCTTTTCTTGAACCAGGGGTCGGTGCGCCAGGTGTCCGGTTCGCCCTGGAACCAGAAATCCAGCACGTTGTGCGCCGTGATGCTGTCGGTCATTGGATCACCTTGCCGAATCGGCCCCCGGTCCAGGGCCAGTAGATGATGGCGGCCCGGCCCACCAGGGATTCGACGGGGATATAGCGCATTCGCCCATCCAGCCGGCTGTCCAGGCTGTTCTCCACATTGTCGCCCATCAGGAACACGTGGCCGGGCGGCACATCGAACCGCTCCGTGTTCTGGCCCATTCCCGCGCCGGGCACGCGCAGCACGTCCACCACGGGCCCATCGGGCAGGGCCCAGGATTCGCGGCCGTCTGCCCCGGGCGTAACCGGCACCGGCACGTTGTTCAGCACCAGCCGGCCGCGGACCATCTGCACGGTGTCGCCGGGCAGGCCGATCACCCGCTTCACATAGGCGGCCCCGCCGGGGGTGAGCGTGAACACTGCCACCTCGCCGCGGCGCACCGGGTTGGCCTCGTACCAGCCCTCCTGCACCACAAAGCGGTCGCCCACCAGCAGCGCGGGGATCATGGAGCCGCTGGGCGCGTAGAAGCTGCGCCAGGCCAGGGGCTCGCCCGGCACCAGCGCCAAACCGGCGCCCAGGGCAATCGTGCCGGCCGCCACGCCGAGCCGCCCGCGCCAGCCGCCCGGCTCGGCGGCGCGCGCCTGGCGCCAGGAATCGATGGACGCGAACGGCGCCAGAGCCAGCATCAGCACCAGCCAGGCCGCGGCAAGCAGCAGCAGCGGAACCGTTACCCGCGCCGCGGACTGCACCGCGAGGTAGCCGAGCTGCCCCGCCAACGCCAGCCCGGCCAACAGCCACGCCCGGCGATGGTCCCGCGCCAGCGCATGCCCGAGCCCGGGCAGCAGCAGCGAGACGAGCGCGAGCAGCCCGGCCGGAAGCCGCCTCACCCCAGCGCCCGGGCCAGCACCTGCACCGAATGCAGCGCGCGCCGCCCGCCCAGCGACTCGATCTGATGCCGGCAGGAGGTACCGTCGGCCACGATCAGGTCTTCGGCTGCCGCCGCGCGCACCGCCGGCAGCAGCCCGGCTTCGGCCATGGCGCGCGAGGCATCCTGCGTTTCCGCCTGGTAGCCGAAGGCGCCGGCCATGCCGCAGCAGCTGGAGGCGATGGGTTTCACCGTCAGGCCCGGCACCGCCCGCAACGCGGCGAGGCCGGGCAGGAAGGCGCCGAAGCTTTTCGCGTGGCAATGGCCGTGCACATGCGCGGTGGCCGCCAACGCCTGCAACGGCAGCTTCTCGGCGTGCTTTGCCAGGAACTCGCCCAGCAGCACCGCGCGCTTGCCCAGGCTTTCCGCTTCCGCCCCCGGCAGCAGGGAGGCGAACTCGTCGCGCAGGGTCATCAGGCAGGAGGGCTCCAGCCCGATCACCGGGCGGTCCCCGGCCAGCGCCTCCAGCGTGCGGCGGGCTTCCTCGCGCGCGCGGTCGACCATCCCCGCGGAGAGATAGGTTCGCCCGCAGCACAGGTTGCGCCCATCCCAGCTGGCGGCGATCTCCACCCGCAGCCCCATGGCGCGCAGCACCTTCACCGCGGCGCGCAGGATCTCCGGCTCGAAATGGCGGTTGAACGTGTCGGCCAGCAGCAGCACGTCGCCGTTGGTGTCGGCCTCATCGTCGCGGAACGGGTTGCCGGCGAATTCCGGCAGGTCGCGGCTGGCAGCGAAACCGATCCGCTCCGACAGCGCACGCAGCGCCGGGATGCGGTTGCGCAGATTGGCGAGCGCCGGAAACCGGCTGGCCCAGGGTGCCAGGCGGGGCAGGGCGGCTACCAGCCTGTCGCGCAGCTTCACGCCGTGCCGGTCGGCGCGGGCGGCCTGCACCTCGATCTTCATCTTGGCCATGTCCACCCCGGTGGGGCATTCGCGGCGGCAGGCCTTGCAGGAGACGCAGAGGGAGAGCGCCTCGGCCACCGCCTCGCCCGCCATCGCATCGCGGCCGAGCTGGCCGGTGAGGGCCAGGCGCAGCGTGTTGGCGCGGCCGCGCGTTACGTCCTTCTCATCGCGCGTGGCCCGGTAGCTTGGGCACATCACCCCGGCATCGAAGCTGCGGCAGGTGCCGTTGTTGTTGCACATCTCCACCGCCCCCAGCATCCCGCCGAGCGGGCCGGGCCAGGCGGACCAGTCGAGCTTGGGCGTGAAGCCCGGCGCCGCGCCGTAGCCCGGGGGGTAGCGCAGCAGCGAGCGGTCATCCATGCGCGGCGGATCGACGATGCGGTTGGGGTTCAGCAGCCCCGCGGGATCGAACGCCGCCTTAACCCGGCCGAACGCGCCCACGATCCGCTCGCCGAACATCGGCGTGTGGAACTCGCTGCGCACGATGCCGTCGCCGTGCTCGCCGGAATGCGAGCCCTTGTATTCCCGCACCAGCGCGAAGCATTCCTCGGCGATGGCCCGCATGCGGGTCACGTCCGCCCCGTCCTTCATGTTCAGCACCGGGCGCACATGCAGGCAGCCGACGGAGGCGTGGGCATACCAGGTGCCCTTGGTGCCGTGGCGCTCGAACACGTCGTTCAGGCGCTCGGTGTAGTCGGCGAGGTCGGCCAGCGGCACGGCGCAGTCCTCGATGAAGGAGACCGGCTTTCCGTCCCCCTTCATCGACATCATGATGTTGAGGCCAGCTTCGCGCACCGAGGCGATCTCGGCCTGGAAGCCGGCATCGGTGGCGCGCACCACCATGCCGGGGTAGCCGAGATCGGCCATCATCGTGTCGAGGTCTGCGAGCTTGGCGAGCAACGGTGCGTCTTCGTGGCCGTGGAATTCCACCAGCAGGATCGAATCCGGCTCGCCGATCAGC
Source organism: Alphaproteobacteria bacterium (assembly GCA_026400815.1). Taxonomy (GTDB): domain Bacteria; phylum Pseudomonadota; class Alphaproteobacteria; order Acetobacterales; family Acetobacteraceae; genus CAMDGX01. Next base: position 90,187 of record JAPLOI010000063.1, read on the forward strand.
ATGCGGTCGATGGTGGGGCGGTAGATCGGGATGGCGCGGCCGAGATCGATCATGGTGCGATCGACCAGCTCCACCGCCTCCGGGTCCAGCGTCACCAGGTGCTGGCTCGCCGCCATCGCGGCGCGGAAGCTGGGGAACTGGCAGATGCCCAGCATCTTGCGCGGCTTGATCGGATGGAGAATGAGCTCCAGCGCCGCCGAGAAGGCCAGCGTGCCCTCGCTGCCCACCAGCAGGCGGGCCAGGTTCTCCCGCCCCTCGGCGCGCGCGCGGGGCGTCAGCGTCTCGATGTTGTAGCCGCCGACGCGGCGGAGTTCGGTGGGGAAGCGCGCGGCGATCTCATCGGCTTCGGCGGCGCCCAGCGCTCGCAGATCCTGGATCAGGGCGGCGACGCGAGCCGGCATGTCCGCACCGAGATTGTCCGGCAGGGCGCCGAAGCGGTGGCCGGTGCCGTCGGCCAGGATGGCGTCGATGGCGCTGACGTTGTCGGCCATCAGCCCGTAGCGGATGGACTTGCTGCCGCAGGAATTGTTGCCCGCCATGCCGCCGATGGTGCAGCGGGCATGGGTGGAGGGATCCACCGGGAAGAACAGTCCGTGCTGCTTCACCGCCGCGTTCACATGGCCCAGCACGATGCCCGGCTGCACCAAAGCGCGCCGGGCAGCAGGATCGACCTCCAGCACGCGGTTGAGGTGCTTGGAGCAATCGATCACCAGCGCCTGGTTCACCGTCTGGCCGCACTGGCTGGTGCCGCCGCCACGGGGCAGCACGGGGATGCCGGCCTCGCGGCAGATCGCCATGGCTGCGGCCACGTCCTCGATGCGCTTCGGCACCAGCACGCCCACGGGCATCATCTGGTAGATCGAGGCATCGGTGGCGTAGCGGCCGCGATCCCCCTGTGAAAACAGCACCTCGCCTTCGGTTTCGCGGCGCAGGCGGTCGGCAATGGAGGACGTGGCAAACGGTGCGTTCATGGGTGAGGATAGGCCCCCGATGGCGCAGTTTGGCAAGGCGCGATGCACAAACGAAAAGCCCCGGCGACCTGGTTCGCCGGGGCCATGCGCCTATCGCGTGGCGGCTTGATCAGTCCGCCTTCGTGTTCCTGCGGCGGCGGGCAGCGGCAAGCCCCGCCAAGGCGACCCCGATCATCATCATGGAAGCGGGTTCCGGTGTGGCAGTCGTCTCGGTCTGCACGAAGGAAATCAGATTGCGCAGCAGGGTCTGGGAATCGGCTTCGGCGCCGGTCTGCATGAAGTTGACGTCGAAGATCGCCGTGAGTGCCCCTGCCGGTGCGTTGACCAGGTCGCCGGCCCCCCAGGCGACGCCCGTGCCACCGATGGATCCGTCCGTCGTGATGAACTGCCCCGCTGCTCCCGGCGAAGAGACGCCGCCACTGGCCGAGTAGTCGACAAAGCCGTCCGCGATAGAGTTGGGTCCGGTGAACGGCGCGATCACCTGCTGATGGTCGTCCGGAGAGACGAATGACAGCGTCTCACCGGTGGCGTCTGCAATCAATTGCAGTACCGAGTTGTTGCGCGTGGTGAAGCCGCTATTCTCACCCATCACGAAGATGCCGCCACCGCCTGCATGAAGGAGAGGTATTGCGACAGAACCCCGGACGTGAGCGGAGAGGAATTGCTGAAACGGATATCCCACACCTGGCTGTAGCCCGCGAGGCTGCCCGGTACGTTGTCCACCACGGTGATCGTATTGCCGGCGGCAACCTGGAAATTGCCCAGCTGCGTGGTGAACGAGTTGGTCGTGCCAACCTCGGAGGTTGATCCCAATCCATTGACGATCAGGATGTCGCCGGCGAACGCTTCCGGAATGGTCATCAAGGCAAAGGCGGCCGTCGCGAGCAAAAGCTTCTTCACTGAGTGTCTCCCATTGCTCGGCGCCAGCGGGCTCTTGTGATCAAAAACGAAACGTACGACCACGACTAAGGAAGATCCGTTCCAGAAAATGATATCAACGAGTTGTCTTCCATTGATACGGGCACGGAGTTGATCCGTAAAAATCTCCGACAGATCGTTTGGAGGAAAGCGCCGGGAATCAATGAAGCGGTCTCGGATCGACGCAAAAACTGTAAGATTCTCTGACAGGCCGATGCAGTCTGCCGCTTGTCGAAACGGGCCGGTCCGTCGAACACTCCGTTACATGTTCGGCGGAACAGTGTATAATATCGCATGACCATCGACCCGCTCCTGAATGCCCCGCTCGCCGTGCAGCTGCACGCGCTGGCTGCCGCCAGTGCCTTCGTGCTGGGGATCGTGCAGTTCGCCTCGCCGAAAGGCACGCGGCCACACCGCATGCTGGGCTGGATCTGGTCGGGGCTGATGCTGGGGGTGGCGCTCTCCAGCTTCCTGATCACGGAGGTGGCGGGGCCTGGCCGCTTTTCCTGGATCCACCTGCTGTCGGTGTTCACGCTCGTGATGCTGCCGGTGGCGATCTGGGCGGCGCGGACGGGGCGGATCAGCACGCATGAGCGGGTGATGAAGGGGCTGTTCCTGGGTGGGCTGGTGATTGCCGGTGCCTTCACCTTCGTGCCGCCGCGCATTCTTGGGCGGATGGTGTTCGGCGGCTGATCTGGCCAATCGGCGCCTCGGCAGGGCATTGTGGCGGCAACGAGGAGCACCACGATGGCCTACTACCAAACCAAGCCTGCCGCCGGCCGCCACTTCCTGCAGATCCCCGGCCCCACCAACGTGCCGGATCGCGTGCTGCGTGCCATGGACAATCCCACCATGGACCATCGCGGCCCCGATTTCGGCAAGCTCGGCGCGCAGGTTCTGTCCCGGCTGAAGCAGGTGTTCCAGACCGAGGGCCACGTGGTGATCTACCCGGCCTCCGGCACCGGCGCGTGGGAGGCGGCGTTGGCCAACACGCTCTCCCCCGGCGATACCGTGCTGATGTGCCGCACCGGCTGGTTCGCGCATCTGTGGCACGAGATGGCCAACCGACTGGGCCTGGTGGCCGAGTTCATCGAAACCGACTGGCGCCGCGGGGCGGACGTGCCCGCCATCGCCGAGGCACTTGCCAAGGACACGCAGCATCGCATCAAGGCGGTGTGCGTGGTGCACAACGAAACCTCCACCGGCTGCACGAGCCGGATCGACGAGGTGCGCGCGGCGGTCGATGCCGCCAAGCACCCGGCGCTGCTGATGGTGGATACCATCTCTTCGCTCGGCAGCATCGACTACAAGCACGATGCCTGGGGCGTGGATGTGACCATCGCCGGCAGCCAGAAGGGGCTGATGCTGCCGCCGGGCCTGTCGTTCAACGCCGTCAGCGCCAAGGCACTGGCTGCCGCCGAGACGGCGAAGCTGCCGCGCAGCTACTGGGACTGGCGGCCGATGCTGGCGGCCAATGCCACTGGCTACTTCCCGTTCACCCCAGCCACCAACCTGCTCTATGGCCTGGATGCCGCCTGCGGGATGCTGCTGGAGGAAGGGCTGGCCAATGTGTTTGCCCGGCATGACCGTTTCGCCGAGGCCACGCGCCGCGCCGTGCGGGCCTGGGGGCTGGAGATCCAGTGCGCCGAGCCACGGCATTATTCCAGCGCGCTGACCGCGGTGCGGGTGCCGGAGGGGCATAGCGCCAACGCGCTGCGGGCGACGATCCTGGAGCGGTTCAACATGTCGCTCGGCAACGGGCTTGGCCAGTTGAACGACCGGGTGTTCCGCATCGGCCATCTCGGCGATTTCGGCGATTTGCAGCTGGTCGGCACGCTCGGCGGGGTGGAGATGGGGCTGCGCGCCGCCGGCATTCCGCACAAGGAGGGCGGGGTGCAGGCGGCGCTGGGGTATCTGGCGGGGAACTAGCCCCGCCGCCTAGGGGGCTGCTGCCTCGAACAGCAATACGCGGGCGGGCAGGTCGATCCAGGGGCCCTTGGCCAGGGGGGTGATGGCCTGGGCGATGGCGGTGGCGGCCTGGGTGCGCAGCGCTTCCGGGTGATCGCGCAGCAGGCGGCCGGTCTGGCCCATGTTGGAAAGGCCGGTGGCGGTGCGGGCGATGTCGTCGGCGGGGAAGCGCATGTTGAAATCGAAGGGGCGGACGCGGGCGGTGGGGTAGCCGGCGTCGTGCAGCAGGCGCAGCACGCGGGCGGGGTTGCCGAAGGCGAACTGGCCGGGCTCGTTGGGGTCGGAGGCCGGGAGCGGCGGCGCGGGCGGGGGCAGGACGGACAGCGCGGCCTGGTAGGGGATGTCCATCCAGGGGTTCTCGGCCAGCGGCGCCCAGGCGGCGAAGGCGAAGCGGCCGGCGGGCTTGAGCGAGCGGCGCAGATTGGCGAAGGCGGCGACGGGGTCGCCGAAGAACATCACGCCGAAGCGGGAGAAGAGCAGGTCGGCGGGTTCGCCGGGCAGGGACCAGGTGAGGGCGTCCGCCAGGGTGAGGGTGACGTTTGGGGTCTCGGCGAGGCGGGCGCGGGCGGCTTCGAGGATGACGGCGGAGACATCGAGGCCGGTGACGTGGCCGGTGGGGGCGACGGCCTGGGCCAGGGCGAGGGTGGTGCCGCCGGCGCCGCAGCCGACATCGAGCACGCGCATGCCGGGGGCGGGGGCGGCCCAGTCCATGAGGGCGGCGAGCACGGGGGCGAGGCCGCGTTCGGTGCGCGCCTCGCTGGCGGCCCATTGCGCGCCGGTGGGGCCGTTCCAGGCCTCGACCTGGCGGGCATGGCGCTCGGTGGCTTGGTCGGTCATCCGCAATTCCAGTGCATTTTGGCGTTATATTGATGTTGGAACATCGAGCTTGCGGGTCAGACTAGCACCGGGGCGCGATTTTTTCGCGAGGGGGTGGGTGGGACGCGGCGGGAGGGGGCGTGATGCGGCGCGCGCGGGGAGTCCGGCCGCATTTGTGGATGCGGCATAGGCGTGCGGGCGCGCGGCGGCGCGGGTTCTGCCGGGGGTGTGGAGGGAGGGGCTGTGCGCGGCGCGGCCGGGTGGAGGCTGGGCTGCGGCACGGCCTCGGGCGCGCGGGCGCGGCGGGCGCGGGGCGCACACGCGTCGCGGGCCCATTCCTGCTCGGCATGGCCCGACCAGGGCCACCAGGCGAAGAGGTCGCGCCAGGAGCGGGCGGGGGTGGCGGGTTCGCTGGGGGCGAGCGGCGTGGTGGGGGCGGCAGACGGCGCCGGACGGGTGGCGGCCGGCATGGGGTGGAGGAGGCCGGCGTTGTGGAGAGCCACGAGGGCGTCGAAGCGCGCGGCGAGGCGGCGCAGCAGGGCGGCGAGGGCGAGGAACAGGGGCGCCAGCAAACGGTCGGAGTCCGCCCGTGCGACCAGACCATCGGTCAGGCCGGCCATCGCCTGGCCGAGCAGGGGAACGGGGGGGTGAATTGACATGTGAGTTATATATTCTGTCCGCATCGGCGGTGCAACTGGGGCTGCGAAAAAATTCTCGGCGTGATGGTGTCGTGCGACTCAGCGCGGCCGCAGCGCGTCCACCGGGCCAGTGATGGAGACCACCACGGGGACGCCGCCGATCTCCGGTGGGATATGGGCAGCCACGCCGGCATCGACGACGCCGACCAGCAGGGCCTGCTGGCCCGGGGGGCCGAAGCCGATGCCGACGGAGGTGACGCCGGGGATGGCGAGCAGCCGAGCCTCCTCCTGCGCCAGGACCTGGGCGGCCTGGCCGTGCGGGGCGGCCTCGGCCGGCCGGAACTCCACGGGGCCCGACCCGGAGAAATCCGGCCCGGCGTGATCGATGTCGCTCATCGTTCCTGCCCTTTCCAGACCGCGCGGAGATAGGCGGCCGGCTGCCCCACGGCAAGGGCAGCCGGCGCCGGGGTTACGGCAGCAGGCGGATGTTGAGGGCGGAGAGCACAGTGCCGATCGGGTTGGCGAAGGTGGTGCCGCCGCCACCGGCGAAGAGCAGGCCGACCGGGCGCATGCCCGCCGCCCAGTTCCAGATCAGCGAACCGGAATCGCCGCCGGCGGAGAACGGGTTGGCGTTGACCGACTGGATCGCGATCTGGTTGCGGAACAGCGCCACGCGGCCGCCGCCGTAGTTGACGTTGACCGACACGCCGATCTGGGTAACGCGGCCCTGGGTGAGGCCGGTGGTGCGCCCGCTCTTGCCCACGGTCATGCCCAGCGAGGCCGCCAGCGGGGCGGTGCCGGTGCGGTAATAGGCGGGGCTGCCGCCGGACAGGTAGTACTGCTCGCCGCGGATGCGTTCGTGCCAGGCCCAGCCGAAGGCGCAATCGACCAGGTTGGCGGCGCCGCCGAAGCTGATCGGGACCCAGCGCGCCAGCACCGCGATCTGGTCGGCCGGGTGGTGGCCGCCATCGGCGGGGCCGTGCTGGACGATGCTGTCGCCCACGGCGGCGGCGTTGGAGTTGGCCAGCACATGGTTGTTGCTGAGGATCAGGTGGCGGTTGGTCCAGGGCGCGGTGAGCCCGATGGCGCGGCTGCCGAGGGTGCCGGCCGTGACCTTGGTATGGGCCACGGAGACGCCGCCGGGGGCCGGGCGGTGGCGCGCGCGGTGGGAGAAGGCATCCACCACGCCCACGGGAACCTGCTGCACCGGCACGCTGGCAAGGGCGCGGGTGCCGGCGCTCTGGGCCAGCTGGGCCAGCAGGTCCTGGTGCGGCAGGGCGTTCTCGGTGAACAGGGTGAGCACCGGCTCGCCGGGGCCGCCGGGGCCGAAGCCGAGGCTGGTGGGGTCTGGCAGGCCAATGCCGACGCCGATGATGCCCTGGTTGGAGGGCCCTTCGGCACGTGCCGACGCCAAGCCGGAGACGCCGAGCAGCGTGGCCTCCACCGCATCGCGCAGGGCGAGCAGGTCATCGGAGACGCCGGCTTCGGCGAAGACGGATTGCAGTTCGGCCTCCTGGCCGAGGGCCTCCAGGCCGGAGCTGCTGGCGTCTGGGTTCTCCAGGCTGGAGGCGCTGGGTGCGGGCGAGCCGCCGGTGGGGCCGGATCCGCCCCCATTGCCTGCGCCGGGATTATCGATGCCGGAACCGGCGCGAGTCTTGTCGCTCATGATGATTCCCCTCTGCCGCATCGTGCGGCATGGGAACGAAGCGCTTGTTGGTGGATTGCATCAAGCGCAATTCAAATAATAAAAATCAACAAAACTTGATGTATACAATAATAGTCAATTGTTTGGAATAAGAAATGTAAGTTTATTTTTGTGTGTTGCAGTCAATGGCTGGGGGCGCTGCTTGCCGGGTGGGTTGAGGCGGGCCGTTGACGAAGCAGTTTGAACGCACAAGACGCGTTTCTGCGACATAGCTTACGCGAGCAACGCAGCTCGGCCAGGATAAGCACGCAAATCCCTGTGGGGAGGCGAAAACTCTCCACCTCGAACGCAACGCAGAAGGGAAGGCCGTAGGAGTGCCCGCAGCCTGACAGATGGCAGCAAGCGGGCAAGCACTCCGGGCTTTGGCTATTTCACGGCTTCGTTGAACATCATGCGCAAGACCCCGTCGGCGGCGCAGTTGGTTGCGTCGGCACGGATTTCTGCCTCTGCCGCCGCGCGCATCGTGGCCTTTTCGGCTGCCGTGATGCGCAGTGCCTGTTCCTGTGCGGCGATTGTCGCGTCAAGCTTTGCGGCGTTGGGCGCATCCTTCCAACCACACACAGCCGGAGCCATCTGCATCTGGTAAAAAGCACCCATCATTTCACGCTGCGCGAAAGCATCAGAGTGGATGGCGAGGCCGCCAATGAGGGCAGAGAATGCAAGCAGGGCTGTTTTCACGCTGTTTTTCTCGATCCAGGTTTCAGAAGGTCAGGATATCCTGACTTGGACGGCTTTCCGGCATGGTCAACAGCCACTCCTTTGCGGGACGACCGCAAAGGAGTGGCTGCGATATCAGTCGAAAGAAGCAGATGTGGTATCCGTGCTCTTGTTGTATTTGATAGTAATTTTCTCTACCACGCACAGATCGATATTCTGCCAAACGGCGCTGGAGCTATCTACAGTGTAGACGACCTTAAGGTCCCATTTGCAGGTTTTGGTCGCGCGATTGAACTTGATGTCAACCGTGGCTCCATCGGCAAGAGTGCCGCTTCCAAGAACGTCGTTCTGCCAGTCGGCCGCTGTTGCTGGCGAGACATAAACTTCCTTCAATTCATAGCCTGTGCTGTTGGACAGACTAAAGTCCTGCTTGGCCTCCTGTGCCAGCGCTGGCGCCACCAAGGCAACCGCAAAGCATGCGGAAAGAAGAGTCGTTTTCATGTTGCACTTCCCGATCCAGGATATTTTTCAGGTGCCACCCGTAGTAACACCACGGCATGTAGATTGAAGTTTCAGATAGCGAGCTGCAAGTTTTAAATCGTAAGGAAATCCAAAAATAATAATTTTGTATTTATTGTAAACAATAAATTAATTCATGATTTTCATATATTGTTAATATAATATTCCATGCATGCTGCCCCGCGTGCGACCTTCTGGCCGTGGCAGGCACTCCGTAGCGGCGTTTTCGGGACCTTTGCCGGCACCAAGCGGCTTGGGAAGCTTTGGCGTTCCTGGCTCACAGCGGAGAGAGGGCTGTGGCGTAGGGGAACGCATCGCGAAGCGGCCCAAGGATGCGACGGAACGTCGGGCATCAGGGACCTGTCGCTTCTGGCGGCGACGCCATCCAGAAGAGACCGCCCAGGGCTAAGCGTCGCGCCAGCCACGCTGACAAGCGGTGTTCCTGAGACACCAACCGCGATCCTACGGCTGGCTCTCGAATGGAGGACCGGGCGCAAGGTCAGAAAGTCTTTTTGCTTCTTTTTCTTCAGAAAAAGAAGGACTTTCTTGCCTTCTTTTCATCCCGGACAAGTGGAAGCGTGGGTCCTTCACTTCGCCCGGGATGACGTAGTTGTTAAAGGGCCGCTGCCCGTTCGCGCAGGACGTATTTCTGCATCTTGCCGGTGCTGGTTTTCGGCAGGGGGCCGAAGACGACGGATTTGGGCACCTTGAAGCGGGCCATGTTGGCGCGGCAGAAGGCGATAAGGTCTTCGGCGGTGGCCTGGGCGCCGTCTTTGAGGGTGACGAAGGCGCAGGGGGTTTCGCCCCAGGTGGTATCGGGCCGGCCGACGACGGCGGCTTCCAGGACGGCGGGGTGTTTGTAGAGGACGTCCTCGACCTCGATGGTGGAGATGTTCTCGCCGCCGGAGATGATGATGTCCTTGGAGCGGTCCTTCAGCTCGATGTAGCCGTCGGCGTGCCAGACGCCGAGGTCGCCGGTGTGGAACCAGCCGCCTTCGAAGGCTTCGGCGGTGGCCTTGGGGTTTTTCAGGTAGCCTTTCATGACCGGGTTACCGCGCATGAAGACCTCGCCCATGGTGGTGCCGTCTTTCGGCATGGGCTGGAGGTTGCGGGCGTCGGCGACCATGAGGCCTTCCAGCGAGTGGTAGCGCACGCCCTGGCGGGCCTTGATGCGGGCCTGTTCGGCCATGGGCAGGTCGTTCCATTCCTCCTGCCAGGCGCAGACGGTGACGGGGCCGTAGACCTCGGTGAGGCCATACACATGGGTGATGTGGAAGCCGCGGGCCTCGATGCCGGCGATGACGGCGGCGGGGGGCGGGGCGCCGGCGGTCATGAACTCCACGGTGCGGGGCAGGGGCGGGAACTGCGCGTCGGGCACGTTGATGAGCATGTTGGCAATGATCGGGGCGCCGCACATGTGGGTGACGCCGTGGTCGGTGATCGCGCCCAGCACGGCCTGGGGTTCGACGCGGCGCAGGCAGACATTGGTGCCGGCGACGGCCGCCATGGTCCAGGGGAAGCACCAGCCGTTGCAGTGGAACATCGGCAGGGTCCAGAGATAGACCGGGTGCGGGGGCATGCCCCAGGTGAGCACGTTGGAGGTGGCGTTCAGGTAGGCGCCGCGGTGGTGATAGACCACGCCCTTGGGGTTGCCGGTGGTGCCGCTGGTGTAGTTCAGCGCGATCGCGTCCCACTCGTCGGCAGGCAGCTCGATGGGGAAATCGGGGTCGCCGGAGGTGAGGAAGGTTTCGTAATCGGTCTCGCCGAGGGTTTTGCCCGGGGGGGCGAGGTCGTCGATGACGTCGATGACCAGCGGGCGGTTCGCTTCGGGGATCTGGGCGAGGGCGGCTTCGATGGTGGCGCTGAACTCGCGGTCCGTCAGCAGGATCTTGGCCTCGCCGTGCTGCAGGATGAAGGCGATGGTGGCGGCATCGAGGCGGATGTTCAGCGCGTTGAGGACGGCGCCGGCCATGGGGATGCCGAAATGGGCCTCCCACATCTCGGGAATGTTGGGGAGCATGGCGGCGACGGTGTCGCCCTTGCCGATGCCGCGTTTTGTCAGCGCGCTGGCGAGGCGGCGGCAGCGTTGGCCGGCCTCGGCCCAGGTGATGCGCCGTGTGCCGTGGATGGTGGCGATGCGGTTGGGGTGCACGGCCTCGCTGCGGGCGAGGAAGGAGAGCGGCGAGAGGGCGGCGAAATTGGCCTGGTTCTTGGGCAGGTCGTAGTCGGTGGCGGCCATGGCGCGGGCTCCGTTGCTTGGCCGTGGGCGGCCTCGGGCGGAAGGTAGCGCCGGATGGCGGCGGGGGGAACGTATGGCGTGATGGTGAGACAGAAGGTATCGTATTCTTCAACCAATTCCGTGCCAGAAGGGTACGGGGTGCCGCATGCAGGCGTTGCGCCCTGCTGCCCCGGCGCCCTTGTGCCCCGGCGGGTTCGGGCCTGGGTCACGGTGGCTGAAGGACGGCATGTGGATTCGGCGGTGATAAGCGCGATGCGGGTGGGGCGGGCCGGATGACGGCGCGGATTCTGATCGTTGACGACGTGGCTGCGAATCTGCGGCTGCTGGAGGCGCGGCTGAGTGCCGAATACTACCAGGTGGCCACGGCGCAGGATGGGCAGGAGGCGCTGCGGATGGCGCGGAGCTGGCAGCCGGACCTGGTGCTGCTGGATGTGATGATGCCGGGGCTGGACGGTTTCGAGACCTGCCGGGCGCTGAAGCGCGACCCTATGACGCAGCATATCGCCGTGGTGATGGTCACCTCGCTCGACCAGGGCGCGGAGCGGGTGCGCGGGCTGGAGGCCGGTGCCGATGATTTCCTGACCAAGCCGGTGGATTTCACCACGCTGCTGGCGCGCACACGCTCCCTGGTACGGCTGAAGCGGCTGCTGGACGAATGGCGGGTGCGCGGGGAGACGGCGCGCGCGCTGGGGCTGGGGGCGGATGGGGCGACGCTGCCCTCCGTGGCCGGCGCGCGGGCGCTGATCGTGGACGATTGGGAAGACTCCGCCGAGGCCATGCAGCAGGCGCTGCTGGAGGAGGGCATCCTGGCCGGCCGTGCCTCCAGCGAGGCGGAGATGCTGGCGCTGACGCAGGCGATTGCGTTCGACCTGGTGGTGATCAGCCTTTCGATGGTGGGGGATGATCCGCTGCGCCTCGCCTCCCGGCTGCGGGCGGGGGAGAGCACGCAGGCGGTGCCGATGCTGGTGGTGGCGGAGCCGGAGCAGCGCGACCTGGTGCTGCGCGGGTTCGACCTGGGCGCCAATGACTGGCTGATGCGGCCGCTGGACCCGATGGAGCTGCGGGCGCGGACGCGCAACCAGATCCGGCGCAAATTCTACCAGGACCGGCTGCGCAGCGATATCGGCCACGCGCTGGAGCTGGCGCTGACCGATCCGCTGACCGGGTTCTACAACCAGCGCTATTTGTCGCGGCATTTGCAAACGCTGCTGGCGGCCGGGGCGACGAATGGCCTGGCGGTGCTGATGCTGGATGTTGACCATTTCAAGCAGATCAACGATCGCTGGGGCCACCAGACAGGCGACCAGGCGCTGACGCTGATCGCGCAGACGCTGCGCAGCCGGATCCGGGTGTTCGATTCCATCGCGCGCTATGGCGGCGAGGAATTCGTGGTGGTGATGCCGGGGACCGGAGAGCTGGACGCGCTGAGTGCGGCGGAGCGGCTGCGCGGCGCGGTGGAGGAGATCCGCTTCGTGCCGGAGATGGGGCTGGTGCATCCGCTGACGGTGAGCGTGGGGATTGCGTGCTGCGCGGCGGGAAGCCAGACGACTCCGGAGCGGCTGATCCTGGCGGCGGACCAGGCGCTGTATGCCGCCAAGCGGGCGGGGCGGAACCAGGTTAAGGTCGGCCAGATGGTCTAGGTCTTTGCTGGATCGCGTGATTCACGTCTCCGGCGATTCCGCCTCCGATGATCACGCTCTAGGCAGGCCGGGCCGCGTAGACGCAAAAAGGGGCGCTCGCGCGCCCCTTGCGTCCGTGCAGCGATGCGCTGCGGCGGATTACTTGATCTTGGCTTCGCGGTACGCAACGTGCTTGCGCGCCACGGGGTCGTACTTGCGGAACTCCATCTTGCCGGTCTGGGCGCGGGCGTTCTTTTTGGTTACGTAGAAATGCCCAGTGTCGGCGCTGGAGACCAGCTTGATCTGGATGGTGTTGGACTTGGCCATGGAACGGGATCCCAAGCGAAAAGCGTGATCGGCAGGCGTGCCGGCGGCAGGCCATGCGGAAGGTTCCGCGCGGCCGGGCAGGGCGAAGGCGGCTAGTTACGCACCACGGATGCCGGCGTCAAGCCCGGCGGTGGAGTCGCGGGCATCGGGGCGATGATGGGGCGCACGCCGAGGATGGAACGGGGCGGCAAGGGCGGCATGAGGGCGGCGGTGTATGAGGCGGGGGAGCGGACCAGCTCGGCGGCGGCCAGCAGATCGAGGTCGCTGCCCTCGGCGGCCGGGCAGATGGCGCGTATCTCCAGCACCGCGGGGGGCGCGAGCGGGGCGCGGGCGGCGCGGTGGCGTTCCAGCCCGGCCTGAAGCGGCTGCTGGCCGCGCGCCAGGCTGGCGAGGTTGCGGGCCAGCGCATCCTGGCCGAGGGAGGTGCAGAGCTGGGGCAGCACGCCGAGCGCCTGCAGCGGCCAGCCGCGCGGGGCGAGCAGGCGGGCCCAGGTGAGGGAGAGCTCCCCGCCATCGGGCAGCGGGACGATGGTCTGCACCAGGCCCTTGCCCAGCGTGGTGCTGCCGATGACGACGGCGCGGCGCTGGTCCGCCAGGGCGGCGGCCAGCACCTCGGCGGCGCTGGCGCTGCGGCCATCGACGATGACGATCACCGGCAGGCCCGGGGCGAGGTCTCGCCCGCCATCGGCGCGGTATTCCACCGCGGCGGCGGGGTCGCGGCCGGCGGTGACGGCGACGACGCCGCCGGGAACGAGCATGGCCGAGGCGGCGACGGCCTGGCGCAGCAGCCCGCCGCGGTTGCCGCGCAGATCAATCACGATGCCCTGCAGCGGCGCGGCGCCGGCCGGGGGGGCGGTGGTGCCGGCGATCAGCTCCTGCCCCAGCCGGGCAGCGGTGTTGGCGGCGAAGCTGGTGATGCGGACGACAAGGAGCTCATCGTGCCGCGTGGCGGTGACGGTTTCCTCCGGCAGGGAGACGCGTTCCAGCACCAGGGTGCGGGTGCCCTCGCGGCCGCGCAGGGCCAGGGTGAGGCGGCTGCCCTCGGGGCCGGCGAGCAGGGCGTTGATGGATTGCAGGTCGGCGCCCTGCACCGGCTCTCCGTCGATGGCGGTGATGCGTTCGCCGGCGCGGATGCCGGCAAGCGACGCGGGGCCGCCGGGCTGCACGCTTTCGACCAGCACCTGGCCGGTGCGCAGCTGCGGGCGCAGGCCGACGCTGGCGCGGCCGCTGCGCCGTGCGCGGTCGGCGGAGGCCTCGGCGGGGGTGGCGTAGCGGGAATAGGGGTCCAGGTGGTTGAACAGCTCATCGAAGAAGCTGCGCAGGATGCCCTGGGTGCCGGCGCGGCGCACGGAATCCGACCCGTCCCACGCGGCGCGGACCATCTGGGAAACGGCTTCGCCCCAGGCCGCGGCGTTGTCCGGCGCGGGGGCGGGGCGGCTGAACAGCACGCGGCTGGGGCCGATCAGGCGCAGGGTGCGGCCGGACTGGAGATCGGCGGTGAGGCGGGCATCCAGCGTGGTGAGGCCGCGCAAGCCCCACATGGCCATCTGCGCCACCGGGATCGGCTCCAGCGTGCGCGGGGCCATGAAATCGAAGGCGGTGGCGGTGACCCCTGCGACGAGAACGGGGCTGAGGCTGGGGCCAACACCGAACGGCTCCGCGCGGGCGGCGCGGTCGGGCGCCACCAGGGCGAGCAGCAGCAGCAGGAGCCAGGAACGGTTCACCGGTGCCGCCGGGGCCCCCCATTGCGCCCGGGGGTGCGGGAGAAGCGCTGGCTTCCGCCACGCCCGGCTGGGGCAGTGCTGCCCTGCATGATCTGGAAGATCAGGCCGCCGGTGATCGGGCTCGCTTCGGCCAAGCGCGCCTCCACTTCCTGCGCGAGGCGGAAGGTGAGGCCGCTGCGGCGGCCGGTCAGCGTTTGTGCCGCTTCGTCGTGCATCCAGAAATCGTCCGGCAGGGAGGAGATGGGCACCAGGCCGCTCGCTCCGCTGTCTGACACTGTGACGAAAAGCCCGAACCGGGTCACGCCGGAAATGCGGGCGCCGAACACGGAACCCACCTTGTCGGCCATGAAGGCGGCCAGATAGCGGTCGATCGCGTCGCGTTCGGCCAGGGCGGCGCGGCGTTCGGTGGCGGTGATGTGCTCGCAGGTGTCCGGCAGGGCCGGAATCTCCTCCTCCGAGAGGCCACCCACGCCGAGTCGCAGCCCGGTGATGAGGGCGCGGTGGACGCAGAGATCGGCGTAGCGGCGGATCGGGCTGGTGAAATGGGCGTAGCGCGACAGTGCAAGACCGAAATGGCCGATATTCTCGATGTCGTAGGCGGCCTGGGACTGGCTGCGCAGCATCACCTCGTTGACCAGCTGGGCGTGCTCGGTGCCCTGCACCTTCTTCAGCACGCCCAGGAGGTCGCGCGGATGCACCTGGCCCATGGGGGGCAGGGAGATGTCGAACTGGCGCAGGAAGGTGCGCAGGTTGGCGAGCTTCTCGTCCGTGGGCGGGGCGTGGATGCGATAGACGCAGGGGCGGTGGAGGCGTTCCAGCTCCTCGGCGGCGCATACATTCGCCAGCACCATGAACTCCTCGATCAGCCGGTGGCTATCGAGGCGCGGGCGGGGGGCGACGGAGAGAACCTGGCCCTCGGCGCTGAGGATCACGCGGCGTTCCGGCAGGTCGAGATCGAGCGTGCCGCGGGCCAGCCGGGCGCCGAGCAGGGCGTTGTAGGCGGCGTAGAGGCTGGGCAGCGGCAGATGCAGGTCGTGGCCGGCATCGTGGGCCTGCTGGACCTGCTCGTAGGTGAGGCGGGCGGCGCTGCGCATCAGGCCGCGGCCGAAGCTGTGGGAGAGCTTCTTGCCGTCGGCATCCACGATCATCTCGACGAACAGGCAGCCGCGATCCTCGTGCGGGCGCAGGCTGCACCAGCCGTTGGAGAGCGCTTCCGGCAGCATCGGCACAACGCGGTCGGGGAAGTAGCAGGAATTGCCGCGGGTGCGCGCGGTGCGGTCCAGCGCGGAGCCGGGCCGGACGTAGTGGGCGACATCGGCGATGGCGACGATGAGGCGGAAGCCGCCTTCATGCGGTTCGGCATAGACGGCGTCGTCGAAATCGCGGGCGTCCTCGCCATCGATGGTGACGAGCTTGGTGTCGCGCAGATCGGTGCGGCCGCGCACGGTGACGGCACGGGCCTTGGCGGCCTCGGCCAGCGCCTCGGCGGAGAATTCCGTCGGGATGTCGTGGGTGTGGATGACGATGAGGCTGACGGAGCGGGCATCGCCCATGGCGCCGAGGCGCTCCACCACGCGGGCCGGCTTGGGGCCGTAATGGCGGCCGGGTGCCGACAGCGGCGCGCCCAGCACGATCTCGCCATCCTCGGCGCCGTTGTGCTCGCCGGCGGGCACGAGCCATTCGGCCTTGGCGCGCCGGTCGGTGGGGATGATGCGGGCTTCGTCTCGGCTGCCGCGGGCGGCGCGGAACACGCCGAGGATGCGGCCGGGTTCGTCCGACAGCCGCTTCATGGTGCGGCCTTCGTACTTGCCCTGCCCGACGGGCTTGAGCCGGGCGAGCACGCGCTGGCCCGGCGCCAGGGCGGGGCGGCCGGCGGGTTCCGGCACCATCAGGATCATCGGCGGCGGGCCCTGGCCGCGCCAATCCACCGGCTTGGCGATGGCGTCGCCATCGTGGTCGGTGCCGGTGACCTGCACGACCGTCACATCCGGCAGCCGGTTCGATTCCGAGCGGTGCAGGGGGCGGTTCCGGCCGACGGGGGTGGTATCAGCCTTGTCGCCGATCTGCTTCATCAGGCGGCGGAGCGCCACGCGATGCTCGGGGCCGAGGTTGAAATGGCGGGCGATCTCGCGCTTGCCGACATGGCCCGGCGAGTCGGACACGAACTGGCGCACCACCTCCAGGCTGGGCAGGCCCGCGGGGGAGCCCGCGGGGGATTCGGAGGGCGTGCCGTTCTCGGGTTCCGGGCGCCGTCGCTTTCCGCCGGGGCGGATGGGTTTTGCCACCTCAGACCGCTGCCTTGCGCGCCGCGGGCTTCTTGGCCTTCGCGGCGGGCTTGCGGGCGGCTGCCTTCTTCGGCGCGGCCTTCTTGGCGGGGGCGGCGGCCTCGGCAGCCGGGGCGGCCTTGGCGGTGCGGGCCTTGGCGCCTTTCTTCATGCCGCCGCGCGGCTTCAGCGCCTTGCCCTTCTCGGCCAGCAGGGCAACGGCATCCGCCAGCGTCATGTCGTCCATCGTCATGTCGCGCGGCAGGTTGGCCACGGTGTTGCCATGCTGGGCATAGGGGCCGAAGCGGCCCTTGCGGACCAGGATCGGCTCCTTGTCCTTCGGGTGCGGGCCGAGGGTGCGGACGGAGGCAAGCTTCTTGGCCAGCAGATCGACAGCGCGGTTGACGCCGACCACCAGCACGTCGTCGTCCTTCTCCAGCGAGGCGAACACGCCGCCCATCTTCACGAAGGGGCCGAAGCGGCCGAGCCCGGCCTCCATCGGCTCCTTGGTTTCCGGGTGGATGCCGATGAGGCGGGGCAGGGACAGCAGGGAGATCGCCTGCTCCAGCGTGATCGTATCGCCATCCATGCCGCGCGGCAGGGACGTGCGGCGCGGCTTGATCTTGCTGCCCTCCACCTGCTCGCCCTGCTGGGCGTAAAGGCCATAGGGGCCGCGGCGGACGACGATTTCCTCGCCGGTATCGGGGTGGTGGCCGAGGACGCGCATGCCCTCCTTCAGCGTGTCGTTCGCCTCCTCGCCGCCATCGACAGCCAGGCGGCGGGTGTATTGGCAGCCCGGATAGTTGGAGCAGCCGATGAAGCTGCCATGGCGGCCGAGCTTGAGGCCGAGGCGCCCGGCCTTGCAGGAGGGGCATTCGCGCGGGTCGGTGCCGTCATCGCGCGCCGGGAAGAAGTGCTGGCCGAGTTCCTCATCGAGCGCGTTGATCACGTCGGTGATCTTGAGGTCCTTGGTCTGCTCCACGGCCTTGGAGAAATGCGCCCAGAAGGCGTGCATCACCTGGCGCCAGTTGGCCCGGCCGCCGGAGATGTCGTCGAGCTGTTCCTCCAGCCCGGCGGTGAAGCCGGTATCGACATAGCGTTCGAAGAAGCTGGTGAGGAAGGCCGTTACCAGCCGGCCGCGGTCCTCTGGCACGAAGCGGCGCTTGTCCAGCTTCACGTATTGCCGGTCTTGCAGCACCGAGAGGATGGAGGCGTAGGTGGAGGGGCGGCCGATGCCCAGCTCCTCCATCTTCTTCACCAGCGAGGCCTCCGAGAAGCGCGGCGGGGGCTGGGTGAAGTGCTGCTCGGCGGTCACCTCGCCTGATTTGAGGGGATCGCGCTCGCCCATCGGGGGCAGCATGCGGTTGTCGCTGTCGGCGTCCCCGCCCGGCTTTTCCTCGGTCACTTCCTCGCGGTACAGCTTCAGATAGCCGTCGAAGGCGAGGATGGAGCCGTTGGCGCGCAGGCGCGGGCCGTTGGGGATGGCGGGGTCGGCGATTTCCACCGCAACCTGGTCGAACTCGGCCGATTGCATCTGGGAGGCGACGGCGCGCTTCCAGACCAGCTCATACAGGCGCTGCTGGTCGTGGGTGAGGTAGCGGGCGACGCTTTCCGGCGTGCGGGATACATCCGTGGGGCGGATCGCCTCGTGCGCTTCCTGGGCGTTCTTGGCGCGGGAGGTGTATTCGCGCGCCTGGGCCGGCAGGTATTTGTCGCCGAAGCCTTCCTTCACATAGCCGCGGATCGCGTCGATCGCCTCGCGCGCCATCTGCACGCCGTCGGTTCGCATGTAGGTGATCAGGCCGGTGGTGTCGCCGTCGATATCCACACCTTCATAGAGACCCTGGGCGACGCGCATGGTCTGCTGGGCGCCCATGCCGAGGCGGCCGGAGGCATCCTGCTGCAGGGTGGATGTGGTGAAGGGGGCGGGCGGGTTGCGGCGCACGCGGCGGCGCTCGACGCTGTCGACCGAGTAGTTGCCGGATGCCACCAGGGCGCGGGCGCGCTCGGCCAGGGTGGCGTTGTTGAGGTCGAACTGGTCGAGGCGCTTGCCATCCAGATGCGTCAGGCGCGCGGTGAACGGGGCGCCGCTGGGGGTGAGCAGCCCGGCCTCGATGGTCCAGTATTCCCGGGCGCGGAAGATCTCGATCTCCGCCTCGCGCTCGCAGATCAGGCGGAGTGCGACGGATTGCACGCGCCCGGCGCTGCGGCTGCCCGGCAGCTTGCGCCAGAGCACCGGGGAGAGGGTGAAGCCCACCAGGTAGTCCAGCGCGCGGCGGGCCATGTAGGCCTCGATCAGCGGCTGATCCAGCTCGCGCGGATGGGCCATGGCGTGGCGCACCGCGGTGCGGGTGATCTCGTTGAAGGTGACGCGCTCCACCTTCACGCCCTTGAGGACGTTCTTCTCCTCCAGCGCGGCGCGGACATGCCAGCTGATCGCCTCGCCCTCGCGATCCGGGTCGGTGGCAAGATACAATGTTTTCGCGCCCTTGAGCGCCTTGGCGATCGCGGTAATTTGACGGGCGCCGCGCTCGTCGGCCTCCCAATCCATCGCGAAATCCTCGTCCGGGCGCACGCTGCCATCCTTGGGCGGCAGGTCGCGCACGTGGCCGAAGCTGGCCAGCACCGTGTAGTTGCCGCCCAAGTACTTGTTGATGGTCTTGGCCTTGGCGGGCGATTCGACGACGACGACGTCCGACATCCGAAATCCTCGAGAAGGCGGCGGGGATCAGCCCCCGCCCAGCAGCGCCACCCGGTTTCCCGGCAGCGTCTCGATGCGTCCCGCGATCTCGAGGTCCAGCAGGACCGTCAGCACCGCGGGACCGGGTAACTGGCAGCGCCGGATCAGATCGTCAACCGCCGTGGGCGTGGGGCCCAGCAGTGCAACAACGGCGGCGAGCGTCCGGGCATGGTCGCCCTCCGGTAGGAATTCGGGCGGATCGGCGGGAAGCTGGGCCTCGGCGAGGCCGAGCTGGCCACGCAGCCGGGTGGCATCCAGGGGCAGGGCGGCAAGGATGTCGTCGGCGGTTTCGGTGAGGTGGGCGCCATCGCGGATCAGGCCGTTGGCGCCGCGGGCGCGCGGGTCCAGCGGGGAGCCGGGGATGGCAAACACCTCGCGGCCCGCCTCGGCGGCCAGGCGGGCGGTGATGAGGGAGCCGGAGCGGGGGGCGGCCTCCACCACCAGCACGCCCAGCGCGAGGCCGGCGATCACGCGATTGCGGCGCGGGAAGTGGCGGGCCTGGGGCTGCACGCCGGGCGGCAACTCGGCCACCACGGCGCCGTTCTCGGCGATCTGGCGCTGCAGGTCGGCGTGTTCCGCGGGGTAGGCGACATCGGGCCCGCCGGCGATGCACGCAATGGTGATGCCGGTGCGCAGCGCGCCACGATGCGCGGCGGCGTCGATGCCGCGGGCGAGGCCGGAGACGACAGCCAGGCCCTGTTGCGCGAGGTCGGCGGAGAGCGATTCGGCCAGGCGCTGCCCGTTGGCCGAGGCGTTGCGGCTGCCGACCACGGCCACGGCGCGCTGGGACAGCAGGGCGGGGTCGCCGAGCACGGCAATCACGGAAGGCGCGTCGTCCAGCCGTGCCAGCAGCGCGGGGTAGGCGGGGTCGTCCTGGAACAGAAGGGTTCCGCCCATGGCGGAAACGCGGTCGGCCTCGCGGCGGGCATCGCCGGCGCTGGGGATGCGCGGCGGGGTGGCGCGGCCGGCGGCGCGGGCGAGGCCGGGCAGGGCGTCCAGCGCCTCCGTGGCGCTGGCATAGCGGCGCATCAGGCGGCGCCAGGCGACCGGGCCGACGCCCTCGGTACGGGCGAGGCGGAGCCGGTCGGTGGGGTCGTTCACTTCTTGCCTATGCGCGGCTCGGTGCCGGCGGCGAGGCGGGCGATATTGTCCTTGTGGCGCTGCCAGATCAGGGCGGCGACGATGGTGGTGGCGATCAGCAGCGGGAACGGCACCTGCAGCACGGCGGCCACCACCGGGGCGGCGGCGGAGGCGGCAAGCGCGCTGGCCGAGGAGATGCGGATGGTGAAGGCCACGGCGAGCCAGATGGCGCCGCAGATCAGTGCGATGCCCCAGTTGGCAGCCAGCAGCACGCCCACCCCGGTGGCCACGCCCTTGCCGCCCTTGAAGCCGAGCCAGACCGGGAACATGTGGCCCACCACCGCCAGCACCCCGGCGGCATAGCCGGCATTGGGGCCCACCAGGTGCCAGCCCAGGAACACCGCCGCCGCACCCTTGCCGGCATCCAGCAGCAGCGTGGCGGCGGCCAAGGACTTGCGGCCGGTGCGCAGCACGTTGGTGGCGCCGATACTGCCGGAGCCGATCTGGCGGATATCCCCGGTGCCGGCCAGCCGCGTAATCACGAGGCCGAACGGGATCGAGCCCAGCAGATAGCCGGCCGCCAGCGAGATCACCCAAGGGAGCAGGGCGTTCATCCGAACACGCGCCTTCCCGCCTTCCAGGTGCCGAGCACGCGGCCTTCCAGCGCGCGGCCGTCGAACGGCGTGTTCTGCGCCTTGCCGGGCATCTCGCCGGCTTCCACGCGCCAGGAGCGCTCGAGGTCGAACAGGCAGAGATCCGCGGCCGCACCCTTGGCCAGCGTGCCGGCTTCCGCCCCCAGCAGCCGGGCGGGAGCCACGGTGAGCAAGCCGAGCGCCTTGGCCAGCGGAATCTTGCCGCCATGCACCTGGGCCAGGGTGACCGCCAGAAGCGTGGCCAGCCCGGTGCCGCCGGGCGCGGCCTGGGCGAAGGGCAGGCGCTTGTCGTCGGCGTCGCGCGGCTGGTGGTCGCTGGCGATGGCGTCGATCGTGCCATCCGCCAGGGCCGCGACCACCGCGAGGCGGTCAGATTCTGCGCGCAGCGGCGGGGAGAGCTTGGCGTAGGTGCGGAAATCACCGATCGCCGTCTCGTTCAGGTCAAAATAGGGCGGCGCGGTGTCGCAGGTGACATTCAGGCCCTCCGCCTTGGCCGCCCGGATCAGATCGAGCGCCTCGGCGGTGGAGACATGGGCGAAGTGGATCGCGCCGCCGGTCATCCGCGCGAGGCGGATGTCGCGCCACACCATGAGCGCCTCGGCCGCCGGCGGGATGGCAGGCAGGCCGAGCCGGGTGGCCAACTCCCCCTGGGTGGCGCAGCCGGAGCCGGCGAGCGATGGCTCCTCCGGGTGCTGCACGATGCGCGCGCCCCATTGCGCGGCATAGGCGAGCGCGATGCGCATCACCCGGGCCGAGGCCACGGCGCGCGAGCCATCGGTGAAGGCGACCGCGCCGGCCTCGCGCAGCAGGCCAAGTTCGGCCAGTTCCTCGCCCCGTCGCCCCTTGGTGACGGCGGCATAGGGCAACACCGTGAGCGCCCCGGTTTCCTCGCCGCGGGCGCGCAGCAGGCGCACCAGGCTGGCATCGTCGATGGCAGGCTCGGTATCCGGCAGGGCGGCCAGGGTGGTGATGCCGCCGGCCGCGGCGGCAATGGCCGCACTGGCGATGGTCTCGCGGAACTCGCCGCCGGGCTCGCCGAGTTCGGCCCGCATGTCCACCAACCCCGGGCAGAGCACCGCGCCTTCGGCATCGATCACGATGGCGCCATCCGGTCGGCCGAGGGCGGGGCCGAGATCGGCGATGCGGCCATCGCGCACCAGCAGCCCGCCGATCTGGTCCAGGCCCGAAGCGGGATCGACCAGGCGGGCGTTGAGGATGAGCGTGTCAGTCATTGCGCGTCGTCCGGGCCAGGATATCGAGCACCGCCATGCGCACGGCCACGCCCATCTCCACCTGTTCCTTGATCACGCTGCGCACGGGGTCGTCGGCGATGGCGCTGTCG
The DNA here is from genome assembly GCA_026400815.1 of Alphaproteobacteria bacterium. Classification (GTDB taxonomy): domain Bacteria; phylum Pseudomonadota; class Alphaproteobacteria; order Acetobacterales; family Acetobacteraceae; genus CAMDGX01. Next base: position 112,367 of record JAPLOI010000063.1, read on the forward strand.
ATCTCCACGCCGCGGTTCATCGGGCCCGGATGCATCACGATGGCGTCGTCCTTCGCCCAGGCGAGCTTTTCGGCATCCAGCCCCCAGAAGCGGAAATATTCGCGCGGGCTGGGCACGAGGCTGGCCGCACCCGACATGCGCTCGCGCTGCAGGCGCAGCATCATCACCACATCAGCACCTTGCAGACCGGTCTTCATGTCGTGGAACACCTCCACGCCCAGCCGGGACGCCTGGTTCGGGATCAGCGTTGGCGGACCCACCACCCGCACCCGGCTGCCCATGGCCGTCAGCAGGTGGATGTTGCTGCGCGCCACGCGGCTGTGCTGCACATCGCCGCAGATCGCCACCGTCAGCCCCTCCAGCCGCCCCTTGTGGCGGCGGATGGTCAGCGCATCGAGCAGCGCCTGGGTCGGGTGCTCATGCGTGCCGTCCCCGGCATTGATCACCGCGGCATCCACCTTCTGCGCCAGCAGGTTCGGCGCGCCGGACTGGCCATGCCGCACCACCAGCAGATCGCAGTTCATCGCGTTCAGCGTGGCCGCGGTATCCAGCAGCGTCTCGCCCTTGTTCACGCTGGAGGAAGCGACGGACATGTTGATCACATCCGCCCCCAGCCGCTTGCCGGCCAGCTCAAAGCTGGTGCGGGTGCGGGTGCTGTCCTCGAAGAACAAATTGATCAGGGTGCGGCCGCGCAGCAGGTCGCGCTGCGTCTTGCCGGAACGGTTGAGCAACACGTAGCTCTCCGCCAGATCGAGCAACGTCTCGATCTGCGGCGGGTACATGCCCTCAATCTGCAACAGGTGGCGTGGCGCGGTGATCAACGCTGCGGGTCCCGACTCCGTTCGGGGCCGCACACTAGCCAGCCTTGCGCGCCGGCGCCATGCAGGGCGCTTGCTGCGGTGCAACATAAACTGCTAATTGCGCCCGCGAACCGGAGAACCCCCATGCGCATCGACGCCATCGCCATCGGCATCAACCCGCCCGAGGACGTGAACGTGATCGTCGAGGTGCCGATCGGCGGCGAGCCCATCAAGTACGAACTGGACAAGGCCAGCGGCACCCTGTTCGTCGATCGCTTCCTGCACACGCCCATGCGCTACCCCGGGAATTACGGCTTCGTGCCGCACACGCTCTCAGAAGATGGCGACCCGATCGACGTGTTGGTGGCCAATACCCGCCCGATCGTGCCCGGCGCGGTGCTGAACGTGCGCCCCGTCGGCGTGCTGAAGATGGATGACGAAGCCGGCGGGGATGAAAAGATCATCGCCGTGCCCTCGCCGAAGCTCACCAAGCGCTACCTGAACGTCACCAGCTATCAGCACCTGCCGGCGATCACGCTGGAACAGATCCAGCACTTCTTCGAGCACTACAAGGACCTGGAGCCCGGCAAGTGGGTGAAGGTGATCGGCTGGGGCGATGCGGCCGAGGCACGCGCGATGATCACCGCGGCGATCGAACGGGCGAAGGCCGCCGGCTAGCCCGAAAGCCGCTGCCGCGCCGCCTCCCGGTTGCCGGTGGCCGGCACCAGGCGGCTGACGCGGCCGAGCCCGTGCGGCGGCATGCCGGAATACACCGCCTCATACTGGCCGGCCTTCACCAGATACGTCTCGTGCCAGATGCCGACATCCTCGCGGCTGCCGCGCATGGCCTTGTTGAACGCCGCCCAGGCCGGGGCGTGCCGCCGCGCGGGGTCGCGCGCATAGGCCTCCAGATGGTCGAAGCTGCGCCAGTACTGCACGATGCCGCCCAGCCCAAGGCCGTTATGGCCGAGAAAGCCGGTTTCCGGCCCCGCGCGCTCCAGCTCGCGGATCATCCGCGGCATGGCGGTGAACACCGGCCACCACCGATGCACCTTCCACGGCTTGTTGATGCGCATGCCGATCAGGAAAACCACGAAATCGCCCTCGATCTCGGCCGCCATGCGGTCTGGAATGATGTGGGCCATGCGAGGCTCCCTTGCCGGACGTGCAGCGTATCCCCGGCCGAGGGGGCGAACGCAACAGGATGTTAACCTTCCACGGATGGAATGCAGGCTTCATCGCCAAAACAGCGAGACGCCATGTCCCTTCCGCCGCTTTCGCCTGCCGTTCCCGGCCAGGTGATCAACTACATCTATCCGGCCCTGTGGGTGGCGAAGGATCTGCCTGAGGTGGTGCGCCTTGCCCAGGAGATCATCGCCCGCGTGCCCGGCGGTGTTCACCTGGCAGACAGCTTCCTGGCCTGGGGCCGCAACAACTCCATGCTGGAGGACGCGGCCTTCCTGCAAGCCTGGGCCGGCAACAATGAAACCGATTCCGACCGCACCGCCATCTGGCGGCGCTACATCCTCGCCACCACCGGCTACCACGCGGTGCAGCTGGATGGCGATTTCGTGGAATGCGGCTGCTACCGCGCCGTGGGCCTGAAAACCGTGCTGGACTATCTCGGCGGCCCCGCCTTCCCGCGCGGCGCCTGGGGCTACGACCTGTTCGAGCACGAGAAAGGCATGGCCCACCACGCCATGCCGGCACACGGGCCGGAACTGGTGGAGACGGTGCGCGCCAAGTTCGCCGGCTACAACACGGTCCGCATCGTGCAAGGCGAAATCCCCGACAGCTTCGCCCGGGGCATGCCGGACCGCATCGCCTGGCTGCACCTGGACCTCAACCAGCCCGCCGCCGAACTCGCAGCCCTCGATGCCCTGTTCGACCGCATCGTGCCGGGCGGGATGCTGATCCTGGACGACTACGAATGGGCCATGGCCTATCGCGGCCAGAAGCTCGCGGAAGACCCGTGGTTCGAGGCCCGGAAGTATCGGGTAATCCCGTTGCCGACGGGGCAGGGCCTCGTCATCAAGCGCTAAGCGCGGAGAAAAGGACGCAAGACAGAAGGAAGGGAACCGCCAAGGCGCCAAGTGCCGCCAAGGAAGGCGCCAAGGAAATCAAGCCCCTGGCGAATCTTGGCGCTCCTTGGCGCCTTGGCGGTTTCCTTCCTTCGTCCCCAGCCCCTCCCGCTACTCCTTCTTCTCCCGATAATCCCCGAACGCCTTGTCCCGCAGGCTCAACGTCTCGCGCACAGAAGTCCCGTCGCGCTTGAAGTTGGCGCGGTAATCCAGGCTCACCTTGGTGGTGAAGGCCAGCGCCTGCAGCTCCGTCCCGGCCCGGATCGCCGCCCGCAGCCCCATCGCCTCCATCGCCCGGTGCACGCTGCGCTTGTTGATCTGGTTCAGCTCGGTGGGGATCAGCGCCACGCGCGCGGCGATCTTCATCACCTCTTCCTCCAGCACTGCGGCCGGAAACGCCCGGTTGGCGAACCCCTTCTGCGCCGCCTCGATGCCGCTGATGCCATCGCCGGTCAGCATCATCTCCATCGCGCTGCGCATCCCCATCAGCCACGGATGGAACTGGTTGTCAGGCGGGGACATCAGGCGCACGGCGGGGTAGCCGATATTGGCATCCTCGGCGACGTAGACCAGGTCGCAGCAACTGGCCAACTCACTGCCGCCGGCCAGGCAGTGGCCATGCACCTGTGCGATCACCGGCTTGGCGAGATCCCAGATCTTCATCCAGCCTTCCACCACATGCCGCGCCCACTGCCCAGCACCGGCGGCGGTGTAGTAGGGCTGGTCCACGGCATTGTTGGCCGAAAGGTCATACCCGGCGCTGAAGCTGGGCCCGTCCCCGCGCAGGATGGAGACCTTCACCTCCGGGTCCCGATCCGCCTCGATCAGCGCTTCCAGGATGGCGCCGCGCAACGGATTGTTCAGCGCATTGCGCTTCTCGGCCCGGTTCATCGTGAGGCGACGAATACCGGGGGCCGGCGTGTCGATCAGCAGCACGGGCTTGTCGGACATGGTGTGTTTCCCCTTGGTTTTGCGGCCATGTTCCGCGCAAACCAAGGGGCACACAAGCGCTCAGACGATGGCGCGCAGCGTCTCCACCGTCACGTCCGGCTCCGGCCGAACCGTGTAGTCGGGGTCGTCGAACACATCCCGCACCAGCCCGGCGCGATCGACGATCCAGCGCGACGGCACGGGCAGCTTCCAGGCCCCGTCGCCGTTCACCTTCGGCAGGTCGATGCCGAACTTGGCGTAGATCGCCGCCAGATCGTCCGGCACCGTCATGGCGATGCCAAGCTGCGCGGCATAGGCGTTGCCGGCATCATGCAGCAGCGGGAAATCCAGCTTCTGCTTGGCCTTCACGTCCGTGAGATACTCGGGCAGCTGGGGGCAGATCACCACCAGCTCGGCGCCGAGGTCGCGGATCGTGGCAAGCACCGCATTCAAAGCATACAGCTCTGATCTGCAGTACGGTCACCACGCGCCGCGGAAGAAGCTCACCACCAGCGGGCCCTGGGCGAGCAGCGCCGCCGAGGTCACCACGGCACCATTGGTGTCGGGCAACGCGAAGCCGGGCAGGGGGCTGCCGAGGGCCGGCATGCCGGTGCGATAGCCGCTGGCGCGCTGGTCCGCCGTCACGCGATGCATCACCGCGGCCGCTTCGGGGGGAATGCGGCCGGGCTTGGCCCCGTCCCCGAAGGCGGCGAGGCGCATCGCCGCGAGTTGTTCCGTAAGGCTGGCCATCCCGGCACTCCTGCGTTGTGGATTTTGGGCAGACTCGCCACCCAGGCCGGCGTTACGCGCGGGCTGCGCGCTGGCCGCCCAGCACGGCCACCGCGAGGCCCGCAACGACCAGCGCCAGGCCAATGGCGAGCCAAAGCGTGAAGGGCTCGCCCAGCAGCGCCACGCCCAGCAGCACGGCGGTGGGCGGGCTCAGCGAAAGGAACAGCGTGGCATGGCTGGCCGAGGCATGGCGCAGTGCCGTCAGCCACAGCATGTAGCCCACGCCGCTGGACATGCCGATGAACACCAGCGCCGCCCAGCCGGTGGCGCCAAGGGCGGGCAGGGTGGCAATCATCCCCTCCGCCAGCGCCGGCGGCAGCATCGCCACCACGGTGGCCGCCATGGCCAGCCCGCCGACCGCCAGTGTGCCGTGCCGGGGCACGTAAGGGCGGGTCAGCACAGTGGCCAACGCACCGACCGTGGCGGCGGCCAGCACGGCCAGCACCCCCGGCCATTCCCGCGCCGAAACGCCGGCCAGCACCGCATCGCCGAAGGTGGCGGCCACGCCGAGGAAGGCGAGCAGCGCACCCAGGCATTTCGCGGCGGTCAGTTTCTCCCGCCCCAGCACGGCGGCGATCAGCATCGTCATCAGCGGAAAGGTGTTGAACAGCACGGAGGCGCGCACCGCGGGCAGGAACGCCAGGCCCACGTTCAGCAGCGCGATCTGCACACCGAACTGCAGCACGCCCAACCCGGCCAGCGCCCAGAAATCCCGAACGCCAAAACGCGGCCGCTTCATGCGCAGCAGCCAGGGCGAGATCAGCAGCACGGCCACCACATAGCGCACGAAGGTCAGCGTCGCCGGCCCGGCCTCATGCACCACATAGCGGCTGGCCACCATGGCCGCACCCACCTGCACGCCGGTCGCCGCGGCCGCCGCCAACGCCCATCGCTGTCTCACGCCATCTTCCCGTCGCACCCCGTGGCCCCTCGCCGCCTGCCACACTGGCAACGGCCGCACCGCATCCCACCTGTAGCGCAGCCCAAGCCGTTGCGAAGCCCCATCCATGAACTGGCTGCCGCCCGTCTCCCCCGAAGCCGATGGCGCCGTGGACCTGATGATCGAGCCCAGATCGAAAGACCTCGGCGGCTTCTCCGCAAGCGGTTCTTTTTTGAAAAAAAGAACCAAAAAAACTTTTGTGACTTTGCGCCCGACCTTCCCCGTCATTGCCCGATAAGCGACAAAATCCATCGTGCCGCACCAATTACTTGGGTTTCACTGTTCCCGCGCCAAAATAATAAAGTCTTTTTTGCTTCTTTTTTCTTCAGAAAAAAGAAGACGCTTCCTTCCCTGTCAGCCCCTCCGGCCATCCGACGCGCAGCCATCGCCCTAGCTCTTTTATCCTACGTACGTAGTTTTTTTCCTTCTCCATCGGTGTTGCGTTCGGCATAATAACCGGTGATGCCACATCAACCCGCCACTCCGGTCGAAGCCGACGCACCGCGCCCCTGGGCGCGGGCGATTCTGCACGCCCGGATTCCGGCGCCGTTGAAGCTCCTGTTGCTGGCCCTGCTCGCCGCCTTCTCGCGGGAAGAGGCCCCGTGCCGCACACGGCACCTCCTGCGCCAGGACTGGCTCTTCTCCACCAACACCGACCTCCACGAAGACCTGGACTCCGCCCGGAATCCGTACGCCCTGCGCCGCCTGCTGCAACTCCGTGCGGAGATCGGCTGGCTGATGCGCGGCACGCCCAATCGCGGCATGTCCTTGTCCGGCCAGCGCGCGCCCGTACCCTGCCCGCCGCAGGCCGCCCGCGCCCCGCCCTGGCACCCAAGCGCCCCCCATCATCCCAAATCCGTCGCGAAAACCCCGCCTCCGGCGGCGACGACTCATGCCCGCATCGGGCCTTACCGATCCAGCGCCACCGCCCGCCCCAGCCGCACCGATTCCTCCGCCGCCAGGCACAGCCGCACGCTGAGTGCCGCTTCCTCCGCCGAAAGCGGAGTCGTTCCTGCCAGGAACGCCGCGTGGCTGCGCCGCAGATGCTCCACCAGCTCGAACACCTCGCCGGATTGCCCGAAGCGGATCGTCTCCGGCGCCTCGGCTCCGGAGCGGCGGATCGAAAGCCCGGCATTGCTTTCCGTCACCCGTGCATCCCCTGCCGACCACCAGCTGCGCAGCGCGCCCTCGGTGCCGGCGATATCCAGCGCGCAATGGTGCTCGAACCCGTCCAGGATCTGCGTCACAGTGAAGAAGGCGCCGCTGGCATAGCGCACCGTCATCGCCAGGTTGGCGCCGAGCGTGCCCGGCGTGGCCGTGGCCTGCACCGTGGCCGGGGTGCCGTGGGCACCGAAATACCACACCAGCAGGTCCAGGAAATGCACCGGCTCCTCCAGGATCCAGGAGCCGACGCGGGCGGGATCATGCCGCCAGCCGGTGCTGCCGCCACGGAACGGGCGGCGAAACAGCGAATACACCCCGGCCATCGGGGTCCCGATGGCACCGGCCGCGATCTCCTGCCGGATCAACCCCCATTGCTCGGAGACCCGCAGCTCATGCACCACGCTCACGCGTTTCCCGCTGGCCCGCTCGGCGGCCACGATGCGATCGAGATCGGCGGTGCTGGTCGCCAACGGCTTCTCCACCACCACGTGGCACCCGGCCTCCAGCGCCGCGAGCACCATGGCTGCGTGCAGGTGGTTCGGCGCCACGATGTCCACCACCTCCACCCCGGCTTCCAACAGGGCGGCGAGGGTGCGGTGGATCGGCACGTCGGGGAATTCGGCCGCGGCCTCGGCGGCAGAGCTGTCGCCATGGGCGGCGATGCCGGCAAGCTCCGCGCCCGCTACCTTGCGCCAGGCGCGTGCGTGAAACTTGCCCCAGGCACCGAATCCGACCGTTCCGACCTTCATGCCCGTTCCTCCCATTTGGCGGCCACCCACAGCGCCTCCATCTCCTCCAGCGTCGCCTCGCCGGGCGTGCGGCCTTCGGCGGCGAGCGCGGTTTCGATGTGCCCGAAGCGGCGGGCGAACTTGGCATTGGCCTGGCGCAGGCAGCGCTCCGGGTCCAGATCCAGCTTGCGGGCGAGGTTGGCCAGCACGAACAGCAGGTCGCCCACCTCGTCCGCCAGCCGGGCGGGATCGGCTTCGGGGAGTTCGGCGCGCAGTTCCGCCACCTCCTCGTCCAGCTTCTCCAGCACCGCGGCGGCGTCCGGCCAGTCGAAACCAACGCGTGCGGCCCGCGCCGTCAGCTTCTGGGCGCGGGTGAGGGCAGGGAGTGCGATGGGAATACCCGCCAGGGTGCCGATTTCCGCCCGGGCGGTGCGCTCGGCCTTCTTCTGCTCCTCCCACGCGGCGCGCTGCATGCCGGCATCACGGGCGGCGGCCTCGCCGAACACATGCGGGTGGCGGCGAACCATCTTGTCGGCGATGGCCTTGGCCACGTCGGCGAAGCCGAAGCGGCCTTCCTCCTCCGCCATGCGGGCGTGATAGACCACCTGGAAAAGCAAATCGCCGAGCTCGTCCGGCAGGGCGGCGAAGTCCCGCCGGGCGATCGCGTCCGCCACCTCATAGGCTTCCTCGATCGTGTAGGGGGCGATGCTGTCGAAATCCTGCTGCACGTCCCACGGGCAGCCACCAATCGGCGCACGCAGCGCCGCCATGATGTCCAGCAGCCGCCGCAGTTCCGTCTCCGCCTCGCCCATCCCAGCCTCCTTCGCGCCGTCTCCGGTTTACGGGGCGCCGGGAAGGGCGGCAAATGCCGCCATGACCGATCCTCGCCAGCACGCCCCCGCCGCCGCCCGCAACCGCGACCCGATCCTGGAGGTGCTGCGCCGCCTGCTGCCGGAGCGCGGCACGGTGCTGGAGGTGGCGAGCGGCAGCGGCGAGCACGCGGCCCATTTCGCCGCGGCGCTGCCCGGCGTGGTGTTCCAGCCCAGCGACCCCGATGCGGCACGCCGCGCCAGCATCGATGCCTGGTGCGAAGGGATCGCCAATGTGCGCCCGGCCGTGGCACTGGATGCCACCGCAGGCGCGTGGCCGGCGGGACCGTTCGACCTGCTGCTGTGCTGCAACATGATCCACATCGCCCCCTGGGCGGCGGCCGAGGGCCTGCTGGCCGGGGCAGGGCGGGTGCTTTCGCCCAACGTTGAAGGCAGGGGCGGCATCCTGCTGCTCTACGGCCCGTTCTTCCGCCAGGGCGTGCCGACGGCACCGGGCAACGAGGCGTTCGATGCGGACCTTCGGGCGCGCAACCCAGAATGGGGCCTGCGCGACCTGGAGGCGGTGGACGCGCTGGCCCGCGCCGCCGGGTTCGGCGTGCCGGAGATCACGGAGATGCCGGCGAACAACCTGTGCGTGGCCTTTCCGCTCAGGCGCGGATGAGGTTGGCCATGACGATGTCGCGAAAGAGCTTCGCCGGGGTCATCCACTGGTCCGGGGTGTCGTAGGCGCCCGACACGCTTACCAGCACGAGGTCGGCCGCCGGCACCAGCCACATCCGCTGGCCGCCATTGCCGAAGCCGGCCATCCAGGGGTGCCGGCCGGGCAGGGCGGGGGTGCCGATCGGGCCGGCATACCAAAGCCAGCCATAGCGAACCCCGTCAAACGCCTCCACGCGCGGTTGCATCAGGGCCTGCACCCAGCCAGCGGGCACCACCTGCGTGTCCCCAGACCGGCCGCCGGCCAGGACCATCAGGCCGATCCGCAGCAGGTCCGCCGGGCGAAGCCGCGCGCCCGAAGCCGCCGAGGCACGGCCATCGCGCCCGGTTGCCCATTCGCTGGTGGTGATGCCGAGCGGGCCGAACAGGACCTCCTGCGCGAAGGCGTACAAACCCTTGCCGGTGCCGCGCTCGATCAGCACGCCCAGCAACGCCACCGCGCCGCCGGAATAGACCCAGCGCTGCCCTGGTGCTTCCACCACGGGGCGCTCCAGCACGTAGCGGACCCGATCCGGCGCCATCTCCATGGCGATTTCGTCGTTGGTCGGGTCGGTATAGGGCACGCCGCTTTCGCGCCATTGGGTGCCCATGGTCATGCCCAGCACATGCGCCACCGTGATCGCCGCGCGCGCCGGGGTGGCGGCCACCAGGTCTGCGTGCTCGGGGAACTGCGCGAATAGCGGAGCCTCGGGCGCCGGCACGCGCCCCTGCGCCAGGGCGATGCCGTACATCAGGCCCACCAGGCTTTTCGTCACCGAGCGCAAATCGTGCAGCACCTCGGGCCCGAACTGGACCACGCCGAGCTTGCGCCCCCATGCTTCGTCCGGCCCGCTGAGGTAGCGCTCCAGCACGATCTGCCCTTTGCGGGCCAGCACCACGCCGTGCAGGTCGCGCAGCGCGCCGGAGCGCAGGCCAGCCTCCAGCTGCTCGGCGAGGTCGGGGCGGAAGCCCGCGGCCTCCGGCGTGGTGGTCGGCAGGGGGCCGGGCGCGGATGAAGCGACGGAGCTTATCGCCCCGCCCCCTGCCACTGCACCGGTGGTGGCAAGCAACAGTCCCCTGCGGCCGATACGCCCACCACCGGTGCCCTGGCTCATTTGAAGAACTTCGGGAATTGTTCCATCACCGCCGCCCAGCGCTCGAAGTTGTTCGCCAGCGCTTCCGTGGTGGTGCCACGCTCCACGTCCATGTCCATCTCCACATAAAGCGTGCCGCCATCGGCATAGGCGCGGCCAAAGCGCTTGGTGCGGTTCCAGTCGTGGATCTTGACCATCGGCACGCTGGCCGCCCCCTCGTATCCTGCCGAGTATTGTATCGAAGCGCAACGTTCGCTCTGGCACTGGTAGAAATAGACGCCGAACTTGTGGCCGTCCAAGGTGCTGAGGATCAGCGGGTCGCCATCGCGGTCCGTGGTCTTTTCCACCGGCAGCTTCAGGGCGCGCATCACGCTCGCCACCTCATCGGCCGTTACACCGCCATCGGGCAGCGGACCGGCCATGGCCGGGGCAGAGGCCAGCACCAGCGCGAGGCCGGCCATCATTGTACGCATCATCGTTCCGCTCCTGCTACTTGCCCGCGCGCCGCACCCGGCGGCGCTACGGGAACGCCTTGACGAGATCGGCAAGGTCCCGGACCAGCGATAGACCAGCCGGGCAATGTGTTCGGTGGAGATGGCTCGCGCCGCGCTCCACGTCCATGTAGAGCGTGCCGCCATCGGCATAGTCACGGCCAAAGTGCTGGGTGCGCTTCCAGTCGTGGCTCTGGACCATAGGTACGCTGGCTGCCCCCTCATACCCCGCCGAATACTGGATCGAGGCGAAGTTCGAGCCCTAGCATTGGTAAAAAACTACAACAAAACTCTCCGATTCGACGCAATCAAATAAATTACATGATAAATAATAATACTCTTAACGGCAAGTCGTTCGTGATGAGTAAATTGACTTTGTTGTTTGGCAGTCTACAGATCGAGAATTCATAATGTTCCTATACAAAGCTGCTGCGGCAGCATCTTCAGAAGCTGCTGCTTGTCTCTGTGCGGCCTGGGTTTGTGCTGCAAGCAATCTAGTTCTTTGCACCTCTAATGCGAATTGCATATCTTTATCATATCCCGCTACACTGGGATCGCGTGAAAATACGATATTATAGGTTCCCTGTGCTGAGCCGCAAAGTCGGATTGGGTTTATTTGGGTTACTGCGCCACTTATCCAGCGCGCTTCAATTCCGCCCACGAGATAGCATCCGTCAGGCGCTCTGTGCTGCTTCAATAGGGCAGAGTCAAATTGACCAGAATATGTTCCATTACCAAGCATCGCATTCGATCCGATATGAACCAACTGTGCTCCGTCAGGATTGCTCGATATATTTAACGTTGCACGTGGAGAACATCCAACGGTAGGTAAAATCGCAAAAAGTATAAAAAATATAGGCAAAATATTCTTGAATTTATTAAAAATTTTAAATTTTGCGCAATCACAGGTATCTAAGAAAACATTATTAACCTCTCGGTTAAACATCGCATCCTCCTTTCTTGTGACTTGGGTCTGTTGAACGTTATTATATCTGCAAGTCTACCTTCTATCCTGCAGCGCAGAGGATTTCCAGCCCCTGAACACGATCAGACCGGGTCGCCGTCGCCGTCCTTGCTCTCCGTGACCTTGAAGCCGAGCGCCTGCAGCACCTCCGCCACCTCCGGCGCGGTCACGCCGCCATTGGGCAGTGGCCGCGACAGGGCCGGGGCTGCGACAAGCAGCGAAAGTGCTGTTGCCAGACCCGTGGCGGCAAGGCGGCCCATGCGAGACTCCCAAGATCCTAATTGCAATGTTGTCACCTAGCGGGAAGAACTTGGCAATGCGCGACATGCCGCCATACGCGCCCGCTCCGCTGGATGCGTGCCCTCATTTCTGACGATGTGGACAAGCCTTGCCCGCATGGGCCAAAAAGCGCGCATCTGGAGGACCGTCATGCCCGCATATCGCTCCCGCACCACCACCCATGGCCGCAACATGGCCGGCGCCCGCGGCCTGTGGCGCGCGACAGGCGTGAAGGACAGCGACTTCGGCAAGCCGATCATCGCCGTCGTGAATTCCTTCACCCAGTTCGTGCCCGGCCACGTGCACCTGAAGGATCTCGGCCAGCTGGTGGCGCGCGAGATCGAGGCGGCCGGCGGGATCGCCAAGGAATTCAACACCATCGCGGTGGATGACGGCATCGCCATGGGCCATGACGGCATGCTCTACAGCCTGCCCTCGCGCGAGCTGATCGCCGATGCCGTGGAATACATGGTGAACGCCCACTGCGCCGATGCGATGGTGTGCATCAGCAACTGCGACAAGATCACGCCCGGCATGCTGATGGCCGCGATGCGCCTCAACATCCCCGTGGTGTTCGTCTCCGGCGGGCCGATGGAAGCCGGCAAGATCGAGCTGAAGGGCCACCAGCGCAAGATCGACCTGATCGACGCGATGATCTACGCCGCCGACGACAAGTACAGCGATGCCGAGGTGGAGGTGATCGAGCGCTCCGCCTGCCCCACCTGCGGCTCCTGCTCCGGCATGTTCACCGCCAATTCGATGAACTGCCTCATGGAAGCCCTGGGCCTGGCGCTGCCCGGCAACGGCACCGTGCTGGCCACCCATTCCGACCGGAAGGCACTGTTCGAGGAGGCCGGGCGGCTGGTGGTGGAGCTGACCAAGCGCTACTACGAAGGCAACGACGACAGCGCGCTGCCGCGCAACATCGCCACCTTCCGCAGCTTCGAGAACGCGATGACGCTGGATATCGCCATGGGCGGGTCCACAAACACCGTGCTGCACCTGCTGGCTGCGGCGCAGGAGGGCGGCATCCCGTTCACCATGGCCGATATCGACCGGCTGTCGCGCCGCGTGCCCTGCGTGTGCAAGGTGGCTCCGGCGATTGCCAACGTGCATGTGGAGGACGTTCACCGCGCCGGCGGCATCCCCGCGATTCTGGGCGAGCTGGACCGCGCCGGGCTGATCCACCGCGACGTGCCCACCGTGCACAGCAAGACCCTGGGCGAAGCGCTGGACGGGTGGGACATCGCCCTGAAGCCCTCTCCGTCGGTGCAGGAATTCTTCCGCGCCGCGCCGGGCGGCGTGCCGACGCAGACCGCCTTCAGCCAGTCCTCGCGCTGGGATGAGCTGGATGCGGACCGCGAAAAGGGCGTGATCCGCAACCTGGCGAACGCCTTCAGCAAGGATGGCGGCCTGGCGGTGCTGTTCGGCAACATCGCGCTTGAAGGCTGCATCGTGAAGACCGCGGGCGTGGATGAGAGCATCCTGAAATTCAGCGGCCCCGCCCGCCGCTTCGAAAGCCAGGACGACGCCGTGAAGGCGATCCTGGGCAAGAAGATCAAGGCCGGGGATATCGTACTGATCGTCTACGAGGGCCCCAAGGGCGGCCCGGGCATGCAGGAGATGCTCTACCCCACCAGCTACCTGAAATCGACTGGCCTCGGCAAAGCCTGCGCCCTGGTCACCGACGGCCGCTTCTCAGGCGGCACCTCCGGCCTTTCCATCGGCCACTGCTCGCCGGAAGCGGCCGAGGGCGGCACGATCGGGCTGGTGGAGGAGGGCGACATCATCGAGATCGACATCCCCGCCCGCACCATCAACGTGGCCGTCAGCGACGAAGTACTGGCCACGCGCCGTGCGGCGATGGAAGCCAAGGGCGGCGACGCCTGGCAGCCCCAGCCGCGCCCGCGCATGGTGACACAGGCGCTGCAAGCCTATGCCGCACTGACCACCAGCGCCAGCCGTGGCGCGGTGCGCGATGTGAGCCAGCTGCGGCGGAAGTAAGCGCGTTCTTTTTTGAAAAAAAGAACCAAAAAACTTTTATGAATTTGCGCCCGGGAGTCCCGGGTGCAAATTCATGAAGTCTTTTTTGCTTCTTTTTTCTTCAGAAAAAAGAAGATTCTTACTTGCTTCCTTCGAGCATCGCCGCCGCCACCTTCTCCGCCGCCATCATCACGGGAAAGTTGGTATTGGCCCTGGGCACCACCGGGAAGATCGAGGCGTCGCACACCCGCAGCCCTTCCACGCCGCGCACGAGGCCCTGGGTGTCTGTCACGGCCATCGGGTCGTCCTCGGCGCCCATGCGGCAGGTGCAGCTGGCGTGCCACACGCCCACCGCAGCCTTTCGCACGAAGGCTTCCAGCGCGTCGTCGTCCTGCATCAGGGTGGGCAGGCTGTCGCCTTCCACGATCAGGCTGTCGATCAGATTGCGGCGCAGCGCGGCCGGGCCGTCGAGCAGTTTGGCCAGGATGGAGGTGGTGAGGCGGTTCTTCATCGTCATGTCCGCCACGGCGCGCACCTTGTCGGAATAGCTCGCCGCGAAGGCGTCGGAGGCGACGGCCTGCAGCTCCGGCAGCGCATGCAGGGCGGCGAAGCGGCGGAAGGAGACCATCAGGCGTTCGAGGTCGCGGCGGTCTGACAGCAGGTTGAAGTCCACGTCCGGGTGGGCGCGCCAATCGGGCGTGGAGAGCGTGACGGTGCCGGCCTCGCTGTAGGTCTTGTTGACCCACATGTTCATGGTGCCGATCTGGTCGCCCACGGCGTGCCAGGCGGATTTGCTGGAGAGGGTGGCCCCCATGTCCCCGCCCGGCGCACCGGGCACGCCGGAGGAGAAGCGCAGCACCAGGAAGATGTGCCGGGCGCTGCGCCCGTTGATGCGGGCATGCGGCGGGATGAAGGAGGCCACGGCGATGGAGGGATGATCCATCAGCCGCTGGCCGACGCCGGGGGCATCGAGCAGCACGGGAATGCCGAGAGTACGCAGTTGCGCCGCCGGCCCGATGCCCGCGCGCAGCAGGTGGGCCGGGGAATGGATGGCGCCCGACGAGAGAATGACCTCGCGCGCCGCGAAATCCCCGGTGGTGGAGGAAACGCCGGTGCAGCGGCGGCCTTCGAAGGCAAGGCCGGTCACCTGGGTGCGGGTGAGCAGGCGCAGATTGGGCCGGGCGCGCACTTCGGCGGTGAGGTAGCCCATCGCCGCGGTCACGCGTTGATCGTTCACGTTGGAGATGGGCACGGGGAAGTGGCCGTCCTCGAAGCAGCCGTTCTGGTCTGGCAGGTAGGGCAGGCCGGTGCGGGACAGGACCTTGGAATAGACTTTCGCGTGCTCCGCCCACTGGTCCTGGAAGACGCGGCGCACGCCGATCGGGCCATCGGTGCCGTGCAGCTCGCCGGCGAAATCCTGGTCTGCCTCCACGCGGCGGAAGAAGGGCAGCACGTCGTTCCAGCCCCAGCCCTGGGCACCGCGCGCTTCCCACTCGGCGTAGTCTTCCGGCAGGCCGCGATTGGCGAGCTGGCCGTTGATGGCGGAGCCGCCGCCGAGCACGCGCGCCTGTTCGTAGCGCCGCAGCCGCGGGCGTTCGCCGGGGCGGTTGTGGGACATGGCTTCGGTGGTGACGCGCAGCTCGCTCCAGAGGAAGCGCGGGTTGAGGTAGGCCTTGCCCGGGAAGCTATCCAGCACCTCCGGCGGCACTTTTCCGGGCGGCGTGTCCTCGCCCGCCTCGATCAGCAGCACGCGTCGGCTGGGATCGGCCGAGAGCCTGTTGGCGAGCACCGAGCCGGCGGAGCCGCCGCCGACGTTGATGTGGTCGTATTGCTCCATGGCGCGTCCCCCGGCTTTATTGCCGGGATGATGCGCCATCACTCGCCCTGGCGCACCCCGTCTGTCACGCCCCAGGTATCGGCCACGCGGTAGCCGGCGGGGTAGGGGTCCCGGGGATCGACGACGTAGCTGTGGAAGCCGGTGATCCAGGCGCGGCCGCGGATGGCGGGGATGATGGCGGGCAGGTCGCCGGCCTGCGCCGGGGCGACGATGCGGCCCTCGAAGCGGCTGCCGATCAGGCTGGTGTGGTCGTAGCGGTCGCCGGGCTTCAGCAGGCCGCGCGCCGCCAGGGCGGCCAGCCGCGCCGAGAGGCCAGTGCCGGTGGGCGAGCGGTCGGAACGGCCCGGGGCGATGATGCATGTGTTGCGGCTTTCCCCGCCCGGAGCGGTGAAGAGCGCATGCAGCTGCACGATGGAAACACCTGAGATCGCGGGATTTTCTGGGTGTGCCACACGGTAGCGGGCGCGGGCGGCGAGGCGAATGCGCTCGCCCAGCACGGCCAGCTCGCGCGCCTCGCCGGGCTCCAGCGCGAAGCCCAGCCTGGTGGCATCGGTCATGGCGTAGAACATGCCGCCATAGGCGATGTCGATGGAAATGGTGCCGTAGCCCTCCACCTCCAGCGGCGCGTCCAGATGCGTGGCGAAGCAGGGCACGTTGGTGAGTTCCACCCAGAGCACGCGGCCATCTTCGCAGCCTGCCAGCACGTCAACGGGGCCCGCCGGCATGTCCAGGCGCAGGCGCGTTTCGGGCTCCTGCATCGGCACCATGCCGGTTTCCAGCAGGACGGTTGCGATGCACATGGTGTTGGAGCCGGACATGGGCGGGTATTCCGTCGGCTCCATGATGATGGCGCCGGCCACGCAATCCGGGCGCTTCGCGGGCACGATCAGGTTCACGTGCCGGGCCACGCTGCCGCGCGGCTCGCAGATCAGCATCTGGCGGATGTGGTCGAAGTCGCGCTCCATGGCTACGCGTTGCTCGAACACGGTGGCTCCTGGCGGGGGCAGCACGCCGCCCACGATCACGTCGCCCACCTCGCCCTCGGCGTGGCATCCCACCACCTGGATCATCCGGCTGGCGCGCATCGTATCGCTCCCGCGCGCCCGGGGAAGGGGGGTGTTCAGTCCGCCGCGGCCGGGTTCACCTGGCGCGCGGCATCCGCGAACGCATCCGAGATGAAGGGCGGGCGCTTGTAGAGGCCCTTCATCCAGCTCGCGAGCATGCACAATTCCTCCAGCCGAAGCACCTCGTCCAGCGTTCCCGGCGGAAAGCGCACCGCGAAGCTGGTGGCGATCACCTCCAGCGTTTCCTCCACCTGTTCGATGGAGAGGCCGAGATCGGTTTCCAGCATCGCACTGCGGGTGAGGCGTGTTTCCTCAATGCCGTAGTCGTCGCGGATCGTTTTCACGATCCAGCGGAACATGGTCATCCAGTTGGTCACGCCGTCGGTGGGTCGGGCCAGCATGGTTGCGCACCCTAGGTAGCAGGGCGAAACAACCCGTTAACAGCGGTTCCCGAAACCGCGCCGCCGCGCCAGAGTTCGGCGATGACCGATCGAATCCGACTCGCCTTGCTGGCCGATGTGCCGCAGGCCGCGCCCGTGGCCGCGCTGTGGCTGTATCGAGAATGGGGGTATCGCTATCCCGGCCGTACGGCTGCGATCGCGATCGACCTGTTCCGCGAGCGCGCCCAGGCGGACCGGATGCCGATGGCCTGGATCGCGCTGGATGGCGAGATCCCGGTGGCCACCGCCAGCCTGATGGAGGTGGAGCGGCCGGGCGACGAGGTGGGCCCGTGGGTGGGCGGCGTGTTCGTCATCCCGCCGTACCGGGGGCAGGGGTTGGCGGTGCGCCTGATGCACGCGCTGGAGGCAGCCGCGCCGCGCCTGGGTGCGACACGGCTGCTGCTGAGCGCTGCCGCGCCGAAGCTCTACCTGGCGCTGGGCTACGCGCCGACCGGTGCGACGAAGAACGGCGAGCCGGTGATGGAAAAGCGATTTTCCTGAACGCGGGTGCTATGGGGGGCTGCCATATCGCCGCGCATGAAAGTCGCAGAAGGTATATTATGGAAAGAACCGTGCGTGACGATCAGCCCAGGTCCACGTCCCGGTTCACGTCCTTGTAGAGCAGGTATGCCGCGTCGCCCCAGCCCGTGGGATAGAATTGCTGCGGGCAGTACGGGCCCATCCAGATGAAGTCGTCCTTCCACACCTCGTGCCAGGTGCGGCCCAGCAGGTACATGCCCTGGCCGGCGAGCATCAGCAGCCCGTGCTCCATGATGTGCGTTTCCACCATGGCGAAATGCGTGCCGGGCCGGAAATGCAGGATGTTCACCGCGAAGTCGTAGCGCAGGTCTTCCTCCGGCAGCAGGTGCTGCCAGCTGCGCCCGATCGTGTGGCGCAGCGTGTGCTTCACGTCGCTGGTGTGGCGGATGATCGCCGGCGGTGCGCCGAGCCCGGCATCGTCGAACTTCTTGCGGATCCAGGAAATCCGCGCCCCTTCCGCCGTGGCCAGGCTGTGCGGCGTGCCCGGCGGCACATAGGCATAGCCGCCGGCGGTCAGCGCATGGCGCTCACTGCAAATCGTTATGTCACATATTCCTTCTGTGACATAGTAAAAATGTGAAATCCCGTCAACCCGCCCGGGCACGCCGGTGCCGCCGGCCGGCATCACCAGCAGCGCCTGCACGAACTTGGCGCCCATCTGCGGCGAGGTCTGGAAGAACACCGAGGTGCCAGGCCAACCCGGCAGCCGGCTCTCCAGGATCCCCTGCGGCGGCATGATCGCGAAATTCGGGTCCACCATGGACCGGTTGTGCCCGGCCACGCCCGGCGGAATGATGCCTTGTTCCATTGTCTTAGGCTCTCTCGCTTATTCGCAGCACGAAGACGGCGCAGGGGCGCAGCAGGAGGTGGCGGCCTTGCCCTCGGTATCCCGCGGCAGGTCCATCGCCGGGTTGGCCGACAGGAAGCCGCTCGGCTTCAGCATGAACCCCGCATATTCCACCGGCATGATCGGCATGTCCTCCGGCTTGCACACATGCGTGTGGCCGAAATTATGCCACACCACGATATCGGCGTTCTCGATCGGCCGGTTCGCCTCGATCCAGGCCGGCAGCCCCTCGTCGCCCGGATGCTGGTTCGGGAATTCGCCGGCCGGGAAGCGCTCGGCGGGGTCATAGGCGGTCACCCAGAGATGCTTGGTGGCGAACCCTGCCCTGCCCCGGATCGCGCTGCCTTCCTGCGCCAGCAGCAGCGGTGAATCGGTCACCGCCAGCTTATACGCCGGTGGATTTCCGACCACGTTCGCCTTGTTCGGGTTGGAGATTTTCCAGTAGCGCCCGCTGCGCCCATCCGCCTCCCGCGCCGCATCGCGCTCGCGCGCCAGCACGCGGCTGGTGGTGTCGAACACGTTGCCGTACGGGTTGTCGCGGCCCCAGGGGCGCGGCACAAAGCCGTGTTCGCTGACGGAATTGCCTTCGCCATCCAGGCTCATATGCAGCCGGGCGCAGAAGAAATGCTGGTGCGTCGGCCCGCCCAGGCCCTCTCCGATCATGCCGCCCCAGGGATAGGGCTCGCCGGGCATCACGGCGGCAGTCTGGATGATGCCGGTGAGCTTGGCTTCCAGCTGGATCGTGCCGTCCTGATAGAGGTACCAGTAGAACCCGTAATCGTAGTTGCCGACGGTGGCGAAGAAGCTGATCACCATCCGGCGCGAGCGCCGGACCTCGCGCACGTCGTTGCGGAATTCGTAGTGCTTCCAGAGGGTTCCGTAATCCTCCTCATGCATGCAGATGGCATTTTCCATCACGAACGGCGCGCCGTGGTCATCGGCCGCCGGCACGTTGAAATAATGGATCGTGCCCAGGCAATCGCAGCCGAGTTCCAGGCTGTTGGCGAGCTTGCCCAGGCCGTACTCGCCGGCATCGAAGGCGTTCTTCCAGAAATGGTTGGTGGTCGGGTCCGCATAGGGCACCACCATCTCGGCAATGGAGGCGCGGTGGATGATCGGCCGTGCAACCTCCTGGTCCACGAAGGAAAGCCGGTGCAGCACCAGGCCTTCGCGCGGCGTGAAGCCCACCCGGAAGCGCCAGTTCTGCCAGGAGACATCCCAGCCATCGACCGTGAACGAAGGCCCCTCCGGCTGCACGATCGACAGTGGCTTCACGTCGGTGCGCATCGGCGGCAGCGACTCAGGATTGTAGTTCCGCTTCGTGCGCGGCACCGGGATCGCCACGGGATCATCGACCAGCGTCAGGATGCGCTCGCCGATCAGGTCCACCACCGCCACCACGCCCTCGATCGGGTGCGCGTAGCCATTGTCCTTGATGCTTTCCCGCCAATACGCCACCGCCCGCACCAGGCGCTTGCCGTCTTCCTCCGGGAAGCCGAAATGCCCGGCCGAGAACGGATCGACCTGCACGAGCGGCAGGTCGGCATCGGTAATGCCGCGCCGCTTCACGGCGGCCACCCAGCGCGGATCGGATTTTACGATCCGGTCCAGCTTCATGAACTCATCGAGGATGATCGGCGGCTGGCCTTGGGTCTCTACACGGCGAAAGCCCGTCACCGCCCCAGCGGTGAGATCGGCCAGCACCTCAAAGATCCCGCCCGAGGCGGTATCCAGCAGCACAACCCGAGCGGCTCGCGTCATCCCCTGCCCCGGCGCGAATGCCAGCACCGCCGCCTTGGCCGGTTCGACAAGCTCCAGCAGTGTGAAGCGCATGCTGGCCTGGAACCCTGCATGGCCCGTGACCAGGCGCTGCACCGCGGCGATTTCCCCTTCGGTCAGGGGGTCGAGCGGGTGGCGAACCGTGGTGGCGGCGAGCGTGTCCATGGGGGCTCCGGATGCAGGGTCGGTACGGCGCAGCATGCCGTGCCGCCAGCCGGCCTCCAAGGACAAACCTAGCCCACGACCTCCACCACCATCCCGTCCATTCCCGCCTCCACGCCTTCGGGCAGGTTCGCCGCGAGCCAGGCCCAGTCCATGTCGGTGCCCATATGGGTGAGGATGGTGCGGCGCGGGCGCAGCCGACCCACCCAGCGCAGCACATCCTCCAGCTTGGCGTGGGTGTTGTGCGGAAGGCGCTGGAAGCAGCCTACCACCCAGGTATCGACGCCTTCCAAGACCTCGAAGGCGCGCTCGTCCAGCCGCACCACATCGGTGGAATAGCCGAAACCGCCGATGCGCAGCCCCAGCGTGGTGACCATGCCATGGTCCTGGGCGAACAGCCGCACGGGGAAGCCGGCCGGGGCGATCTGTGCATCGGCGGCCACCTCCACCGGCTCCAGCACCGGGCGGTAGAACCCTGGCGGCCGCCAGGGCCGGAAGGCATAGGAAAAGCGCGTGGTGATGTCGGCCAGCGTCGGCGCGGTGCCAAAGGCCTGGATCGGCCGGCCGATCAACCGGTTGAGGATGCGCACATCGTCCAGCCCGGTGATGTGGTCGGCATGGGCGTGGGTGTAGAGGATGGCCTCCACCCGCCCGATCCCGGCCGCGATCAGCTGGCCGCGCAGGTCCGGGCCCGTATCGACCAGCAGCGTGGCGCCCTCGGCCTGCACGGCGATGCTGGTGCGGGTGCGCCGGTTGCGTGGCTCGGCGGGGTCGCACACCCCCCAGTCCCCTGCCCCGTCCTCGCCGCCGATCATCGGCACCCCGGCGGAACCGCCAGTGCCCAGCAGCGTGACCCGGATCACGCCGCCTTCCGGAACAGCCGGCGGAAATTCGCCGTGGTCAGCGCCGCGATCTCGTTAGGCCCCATGCCGTGCACCTCGCCCAGCACGCGCGCGGTGTGTGCCACGTGGCCGGGCTCGTTGCGCTTGCCGCGAAACGGCACCGGGGCGAGATACGGCGCATCCGTCTCCACCAGCAGCCGCTCCTTCGGCACATCGCGGGCGATGTCGCGGATTTCCTGGGATTTCGGGAAGGTCAGGATCCCCGAGAAGCTGATGTAGCCGCCCAGCGCCAGCGCCGCCTCCGCCAGCCCGCGGCCGGAGCTGAAGCAGTGCAGAAGGAAGCTGAACGCGCCATCGGCTGCTTCTTCGCGCAGGATGCTCGCGATGTCCTCATCGGCATCGCGGGCATGGATGCACAGCGGCAGGCCGGAGAGGCGGGCGGCACGGATATGGGCGCGGAAGCCCGCCTGCTGCCGGTCGCGCGGGGCCTTGTCGTAGAAATAATCCAGGCCGGATTCACCGATGCCGATCACCTTGGGGTGCTGCGCCTCGGCGACGATCTCCTCCGGCGTCGGCACCTCGCCCTCGCCGGCGTTGTGGGGGTGGATGCCCA
>JAPLOI010000047.1 GCA_026400815.1 Alphaproteobacteria bacterium
AACCGACGCCTGGCCCGCGATTTCGAGCGGCATTGCCGCATCGCCGCGGCCTTCGTGCGTATGGCGATGATCCGCATCATGCTGCGGAGACTGGCACCAAAGCCCTGAGCATGATGCAGAACTTCCCGGATGGGTTCTTATCTTCCCTGGATGGGTCTTCCTCAACGGTGCTTGGTACAAGCAAAGCCGGCAGCTACCGCACCACGAAGCAGGCCACCTCGCGCCCGTCCCGCATCTCCAGCACGGGCCGCGTCTCCCGGCAGCGCGCCTCCGCCTGCGGGCAGCGCGGATGGAACGGGCAACCCGAAGGTGGGTCGATCGGGCTCGGCACCTCGCCGGAGAGCGGCTGGCGGTCGCGGTTCGGCTGCTGCACATCCGGAATGGTTTCCAGCAGCAGCCGCGTGTAGGGGTGGCGCGGGTTGGCGAACACTTCCTCCGCCGGGCCGGTTTCCACGAAGCGGCCGAGATACATGATGGCGATGTCGTCTGCCATGTGCCGCACCACCGAGAGGTTGTGGCTGATCAGGATGTAGGTGAGCCCCAGCTCCGCCTGCAGCCGGCGCATCAGGTTCAGGATCTGTGCCTGCACGCTCACATCCAGCGCGCTGGTCGGCTCGTCGCACACCAGCACATCGGCTTCCGTGGCGAGCGCGCGGGCGATCGAGATGCGCTGGCGCTGCCCGCCGGAGAAGGCATGCGGAAACCGCGTCGCGTCGGCCGCCGCCAACCCCACCGTTTCCAGCAGCTGCGCCACCCGCGCCTGCACCGCCGCCTCGCCCGGCAGCAGCTTCAGCTCGCGGATCGGCTCGGCCACGATATCGCCCACCCGCCAGCGCGGATTGAGGCTGGCATAGGGGTCCTGGAAGATCATCTGCACGCGCGGCCGGACCAGGCTGCCATCGGCAAGCGGCATATCCTCCAGCCGCAGCGTGCCGGCCGTGGGCGGCTGCAGCCCCACGATCATGCGCGCCAGGGTGGACTTGCCGCAGCCGCTCTCCCCCACCACGCCCAGCGTGCGCCCACGCCGCACCGTGAAACTCACCCCATCCACGGCCCGCAGCACCCGCCGCCGCGCGCCAGACAGCACGCGGTCGAGAAACGGCGGCGAGACATCGAACAGGCACACGGCATCGCGCACCGTGAGGGCGATCGGCTCAAACATGCGCCGGCTCCGCCACCGGGTGCCAGCACGCCGCCCCGGCACCACCCGCCGGCAGCACCGGCACCTCCACCGTGCAGCGCGCGGAGGCCGAAGGGCAACGCGGGCTGAACGCGCAACCGGGCGGGATCGCGCCGAGGCGCGGCATGCTGCCCTCGATCTGCGCCAGCACGTCCTCGCGCTTGCCCATGCGCGGGATGGAGGCCATCAGCCCCGCCGTGTAGGGATGGCGCGGCGCGCGCACCACCTGGTCCACCGCGCCCAGCTCCACCAGCCGCCCGGCATACATCACCGCCACGCGATCCGCCGTCTCCGCAATCACGCCCATGTCGTGCGTCACCAGCATCACCCCGGTGCCGTGGGTGCGGCACAGCCGGCGCAGCAGCGCTGTGATCTGTGCCTGGATCGAAACATCCAGCGCCGTGGTCGGCTCATCGGCGATGATCAGCTTCGGCTCGGCGGCGAGCGCCAGCGCGATCACCACGCGCTGCCGCATGCCGCCAGAGAACTGGTGCGGATACTGCGGAACCCGCGTTTCCGGCGCCGGGATGCCGACCTCGCGCAGCAGCGCCACCGCCCGCGCCTTCGCCTCTGCCCGGTTGAGCGGTAAATGGGTGCGGATCGTCTCCTCCAACTGCGCGCCCACCGTCAGCAGCGGGTGCAGCGAGGTCAGCGGGTCCTGGAAGATCGCGCCGATTTGCCGCCCGCGCACCCGGCGCATCTCGGCCGGCGGCAGCGTGTCGATCCGCCGCCCCTCCAGCCAGATCTCGCCGCCATCGATCCGCCCGGGCGGATCCAGCAGCCCGATCACCGCCGTGCCGGTGAGCGACTTGCCGGCACCGGATTCACCCACCACGCCCAATATCTCCCCGGGCGCGATGTCGAAGCTCACCCCATCCAACGCCACCAGCGTGCCGCGCCGCGTGTGGAACGCCACGCGCAGGTCACGAACGGACAGCAGAGGTGCCGCCTCGCTCATCCCTGCGGCTGGCCCCACACGCGCGGCCCGTCATCAGACCAATCCACCGGATAGGCGGAGGTGAAGATGGCGCCGGCCGGCGGATGGAACACGGTGCGCTGCGGATACTTCGCCATCAGCTCCTCGAACTGCGCCTGTGCGCGCGCATTGTCCGCCGCCTCGTCGCTGCCGGGGATGGCGCGGTTCTCCATGGCGAAGCGCCCGTCGATCACCACGGTGGAGAAATCCCGCCCATGCCCGCTGATCATCATGGTCTGGATCGGGTCGATCACCTGGCCGGTATGCGGCCGGTCGAGGTCGAACACCGTGATATCCGCCCGCGCGCCGGGCTGGAGCCGCCCGAGATCCGGCCGTTGCAGCGCATCCGCCCCGCCGACTGTTGCGGCGTCGTAGTAGTCCTCGCTGCGCACGGCCAGCGGCGTGCCCGCCATCAGTCGTGCCACGATCATGCCGATCTGCATGTTCATCACCAGGTCGCTGGGCGCCGTATCCGTGCCCAACCCGATCTTCAACCCCATCGCCCGGTAGCGCCCGAAATGGTCGATCCCCCCGCCGCCGCGGCCGGAGACCAGCGGGCAGTGCACGATGGTGGCGCCGCTGTCGCGGATGATCTCCAGGTCGCGGCCCGGCCGGTCGATATGCCGGCTGCCGGAGACGTACGTGCCGTGCGGCAGCAGGGTGCGCTCATTGAGGTAGCCGAGGCTCGCCATCCATTCCGGCGGGCTCATGCCATGCTGCTTCAGCACCAGCTCGTATTCGATCTTGGATTGGCAGGAATGCTGCCGCACCGGCACACCCAGCGCCCGCCCGGCCGCCGCCGTGCGCCGCATCAGTTCCGGCGTGCAGGTCTCGATCCGATCCGGCGACAGCATGGTGCGCACCAGCCCGCCGGCGCTGCCCTCCAGCCGCTCGCAGAAGCTGATCGCCTCCGCCAACTCCGCCAGCCCGCGCGGCTCGTCGTAATAGGTGCCGATGGTGCCGCTCTCGTCCACCATCTGGTTGCCGGTGCGATAGGCGGGCCCGAGATACACGCGCAGGCCGAGATCGGCGGCCTCATGCGCCGCATCGGTGAACTCTTCCACCGTTTCGCCCCAGGCACGATAGAACAGGCTGGCGATCGGCAGCGCGGTGGTGATGCCGTTGCGGATCAACCCGGCGAAGGCGTGCCGCTTCTGGAAGCGCAGCTCCTCGCGCGTGTACATCTCCACCGGCCCGGCCTCGATATAGTCCTTCGGCCACACCCGGCCCTTCCGCCAGGCCGGCTGGTTGTCGTAGCTGAGGATGGTGGTGTCGAGGTCGGCGAGCGCATCCAGGTCCACGAAGCCTGGCCCGATCAGCGCCAGCCCATAGTCGATCCGCCGCGCCACCTCCCCGCCATAGCCGCGGCCGACGAAGGTGATCACCCCGTCCTCGAACACCACCTCGCCATTCTCGATCAGCACATGGCGGCCGTTGCGATGCCCGACGACGAAGCGCGCCGTCATCAGCACCGCACCCTTCGGCCGGGGGGCCGCTTGCGGCGTGCTCACGGCGCCACCTTCAGGCAGGCGCCATCGCGCGCCACCACCCGGCCGCGCTTCACCACCAGCTTGCGCGTCGGATGCGCCACCACGGCATGGGTGATCGCCTCGCCGTCCACCACCACCAGGTCGCCTGCCTTGCCCACCGCGAAGCCGTAATCGGCGATGCGCATCACATCCGCGCCGCCCTGGGTGCAGACATGGAAGCCCAGCTCCACCTCCTCGTCGCGGCGGAAATTGTTGCGCATGCCAATCAGCATCGCGCGCTCCAGCATGTCCGCCGTGCCATACGGCCCCCAGGTGTCGCGGATCCCGTCGCTGCCGGAACACACGCGGATGCCGCGCGCCAGCAGCGGTTTCACCGCCGGAACCGGCCGGCTGGCCGAAGCCGTGGTCATGATGCCAATGTCGAGTTCCGCGATCGCATCGATCAGCGGGTTCACCAGCGCAGGGTCGGGCGTGCCCAGGCAGAAGGCATGGCTGATCACCACCTGGCCCTTCATGCCCAGCGCGCGCGTGCGCTCGAAGATCAGATCCATCGAGAACGCACCCATCTCGCCGGGCTCGTGCAGGTGGATATCCAGCGGCTTGCCGTGCTTCTGGCACAGCGCGAACACGGCATCGAGCTGCCCCTTGGGGTCGCGGTCGATCCCGCACGGGTCGATCCCACCGACGATCTCCGCACCGGCCGCCAGCGCGGCATCCATCAGCTCCAGCGTGCCCGGCCGGCGCATCAGCCCGGATTGCGGGAAGGCCACCAGCTCGATGTCGATCACCTCGCGCCAGGTATCCCGCGTGGCCATCACCCCCTCGATGCCCCACAGCCCATGATCCGTGTCCACATCCACGTGGCTGCGGATATGGGTGGAGCCGTTGGCGCTGGAGACGGCGGCCTGCCGCGCGCTCTGCCGCGCCGGGTCGATGTTCAGCTCGCGCTTCAGCTTGCGCTCGTTGTCGATCTTGTCGAGCAGGCTCGGCCCGGCATCGTTCGGCCGCCAGCCCATGCCCCAGAGCGACTTGTCCAGATGCGTATGCGCCTCCACCAGGCCGGGCAGCACCAGCGCCCCGCCGGCATCCTCCACCGCCACGCCCGGCGGCGCTGCGAGGTTCGGCCCAATCGCCGCGATCACGCCATCGGTCACCAGCACGTCGGCGGTGGCCCCGCCCATCGGGCGGCCGTTGCGGAGCAGAAGAGATGCGCCAGCCATGGCAGAGGTCTCCAGGAATTCAGTTGAGCTTCGGGTTCAGGGCGTCGCGCAGCCAGTCGCCCAGCAGGTTCACCGACAGCACGATGAGCCCCAGCTGCACCGAAGGGAACACCACCAACCACCACGCGCCAGAGAACAGATATTGATTGCCGATGCGGATCAGCGCCCCCAGCGAGGGCTGCGTGATCGGCATGCCCACGCCCAGGAACGACAGGGTCGCCTCCGCCAGGATCGCCAGCCCCAGGTTCAGCGTGGCCGCCACCAGCACCGGCGTCAGCGTATTCGGCAGGATGTGCCGCCGCATGATCCGCGCCGAGGAAACCCCGATGATCCGTGCCGCCTGCGCATACTCCTTGCGCCGCTCCACCATGGTGGAGGCGCGCACCGTGCGGGCGTACTGCACCCAGCCGGTCAGTGAGATCGAAGCCACCAGGATCACCGCCGCGAAGGGCTCGCGCAGCCCCGGCGGCAGCAGCGCGCGCGCCACCGCACTCACCAGAATTGCCACCAGCAGCGTCGGGATCGACAGCACCGTATCGGCGATCCGCATCAGCAGATTGTCCACCCAGCCGCCCAGGAACCCCGCCGCCAGCCCGATCGAAACCCCGATCGACATGCTCGCGGCCACCGCCGCGACCCCGATCAGCAGGGACATGCGGGTGCCGTAGAGAATGGAGGAGAGCACGTCGCGCCCCTGCGGGTCCGTGCCCAGCAGGAACGGCCACTCCCCATCACGCGTCCAGATCGGCGGGATCTCCGCCTTGTCGATGAACACCTGCTTCAGGTCGTACGGGTTCTGCGGCGCGATTACCGGCGCCAGCAGCGCGCTGAGTGCCACCAGCACCAGCACCACCAGCGAGGCCATCGCCACCGGCGAGGCCCGGAACGAAAGCCCCATGTCGCTGCCCAGCCAGCGGCTGATCGCACCTTCAGCCATGCTTCACGCTGTCCTGCCGCAGCCGCGGGTCCACCACCGCATAGGCCATGTCCACCAGCGTGTTCAGCGCCACGAACACGAAGCTCACCAGCATCAGGTAGGCCGCCATCACCGGGATATCCACGAAGGTCACGGCCTGCACGAACAGCAGCCCCATGCCCGGCCACTGGAACACCGTCTCCGTCACCAGTGCGAAGGCGATCAGATTGCCGATCTGCAGGCCCGTCACCGTGATCACCGGCATCAGGCAGTTGCGCAGCGCGTGGCGCACATTCACCGCCCAGGCGCGCAGCCCGCGCGCACGGGCGAAGCGGATGAAATCGGTGCGCAGCGTCTCCAGCATCTCCGCCCGCACCAGGCGCATCACCAGCGTGATCTGGAACAGCGACAGCGTGATCCCCGGCAGGATCAGCGCCATCCGCCCGCCCGGCGTCAGCAGCCCGGTGCTCCACCAGCCGATCTGCACCACCTCCCCGCGCCCGAAGGCCGGCAGCCAGCCCAGCGTTACGGAAAACACCAGGATCAGCAGGATGCCCACGGCAAAGCTCGGCAGCGAAACACCCAGCACGGAGCCGAACTGCAGCAGCTGCGCCCCCAGGGAATTGCGCGCGATGGCGGTGTACACCCCCAGCGGAATCCCGATGGCCAATGACAGCACGGTCGCCACCAGAACCAGCTCCAACGTCGCCGGCAGGCGCTCGGCGATCAGCACGATCACATCCTGCTGGTTGCGGTAGGAAATGCCGAACTCGCCCTTCGCCGCATTGGCGACGAAGCTCAGATATTGCAGCGGAAAGCTGCGATCGAGTCCCAGCCGCACGCGCAGCTCGTCGCGCTGCGCCTGGGTCGATTGCTCGTTGAGCATCAGCTCCACGGGATCGCCCACAAAGCGGAAGATCATGAAGGCGAGGAACGCGACGGTGAGCATCACCCCCGCCGCGTTCAGCAGCCGTCGGATCAGGAAGGCGAGCATGGCGCCCGCTTCCCTATTCCACGCATCCTCAGTTCATCTTCGTCAGCCACAGGCGCGGCTTGTTGTCGTTGGCCTGCACCATGGTGGCCACGTTGCCGCGGATCGCCCAGGCCATCGGCTGCTGGTGCAGCGGGATGAAAAGGTGCTCGCGCTTCAGGATGTCCAGCGCCTGGCTCATCAGCGCGATGCGCTTCGGCCGGTCCAGCTCCACACCGGCGGCATCGATCAGCGCATCCATGTCCGCGCGGCCCCAATCGCCCCAGTTGAACACGCCGCCGGTGCCGCTCTTGCTGCGCACCACCTGGATCAGGATCGAGTAGGCGTCGATCATCGGCTCATTGGCCCAGCCGAAGGAGATCACGTCGAACTCGCCCTTCACGCGCTTCGGCGTCTGCTGGCTGCGCGGCGCGAGATCCAGCGTCACCTTCAGCCCCGCGCGCGTCCACATCGCCGCCACCGCCTGGCAGAACTCTTCCTCGTTCACCAGGCCGTCGCTCACGCAGTTCAGCGTGAAGCCGAACCCGTTCGGGAAGCCGGCATCGGCCAGAAGTTTCTTGGCACCATCGAGATCGAAGGGCAGGCGCACATCCTGCGCCGGGGTGTAGCCGGGGATGGCCGGGGCCACCACCGCGCCAGTGTTGCGCGACAGGCCGCGCATCGCACGCCGCTGCACCGCATCGATGTCGATGGCGCGATACAGCGCCTCACGCACCCGCACATCCTTGAACGGGTTGCGGTCCTTCACGTCGCTGTTCGGCAGCGTGTCCTTCAGGTTCATGGCGAAATACACGGTGCGCAGCTCGCTGCTCTGCATCACCTTCACGCCCGGCGCGGCCGAAAGCCGCGGCAGGTCCTGCAGCGGCGCCACATTGGTGAAATCGATCTCGCCGGAGAGCATCGCGGCGACGCGCGTGGCCGCGGAGGCGATCGGCGTAAACTCGATGCGCGCCAGATTGTGCTGCGGCTTGTCCCACCATTTCGGGTTCACCACGAACACGGTGCGCGCATCCGGGCGGCGCGATTCCACCATGAACGGCCCGGTGCCGTTGGCGTTGTCGGTCGCGTAGCCCTTGATGCCCTTGCCGCTATCGGTCGGCAGCAGCGCGTTGTTCTTCTCCATCCAGGTCTTGGACAGGATGAAGATGTTGGTCAGGTCGTTCAGCAGCAGCGGATACGGCCCGGTGACCTCGATCTCCACCGTCTGGTCGTCGATCTTCCGCGAGGATTTGTAGGCCGGCAGGTTGCCCTTCAGCGGCGAGGTGTCATGGCTCACCCGCTCCAGCGAGGCGACAACGTCATCGGCGGTGAACGCCTCCCCGCCATGGAACGCCACGCCGCGGCGCAGCTTGAAGCGCCACACGGTGGGGGAAACGGTCTCCCAGCTCTCCGCCAGCGCCGGCTCAATGCCGAGCTCGCCGGTGTAGCGCACCAACCCCTCGTACACGTGGTTCAGCGTGGCGAGCGTGAAGGTGTCACCGAAGGAATACGGGTCCAGCGAGGCAATCTCACGCGCCGCGCCCCACTTCAGCACCTTGCCCTGCTGCGCCTCGGCCGGCGCCGCCCCGAAGGCCGCCAGCCCGAGCGCCACCGCGGCGCCCATCAGCCATCCGCGACGACCCGCGGCACCCATCCGACCCAGCGAACGCAGCATATGAACCCCCTGCTTGGCGCCATGCGCCCAATTGTCGGTCATCAGCCCATTTCAGACGCACATTGCGCTTATTTGCGCAGCATGCTTGCATACAGATAAGGAAGCGTATTGCATACAATCCCGGTCGACAAGCGAAATCCCCCCAGGAGCCCCTCCCCCGCGCCATGCCCCGCCACGCCGACGCACCGCTCCCAGCCGGCGCCCGTGCCCAGGCGGTCTACCGTGCCCTGCGCGGCGCCATCATCGAGCAGGCCCTGCGCGCCGGCACCAAGCTGCCGGAGGACGCCATCGGCGAACGCTTCGGCGTCTCCCGCACCCTGGTGCGCGAGGCCCTCACCCGCCTGGCCATCGAAGGCCTGGTGGAGATCGTCCCCAACCGTGGCGCCACCGTGGCCCTGCCGACACTGGAGGAAGCGCGCGACGCCTTTGAGGTCCGCCGGGGGCTGGAACGCCTGATGATGGAACTGCTGGCCGGCCGCCTCTCGCCGGAGCAATGCGCCAACCTGCGGGACCACATCGCCCTTGAGGACGAAGCCCGCGCCCGCGGCGGCCCGGAATCCATCCGCCTCGCCGGCGAGTTCCACCTGCTGCTGGCGCAAATGACCGGCAACGCCTTGCTGGAGCGCTACATCGACGAGGTCTCCTCGCGCTGCGCCCTTATCCTCTCGGTCTATGGCCGCCCGCACTCGCCGGAATGTGCCATCTCCGAACACAGCCAGATCCTCGCTGCCCTGGAGAACGACGACGCTGACCGCGCCGCGGCACTCATGGATGCCCATTTGCAGGCTGTCGCCGAGCGCGCCGTGCTTGCCAGTGCCCAGGCCGCTGATATCCACACTCTGCTCGCCCCCTTCGCTGCGAGCGAAGGCCTCGCCCCCGCCCCTGGCCGAAAGCCCCGCCCATGAGCCTCCCGATCAGCTTCGCCTTCAGCGCCCTCACCCCGCGCGAGCGCTACAAGCTGCTGATCGGCGCCGTGGTGCCGCGCCCGATCGCGCTGGTCACCACCATCTCCAAGGACGGCATCGTGAATGCCGCCCCGTTCAGCTTCTTCAACTGCCTCTCGGCCGACCCCGCCATCCTCGCCCTCGGCGTGGAATACCGCCCCACCGGCCCGCAGAAGGATACCGGCTGCAACGTGCGCGAAACGCTCGCCTTCACCGTCCACATCGTGTCAGACGCGATGGCGGAAGCCATGAACGCCTGCGCCGTGCCGTTCGAGCCGGGCATCGACGAACTCGCCCAGGCCGGCTTCACCGCCCGCCCCGGCACCTCGGTCCCGTGCCCGTATATCGCAGAGGCTCCGGCCGCCTTCGAATGCCGACAGCACACCACTCTGGGTATCGGCAATTCGCGTGAGATCATCCTGGGCGAGGTGCTGCACGCCCATTTCGCGCCGGGGATCGTCAACCCCGCCACCTTGCATGTCGATCCCGAAGCCCTCGATGCCCTGGGCCGCATGGGCGGCCAAGGCTATGCCCGCACGCGGGACCGCTTCGACCTGCCGACCATGACCGTGGCGCAATGGGAAGCCGGCGCCATCGCCACCCGGAGCAAGGGCTAGCCGCGAACCCGCCGCCGCCGCCGCGCGGGCGCGAACTGCGCCGCCACCTCCGCGCGATAGGCCGCCTGCCGCGCCGCATCCACGCCGGGCTGCGCCTTGCCCAGCACCGCCCGCGCATGCGCCTGCGCCCGAACGATCTCGGCCAGATGCCGCTCGGGCTCCATCTGCCCGGTCACGCTGCCGCCATGTCGCCGGTGCCGGTTCAGTGGCGCCGCCACCCAGGCCACATGCCCGTCGCTCTGGCCCAGCAGATCCAGATACAGGTGCCAGTCCCCGGCCATGCGGTATTCCCGCAGCGCCGCCTCGCATCGCTCCAGCGCCGCCAGCAGTGCATCGCGGCGGAACAGGATGGCGCTGGCGTTCACCCACAGATTGCGCTCGGCCAGGAACCGCGCCGCGAAATCGCGGGCGGCGAACACGCCATCCTGCCCCAACGCCTCCGCCCCCGCGCTCCGGAAATAGTCCTGGTGGCTCCCCCACAGCACCGCGCCATCGGCATCCACCGCCTGGCTGTCGCAGGCCACCGCCACGATAGCCGGCGCCGCCCCGATCCGCGCCGCCAGCGTGGCCAGCAGCGCCGGCTCGGCGCCATCGTCGGATTCGGCGATCCACACCCACTCGCCACGCGCCCGCTCCACCCCGCGCCGCCATTGCGCGAACACGCAGCCGCCATTGCGCCGGTTCGCCACGATATCGATCGCCCGCCCCCAGCCCTGCGCCACCCGGCGCGCCACCGCCAGGCTGTCATCGGTGGAGGCATCGTCCAGCACGATCACCTCCGCCACCGGATGCGTCTGGCCGAACACGCTCGCCAGCCGCTCCTCCAGATGGCGCGCATGGTTGTAGTTCGGCACCACGGCGCTGATCCGCGCCAGCCCCGGCATCGCCTCCTGCAGAAGCCGCGCCGCATAGCGAGCGAAATCGAACGCCTCCCCCGCCCGCACCGCCGCCGCCACCCGCACCGCCGCGGTGGGCGCGCTCTCCAGCAGCCGGGCCACCGCCTCCCCCATCGCCGGCGCATCGCCCATCGCCACCGCCACGCCGCGCCCATCCTCCAGCAACGCCGGAATGCCGCCGGAGCCCGCGAACGCCACCACGCGCAGCCCCGCCGCCATCGCCTCCAGCGCCACGGTGGGGAACGGGTCCTCGCGCGAGGGCAGGCAGAACAGATCCGCCGCGCTGAACCAGACCGCCGCATCCTCGCGAAAGCCCGGCCGTAGGAAGGTCCCACTCGCCTCCGCCGCCGCCAGCTCCGGCCCCAGCCACGCCTCCACCGCCGGGTCCATCGCCCCGATCCAGGCGAACACCACCCCGGGCCGCAGCCGCGTGGCCATGCGCCAGGCCTGCAGGAACAGGTCGATCCCCTTGCGCAAATCGCCATAGCCGGCGCCCAGCACCAGCGCCGTCTCCTCCGCCAGCCCCAGCGCCGCCCGCAGCCGCGCCCGCGCCGCCGGGTTGAAGCGCACGCCACGGTAATTGCCCTGCGGCAGCACCAGCGCGGCATCGCCGGGCACCTCCGCCACCGAAGCGAAGGCCTCCGCCACCGCCGCGCACGGGAACACCACCCGCGCCGCCCCGGCCCCCGCCCGCGCCGCCGCCTCCGCCCCCTTCTCCGCCAGCAGCCGCGGCAACTCGTGCACCAGCAGCGTGACGCGAATCCCCGCCGCCGCCAGCAGCGGCACCACCGCGCCAGAGACCGCGCTGTTCACCACCGCTGCCCGCAGCCCGCGCGCCGCGCAGCCGGCCAGGTATTCCGGCCAGCGCGCGGCATCCTCCAGCACCGTCACCGGCGCCACCGCGGCATAGGCATCGCGCAAGGCCCCGCCGCCGAGCAGCAACACCTCCAGCCGCACGCCATGCGCCCGTTGCAACTGCCGCGCGAGATGCAACAGCAGCATCTGCGCCCCGGCCGGGAAGGCATCATGCCCCACCAGCAACAGCCCCGGCGCATCCTCCCCCGACAGCCCCGTGATCGCCCTCGCGGTGGCATTCAGCCAGGCGCCGCCGAAATGCACATCGGGCTCCAGCACCGCCGCCTCGGCCCATGCATTCCAGGCGTTCACGCACACCAGCGCCTCGCCCCCCACCGGCGCCGCCTGCGCCCGCGCCACCAGGGCGGCCAGCCACGCCTCGTATTTCGCCGGCGCGGCGCCATGCAGCACCAGCCCGGCCCCCTGCCGCCGCGCATCATTGTCCCAGGAGGGTACCGCGGTCTTGATCAACGGAAACCCGGGCGGCGCCTCCGCCAGCGACGCCGCGGCCACGTCCTCATAGGCAAACACCTGCGCCGTCGCCCGCGGGTCGTACCAGGTCAGCTCCGCGTTGCGCGGCGGCAGGCCATTCACCAGCTTGTGCGGCGGAAATTCCACCGCGGCATCGAAGCCCAGCAGGCGCGGGTCCATCGCATCGAAGCTCTGCGCCATCACCAGCAGCGGGTCCTCGCCGTGCAGGTCGCGGAACATCTGCCGCCAGCGCGCCACGGTGGCCGCCGTGTCCGGGATCAGCGCCGGGCGATACAGCATCAGCACCGGCCGCCCCTGCAGCCGGATATAGCGCGGGTCGCGGAAATGCCGCGCCAGGCACGCCACCAGCACCGCATCGTCCTGCGGGCGGTATTCCTGCGCGATCAGCACATCGGCCTCGCCACCATCCCAGCGCCGGGTCCAGTTCTCGTTCGCCCACATCAGGCAGAAGGGGAAATCCACCGCCGCGTCGGCCAGCATCGCCTCCACCGGCCCCTGCAGCAGCCGGCGGCCGTTGAACCAGTAGAAATAGTGCACGAACCCCGCCAGCCCCGCCCCGCGCGCCAGCTCCACCTGCCGGCGCAGCGTCTCCGTGCCTTCCAGCCGGTAATGGCCGAGGTCGCGCGGCACCCGCGGCTGCATATGCCCCTCGAAACGCGGCATGCCGCGCTGCACGGACGTCCATTCGGTGAACCCCTTGCCCCACCAGCCATCGTTCTCCGCGATGGCGTGGAATTGCGGCAGGTAGAATGCCAGCACCTTCGCCCGCCGCCGCGCCCCCGGCGGCAGGGGTTGCACCTCCTCGAACTCCGGCCCAGGCCGCGTGTTGTGCCGCACCGCCTCGAACACCCCACCTTCGCTTTGCGGCGGCACCGGGTGCACGCGCAGCAGCCGCCGGATGCGCCGGTAGTGCAGCAGCGGATTCTCCGACAGGTCGCCATCCAGGTAGCGCCGGAGATACCAGCGCGTGTCGAACCCGGCCGACGGGTTGCGCCCTTCCTTATAGCCCCAGTGCAGGAAGTGCTCGAACGGATCCACCCCGGCCGCCGCGATGTCCGGATAGGTTTCCAGGTAGAAGCGCGGATCGAATTCCGGCAGCGGGCTCGCCTCGCCCGTGAGCCGCCGGTCGAGAAAATGCCGCAGCAGCGTCTGCCCCGGCACGGCGATGTGGCGGGTGCGGTACCAGGCCAGGTCGAAGAAGGGCGCCGGCGCCCGGCACTCCGCCTCGCCGCTGCGCAAATAGTGCAGCAGCGGGTTCTGGCCCCGCATGCCCACATCGGGGTTCTGGCGCAGATACCACTCGGTGGCGAAATAGGGGTTGGGCAGCCGCCCCTCGCGCGCCCCGAATTCCAGGTAATGCGCCACCGGGTCGATCCCTTCCGGGTCGACATAGGCGCGCGCATACCAGTCGGCATCCACCAGCCCGCTCGCCCGCAATGCCTCGCGGTCGTGCTCCAGCA
This sequence comes from Alphaproteobacteria bacterium, assembly GCA_026400815.1. Taxonomy (GTDB): domain Bacteria; phylum Pseudomonadota; class Alphaproteobacteria; order Acetobacterales; family Acetobacteraceae; genus CAMDGX01. The sequence goes on from JAPLOI010000047.1 coordinate 13,692, forward strand.
GCCCCCCCTGGGACTGCCCCGCGCCGTCGGCGAGCGCCAGGCGGACCGGCTGGTCGTTCACCTGGCGCGAGCCCGGCCGACCCAGTTCTGGGGCCGGCGGCGTCTGCCTGAACTCAGTGCGGGTTTGCACATAGCGCGCACCATGCGTGATGCTACGACGGCCGGCAATTCGGTAAAAGACGTTAACGAATTTTTACTGCCCGGCCAACGCGAATGGTGCTGCCGCCAGCCTGCTGGCGACCCGTCGGCGCATCGTGGCTATGCTGCGCCCAACCGGAGGACCGCAGCATGAGCCAGACCCAAATCGCCTACCGCAACCTCGGCCGCAGCGGCCTCAAGGTCTCGCCGCTCTGCCTCGGCGCCATGATGTTCGGCGGCCCCACCGACGAGGCCGACTCATGCCGCATCACCGATGCCGCCCGCGACCAGGGCATCAATTTCATCGACACCGCCGACGCCTACAATGGCGGCAAGAGCGAGGAAGTCGTCGGCCGCGCCATCCGCGCGCACCGGGACTGGTGGGTGCTGGCCACCAAGCTCGCCAACCCCACCGGCATCGGCCCCAACGGCGTCGGCACCTCGCGCGGGCACATCCAGCGCGCCACCGAAGCCAGCCTCAAGCGCCTCGGCGTCGAGACCATCGACATCATGTATCTCCACAAGGAAGACCACTCCACGCCGCTGGAGGAGACGGTGCGGGCGCTCGCCGACCTGATCCGCGCCGGCAAGCTGCGGCACTTCGGCGTCTCCAACTATCGCGCCTGGCGACTGGCCGAGATCTGCCGTCTGTGCGACGCGGCCGGCATCGACCGGCCGATCGCCTCCCAGCCGCTCTACAACGCGCTCAACCGGATGATCGAGGTGGAGCACCTGCCGGCCTGCGCCCATTTCGGCGTGGGCGTGTTCCCTTATTCCCCGCTCGCCCGCGGCGTGCTGACCGGCAAATACACGCCGGACGTGCCGCCCCCTGCCGGCACCCGTGCCGGGCGGCAGGACAAGCGGATGATGGAAACCGAATGGCGGCCCGAAAGCCTGCATCTTGCCCGCGCCATCGCCGAGCACGCGCAGAAGAAGGGCACCACCGCCAGCCGCTTCGCGCTCGCCTGGGTGCTGAACAACCGCCTCGTCACCGGCGCCATCGTCGGCCCCCGCACGATGGAACAGTGGCAGGACTACATGGCAGCCCTGTCGGTGACGCTCGATGCCTCGGACGAGGCGTTCATCGACCACCTGGTGCCGCCCGGCCACCCCTCCACCCCCGGCTACAACGATCCGGCCTATCCGATTGAGGGCCGGCCGGTGCGCGGCTAGGCATCGAACGCGGAGCGGCTACAATGGACAGCAAGACGGAGGAAAGCAGCATGTTCACAGTCACACCCAACAAGGACATCCTCGGCGCGACCATCGGCAATTTCGATGCGCGCCAGCCCATGAGCGAGGAAACCTTCGGGCGCCTGCTCAACGTGCTCGGCCGCTACGGCGTGCTGCGCTTCCCGAACCAGGAGCTGGATGCCACCGGGCTGAAGAACTTCTCCGCGCGCTTCGGGGACATCCAGACGGGCATCGGCGAGAAGCGCAATTCCGGCGTGCCGGAAGTGGGCATCCTCTCCAACGTGAAGGAAGGCGGCGAGTATATCGGCCTGCCGGATGCCGGGCAGGATTGGCACACCGACATGTCGTACCGCGACGTGATGGGCTTCGTGAACGTGCTCTACGGCGTGAAGGTGCCGGTGCGCGACGGGCTGGCCCGGGGCGCCACCGAATTCTCCAACATGCACGCCGCGTACGACGGCCTGCCGGAGGACATCAAGGCGAAGCTGGCCAACGCCACCTGCACGCACGATTTCGACAAGTTCTGGTCGATGATGGTCGCCCGCCCTGGCAGCACCCGCAAGCCGATGACGGCGGAACAGCGCGCCAAGCGGCCGGCGGTGGTGCACCCGCTGTTCATGACCCACCCCATCACCGGCCGGAAGGTACTGTACTGCAACCCCGGCTACGCCATGCGGATCAACGAACTGCCGGAAGACGAATCCGCCAAGATGCTCGACTTCCTGTTCCAGCATCAGCTGAAGCAGGAATTCCGCTACATGCACCGCTGGCAGGTGAAGGACCTGCTGCTGTGGGACAATCTGGGCTCCATCCACCAGGCCATCGCCGACTACCGCCCCGAGGAGGAGCGGATGATGCTGCGCTGCCAGGTGATGGCGACCAAGGTGTTCCAGGACGACTTCCTGGCACCCGCCCGCAAGTTCCCGATGGCCGCGGGCTGAGGCGATGCGCTTCGTTCGCTACACCGCCGGGGGCACCACCTCCTTCGGCATCATCGAGGGCGACCAAGGGGGCGAGACCATCGCCGAGATATCTGGCGATCTCTTCGGCCAGTGGCAGCGCACGGGGCGGCACCACACGCTGTCCGCCGTTCGCCTCGAAGTGCCGCTGATCCCGCCGACCTTCTATGCCGCCGGGCTCAACTACGTGAAGCACGTGAAGGAAGCCGCCGAGAAGCGCGGGGAGGAGCCGAAGTTCCCGCCCCAGGCCGATATCGGCTACCGCGCCGTGAACGCCCTCTCCGCCCATGACACCGACGTGGTGATCCCTGCCGATGCGCCCGACCAGGTGCAGTACGAGGGCGAGCTCGTCGTCATTATCGGCAAGACGGCCAGGAACGTCTCCGAGGCCGACGCGCTGAACTACGTGTTCGGCTACACCATCGGCAACGATGTCTCCGAACGCACCTGGCAGCGCGGCGACCGGACCTTCTTCCGGGCCAAGAACACCGATACCTGGAAGCCGATGGGGCCGTGGATCGAAACCGATCTCGACCTCGATGCCGCCATGACGGTGGTGCGGGTGAACGGGAAGGAAACCATCCGCTTCCCTACCAACGAGATGCTCTACTCCATCCAGACCTTCATCGCCCGCACCAGCCAATACTGCACCCTGGTGCCCGGTGACGTGCTGTGGATGGGAACCGATGGCACCTCGCCCAACCTCCAGCACAACGACGTGGTCGAAATCGACATCACCGGCCTCGGCACCCTGCGCAACCGGTTCGTCCGCGCTGGGATGTGAGGCACGAAGGGAAGGCCAGGGGCTTTGCCCCTGGACCCCACCAGGGACCTGAGGTCCCTGGACCCACAATTTCTTCCGCCTTCGGCGGGGAGGGGCCATCCGGGTCTCTCCACTACCCAGACGGCCCCTCCCCGCCGAAGGCGGAACAGGTCGAGGGGCCTGGGGCCTAAGGCCCCAGCGGGTCCAGGGCAGAGCCCTGGCCTTTCTTTATGCACCACACTCCAGGGAGGGACGCATGGCGGGGACGTATGAGGCGCATCAGGGGCAGTTGGAGGTCATTCTCCGCTCCTGGGGGATGCCGGCGATCAATGCGGCGGTGACGGCGGAGATCATGGCGTGGGCGGATCTGCATGGGATCGACAGCCACGGGATTTCGATGATCCCGAGTTATGACGAGCGGCGGCGCAGCGGCAAGACGAGCATGACGGTTCAGCCGCGCGTGGTGGTGGACAAGCCGGTGGCGGCGCTGATCGATGGCGGCGGCGGGCTGGGGCACTACAATTCCTACACCGCGATGCAGATGGCGATTTCCAAGGCGCGGACGGTGGGCGTGGGGATTGTGGGGGTGCGGAATTCCTCGCATTTCGGCGCCTGCGGCTATTACGCGAAGATGGCGGCGGATGCGGGGTTCATCGGGATGGTGAGCACCAGCGCCAGTGGCATCCAGGTGGCGCCGACGGGGGGTGCGGAGGCGAAATACGGGACGGACCCGATCGCGTTCGCGGCGCCGGCGCGGGATGGCGAGCCGTTCCTGCTGGACATGGCGACGACGACGGTGGCGGCGGGGCGCATTCGCAACAAGGCGAATGAGGGGCTGCCGACGCCGGATGGGTGGCTGGTGACGAAGGATGGCGCGCCTTCCAATGATCCGCTGGAGGCCTCGCAGAAGGGCGGGTTTTTGACGCCGTTGGGTGGCTCGGCGGAGAGCAGCAGCTACAAGGGCTATGGGCTGGCGGCGATGGTGAACATTCTGGCCGCGGGGCTATCGGGGGCGACGTTCCCGACCGATCCGACGCACACGAAGAAGCCGGGCACGATGGATATCGGGCATTTCTTCATGGCGATCGACACCGGGCTGCTGCGCGATCCCGCGGAGTTCCGGGCTGAGGTGACGGCGTTCTGTGATTCCCTGCGTGCGACGAAGCCGGCCGATCCCAGCAAGGCGGTGATGGTGGCGGGCGATCCGGAGCGGGCCAATGCGGCGCGGCGCCGGCAGGAGGGGATTCCGGTGGGGCCGAACCTGCTGGCCAAGGTGAAGGCGGTGGCGGAGGCATCTGGCGCGCCGTGGCTGCTGGGGTAGCTGCTCTGCCGGCATGGCGGAAACCAGCCGAGCAAGATGATTTCGTAACGAAAAAGATATGCGTTGACGACACGCTCCGGGCCGGCTTGCAGCCCGGGGCGTGGCCGGTCGCGTGCGGCGCAGGCGCGCGCGGGCAGGCCGAGCAGCAGACCCTGCTGCCAATCGAGGATCATCCGCTCCAGCCGGTCCAGGATGCGGGCGAGGGAGAGCAGAATCAGGGCGTGCAGAACCGCCACGGGGACGCGGGATGCGGCCTGCTCGTGGGCCATCGCGCGCATCGCGGCCGAGATGGCGGCGACAAGCGGGGCCAGGGGTTGCGGGTGCTCTGACATAAAGTGAATATCAATAACTAAATGCCGGAGGCAAGAGGCTTCCGGTTACGTATGTACTCGAGGCAATCGCGCCTCAGCCCTGGTGGACTTGGGCTTGGGGTTGGGATGCGGCGCCGGCGCTGTCGAACCCGGCGAAGATCTGCAGGATGCATTGCACACCCAGGATGCGGTCGTTGCGCTGGGTTGCGGTGTCGGCGGTCGCGAGCAGTACCTTGAGCCGCGGCGGCAAGACGGGGGTGTGGCTCAGGTGCGGGAAGCTGGGGTCGAGCGACATACTGTCGTTCCTAGCAAGATATCTCTGATGACCTGGCACGTTGCGAGGGTTCGGCCAGCGGAATGATGATCGACTTACGGGACAATAGTTAAGAAGTGGTGCAATTGGCCGCGGCCCATCAACGTCTTGGGCGAACTATCATGTATTTTTG
>JAPLOI010000070.1 GCA_026400815.1 Alphaproteobacteria bacterium
ACCGACGCCTGGCCCGCGATTTCGAGCGGCATTGCCGCATCGCCGCGGCCTTCGTGCGTATGGCGATGATCCGCATCATGCTGCGGAGACTGGCACCAAAGCCCTGAGCATGATGCAGAACTTCCCGGATGGGTTCTGAGATCACTCGTTAGGCGATTTGGATACCGACTGGCAATTTCTGGCTTATCCAAGAACATAGCGGCAACACAACGGGCTATGTCTTTGATTCCAAAAACACGATTTGCCTTCACGCCTTCATGTCGAGAGAACTGGTTCTTTCGTCTCTCGAAATACAATCGCAGTTCGTCATCAAGGCCCTGAGCCTCAAAATATCTGTCCAACGCCTTCACGGCGTCCAGAGTTGCCAGAAATTGATCCTCATCTACAGCTGCCTGTCGGTTCGTAGATCGCACAATATCATCAACAACAGTAGGATCTGATGTTTCAATTATCTTCAACATTACAGTAGCATCATCACCTATGCGATCTCTGTTGGCGAATAGTACGTTTGACGTCTGACAGCCATTTACTATCTGAAAATCCCGAATCGACACCTCCAAACTACCCATCCTAACGTCTGACGAAATAATAGTGATACCATTATTCAGTATTCCAAATCTCTTTTGCTTAAATTCGTCACGGATTGTCTCCGTCATCTCTTTGTTGACGCCACCTTCGATCCCGAGGAAATCACGGACGTTCTCTTCGAAAATTTGTTGCCGTAGGCGCCCATTTTTGTCTTTTAGAACCTGATCGATAAACTCTTTCGCCACCACTGTTACAACATAACCCTCATCTATTCCAAGAGTCTTTGGAAATGCCGCACTACCTAGAATCTTTAGGGTTGCCTCAACTTGACCTTCAGCGGCATTCCACAATGTTACTATGCTATCTCTATTTACGAGAGTTACATTCGACGCAATAAAATAGCCACTATCATCCAGCGCGTTCTTCATAGCCCTCTGAGCGGCCAAGATTTCTCGATCGGTCGCAGCACGCGCCGTAGTGGCGAAGAAAACATCAATCTTAGGTTTGCCATCTCTAATTTTTCCAACAAACCTTATAAGTGAATTGAATATCTCCTTCACATTTTTCATATATTCACTTGACGGATATTCAACATCCTCCGACAAAAAATCAATGATAGCAGATTGGAGTACCGTTATCTCCGATTTTGACCAAGATTCGGAAGTTTTCGCTTGCGTGAATACGATAGTGACGTCCGCGTCGCGTTTCCTGCCCGCCATTGCCTCTTCGACTTCCTCGACCGACGAAATATAAGAGTCGTCGATGAAGATCATGACACCATCAACACCCGGGTCATCTCCCTCGTAAACCAATTCGTTTGGATCTATATTTTCTGCTGAATAAATTCGAAAGATCGAAAAATTTAAAAATGCCTCAAATTGCTTATATTCTTCAAAAGAGACGGAGTATTTTTCCGCAAAATTATTCATATGCGCTCGAATAACCGGATGCATAGCCATGCGACGCAATTCCCTACGGTTTCCTTTTCTCTTGCAACCCTGCAACACATTTGGGGGCTTGTCGACGCACAAAAGGCCGGGCTTGGTCGTGCAGAGGGCTTGGCAGTCACTCCAAATGGAATGACCTTCGCCGCGATTACCGGAAACTCGAACCGGTGGATGTCCGCTGCGGCCTCGCCTTCGCCACCCGCACCCTCGGCCAAAGCGTCGACGCTCACGACCAGAGACGATCATCTCAACGAACCTTGACCCACGCCCAGTTGGACCCCAAATTAACCCCATCTGGTCCAAGGCCCCACCCGCCATGCTCCCCACCTACGACGCCCCCACGGTCGCTACCCTGATGGGCTTCCCGCCTGCCACCGCCGCGCGCCCCACCACCTCCGCCACCATCGAGCACGCCGTCGAACAGGGCCTCCCCCGCACGGCGCTCCGCCACGTCATCCAGCGCATCGCCGGCCCCGACCCCGCCCGCATCACCCGCCTCGAACACAGCATCGTCCCCAAAACCACCCTGGAACGCCGCACCACCCGCCTCTCCCCGGAGGAGAGCGAGCGTACCGAACGCCTCGCCCGCCTCTTCGCCCACGCCATCCGCGCACTGGGCTCGGAGGACGAAGCCCGCGCCTTCCTCACCACCCCCCACCCCATGCTCGAAAACCGCACCCCGCTCGAAGCCGCCCGCACCGACCTCGCCACCCGCCGCGCCGAGCACATCCTCCACGCCCTGGAATACGGCCTAGCGCCCTAACTGTGTCTGGCCCTGTACGCCTCTGGCGCATCACCACCGGCCCGCACCCGATCTGGTCCGGCGAAGGCGCCCGCCTCTTCGGCCAGCGCTGGAACCCGCCCGGCCTGCCCGCCATCTACACCGGCACCAGCTTCGCCCTGTACCTCGTGGAAATCCTCGTCCACGCCAACCGCCTCACGCCCCCCAGCGCCGCTCGCTACGTCGAGGCCACCCTCCCGCCCGACCTCTCCCGCGAAACGTTCCTAGCGGAAAACCACCCCGGCTGGAACGACCCGCACAGCACCGCCATCGCCCAGGCCTACGGCGCGGCCTGGCTGCGCGAGCGCCGCTCCTGCCTCCTCCTCGTCCCCTCCGTCGTCACCGCGGGCCTCGACACCAACATCGTCGTCAACCCCGAACACCCCGACGCCGCCCGCATCACCACCGGCCCAGAAACCCCCGTCCGCCTGGATCCCCGCCTCTTCGGCTAACCGAGGCGCCGCAAAACCCCCTTCGCCTCCTCCCCCCTTCCCAACCGCATCAACCCAAACGCCACCGCCTGGCTCAGCAAATCCCGTTGCGCCCGGCTCCCCCCAAACCGCTCATGGCCCCCCAGCACCGCCCGCAACTCCGTAACCGCCCCCTCCCACTCCCCCCGAGCAAACGCCCCGAACCCCCGCCCCGCCACCGCCACCAGATCCCCCGCCGGCCCCCGCACCCCCTCGCTGAACCGCGCCAACCTCTCCCCATCCCCCGCCATCGCCGCCGCCAGCGCCGAATGCAGGTCGATGAAGCTCACCCCGGGCTCCGGAAACAGCCGCGCCGCCCCCTCCGAAACCTCCCGCCACAACGCCCCATCCACCGCCTCCCCCGCCACCCCAACGCGGAACAGGAACGAAGCCGCATCCGTCACCTGGTTGATCCCCGGACCCTGGCACACCCCCGGCCGCAGCGAACTCTCCCAGATCGACCACGCCTCGCCGAACTCCCCCCGCTCCATCGCCCACAGCGAAAGATGCCAGCTCAGATGGCTGTGCAGCGCCGCCCGCGTCTCGTACCCCGGCAGCCACCCGCGCAGAAACGCCATCCCATCCGCCACATCGCCGGCCTCGTAATGCCCATGCGCGCTGATATGCGCCCCGCTCGCATGCCGAGGGTTCAACGCCAGCGCCCGGTCCACATGGCGCCGCCCGGAAGCCAGCTCCCCCTGCTCGATCTCCGCGAACGCCAGTGCCGCCAGAAACCACCAATCATCGCCATAGGCGCCGGCCAGCGGCGCCAGCAGTTCCAGCTGCGCCCGCTCCCGCCCCGAAAGCCCGGAAAACCCGATCAGCCCGAACACCCCCGTCGCCGGCGCCAGCGCCATCGTATCGCGCGGCCACTCCACGGCATGCGCCCGCACCTTCGCCAACGCCCCCATCGCATCGCCCGCCAGCAGAATCTCATAGATGCCGAACTGGCTCCGCTCCCGCGGCGTCACCCCCTCCAGCCCCGCCCGCGCCGCCGCCAGGCTCTCCCGCGCCTCGCCCATCCGCCCGGCCATCTGCAACGCGCGGGCCATCGCCACATGCCCGGCCACGAACCCCGGGTCCTCCGCCACCGCCAGCCGCAACGCCTCCCCGGCCCCGAGATTGGTGGAAAGCATCGCCTCCACCCCCGCCACATAGGCATCGCGCGCCGCCACGCTGGCAGTCGAAATCAAATTCCCGTCCCGGTCGCGCAGCATGGCCTATTCCTTCCCCAACCGCGGCATCGCCGCCCCCAGCGCAGTCGCATCCCGGCCGAAAGGTTGCAACCCCGGCCCTGTTAACCCGCCCGCAACCCCCACCCGCCATCTCTTCCCACCCACCGGGCACCGAACAGCCCCAGTCGCGTCGAGGGAGAAATGAACGCCACCTCAGCTTTGACCATGTCGGTATCCAGCACCAACGCCCTGCACGCCGTCATCTCTGCCAGCCGCTTCACCGCCCTGCGCCACGCCACCATCGATGCCTGCGTGGCCGATATCCTGTACACCTCGCGGCCCAACAACCAGCGCAGCAACATCACCGGCGCCCTGCTCGCCTGCGACGGATGGTTCCTCCAGGCCCTCGACGGCCGCCGCATCGATGTGGAGCACACACTCCGCCGCATCGAACGCGATCCCAACCACCACGACATCCGCCGCATCGGCGCCGGCCCCCTCGCCGAACGCCGCTTCGGCGCCTGGAAGATGTGCGCCGGCATCCTCTCCCCCACAGATCAGGCGATCGTCCGCACCCTCTCCGGCAGCGGCAAGTTCGACCCCCGCACCCTCACCGAAGCCGCCGCCCTGAACCTCCTCCACGCCGTCGCCCGCCTGCAATCCAAGCCCGGCTAAAAAACTGCGCCCTCCCCCTCGCATCCCATCCGACAGTTAGATATATTATCAGTCGTGACAAACATCATCACCCTCCTCCTCGGCCTGCTGGCCGGCCTGCGCGGCACACTCGCGCACGCCGCCGCCCCCGCATGGCCCCGCCGCCGGCGCGCCAGCCGCGCCGCCCCGGCGCGCACCCATTCGGAACACAATCGGATCAAACCGCCCGAAGCCCCCATCCCCGGTTCCGCCGCCATCGACCGCGCCATGGCGGAGCTCCTCTCCCTCTTCGCCCAGTGGCAATCCGGCACCCTCCCCCCGCAGCCGGAATCCGCCCCGCGCTACGTCCCCCATCCTTCCTGGCACCCCGTCTGGCTGCGCCGTCGCCCCACACCCGCGCCCCCGCGCCCGCCGGCCGCGCGCCGCACCCCCCGCCCGACCCCCACGCCCGAACGCCCCCAAACCATCCTTGCGCGCGCCCCCATCCCGCACCGGGTGCACGCCACCGCGTCCCATCGCGCCTCGTCCCTCGGCCGCGCCCTGCCTCGCCCCGCAAATCCCCCCCACCGGAGCCAGGCGCCAACCCCACCCACGCCCTAATTGTTCCACTTACAAATTATTCCGAAATATTCCACCCAATCCCGCCGCCCCCTTGGACGGAACCGCGCGAACAGGGCACCATGGCCCACACCACATATTCACGACCCATAATCGTGAATAAAACTTCCCACTTGCCTTGCGCGCAAAACAAGGGCTGAACTGCCCACACCCGGTCCAAGGAGGAACCCATGTCCACCCACCCCGAAACCCTCGCCCTCCACGCCGGCTGGCGCCGCGATGAAGCCACCACGGCCGTTGCGGTCCCGATCTATCAAACCACCAGCTACCAGTTCAACAGCACCGAACACGCCGCCAACCTGTTCAGCCTCGCCGAGCTGGGCAACATCTACACCCGCATCATGAACCCCACCCAGGATGCGCTGGAAAAGCGCGTCGCCGCGATCGAAGGCGGCGTCGCCGCCCTCGCCACCGCCTCCGGCCAGGCCGCCACCGCCATGGCCGTGCAGAACCTCTGCCGCGCCGGCGACAACTTCGTCGCCTCCACCGATCTCTACGGCGGCACCTGGAACCTCTTCGCCAACACGCTGAAAGACCAGGGCATCGAATGCCGCTTCGTCGATCCCGAGGACCCGGAGGCCTTCGCCCGCGCCACCGATGACCGCACCCGCCTCTACTACGCGGAAACCCTGCCCAACCCGAAGCTGCGCGTCTTCCCGATCGCGGAAGTCGCCGCCATCGGCAAGCGCTTCGGCATCCCGCTGATCATGGACAACACAGCCGCCCCCCTGCTGGTGCGCCCGCTGGACCATGGCGCGGCCATCGTCATGCACTCGCTCACCAAGTATCTCGGCGGCCACGGCACCTCCATCGGCGGTATCATCATCGATGGCGGCAATTTCGATTGGGAAGCCCACCCCGCCCGCCAGCCCGCGCTGAACACGCCCGATCCCAGCTACCACGGCGCGGTCTGGACCCAGGCCGTGAAGGGCATCGGCCCCGTCGCCTACATCATCAAGGCCCGCACAACGCTCCTGCGCGACCTCGGCGCCGCCATAAGCCCCTTCAACGCCTTCATGATCCTGCAGGGCGTGGAAACCGTGGCCCTTCGCATGCGCGCCCACTGCGAAAACGCGCTGGCCGTGGTGAAGTACCTGCAATCCCGCCCCGACGTAACCAAGGTGATCCACCCCAGCACCACCACCGGCCTCGCCGCGGAACGCACCAAGAAATACCTCCCCAACGGCATGGGCGGCCTGGTCGGCTTCGAACTCCAGGGCGGCGCCGAAGCCGGCAAGAAGTTCATCAACGCCCTCAAGATGTTCTACCACGTCGCCAATATCGGTGACGCCCGCAGCCTCGCCATCCACCCGGCCAGCACCACGCACTCGCAGCTGAACCAGGAAGAACAGGCCGCCACCGGCGTCTCTCCCGGCTACGTCCGCCTCTCCATCGGCATCGAGCACATCGACGACATCCTCGCCGACCTCACCCAGGCGCTCGACGCTTCGAAGTAAGGCCAAGGCAAACCGCCAAGGCGCCAAGGTTCGCCAAGGGAACGGGCCGGCTCCACCAGGGGCCGGCCCGAACGCTTTCTTGGCGTTCCCTTGGCGTCCCTTGGCGCCTTGGCGGTTCCCTTCCGTCCCCCTATCAGCCACCCTCCGGCCAACGAGGAGTCCGCCGCATGACCAGCCCGCTCGACAAATTCCGCCTCGATGGCCGCACCGCCCTGGTCACCGGCGCGCGGCGGGAAATCGGCGCCGCCATCGCCCAGGGCCTCGCCGCCGTCGGCGCCCGCGTCGCCATCCACCACGCCGGCACCGAGCAGGAAGCGACGGACGCCGCCGCCACCGTCCAGCGCTGCGGCAACGGCGCCCAGGCCTTCGCTGCCGATTTCTCGCAGAAGGGCACAGCCGAGAAACTCGCCGCCGACGTCACCGCTGCCTTCGGCCAGGTCGATATCCTGGTCCTGAACGCCTCGATCGAGATCCTCCAGCCCGTCGGTGCCATCACCCGCGACGCCTACGACACGCAGATGGAAATCAACGTCTGGTCCACCCTGGCCCTGCTGCAGGCCCTCGTGCCCCCCATGGGCGAACGCGGCTGGGGCCGCGTGGTCACCATCGGCAGCGTCCAGCAGATCTCGCCGGCCGCCGAAATGCTCGTCTATGCCGGCTACAAGGCGCTGCAGCACAACTGGGCCATCAACCTCGCCCGCCAGTTCACTCGCCACGGCGTCACCATCAACAACCTCGCCCCCGGCCTGATCTCCACCGCGAGAAACGCCGACCAGATCGCCGCCCGCGGCCCGCAGATGGTTGCCCGCGTGCCCGCCGGCCGCGCCGGCCGCCCCGACGATCTCGTTGGCGCGGCCCTCCTGTTGTGCTCCGATGCCGGTGAATACATCTCCGGCGCCAACCTCTACGTCGATGGCGGCCGGAGCGTGAACCTGTGACGGAAGCCTGGCCCGTCCTCGGCCGCAAGCTCCGCCTCGCCGTCCTCGGCGGCGGCCCGGGCAGCTTCATCGGCCCGATCCACCGCGCCGCCGCCCGCCTTGATGACCGCTTCGAGATCACCGCCGGCGTGCTCTCGTCCGACCCCACCCGCAACGCCGACGGCGCCGCTGCCCTCGGCATCCGCGCCTACCCAACCCTCGAAGCCCTCGTCGACGGTGAGAAGAACCTCGACGCCGTCGCGATCATGACCCCCAACCACCGCCACCACGCCGAATGCCTCACCGCCATCGCCGCCGGCCTGCACGTGATCTGCGACAAGCCCATCACCAACACCGTCGCCGAAGCACGGGAAATCGCCACCGCCGTCGGCCGCACCATGACGGTGTTCTGCCTCACCCACGCCTACGCCGCCTACCCGATGATCCGCCAGGCCCGCGCCATGGTCGCCACCGGCGTGATCGGCCCGGTGCGCGCCGTGCAGGTGGAATACCTCCAGGCCGGCATGTCCGTCGCCGTGGAGCAAGGCCCGCGCACCCGCAAGCTCGATTGGAAACTCGATCCCGACCGCTCCGGCCCCTCGCTGGTGCTGGGCGACATCGGCACCCACGCCTTCCACCTCGCCCGCTTCGTCTCCGGCCTGAAGCTGGTGGGCCTCTCCGCCGATCTCGGCGCCATCGTGCCCGGCCGCACGGTGGACGATTACGGCGCAATGTTCCTGCGCTTCGAAGGCGGCGTGCCCGGCACGTTGCTGTGCAGCCAGGCGCTCGCCGGCACGGAGAACGCCATCACGCTGCGCGTCTTCGGCGAAAAGGGCCACCTGGAATGGCGGCATGAGACCAGCAACTACCTCACCCTCGCCCTGCAGGGAAAACCGCTCCAGCGCCTCGCCCGCGGCGATGCCGACCTGCTGCCCCCGGCCGCCCGCCTGGTCCGCATCGCCCGCGGCCACCCCGAAGGCCTCACCGAAGCCTTCGCCAATTTGTATCGAGACGTTTCGGAACTTGTAGCGGCCCGCCTCACGTCCCATCCTGTCGATCCCTTGGCGCTGGATTTCCCGACCGCCGAGGATGGGCTGGAGGGCATGATGTTCGTGCAGGCCGCGATCCGCTCGCGTGAGGAAGGGGGCATCTTCGTGCCCTTGAATGAGGGCGCCGCCGGTTAGCCCACGCCATGAGTCCCCGTCTCACCCGCCGTGCCGTCCTCGGCACCGCACTTGCAGCCCCCGCTCTGGCGACCGACCTGCGCGCCAGCACGCTGCGCTTCGTGCCGCATCAGGGGTTGGGCTGGCTCGATCCCAGCTGGTGGCCGTTCATCGAAACGCGCAACCACAGCTGGATGGTCTACGACACGCTCTATGGCCTGGATGCCAACGGCATCGCCCAGCCGCAGATGGCCGAAGGCCACACCAAGGAAGACGACGGCCGCATCTGGCGCATCCGCCTGCGCGAAGGCCTGATGTTCCACGACGGCACGCCGGTGCGCGCCCAGGATTGCGTGGCCAGCATCACGCGTTGGGGCACCCATGCGATGATGGGCCAGAGCCTCCTGCGCGCCACCGCCTCGCTGTCGGCGCCCGACGACCGCACCATCCTGTTCCGCCTGACCGAACGCTTCCCGCTGCTGCCAGAGGCGCTGGGCGACCGCACCATGCAGCTCTGCGCCATCATGCCCGCCCGCCTCGCCGAGCATTCCGATGCCAGGGTGGTGGATGAGGTGGTGGGCAGCGGCCCGTACCGCTTCCTGGCCGACGAGTACCAGCCCTGGCGCCGTGCCGCCTATGCTTGCCACACGCAATACCAGCCTCGCCCCTCCGGCACGCCCTCCTTCCTCGCCGGCCCCAAGGTCGCGCAGTTCGAACGGGTGGAATGGATCGCGATGCCCGAGCCCGGCGCGGCCCTTGCCGCCTTGCAAGACGGCACGGTGGATTGGTGGGAGGCGCCGCCACCCGGCCACCATGCCGCCATCGCCGCCAACCCGCGCCTGGCCCTGAAGGTGCACGACGCCGCCGGCTGCATGGCCACGCTGCGCATGAACCACCTGACCGACCCGTTCGACGACCCGCGGGTGCGGCGCGCGGTACGCAGCGCGGTGGACCAGGCCGGTTTCATGGCCGCGGCCACCAGCGCGCCGGAGCATCGCCGGACCGAGGTGGGCTTCTTCTGCCCCGCCTCGCCCATGGCGCAGCCTGCCACCACCAAGCCGGACGAGGCGGCATCACGCGCTGCCTTGCAGGCCGCAGGCTATCGCGGCGAGCTCGTGGTGGCGCTGGTGATCGCCGACCTCGCGGAACCGCGCGCCCTGGCGCTGGTGGGGGCGGAGATGCTGAAGCGTATCGGCCTCAACGTGCAGGTGGAGTTCGTGCCGGTGCGCAACCTGGTGGCCCGGCTGCTCCGCACCCAGCCGGCCGGGGCCGGCGGCTGGAGCGTGGTGATCGGCTACTGGCCCGGCCATGATTTCTGGCACCCCGGCATGCACCGCTACCTGCGCGCCACCGGCCGGGAGGCGGAGGTGGGCTGGCCCAGCAGCGAGGGGCTGGAGGCGCTGCGCCGCGCCTGGCTTGCCACGCCCGACCCGGCGCAACGCCGCCTGATCGCCGCCGACGCCCAGACCCAGGCGCTGGAGGACCTGCCCTACATCCCGCTGGGCCAATGGCTGCGGCCGACGGCCTATGCCGCCGGCCTCACCGGGATGCTGGAGGGGTTCCCGCTGTTCTGGAACCTCCGGCGCGGCTGAAACCCGCGACGTTCAGGCGCGGATCGTGAAGCCGCCGTCGCAGGGGATGGCGGCGCCGGTCACGAAGTTGCTGGCCTGGGAGGCCAGGAACACTGCGATACCGGAAAGGTCGTTCGGCTCGCCCCAGCGGCCGGCCGGAGTGCGGGCCAGTACGCTCTCGTTCAGCCCCGGCACCTGGTCGCGCGCCGCACTGGTCAGTTCGGTGTCGATCCAGCCCGGCAGGACCGCATTGGCCTGGATGTTGTCCTTCGCCCAGGCGGTGGCGCAGACGCGGGTGAACTGCACGATGGCGCCCTTGCTGGCGGCATAGGGCCCGGCATGCGGCGCGCCCATCAGCGTCATCACCGAGCCGATATTGATGATCTTGCCGCCGCCGGCCTTGAGGAATTCGGGATAGACCGCCTGGCTCAGCAGGAAGGCGCTGGTCATGTTGGTGTCCATCACGCGGTGCCACTCCTCCTCGGTGTGGTCCTGCGGGAACTTGCGCACCGCGATGCCGGCGTTGTTGATGAGGATGTCCAGCCGGCCATGCCTGGCCACCGTCTGGGCGACGAGATCCAGGCATTGCGCCTTCTTGGTCACGTCGGCGGAGATGAAGCTGGCGCGTTCGCCGAGCGCCTTTGCGGCGGCCTCGCCCTTGGCCTTGTTCCGGCCGGAGAGCACCACGGTGGCACCGGCATTGTAGAGCCCGGTGGCCATGCCAAGGCCAATGCCGCCATTGCCGCCGGTAACGATGGCCACGCGGCCGGTGAGATCGAAGGGATTCATCGGGAAGCTCCCTGTTGGTTTCTTGTGATTACGAAACGCGGTTGGACATCGGCCGCAGGCGCAGGCCCGGCCGCAGGTTCTTGAACGGCAGCTCCGCCGGGTCCGCCACCGCCGGGCCCGGCGCGGCGCCCACCAGCACTGCCTCGGCGATTGGCTGGTAGTCGGCCCGGAAATGCACCGAAGACTTCAGCACCAGGATTTTGCATTCGCTGGGCTCAATGCCGACATGGCGCACCAGGGACTGATCCAGCGCCTGCATCTTGCGGGAGACCACGATCACCTTCACCCCGCCGGCCTCGATCAGCGCGGAGGGACCGAGATCGGCATAGTTGCCCTTGGCCATCGGGCCGGTGCCGACGAACTTGCCATCCGTCAGCTTCAGCACGCGGGCCGAAACCGCGATCGGCACGCCATCGGACTTGCCGCCGAGGGAGAGCGCCACCGTGGCACCCTCGCCGGCGGCGTGGCAGGCGGCGGCACTTTCGTCGTCGTTGATCAGCGCCAGCAGCGCGCCCTCGGCCTTCTGGCGGATCAGCTCCGCGAGCATGCCGGTGGTGTCGCCATGGCCGCCGGCGCCGGGGTTGTCCTGCGTGTCGGCAATGACGATGGGCTTCGTGGCACCGCGGCTGAGCTTGATGGCTTCCGCCACCGCTTCCTCCGCCGGCAGCACGGCGCCGGCGAAGCTGGCCTCGCGGGTGTCGATGAAGGATTTCAGCGCATCGGCGGCGGCATCGGCTTGCGCCTGCGTTTCGGCATAGGCGGCCAGGGCCACGCCGCAATCCTTGAAGTCGGCATAGGGGAAGCCAAAGCAGAACGCGACCTCCGCCACGCCCTTGGCCTCGTTCAGTCGGGCGCGTTCCTCCAGCACCGGGGACATCGGGGCGACCATGGTGCACTGCATCGGCAGGGCGATGAAGAAATCCACCTGGCGGAACGCCTTCGCCCAGGGCGTGCCGCGCTTGATGCGCTCCACCAGCAGCGTCATCGCCTGGTCGCCGGCCGCGCGCATGTCCACGTGCGGGTAGGTCCGGAACGGCACCAGCGCGTCGCAGCGATCGACCATTTCGGCGGTGAGGTTGCAGTGCGGATCAAGCGAGATCGTCACCGGCAGGTCGCCGACGATGGCGCGCACGCGGCGCAGGATCTCGCCTTCCATGTCCGGGAAGCTGTCTGCCACTGCCGCGCCGTGGAGATCCAGGTAGATGCCGTCCAGCGGCCCTTTGTCCAGCGCGTTGGAGAGTTCGGCGAGCATCAGCGCGGTGATGCGCTCGAATGCCTCATCCTGCACCGGGCCGGCGGGGTTGGCGAAGCACCAGGCGAGCGGCACCAGGTCGATGTTGCCGATCGCCTCGGCCCGCTCGATGGCACCGGCGATCGGCACAGAGGTGCCCTTCACCGCGGCGAAGATCGGCTGGCCGACCGTGAGCTTGGGGAAGCCGCCGGGCTGCACGAAATCGATGTAGCGCGTGGGGCGCGGGGCGAAGGAGTGGCTTTCGTGCATGAAGCCGCCGACGGCGATGCGCATGGGGGATCGGACTCCGGACAGATGGGCGCGGGATGGTCGGGCCTCCCGCCCCTGCTGACAAGAGCGCGCGATTGACGCCGCTTGATGGGCCGGCAACAAACGCGGTGAGCATGGAGGGCATGGGATGAAGGCGTTCTGGAACCCGCTGGAACTGGCGCACGACCCGCAGTTCTTCCTGCAGCGCGGTATCGTGAAGCGCAACTTCGAGGTGCCCGGGCGGGCCGAGGCGCTGCTGGCCGCGTGCCGGGCGATGGGGCTGGAGATCGCCGATCCCGGCCCGGCCGACCTGGCCGCCATCGGCACCGTGCATCCGCCCGACTACATCGAATACCTGCGCGATGGCTGGCAGGCATGGGAGGCGATGGCGGATCACGGCGATGAAATGGTGGCCAACGTGCATCCCTCGCCGGAGATGCTGGCCAACGGGGCGAAGCGCTCCGGCACCATCGTGGGCCAGGTGGGCTGGTATCATGCCGACACCAACCCGACCTGCCGGGAGACCTGGGTTTCGGCCGAGGCGGCCGCCGCCTGCGCCATCGCGGCGGCGGATGAGGCGGCGGCCGGGCGGCATGCCTATGCGCTGGCCCGCCCGCCCGGCCACCACGCCTATGCCGCACGGGCCGGCGGGCATTGCTACCTGAACAACGCCGCAATTGCCGCCGAGCGGCTGCGCCGGGGCGGGGCTGCACGGGTGGCGATTTTGGATATCGACAGCCACCACGGCAACGGCACCCAGGGCATCTTCTGGGAGCGGGACGACGTGTTCTTCGCCTCCGTGCATGGCGACCCCAATGGCTACTACCCCTGGTATGTCGGCCATGCCGGGGAGCGCGGGGCCGGTGCGGGCGCCGGCTGCAACCTCAACATGCCGCTGGCGCGCGGCACCGGCGACGAGGCGTGGCTGGCGGCGATCGGCGCCGGGCTGCGCGAGATCCGGCGCCACGGGGCGGAGGCGCTGGTGATCAGCCTGGGCATGGATGCCAGCCGGGACGAGCCGCTGCACTTCCTCGATATCACCGATGACGGCTTCGCCCGCGCAGGCGAGGTGATCGCGGCCAGCGGCCTGCCCTGCGCCATCGTGCAGGAGGGCGGCTACAACCTCGATGCGCTCGGCCGGCTGCTGCAGCGCTTCCTGGCCGGGCTCGGCGGCTGATCCTTCCCAGGAGGATTGGGCGCCGCACGCTGCTGCGCGCCGGCGCCGGGCTGCTGCTCGGTGGCTCCGTGCCAGCGGCGTATGGCTTCGCCATCGAGCCGGCCTGGCGGCTGGAGGTGGTGCGCTATGCGCTCACCCCGCCCGGCTGGCCGGCGGAGCTGAAACTGCGCATCGCGGTGCTGGCGGACCTGCATGTGGGCGAGCCCTTTATGGGCCTGTCGCGGATTGGCCGGATCGTGGACACGGCAAACGATCTGCGCGCCGACCTCGCCGTGGTGTTGGGCGACTACCATGCCAGCCATCGCTTCATCACCCGCGTGGTGCTGCCGGAGGAGGCGTCCATGGCGCTGCGGCGGCTGCGAGCGCCGATGGGGCAATATGCGATCCTGGGCAATCACGACTACTGGAGCGGCGCGCAACTCTGGCGCCGCGCCATGCGGGATGCGGGGTTGCGGCTGCTGGAGAACCGGGCGGTGCGGCTGGGCGAGGGCGAGACGGCGTTCTGGCTGGGTGGCGTGGCCTCCATGCTGGCGATCCGGCTTGGCGGCGGCCGGTTCCATGGCCTGCACAACCTGCCCGGCATGCTTCACCAGGTGAAGGGCGATGCGCCACTGATCCTGCTGGCGCACGAGCCGGACATCTTCCCCACCGTGCCGGCGCGCGTGGCGCTGACACTGTGCGGCCACACCCATGGCGGGCAGGTGCGGCTGGCGGGATATTCGCCGGTGGTGCCGTCCAAATTCGGCAACCGCTACGCCTACGGGCACGTGGTGGAGGACGGGCGGCATATGATCGTGACCGGCGGGCTGGGCGTCAGCATGATGCCGGTGCGCCTGGGCGTGCCGCCGGAGGTGGTGCTGGTGGAGCTGGGCTGAGGCGCGCCGGGCTGGCCGGTGGTGGCGCGCAAGAAAGAGTCTGCTCGTTGACGATCAGCATCTTGTGCTGCGACACTGTCCGCGTGACGATCGCCCGCATCCAGAGCTTCGCCTTCTCCGGCATCGAGGCCGTGCCCGTGGAGGTGCAGGTGCAGATCTCGCCCGGCGTGCCGGCCTTCCTGGTGGTGGGCCTGCCGGACAAGGCGGTGGGGGAGGCGCGCGAGCGGGTGCGCGCGGCGCTGACCGCCATGGGGCTCTCCTTGCCGCCGAAGCGCGTGCTGATCAACCTGGCCCCGGCCGACCTGCTGAAGGAAGGCAGCCATTTCGATCTGCCGATCGCGCTCGCCGTGCTGGCAGCGATGGACGTGCTGCCGCGCGAGGAGATGGGCGAGTTCGCCGCGGTGGGGGAGCTTTCGCTGGATGGCACGCTGAACCCGGTGGTGGGCGTTCTGCCGGCGGCGATGGCGGCGAATGCCCGGGAGCTGGGCCTGGTGTGCCCGGCGGCCCAGGGCGGCGAGGCGGCCTGGGCCGGCGCGCAGTTCCCGGTGCTGGCCGCGCCCGACCTGCTGGCGTTGGTGAACCATTTCCGCGGCACCCAGGTGCTCTCCCCGCCCGCCGCCGCCGGGCTGGCGGAGGGGCCGCCGCTGCCCGATCTCGCCGAGGTGCGCGGCATGGAGGCCAGCAAGCGCGCGCTGGAGATCGCCGCAGCCGGCGGGCACAATTTGCTGCTGATCGGCCCACCCGGCTCCGGCAAGTCCATGCTCGCCGCGCGGATGCCCGGCCTGCTGCCCGACCTCGCGCCGATGGAGGCGCTGGAGGTGAGCATGATCCATTCCGTGGCCGGCATGCTGGAGGGCGGGCGGCTGGTGATGCGCCCGCCGTACCGGGAGCCGCATCATTCCGCGAGCATGGCCGCACTCACCGGCGGCGGGCAGCGGGCCAAGCCCGGCGAGGTTTCCCTGGCGCATCGCGGCGTGTTGTTTCTCGATGAGCTGCCGGAGTTTCCGCGCGGCGCGCTGGAGGCGTTGCGCCAGCCGCTGGAGGCCGGGCGCACCACCGTCTCGCGCGCCGCGGCGCATGTGACCTATCCCACGCGGTTCCAGCTGGTGGCGGCGATGAACCCGTGCCGCTGCGGCTACCTCGGCGATGCCGCGCGGGAGTGCGGCCGCGCGCCGCGCTGCGGGGAGGACTACCAGGGCAAGATCAGCGGCCCGCTGCTGGACCGCATCGACCTCACGGTGGAGGTGCAGCCCATCCCGCCCAGCGAACTCTCCCGCGCCCCACCCGGGGAGCCCAGCGCCGTGGTGGCCGCCCGCGTGGCGCGGGCGCGCCAAGCGCAGCGTGCGCGCTTCGGCGAAGGCGGGGCGGCCACCAACGCCGAGGCGGATGCGACGAAGTTCGAGCTGCAGGCCGAGGCGCGGGCCCTGGCCGAACAGGCGGCGGACCGGCTGCGGCTGTCGGCGCGCGGATATACCCGCACCCTGCGCGTGGCCCGCAGCATCGCCGACCTCGCCGGCGCCGCCACGATCCGCCGCCAGGACGTGGCCGAGGCGCTGGCCTTCCGGCACCGGATGCCGGGGCGGCGCTAGCTGCCGGCGATGTCGCCGCGGGTCAGGGCGGCGGTTTTATCGTTCCGCAAGAGATATCGGTCAAGCTTGCGTGGGCGTCCCGCAGCGCAGCACACGGTGCGCTGGTGCGGTGCGGGGGCGCTCCTGTATATGTCCGGCGCGGCACAAGGCGCCTTATGGAAGACAGTATGGCATTCTCTATCCGCCGCAGCCTGGCCTGGATGACGATCTCGCAGGCCGGCCAGGCCGTGACCCAGTTCGGCGCCTCCCTGGTTCTGGCGCGGCTGCTCTCCCCCTACGAAACCGGCGTGTTCGCGATGGCTGCGGCGGTGGCCGGGGTGCTGGGCATGCTGCGCACCATCGGCCTGTCGAATTACGTGATCCGCGCCGCGTCGGTGGACCGGGATTTCCTCGCCGGCGTCTTCACCGTGAACGCGGCTTTGGCGGTTGCCGTATCGATCTTGATTGTCGGAATGAGCCTGCTGGGCGGGCATCTGCTGGGCGAGCCCGGGGTGCGCGACGTTCTGCTGGCGCTGGCCATTGTGCCGCTGCTCTCCAGCCTGGAGCTGCTGCCCTCCGCCTGCATCGAGCGGCAGGGCAATTTCCGCGTGATCTCCATGGTCAATCTTGGCCGCAACCTGGTGGCCACCGGCGTGATGCTGACGGCCGCCTTCGCCGGGCACAGCTACATGAGCCTGGCCTACGGGCAGCTGGCCGGCGCGGTGACCGCCGTGATCGCGATCAACATTGCCGGGCGCCACCATGCCAGCCTGCGGTTCGGGCTGACGGGCTGGCACGAAATCACGCGCTACGGCCTCGACATGCTGGCCACGACGGGGGTGGTGCAGCTTTACATGCGCCTCTCCGAATTCATGGTGGGCTGGCTGCTGGGGCTGCACGCGCTGGGGCTGTATGCGCGCGCCAGCGGCTTGCTGACCATCATGTGGGAAAACTTCCAGCTGATCATCCTGCGCGTGATCTATGTGGACCTCGTGGCACAGAAGCGCATGGGGCTGTCGTTCCGCTCCAGCTACCTGCGCGTGTTGTCGGTGGCCACCGCCTTCCTCTGGCCTGCCTTCGGCGGCGTGGCCGTCGTGGCCGGGCCGCTGCTGCTGACGCTGTATGGGGCGCAGTGGGTCGACGCCCATGTGGCGCTGAGCCTGCTGATGGTGGGTGCGGTCATTGGCACAACCATCCTGATGACCTGGGAGCTCTTCCTCGCAGCGAACGAGACCCGGCGCATGGTGCGGCTGCAGGCGATCCAGTGTGGTTTCGGGGTGGTGGCATTCGGGGTGGGTTGCCTGTTCGGCATTGCCGGCGCGGCAATGGCGCGCGTTGTCGAAGCGATGTTCAACGTCGTGCTCTACCGCCCGCATTTGGCACGCCTCACCGACACGACGCTGCGCGACGTGCTGCCGATCATGGGGCAGGGGATGGTCCTGATGATGCTGGCCGTCACGCCGGCGGGGCTTGTGATGCTCGCGCACGGGTGGTCCCCGTCTGCGCCGCTGGCTCAGGTTCTGGGTGGCATCGCGGCCGGCGTGGTGTGCTGGGTCATCGGGCTGCGCGTGCTGGATCATCCGCTGTGGGGCGAGTTCCGCAGGCTGACCGGGCGCATCACGGGCAGCCCGGTGGCCGGGCCGACGCCGTGACAGCTGGCGCCAGCCCGCGGCTGCTGGTGGCCGAGCCCACTTTCCGTGGCGGCGACCATGCCCCGATCAACGCCGCGCTGGTGCAGGCCCTGAGGCGTGCCGCCGGGCCCGCGGTGCTGGCGACCACGCGCGTGCAGCATGATGCGATCCTGGAAGCCGATCCGCAGGCTCTGGGCGCCTCGGCATGGCAGGAGATCGAGGTGATGCCGGCGGGGGGCGTGAAGCCCAGCCGTATCCTGGCGCAGTGGCGCACGCTGTCGGCGCTGGTGGCGCAACACCGGCCCGCGCTGCTGGTGCTGCTCTCCTCCGGGCCTGAGACGCTGTTCGTGGCGCGTGCGCTCGCCCTGCGTTTCCCACGGCTGCGCCTGTTCCTGGTGCTGCACGGCGTACTGCCCAGCGCCATCGGCTGGCGGTCACGCGATCCGCGCCGGCGGCTGATCGACCTGCGCGCCGGCCTGCGCATCGCGCGCCATCCGCGCATCCGCCTGGTGGTGCTGGAGGATTACATCCGCACCGCGGCGCTGCGCCATCGCCTGGCCGACACGCTGCTGGTATGGCCGCATCCGGTGGTGGAAGGCGAGGCCGCGCCCCCCCGGGCCTGGGCAGCGCCGGCGCGGCTCCGCATCGCCTGGGTGGGCAGCGCCAACAAGCAGAAAGGGTTCGACGACTTCCTCGGCCTGCACCGCGCATGCGGCGCGCGCCATGATTGGACCGTTGCCGGCGCGGCCAGCGCGGAATACGACACGGCAGCGCTGGCGGGGCTCGATGTGCCAGACAGCTGGCTGGACAGGCCGACGCTGCTGGGGCGCATCCGCGCGGCGGACTACGCCTTCGTGGCGTTCCGCGGCGCATACGAGCTCACCGCCAGCGGCTCCCTGCTGGATTGCATCAACCAACGCAAGCCGATCCTGGCCGTACGCAACACCGCGCTGGAGGCCCTGGCGCGGCAGTATGGCCCGATCGGCCATCTGTGCGACGACCTCGCCGGGGTGCAGGCCCTGCTGGACGACGCGGTGGCGCTGCGCGACGCGGCCGCCTATGCCCGCTTCCAGGCCGCGCTGGATGCCATCGCCCGCGACAGGCAACCCACGGCGCTGGCCGCCACGATTCGCGCGGATTTCGCATGACCCAGCTGGCCATCGTCATCGTGCTCTACCGCAGCCGGGAGGAGCTGGGCCCGCTATGGGACTGCCTGCGGGCGCAAAGCTTCCAGGACTGGCATCTGATCGCGCTGGACAACAGCCCGGAGGATGGCGGCGGCGATTTCCTCGCAGCCCGCGGCGATGCGCGGGTGGAGGTGGTGCGCAACGCGCAGAACCTGGGCTTCGCCCGCGCCGTGAACCAGGGGCTGCGCCGGGCGCTGGAGGGCGGCATTCCGCGCAGCCTGCTGCTGAACCCGGATACGGAGTTCGGCCCGGATTTCCTGGCCGGGCTGATGGACGCCTGGGACCAAACCGGGGCGCAGGTGATCGCCCCGCGGGTGATGTACTACGACGACCCCGACCGGGCCTGGTATGCCGGCGGGCATCTGGAATACGGCTGGATCTTCGCCAACCGGCACGACCCCTATGTGCCCGGCAGCCGCATTGTGGATTTCGCCAGCGGCTGCTGCCTGGGCATTACGGAGCCGGTGTTGCGGCGCGTGGGGCTGCTGGACGAAAGCTTCTTCGTCTACTGGGAGGATACCGATTTCTGCCTGCGGCTGAAGGCGGCCGGCGTGCCGATCCAGTATGTGGAGCAGCCAATGCTGCTGCACCATTCCGGCGCCTCCACCGATGGCGGGGAGCGCAGCCCGGTGGGCGAGGTGCTCTATTTCGGCAACTACGCCGTGCTGCTGCGCAAGCATTTCCCGCCGGTGCATGCGCTGCAGATGCTGCTGCGCACCTTCCTCAAGGAGCAGTCGCGCCCAGGGCTGCGGCCGGGCAGCGGCGGGCGCATCGGCCGCGCATTGCTGCGCGGCTTCCTGCGCCGCCGCCGACCGCTGCCAACGGTGTAGGGGTCAGCCCAGCCCGTCGAACAGCGCCGTGGTGATGTAGCGCTCGGCGAAGCTCGGGATGATCACCACGATCTGCTTGCCCGCCATCTCCGGCCGGGCGGCAAGCTTGAGGGCGGCGGCCATCGCGGCACCCGAGGAGATGCCGCCGGGAATGCCCTCGCGGCGGGCCAGGCGGCGCGCGGCGGCCATGGATTCGTCGCCGGTGACCTGGATGATCTCGTCGTACACCTTGGTATCCAGCACCGTCGGCACGAAGCCGGCGCCGATGCCCTGGATCGGGTGCGGCGCGGGCGATCCGCCGGAGAGCACGGGGCTGGCCGCCGGCTCCACCGCCACGATGTGCACGCCCGGCTTCTTCGCCTTCAGCGCCTGGCCCACGCCGGTGATGGTGCCGCCGGTGCCAACGCCGCTCACCACCGCATCCACACCGCCGGCGGTATCGTGCCAGATCTCCTCGGCCGTGGTGCGGCGATGGATATCGGGGTTGGATGCCGTGCCGAACTGGTCGGCCGTCACGCTGCCGGGGTGTTGGGCGAGCAATTCCTTCGCCCGCGCCACGGCGCCGTTCATGCCCTTCTCGCGCGGGGTGAGATCGATCTCCGCACCCAGGTATTGCAACATCTTGCGCCGCTCGATCGAAACACTCTCGGGCATGGTCAGGATCAGCCGGTAGCCGCGCGCGGCGCAGACGAAGGCCAGGCCGATGCCGGTGTTGCCGCTGGTCGGCTCGATGATCACGGCGCCGGGGCCAATCTTGCCCTCGGCCTCCATCACCTCGATCATGTTGACACCGATGCGGTCCTTCACGCTGGCGAGCGGGTTGAAGAACTCCAGCTTCAGCAGCACGTCCGCCTTGAGGCCGTCTTCCTTGGTGATGTTGGGGATGCGCACCAGCGGCGTGTTGCCGATGGTCTCGGCGATGCTGTCGTAGATGCGGCCGCGCAGCGGCTTGTCGAGCTTGAGGGTGCTGGCCATTCCGGTCTTCTCCTGCCCGGCCGGGATGATCTGCGCCGGCCATTTTCACGCTTTAATTGCGTGTATCCGGGATCATACACCCAAACGCCGCGCCCACCAGCACCCCGGGCGGCGGTCAGCGCACCTCGCCATCCCCGCGCAGCGGCTTCACCGGGCCGGTGAGGCGGTTGCCCTTCAGCATCGCCTCGGTGGCAGTGAGGTTCACCACCATGAAGGTCTCGTAGTCGCCGGTGTTGATCGCGGTGTTGTTCTCGATCGTGATCTCCCGCGTCGGCTGGCTCACGCCCTCCGCGCCGATCATGATCATGGCGGAGCGGTTCTCTGCCTGCGGGCCCTTCTGCATGGTGCTGTCGCGCACCACCACGCTGCCGCCATTGGGAATTTCGATGTGGTAGCTGGCCGTGCCGCTATCGCCATCGCGGGTTTCCACGCCGATGATCTCGGTGCGCAGGGCGCGGCTTTTGATGTGGTGGGCGCGGCGCGTATCGGCGAAGCGGCTGCGTTCGATGCGCAGCAGCTTGACCTGGTTCACGTAGATGCCGTGCGCACAGGGCGAGCAGAAGCCATTGCGCAGGAACTCGCTGTCGCGAATGGTGATGGTGCTCTCAGGATTGTTGGCGGCCAGGATGCCATTTTGATTGTTGATGAACTTCACCCGCTCGATCGTGAGGTTGGCGCCCTCCACCCGAATGCCGGCGCCGTTGTTGTCCGGCACGCGGGCGCGCTGCAGCGTGAGGTTGCGCAGCGTGATGCCCTTGCCCGTGGTCACCAGCAACGCCTTGCCCTGGCAGGTCTTGTCGGTCATCACCGCGCTGGCATCCGGCTTGGCGCCCTCGATGGTGAGGTTGTTGGCGGAAACCACGGCACAGTCGAAATACTCGCCGGGGTCGATCACCACGCGGTCACCATCCTTCGCGGCACGGATCGCCTCTGACGGCATCTTGAACTCGCGCGTCTCGCCCACTTCCAGCGTGCGGGCGGCTGCCGGGCCCGTGGCCATCGGCATGGCGCACTGGGCCAGGGCCAGCAGCAGCATCGGCAGGGCATCGCGCAATCCGGCCATCTGTCGTCTCCCGTGTGTTCCCCGGCAATGTAGGGGGCCGGGCCGCGCTTCTCCAGCACGTCCGCGTGAAGCTAGCCGCGGCCCACCAGCACCACCCCGGCCACGATCAGCGCAATGCCCGCCACCCGCGTGGCCGAGACCGCATCGGCGAACACGAAGTAGCCCAGCACCGCGGCCAGCACGAAGCTGAGCCCGACGAAGGGATAGGCCTGGGACAGTTCCACGCGGGAGAGCACGCCCAGCCACAGCACCGTGGCGATGCCGTACAGTGCCAGCCCGCCCATCACGCCAGGGCTGGTGAGCACCGCCACCACAACCCGCACCGGCGCGCCCGTGGCAAGCGCCTCGTTCATCGGCCCGGCCGTCATGCCCAGCTTCATCAGCACCTGGGCCACGGCGCCCAGGCCGACGCTGGCCAGGATCAGCAGCAGGATCGTGCCGTTCATCGCCTATTTCATCCCCAGCCCGGTGCGCGCGGCCAGCATCACCGCCACCACCGCCAGCACGATCGCCCATGTCACCCGGTCGCGCGCCGCATACAGGATGGGATCGTGGTGCATGTAGCCGCGCGCGGTGGAAAGCCACATGCGGCAGTTCCACAGCAGCACCAGCGGCACGATGCCCCACAGCAGGCCCGGTGCCGCGAAGCGCCCGGTGGCGGCCTCGTTCTGCACATACAGCGCCAGCACCAGGCTGGCGGCGAAGGAGGCGCAGACGCCGAACGTTTGCAGGATCTCGATGTCACCGGGCCCATAGCCGCGCCCGGCCACGGTGCGGCGCACCCGCCCAGCGCTCTCGCGCAACTCCGCCACCCGCTTCACCAGGGCGAGGCTGAGGAACAGGAAGATCGAGAAGGCCAGCAGCCACAGCGACAGCGAATGCCCCGTCGCCTCGCCGCCGCCGAACATGCGGATGGTGAACAGGCCGGCCAGCGTGAACACATCCACCAGCGGCTGGCGCTTCAACGAGAGCGAATAGGCCATGGAGGCACCGGCATAGATCGCCACCACCAGCAGGATACCGGCCTGCCAGGACAGCAGCGCGGCCAGTGCCAGCAGCGCCGCCCCCAGCCCGATGCCCCATCCCAGCGGCGCCGCCCCCGATGCGAAGGGCCGGTGCCGCTTGGCGGAGTGGGCGCGGTCGGCGGCGAGATCGAGCAGGTCGTTCACCAGGTAGATACCGGAAGCGGCGGCACAGAACGCCGCGAAGGCCTGCAGCCCGCCCCACCAGCTGCCCAGATCCAGCAAGGCGTAGGAGGTGAGGATGGGCACGAAGACCAGCATGTTCTTCACCCACTGGTGCGGCCGCATGGCGCGCAGCAGCGTGGGCGCCAGATGGGGGCGCGTGGCGATGCGCCGTTCCACCGGCACCCGCACGCGCGCGGCCACGCCGGCGGAGGTTTCCACCAGCACCGCGGCACCGGCCCATTCCCACACGCCCAGATCGGCACGCGCATCCCCGGCATAGACGAAGCCGCCGCGCCCGAAGCGTTCCACCAACGCCGCGGCCTTGGCAGCCCCCTTGAGGTTGCGGGTGGCGGAGGAGGCGATCACCTCGTCGAACAGGCCCAGATGCTCGGCCACGCGATGGGCCACCGCCTCGTTCGCCGCGGTGGCCAGCACGATGCGCCGCCCGGCCGCACGCTGGTCGCGCAGGTAGTCCAGCAGCGCCTCGTTGTAGGGAAGCAATGCGGGATCGGTGGGCGCGGCTGCCGCCACCCGCGCCTTCAGCGCCGCCCGGCCGCCGGCGAACGCCCCCAGCAGGGTGCCGAACCGCATCCCGCCGGCCAGCGCGAGCAGACCTTCCACCAGCGTGTCGGTTCGCACCAGCGTGCCGTCGAGGTCAACGCAAAGCGGCAGGTCGGCATGGGCCGACTGCGGCAGTGCCAGGGTGTGTGCAGCGCCGGTGTCGCTCAACGAGGCTGCTCCGGGCAGGGCGCCGGGCAGCCGACGCGGACATCATCGAAGCCGGTCGCGAGAGCCCAGGCGCGATCGAGCGTGGTGGCGCCGATCAGTGCGACCAGGACCACCACCGAGGCAAGATACACTCTTGCTGCCGTGCCGCCCGGGCGCAGCATCGGCGCCAGACCCGCGCCGAGCGCGAAGACCAGGAAATGCGTATGGGCCGCATAGAGAAAGATGCTGCCGCGGAACTGGAAATCCAGGTGAAAGGCGATATTCGTCAGCAGCATCGCCCAAAGCCCCAGCGCCAGCCAGCGCGTGGGCCGATGCACCAGCGCGGCCAGCGCGCCCGCCAGCCAGAACACGTGCCAGGCCAGGAAGGCCACCTGCCCCACCGCATCGAAATCCGGCGCGCGGAAATCGAGCATGGTGATTCCGTCGGCCTCCAGCGGCACCGCGGTGAAGCGCGGGGAGACCATGGTGAAGCCCACCAGCCGCAGCACCGTCTCGAACAGGCCTTCGCGGACGCCCTTGGTGCGCTGCCAGTAAACCTCCTTCGCCACCGCGACCGGATCGGCCAGGAAGGACGCCACCGTGTCGAACCACACCAGCGCCGTCAGCACCGCGCACAGCAAGGCGACCCACAGGCCATAGCGGATCATCGGCCGGATCGCGCCCGCAAACCCGCGATGGCGCCACCAGGCCAGCGCCTCGGCAAAGACCGGCTGCATCAGGTTGGTGGTGGTCACGCCGTAGGAGAACACCGCCAGGACAAAGCGCATCAGCCGGCCATGGCGCAAATCGGCAAGCCGCCACACCGCCAGCAGCCAGGTGGCCGCGATTCCCAGTGCGGCCGGCCCGTAGGCTTCCGGAATGATCGACGTGATCACCTGGCAGCCGGAGACGGCGAACAACAGCGCCAACGCCACCGCCGTGCCGCCGGCCACCGCGAGGCTGCGCAGATAGAGGAACACCACTCCCACCGTGACAGCGCCGAGCCCCGCCATCACCAGGGCTGCGGCCTGCTTCGGCGCGAACCCCAGGGCGAGAAACGGCCATGCCAGCGGCCGCAGCAGCACGAACAGCGGGTGCTTCACATTGCCGCGCTCATGCTCCTCCAGCGCCAGGATCGCCACGGAGCGCGGCGGGTCGAAATCGAAGGCGAGATTGTAGAAGTCGAAATACTGGCCCTGGGCCAGCCGCAGCCCCAGCGCCGCATACAGCCCCAGCGCCCCGAGCGCGAGCAGTGCCGCCATCCGCAGGTCCATGCGGTTCACGGGAAGCGAGAGCGGGGCCATGTTCGCAGAGGCCTGCATCGGGGCGAATGGATCCATGCACCTGGGCACAGTCATTGCGGCTGGAGGTAGGCCCCTGTCAACCACCGCACGCCGTGCCCGCGGGCCGTCTTGCCTGCCGTGCTGCAGCGCGGCATGTTGCGCGGACAACGAAACACAGGGAGCCTTCATCATGCCGTCTCGCCGCAGTTTCGCGGCGGCCGCGCTTTGCCTGGCCGCAGCTCTTGCCGCCAGCATTGCCGCCGCCCCGGCCTTTGCCCAATCCGGCCAGCCGCCGCTGCGCACCGGGGTGGACGGCACGTTCGCCCCGCACGCCATGGCCAAGCTGGGCGGCGGCATCGAAGGCTTCCAGATCGACCTGTTCACCGAGGCCGCGCGCCGCATGAAGCGCGAAATCGTGATCGACAGCACCAGCTTTTCCGGCCTGATCCCGGGCCTGCAGTCTGGCCGCTATGACTTCATCGCCGCCCCCACCACGGTGACGAAGGAGCGTGCGGAGAACATGCTGTTCACCGCCGGCTACCTCTGGACCGCCTTCCAGTTCGGCATCAAGAAGGGCAACGCGCCGATCAAGGGCTGGGAAGACCTGAAGGGCAAGGCGGTGGCCGTGAACAAGGGCACGCCGTACGAGCAGCTCTCCAAGGCCGAAGGCGAGAAGCACGGCTTCACCACCCAGGTGTACGACACCCAGCCGGACGCGATCCAGGCCGTGCTCTCCGGCCGCGCCTATGCCACGCTCGGCGGCAACACCGTGATTCGCTACGCCGCCAGCCGCAACCCGCAATTCGCCGCCGACCTGGAGCTGACAGAGACCCGCGCGCACTGGGGCGCCCCGTTCCGCAAGGACAGCGTGGCGCTGCGCAACCAGATGCAGGACGTGCTGAACTGCATGAAGCAGGACGGCACCATCGCCAAGCTGTCGGAGAAGTGGTTCGGCCAGGCGCCGGCCGCCGATGCGCTGGAGCGGGTGATCACCCCGGGCTACGGCGTGCCGGGCATGCCGGGCTATGACCCGACCCCCTTCACCCTGAAGTGCGACTGATCTAGGTGGCTGCACCGATCATCGAGGCTCGCGCGATCCACAAGCATTTCGGCGCCCTTCATGTTCTGAAGGGCGTCGACCTGCAGGTGGCCGAGCGCGAGCTGGTCTTCGTCATCGGGCCTTCGGGCTCCGGCAAGTCCACCCTGCTGCGCTGCCTGAACCGGCTGGAGACGCCGGCTTCCGGCAGCGTGGTGGTGGACGGGATCGACCTTCTGGCCCGTGCCACCGACATCAACCGCGCCCGCCAGCGCATCGGCATGGTGTTCCAGAGCTTCAACCTCTACCCACACATGACGGCGCTGGGGAACGTGACGCTGGCGCTGCGCAAGGTGGCCGGCAAGACCGCCGCCGAGGCCGAGGCGCTGGGCCTGGCGGCGCTGGACCGGGTGGGGCTGCGCGACCGTGCCGGCCACACGCCGGGCCAGCTTTCCGGCGGGCAGGCGCAGCGCGTGGCGATCGCGCGGGCCATCGCGCTGGAGCCACGCGTGATGCTGTTCGACGAGCCGACCAGCGCGCTGGATCCGGAGCTGGTGGGCAGCGTGCTGGCCGTGATGCGCGAACTGCGCCAGGACGGGATGACGATGGTGGTGGTGAGCCACGAGATGGGCTTCGCCCGCGCCGCGGCGGACCGGGTGGTGTTCATGGATGACGGCCAGATCGTGGAACAGGGTGCCCCCGCCGCGATCTTCGAGGCGCCGCAGGAGGCCCGCACGCGCGCCTTCATCGGCCAGATCCAGCGGCATTGATGCACCGGGCATGACGAGCTGGGAGCGTTTCCTCGACACCTTCTTCAACGCGAAGGTGATGGCCAAATACTGGCCCGATATCCTGTACGGCATGTGGGTGACGATCGAGCTGGCCGTGCTGGTGGTGATCACCGGCATCGCCAGCGGGCTGCTGCTGGCCCTGCTGCGCGCCGCCGGCATTCGCCCGCTGAACTGGCTGATGATCTTCGTGGTGGACGTGCTGCGTGCCCTGCCCCCGCTGGTGATCATCGTGCTGATCTATTTCGGGCTGCCCAGCGTGGATATCGCGCCTTCCGGCTTTGTTTCCACCTGGGCGGCGCTGGCGCTGGTGCTGATGGCGTTCAGCGAGGAGATCTTCTGGTCCGGCATCACCGCCGTGCCGCGCGGCCAGTGGGAGGCTTCGCGCAGCACCGGGCTTTCCTTCACGCAGACGCTGTTCTTCGTGGTGCTGCCGCAGGCGTTGCGCATGACCATCCCGCCGCTGACCAGCCGCACCATCGCCATCACCAAGGGCACCGCGCTGGGCTCGGTGGTGGCGGTGAGCGAGATTCTCGGCCAGGCCTCCTCGGCGGTGTCGAACAGCTACAACCCCTCCCCGCTCATGCTCGGCGCGGCGGCCTACCTGGTGCTGTTCATCCCCGTGGTGGTTGCCGGGCGGTGGGTGGAAACACGTTTCGCGTGGAAGAAGTGATGCTCGATACCTTCTTCAACATCGAGATCATGAAGGCTGCCTGGCCGATCCTGCTGGCGGGGCTTGGCAACACGCTGCTGCTTTCGGCCACCGTGGTGCCGCTGGGGCTGCTCGGCGGGCTGATATTGGCGCTGCTCGCCCGGCTGCGCTCGCCCTGGGTGCGTTGGCCGCTGATGGCGTGGGTGGATTTCTTCCGTGCCTTTCCGCCGCTGGTGCTGCTGATCTTCCTGTATGCCGGGCTGCCCTTCATCGGCCTGGAGCTTGGCGGCTTCGGCTGCGTGGCCATCGCCTTCTTTCTCAACACCGGCGCCTATTACGGCGAGATCCTGCGCGCGGGGATCGACAGCGTGCCCAGCGGCCAGAGCGAGGCGGCGCGGTCCACCGGGCTTTCGGCCACGCAGACCATGGCCTGGGTGATCCTGCCGCAGGCGGTGCGCAACGTGCTGCCGGACCTGATGTCCAACACGCTGGAAGTGGTGAAGCTGACGGCGCTGGGCAGCGTGGTGGCGATGCCGGAGCTGCTGTTCCAGGCGCGCCAGGCCCAAAGCCTCACCTACAATCCCACCCCTATCGTGGTGGCCGCGCTGATCTACTTTGCGCTGCTGTGGCCGCTGGTGCGGCTGCTGAGCCGGCTGGAGAACCGGGCCTTGCGGACGGGCTAGCGACCACCGCGCCGGTTTCCTTCACCGCCAGCCCCACCACCGCCACGCAGGCCAGCCCGCACCCCGCCAGCACCCACAGCGCCGTTGGCGTGCCCGCGGCATCGGCGACCATGCCGGCGAGTGCCGTGCTCAGCGTGGCCCCCACCGCCGCCATCAGCCCGAACAGGCCGAGGCACAGGTTGAACCGGCCGGTGCCGCGCGTGAGGTCGGCGGCGACCAGCGGCACCAGCACGCCGAATCCGGCGGCACTCACCCCATCCAGCGCCTGCACCAGGATCAGCATGGTGGGCGAATCCGACATTGCCAGCAGTGCCGCGCGCAGCGGTACCGCCATGAAGGTGACCGCCAGCACCGGCCGCCGACCGATGCGCTGCGCCCAGCGCCCCACGGCCGGCGCCAGCCAGGCCACCAGCACCTGCGGCAGCACGATGCAGGCCGCCACGACCAGGCTGGCATAGCTTCCGGTCTTCGCCGTCGCCTCGCTGGCGATCAGTGGCAGTTGCGCCGCATTGGCCAGATGGAACAGCGCCACCGCCAGCGCGAAGCCCTGCAGCCGTCGGTCGGCCAGCAGCCGCAGGGCGCCGGACAGCGCGCCGCCATCCTCCGGCGCCGCCACCGGCCCCTGCGCCGGCGGGTCGATGGCGCGCAGCACCAGCAGCGCCGGCACCATCAGTGCCGCGGTGAGGTAGAACACCGCGGCTTCCGACACATAGGTGCCGCACACGCCCATCGCCGCCGCGGCCACCGCGCTGCCGATGGCGGCATAGCGGCTGTTGCGGCCGAGCCGTTCGCCGAGTGCTGCATGGCCCACCAGCACCAGGCTGATCGCCGCGATGGCCGGCAGCAGCATCGAGCTGGCGAAGCCGTGCAGTGCCTTGGCGGTCCAGACCGAGAGCTCCACCGGCTAGGCGCCGATCAGCAGCGCGCTGGCGGCGATTGCCACGCAGGCGATCTGGGCGGCCAGCCGCTTGCTGGGCAGCGCATCCACCAGGGCGCCGGCGGGCACCTGGCTGGCGATGGCGGCCATCGTGCCCACCGACAGCGCGAGGCCGATCTGCCCCTGCGTCCAGGCCGCTGCCGTGAGGTGCACGGCCACGAAGGCGCCGAAGCCCGTCTGCACGTTGGCCACCAGGAAATTGAACCAGTCCAGCGCACGCAATCGCGTCCGCATACGCCCGCCATCAGCCATCCCGGTCATGGCCCGTCTGGGCGCGGGACCTTGGGATCGGGCGGGATCGCCACGGAGACCGGCGGGTCGGCCGGCTTGTCTGGCTGGCGGAATTGCGGGATGGCGCGGATCTGGTCTGCCGTCATGTCCAGCGTGATCGTGCGGGTGCCGGGGCTGAACGACAGCGAGCTCCAGGTGACCGCCACGCGGCGGTTGCCGACGCCGAGGAAGCCGCCGAAATCGATCACCGCGGCGCGCGGCAGGCTGCCATCGCCCACCAGTACGTCCACGATCCGCCCGACCACCCCGCCATCGGGGCCGAGCACCTGGCGGCCGAGGATGCTGGTGGCCTCCCCTTGGTAGAGGAAGGTCCGGCCGGCCGCCGGCGTGGATGGCGGCGATTGGGCCGCCGCCGGCAGGGGCAGAGCGGCGAACGCCAACGCGATCCAGAAGCCAATAGCCATGCCCTCTGCTCGCCTGGAACGGCGCCGCGCGCAACCACGCAGTGCCTGCCTCACGCAACTGGGAACGGAGAAGGCACGGCGTATCGCGCGCAGCCTGGAGATGGTGTTGATTCCGTTGGACCTGACCAAGCGCGCCTAGGCACGGCATACTGGGCAAATGGAATCGCACGCCCCCTCCCCTGCCCCGACCGCCGCCGAGATTGCCGCCCAGCTTCAGGCGCTTGCGCCGGGGTATGGCCCCACGCCGTTGCTGGACCTGCCGGCACTGGCCGCGCGGCTCGGCGTGGCGCAGGTGCTGGCCAAGGATGAGGGGCAGCGGCTGCTGGGCAGCTTCAAGTCGCTCGGAGGCACCTATGCCGGGCTGCGCGCCCTGGCCCGTGCGGCGGGGGCGGACGTGACCGGGCTGGTTGCCAGCCGCCCTGCGGGGCAGCCGGCGCTGGTGTGCGCCAGTGCGGGGAACCACGGGCTGGCGGTGGCCATGGCGGCGCGGTTGGCCGGTGCGCCGTGCCGCGTGTTCCTGCACACCACCGTGCCCGAGAGCCGGGAGCGACGGCTGCGGGAGCAGGGGGCGGAGATTTCGCGGGTGGATGGCACCTACGACGAATCGGTGGACGAGGCGGCCGCTTTTGCCCGCGCTGGCGGTGGGCTGCTGCTGCCGGATACGGCGATGGATCCGGACGACCCCGTGGTGGCGGATGTGATGGCCGGGTATGGCGTGATTGCCGAGGAGATCCGGGCGCAGGCCGCGGCCGCGGGGTATCTGCCGCCGACCCATCTGTTCATTCATGCCGGTGTGGGTGGCTTGGCGGCCGCCATGGTGGAAGGGTTGGCCGGCTGGCTGGCCGCGCCGGCCGCGATGGTGGTGGTGGAGCCGGAGAACGCGCCCTGCGTGGCGGCTGCCCTGGAAGCGGACCGGGTGGTGCGGATTGCGGGTTCGCTGGAGACGGAGGCGGGGATGCTTTCGTGCGGGGAGGCGAGCGGGCCGGCGTTGGCGGTGCTGCGGCGGTATGAGGTGATCCCACTTTCCGTCTCCGAACAGGCGCTGCTGGAGGCGCCGGTTGCGTTGCAGGACGCGGGTGGGCCGGCGACCACGGCCTCTGCCGCGACCGGGCTTGCGGGGGCTTTTGCTTCCCGGGCGATGCTGGATGGGACGTCGCGCGTGCTGATTGTGCTCAGCGAAGCCGCCATCCCCGCGGGCTGAGCCACGAGTCATCGCCGCGGGACGCGAGGTTTTTGCGACGGATTCGAGGTGATTTCGGGCGTGGGCCGGCTAGAGGCGGCGCGCGGGCGGTGAGCGGCGGGCGGGGTACGGGCGCGCGTTGGCCGGACAGGGACATGCCTTCGGCGGGGGCGCAGCGCAGGATGTAGCCGATCCAGGCGCGCTGGCGGCGGATTTTGCGCAGGGCGCGGGAGTTCCAGGGGGAATCCGGGTGTTCGGCGGCGTCGAGTTCGGGGGAGGGATACCAGTCCTGGCGCGGGTGGCGGCGCGTGCGGCTTGCGGCCGACAGGGCGGCGAGGAGGGCCAGCAGCAGGAGCTTCAGGGCGGCCGGAATCCGGGCGTGCGTGATCGCCCACGCCAAGGGGCGCAGGGAGCGGGCTTCGGTCGGAGCGGCGGGGTGAAGTGGCATCACCGGGGATTGTGGCAGATGCAACACCGGTGAGATAGGAAAAAAATTACGTACGTACGAAAATTGAGCTAAATAGGAATGAGTGCTCCCGGGTGGGGCCTTCGTTGTGTGCGCGGCGTGCCGTCAGGGCGGGTGGCCGCGAGGGTTTGTCTCGACCGATGACCCTTGCTGTGTGGGAGCGAAGAACCCGCACCAAGGTGCGGGCTACGAGGGTTGCGAGGGCTGCGCTCAGGATGACGGGAGGAAATTAAAAACGCCCCGCCCTCCGGTGGGAGAGACGAGGCGTTGAGGCCGGCGGTTAGTGAAAGTCTTTATGCTTCTTTTTCTTCAGAAAAAGAAGAGTCTTGCTTACCTGAGCGAAGCGTTCAGCTTCTCCAGCGCGGCGGAACCGGGGATCAGTTCTTCGTCTGACATGCTGTTGAACGGCTTGTCTGATGTTTCCAGGAAGCCGTGCAGGTCGTCCGCGTCCGGGTCGACATAGAGCAGGCCGGTGACGATTTCGCCGCGGGCTTTGCGGGTTTCGAGGAAGTTCATCGCGGCCACGCGGTCGGTGACGTCGTAGTCGTTGGCGAGCTTGCGCAGCTTGAGCAGGCCGCCGTTGTGCTGGCGGACGATTTCGGTGGTGCCGGGTTCGTAGTCGACGGTGATTTCGTTGCGGCCGGTGACGACATCCATGAAGTTCACGGCTTCATTGTGCTCGCGGACGTAGTCGTAGCTTTTGGTGCTGCCGTCGTGGTTGTTGAACATGACGCAGGGCGAGATGGTGTCGATGAAGGCGGCACCCTGGTGCTGCAGCGCGCCCTTGATGAGGGGGACGAGCTGGTTCTTGTCGCCGGAGAAGCTGCGGGCGACGTAGGTGGCGCCGAGTTGGATGGCGATGCCGACCATGTCGATGGCTTCGTCCATGTTTTCCACGCCGCGCTTGTTCTTGGCGCCGCGGTCGGCGGTGGCGGAGAACTGGCCCTTGGTGAGGCCGTACACGCCGTTGTTTTCCACGATATAGGTCATGTTCACGCCGCGCCGGATGGAGTGGCTGAACTGGCCGAAGCCGATGGAGGCGCTGTCGCCGTCGCCGGAGACGCCGAGGTAGATCAGCTCCCGGTTGGCCAGGTTGGCGCCGGTGAGCACGGAGGGCATGCGGCCGTGCACGGAGTTGAAGCCGTGCGAGTTGCCGAGGAAGTAGGTGGGCGTTTTGGACGAGCAGCCGATGCCGGAGAGCTTGGCGATGCGGTGCGGCGGCAGGCTGAGTTCGTAGCAGGCGCGGATGATGGCGGCCGAGATCGAATCATGGCCGCAGCCGGCGCAGAGGGTGGAGATGGAGCCTTCGTAGTCGCGCCGCGTGAAGCCGAGGTCGTTCTTTTGCAGCTCGGGGTGGGCGAGCTTCGGCTTGGGAAGGTAGGTCATTCGGCGGCCTCCCGAACGGGATTGAGATGCGCGGTGATGCCGCGGGCGATGAATTCGGCGGTGATCGGCGCGCCGTTGTAGTGCAGCACGCGCACCAGCTTCTTTGGGTTGCACTCCAGCTCGTTGATCAGGAGCATGCGCATCTGGGCGTCGCGGTTCTGTTCCACCACGTAGATGTTGTCGTGTTCTTCGACGAAGGCTTCCACTTCGGGGCCGAAGGGGAAGGCGCGCAGGCGGAGCTGGTTCAGCGAGGCGCCGGTCTGCTCGGCGATGAGGTCCAGCGCCTCGGCGATCGCGGGGCTGGTGGAGCCGTAGTAGATGACGCCGAGCTTGGTGGGGGCGGCGGCATCGGTGCGGATGGCCTTGGGCATCAGGCCCTTGGCGGTGTCCCACTTCTTCAGCAGGCGCTCCATGTTGCGCTGGTAGGCGTCGCCGGCTTCGGTGTAGCGGGCGTATTCGTCGCGCGAGGTGCCGCGGGTGAAGTAGCCGCCCTTGCTGGGGTGGGTGCCCGGGTAGGTGCGGTAGGGGATGGCGTCGCCATCGACGTCGAGGTAGCGGCCGAAGACGCGGCCAGCCTGGAGTTCTTCGGCGGTCATGACCTTGCCGCGGTCCAGCTTGCGGGTGTCGTCCCACTTGAGGGGGGCGGTGAGGCGTTCGTTCATGCCGATTTCGAGGTCGAGCACGACGAAGATGGTGGTTTGCAGGCGGTCGGCCAGGTCCATGGAGAGGGCGCCGAACTGGAAGCACTCGTTCGGGTCTTCCGGCAGCAGCAGCGGGTGCTTGGTGTCGCCGTGGCTGGCATAGGCGCAGATCTTGATGTCTGACTGCTGGGTGCGCGTGGGCATGCCGGTGCTGGGGCCGCTGCGCTGGACATCGAAGATGACGGCGGGGATTTCGGCGAAGTAGGACAGGCCGATGAACTCGCTCATCAGGCTGATGCCGGGGCCGGAGGTGGCGGTGAAGGCGCGGGCGCCGTTCCAGGCGGCGCCGATGACCATGCCGATGGAGGCCAGCTCGTCTTCCGCCTGCACGATGGCGTAGCGCTTCTTGCCGGTTTCCTTGTCGCGGCGGAAGCGCTCGCAATAGCGGGTGAAGGCTTCGGCGAGGGAGGAAGACGGCGTGATGGGATACCAGGCGCAGACCGTGGCGCCGCCATAGACCGCGCCGAGGGCGGCGGCCGCGTTGCCGTCGATGAAGATGCGGTCGCCGACCTTGTCGCTGGTGCGCAGCTGCAGGCCCAGCGGGCATGGCAGGTTCTGCAGCGCGTAGTCGCGGCCCATGTGCAGGGCCTTGTGGTTGGCGGCGATGAGCTTGTCGCGCCCCTTGAACTGCTCGCTGAGCAGGTCCTCGATCACCTTGGGGTCGATGTTGATCAGCGCCGAGAGGGCGCCGACGTAGATGATGTTCTTGAACAGCTGGCGCTCGCGCGGCACCGAATAGGCGGCGTTGGTGAAGCTGGTGAGCGGCATGCCGACCACGGTGATATCCGGGCGGAACTTGCTCGCCGGCAGCGGCTTGGTGTTGTCGTAGAACAGGTAGCCGCCGGGGAGGATGGACTTCACGTCCTCGTCCCAGGTTTGCGGGTTCATGGCCACCATCAGGT
Source organism: Alphaproteobacteria bacterium (assembly GCA_026400815.1). Classification (GTDB taxonomy): domain Bacteria; phylum Pseudomonadota; class Alphaproteobacteria; order Acetobacterales; family Acetobacteraceae; genus CAMDGX01. The sequence continues at coordinate 34,482 of JAPLOI010000070.1, forward strand.
CCACGCCTTCGCGCGCGCCCATGTGGCCTTTGTCTGAGATCCGCATCTCGTACCAGGTGGGCAGGCCCTGGATGTTGCTGGGGAAGATGTTGCGCGGGGTGACGGGGATGCCCATGCGCAGGATGGCCTTGGCGAAAAGCTGGTTGGCCGAGGCCGAGCCGGAGCCGTTGACGTTGGCGAACTTCACCACGAAGTCGTTCACCGCCTGGATCGGCGGAACCGTGCTGCCCATCAGGGGTTGGGCTGCATCCTGCGGGCTCATGCCGCCACTCCTTCCTTGGCCACCGTCGCGATCGGGGTTACCTGCGCCATGTCGAACAGGAAGCGCTGCATGTCCCACGCGCCGGTGGGGCAGCGTTCGGCGCACATGCCGCAATGCAGGCAGACATCCTCGTCCTTGGCCATGATGCGGCCGGTCTTGAGACCGTCGGCCACGTAGATGTCTTGCGTGAGGTCCAGCGCCGGGGCGGTGAGGCGGGTGCGCAGATCTGCTTCCTCGCCGTTTTCGGTGAAGGTGATGCTGTCCACCGGGCAGATATCGACGCAGGCATCGCATTCGATGCAGAGCTTAGGCTCGAACACCGTCTGCACGTCGCAGTTCAGGCAGCGCTGGGCTTCCTTGAAGGCCAGTTCCACATCGAAGCCGAGCTCGACCTCGTCCTTGATGGAGGACAGGGCCTTGGACTTCTCCAGGTGCGGGACCTTGTAGCGCAGGTCGATGCGGATATCGTTGTCGTAGCTCCACTCGTGGATGCCCATCTTCTGGGACACCAGCGTGGTATCGGGCGGCAGGCGGGCCTGCACATCCTGCCCCTGGCAGAACTTGTCGATGCTGATGGCGGCCTGGTGGCCGTGGGCGACGGCCCAGATGATGTTCTTGGGGCCGAACGCCGAGTCGCCGCCGAAGAAGACCTTCGGGTTGGTGGACTGGAAGGTGGTCTCGTCCACCTTGGCCAGGCCCCAGCGGTCGAACTCGATGCCGATGTCGCGCTCGATCCAGGGGAAGGAATTCTCCTGGCCGATGGCCACCAGCACGTCGTCGCAGGCGATGAATTCATCCGGCTCGCCGGTGGGGACGAGGTTGCGGCGGCCCTTTTCGTCGTAGACGGCCTTCACCTTCTCGAAGGTCATGCCGGCGAGCTTGCCGTGCTCGTGAACCACCGTCTTGGGGACCATGAAGTTGAGGATGGGGATGTCCTCGTTCATCGCGTCCTCCTTCTCCCAAGGAGATGCCTTCATCTCCTCGAAGCCGGAGCGGACGACGACCTTCACTTCCTCACCGCCGAGGCGGCGGGCGGAGCGGCAGCAATCCATCGCGGTGTTGCCGCCGCCGAGCACGATGACGCGGCGGCCGATGGTCTTGATGTGGCCAAAGGAGACGCTGCTCAGCCAGTCGATGCCGATATGGATGTTGGCGGCGGCTTCCTGGCGGCCGGGGACATCGAGGTCTCGCCCGCGCGGGGCGCCGGAGCCGACGAAGACCGCGTCGTAGCCCTCGTCCAGCAGGCCATTCAGGCTGGGCACGTAGGTGTTGTAGCGGGTTTCGATGCCGAGTTCGGTGATGAAGGAGATTTCCTCATCGATCACGCGTTCCGGCAGGCGGAAGGCCGGGATCTGGCTGCGGATGAAGCCGCCGCCCTTGGGGGCGCTGTCGTAGACGACCACTTCGTAGCCGGAGGGGGCGAGGTCGCGCGCCACGGTGAGGCTGGCGGGGCCGGCGCCGACGCAGGCGATGCGCTTGCCGTTGCTGGGGGCGCGGCCGAGGCGGACGCGTTCCAGGATCGCGTCACTCTTGTAGTCGGCGGCGACGCGCTTGAGGCGGCAGATGGCGACCGGCTCTTCCTCCACGCGGCCGCGGCGGCAGGCGGGTTCGCAGGGGCGGTCGCAGGTGCGGCCGAGCACGCCGGGGAAGACGTTCGATTTCCAGTTGATCATGTAGGCGTCGTCGTAGCGCCCGGCCGCGATCAGGCGGATGTATTCGGGCACCGGCGTATGGGCCGGACAGGCCCACTGGCAGTCCACGACCTTGTGGAAATAGTCAGGGTTGCTGATGTCGGTCGGCTGCAAGACGCGGATACTCCCCTGGACGACGCCCGGTTCCGGGCGCGGATATCATGCCATCCCTTTGCCGGCGCCCGCGGATTCCGCACCGCACGCCCCGGTCCCCCGGCGGGATGGTCGGCCGGCTTTGGCCGGTCCTTCCTATACTATGCCATCTGTTGCCGTGCTCTGGTAAGTCCCCGGCGCCGGGCGGCCCTGCGCGGGCTGGCAATCGCCGCTCCGTGCCGCCACCTTGGCGGAATGCGCATGTTCCTGCTCCTTCTGCTGCTCCTCGCCTCCCCCGCCAGCGCGGCGGAGTTGAAGCTCGCCACCTGGAACCTGGAATGGCTGACGTTGCGGCCGGCCGGGGACCGGGCGCTGCCGCAGGATGTGCGGCCGAAGGGGGCGGAGTCGCACGCGCTGCTGCGCCGCTATGCCGAGGAGCTGGCCGCCGACGTGGTGGGCTTGCAGGAGGTGGACGGGCCGGAGGCGGCCGCGCTGGTGTTCCCGCCGGCGCGCTACACGCTGCATTTCACGCGGGACCGGATGGTGCAGCGGGTGGGGTTCGCGGTGCGGCAGGGTGTGCGCTTCACCGCCAACCCCGACCTGGCCTCGTTGAACGTGACCCCCGGCGCGCCCCACCCGCTGCGGGCGGGGGCGGATATCACGGTGGAGACGCCGGGTGGGCGGCTGCGGCTGCTCAACGTGCATCTGAAGTCCGGCTGCAAGGAAGACCGGCTGGACCGCACCGCCCGGACGCAATGCGAGCAGCTCTCGCTTCAGCTTGCCGCGCTGCAGGGCTGGATCGCCGAGCGGCGGCGCGAGGGTGTGCCCTTCGTGATGATGGGGGACTTCAACCGCTGGCTGGATGGGCGCAACGAGCGCGGCGGCGGGTTCTGGGCGGGGCTGCAGAGCACCGGGCCGCTGGCGCGGGCCACTGAGGGGCGGTCTTCGCCGTGCTGGGGCGGGGGTGGGTTCATCGACCACATCATTGCCGGCGGGGCGGCGCGCGGGTGGATGCAGGGGGATAGCATGCGGGTGATGGTGTATCGCGAGCAGGGGCAGGAATGGCGTGGGCGGCTTTCGGACCATTGCCCGGTTTCCGTGCGGTTCAATCTGCCGGATTGAGCCCCGGCCCCGCCGTCACCAAAGGATCACGCACGGGCGCACCTTCCGTGGCATGATTCAGGCGTTGCAATTGCCGGACCCCGCCATGGACAGCACGCGCCGCCATATCCTCGACCTCTCGCGGCGCGGCCTGCTGCGCGGTGCCACCGCGATGGCGGCGATGGCGGCACTTGCGCCGCCGACGCGGCAGGCGGTCGCCCAGCCGGTGTTCCGCGCCTATCCCTTCGCCATGGGCGTGGCCTCTGGCGACCCCACGCCGGATGGCATGGTGCTCTGGACCCGGCTCTGCCCGGAGCCGCTGGCCGGTGGCGGCATGCCGCGCGCCGCGGTGGAGGTGGGGTGGGAGATCGCGGCCGACCCCGGGATGCGGCAGATCGTGCAGAAGGGCACCGCGCTGGCCCGCCCCGAGCTTGGGCATAGCGTGCATGTGGAGGTCGTGGGGCTGGAGCCTGGACGCCCCTATCATTTCCGCTTTCGCGCCGGACGGGAGGCGAGCCCGATCGGGCATACGCGCACCGCCCCGGCGGCCGGTGCCATGCCCACGGCCCTGCGCTTTGTCTCCGCCGGGTGCCAGCATTGGGAGCACGGGTTCTTCACCGCCTGGCGCCATGTGGCGGAGGAGGCGCAGATCGACTTCGTCGCGCATTATGGCGACTACATCTACGAGTATCGGGCCCGCGCCAACGCGCCCGGTGGGTCGCCGGCCGTGCGGCAGCACAACAGCGACGAGATCCATACCATCGACGACTATCGCAACCGCTACGCGCTGTATCGCTCCGATCCCGATTTGCAGGCCGCCCATGCCGCGCACCCGTTCCTGATGTCGTTCGACGACCATGAGGTGGATAACAACTGGGCCGGGATCCATTCGGAGGAGGATGGCTCCGCCCGGTTCCCCGTGGCCGTGCCGCCGGAGATCTTCGCGCTGCGCAAGGCGATTGCGTTCCAGGCCTGGTACGAGGCGATGCCGGTGCGGCGCGCCCAGTTGCCGCGCGGGCCGGAGATCACCGCGTGGCGGGGGCTGCGCTGGGGGCGGCTGGCGGAGATCGCGGTGCTGGACACGCGCAGCTATCGCGACGACCAGCCCTGCGGCGACGTCAACGGCGTGCCCTGCGCCGAGGTGGATCGGCCGGAACAGCAGATGCTCGGCGTAGCGCAGGAGGCCTGGCTGCAGGAGCGCCTGGCGCGCAGCGATGCGACCTGGAAGGTGCTGTCCCAGCAGGTGCCGGTGATGCGGCGGGACATCGGCAGCGACCGGCTGGCCATCTCCATGGACAAGTGGGACGCCTACCCGAAGGCGCGCGACCGCCTGACCCGCCATATCCATGACGCACGGGTGCAGAACGTCGCCATCCTGACCGGGGACGTGCACCAGGCCTGGGCCGGGACGGTGCATCTGAATGCCGACGACCCCACCAGCCCTGCCGTGGCCAGCGAGTTTGTCGCCACCTCCATCACCTCCAATGGTGATGGCTCCGAGGTGCTGGGATCGACGGAGCGGATGTTCGGCCGCAACCCGCATATCGCCTTCTTCAACAACCGCCGTGGCTATGCGCTGCATGAGGCGACCGAGAAGCGCCTGACGGCCACGTTCCGCGGGGTGGACTACGTGACGCGATCCGGCGCGCCGCGGGTGGACAAGGGGGTGTTCGTGGCGGAGGCGGGGGATCCCAGGGTGAAGAAGGGCTAGGGGGAATACTTCGCGCGGTCGGCGATCGCCGCTCACAGCGTGGCGCCGATGCGGAAGCTGACCCAGCGTCCTCCACCGCACAGCATCCCCTGCGAACGACCCTTGCCGGCGCCTTGGATTCGCGCCTCCATAACACCCACAAGCAAGTAGGAGTGCGCGCATGAGCCCCGAATTCCTTCTCACCTCGCTCATCGTTGTCGCCTCGCCGGGTACCGGCGTTATTGTCACCCTCGCCGCCGGCCTCGCTGCCGGTCGTCGCGCCGCGCTGGTCGCGGCCTTCGGCTGCACGCTCGGCATCGTGCCGCACATGCTGGCCGCCATCACCGGGCTGGCCGCCCTGCTCCATGCCAGCGCGTTGGCCTTCAGCGCGATCAAGTATGCCGGCGTCGCCTACCTGCTCTGGATGGCGTGGATGACCCTGAAGGAGCACGGCCCCCTGGCGGTGGACACCTCCGCCGCCCCGCGCGGTGCCCGCGAGGCGATCGTGTCGGCGATCCTGGTGAACCTGCTCAACCCCAAGCTGTCGATCTTCTTCTTCGCCTTCCTGCCCCAGTTCGTGCCAGCCGATTCCGACGGCGCGGTGGCGCGGATGCTGGAGTTGTCGGCGGTGTTCATGGCGATGACGTTCGCGGTATTCGCGGTCTATGGCCTGTTCGCCGCGGCGATGCGCGACCGGGTGGTGTCCCGCCCGGCCGTTATGGCCTGGCTGCGCCGCAGCTTCGCGGCAGCATTCGCTGCCCTGGGGCTGAAGCTCGCCCTGGCCGAGCGGTAGCCGCCCTGCGCCCGAAGGTCTAGGCTCGCGGGGACATCCTGGAGGACTCCCCCCGTGCCGCTTACCGTTTTCGTCACCGGCGCCTCGGCCGGTTTTGGCGCTGCCATTGCCCGCCGCCTGGTCCAGCAGGGCCATCGCGTTATCGCCGCCGCGCGGCGCGCGGATCGGCTGGCCGAACTTGCCCGCGAGCTTGGCCCCAATCTGCTGCCCTTCACGCTGGACGTGACTGACAGCGCGGCGGTCGCCGCCCTGCCCGGCTCGCTGCCGGCCGGCTGGCAGGAGGTGGATGTGCTGGTGAACAATGCCGGGCTCGCGCTTGGCCTTTCGCCGGCCTGGGAGGCCAAGCCCACCGACTGGGACACGATGGTGGCCACGAACGTGACGGGCGTGCTGCACATGACGCGGGCGCTGCTGCCGGGGATGGTGGCGCGCAATACCGGGCACGTGATCAACCTCGGCAGCACCGCGGGGATCTATCCGTATCCCGGCGGGCATGTGTATGGCGCCAGCAAGGCCTTCGTGACCCAGTTCAGCCTGAACCTGAAGGCGGATCTGGTGGGCACCGGCGTGCGGGTGACGGATATCGAGCCGGGCCTGGTTGGCGGCAGCGAGTTCAGCACGGTGCGCTTTGGCGACCCAGCGCGGGCCGCGGCGGTGTACCAGGGCACCACGCCGCTGACGCCGGACGACGTTGCCGAAGCGGTTTCGTGGGTTGTGAACCTGCCGGCGCACGTGAACATCAACCGCATCGAGATGATGCCCACGTGCCAGGCGCCTGCCGCCCTTGCCGTGAAGCGCACCACCTAGGGTGCGCGCCACCTTCGTTCGCGTGACCCTGCCGCTGGCGGGGTTGAACTGGGTCAACCAGGCCGCCCGTGGCGTGATGGCGGTGATCGGGCCGGTGCTGGCGGTGGAGTATGGGCTCACCGCCAGCCAGCTGGGCCTGCTCGCCTCCGTGCTGTTCCTCGCCTACTGCCTGTGGCAGTTGCCGATGGGCGTGCTGCTGGATGTGTATGGCCCGCGCCGGGTGCAGACCTGGATGGGGTTGCTGGCGGCGGCGGGGTGCGCGCTGTTCGCGGTGTCTGACGGGATCAGCGGCTTCATGATCGCGCGCGCCATGATCGGCGTGGGGATCGCCGGCGGGCTGATGGCGGTGCTGAAGGCCAACAGCCAGTTCTTCGCCCGCGCCGAGGTGGCCGGGGTGACGGGCATCGCGATGTTCATTGCCGCATCGGGCAGCCTGCTCGCCACCGCGCCGGTGGAGGCTTTGCTGCCGCATATCGGCTGGCGTGGGGCGTTCTGGATCCTGGTGGCGATCACGCTGGCGGTTTCGCTGTGGATCTTCACCTCGGTGGAGGACAAGCCTGGCCAGCCCAGCCGGGGTTGGCGGGCGGAATGGGGCGTGGTGGTGGCGATCGGCACCAGCGGCATCTTCTGGAAGCTGACGCCGCTGATCGCGCTGATGTCCATCTTCACCTTCACCTATCACGGGCTTTGGGCCGGCCCCTGGCTACGCGACGTGGCGGGGCTGGACGGGCATGCGCGGGCGGCGACGTTGTTCTGCTACGCCATCGGCATGATGACCGGCGGGCTGGTGATGGGGCAGCTGACCAGCCGGGTGCAGAAGCGCGGCTATCCGCCGATGCTGGTGCCGGCGGCGGCGGCGGTGCTGATGCTGCTGATCCAGCTGGGCTTCGTGTTCGGGCCGCGGGATTTCGTGACGGTGACGGTGCTGTGGGCGCTGCTCGCGTTGATCGCCGCGGCGGGGCCGCCGGGCTATGCCGTGATCGCGCAGTTCTTTCCGGTGGAGCAGATGGGCCGGGTTTCCACCGTGATCAACACGGTGGTGCTGGGCGGCGCGTTCCTGATGCAATCCTTGATCGGCTGGATCCTGGATTTGTGGCCGCGCACGGCCTCGGGCGGGTGGGACCCGGCGGGGTATTTCTGGGCCATGCTGCTGTCGATGGCGATGCAGGTGGTGGCGTTGCTATGGGCGTGGCGGCACCTGAAGCGGAAGGGCACGGCATGAACGGCAAGCAGATCAAGAAGCTGCTGGAACGCACGCGGCTGACGGAGGGCCGTGGTTTCCGCCTGCGCGACCATGACCCCGACGATACCGCGCCCAAGGTGGTGCGGGAGGCGGAGGGGGAGGCGCTGCTGGAAGCCGCCGTGGCGCGGCTGGCGGAGTTGCAGACGCTGCTCTACGCCGATTCGGGATGGTCTTTGCTGGGCGTGTTCCAGGCGATGGATGCGGCGGGCAAGGATGGCACGATCAAGCACGTGATGTCTGGCGTGAACCCGCAGGGCGTGCAGGTGCATTCCTTCAAGGCGCCGAGCAGCGACGAGCTGGCGCATGATTTCCTGTGGCGGGTGCAGCGCGAGCTGCCGAAGCGCGGGCATATCGGCATCTTCAATCGCAGCCACTACGAGGAAGTGCTGATCACCCGCGTGCACCCGGAGCTGCTGGAGCGGCAGAACCTGCCGGATGCGCTGCGCGGCAAGCAGGTGTGGCGCGACCGGCTGCGCGACATCGCGGGGTGGGAAAGCTACTTGGCGCGGCAGGGCACGGTGGTGCTGAAGTTCTTCCTGAACATCTCACGCGCGGAACAGAAGAAGCGCTTCCTGGACCGCATCGACAAGCCGGCCAAGCACTGGAAGTTCCGGCCCGAGGACGTGACCGAGCGTGGGCATTGGGATGCCTACATGGACGCCTATGAGGCGGCGATTGCGGCGACCGCCACGGAGGACTCGCCGTGGTTCGTGGTCCCGGCCAACAGCAAGTGGTTCGCGCGGCTGGTGGTGGTTTCGGCGATGATCGATGCGCTGGAGCGGCTGGAGCTGGAGCCGCCGCGCGTTTCGCCGGAGGATTCGGCACGGATGATCGAGGCACGGCGACGGCTGGAGTTGGAGCGGGACTGATGCGAATTCTCTCGGGCGCGCAGGTGGCGCAGCTGGTGGGCGTGGCCGACCTGATCGAGCCGATCGCGGCGGCGATGGTGGCGGTCTCGCGCGGCAATGTGGAGATGCCGCTGCGATCGATGGTGAAGCTTCCCGGTGCCAATCACATGGGCATCATGGGCGGGCATTTGGGCACGCCTTCGGGGCATGGCGTGAAGGTGCTGAGCCTGTATCCCGATAATCCCAGGTTCGGGCGGTCCAGCCATTCCGGGCTGTTCCTGCTGTTCGATGGCGAAACCGGGCTGCCGGTGCTGTGCATGGATGCCGCGGTGCTGACGGCGATTCGCACGGCGGCTTCCACCGCGGTGGGCTCGCGCGTGCTGGCGCGCAAGGACAGCCGCGTGCTGGCAATATTGGGGTTGGGCGAGCAGGCGCAAAGCCATATCGCGGCGCTGCGGGCGGTGCATCCGATCGAGCGCATTGTTGCCTGGGGGCGGGACCGCGCCAAGCTGGAAGCGTTCGGGCGGGAGAACGGTGTCGAGATTGCCGCCACGGCCGAGGCGGCGGTGACGGGGGCGGATATCATCGTGACGGCGACGCCGGCGAAGGAGCCGTTCCTCTCCCTGGCGATGCTGTCGCCGGGGCAGCACGTGAACGCGGTGGGGGCGAGCGTGGCGTTCATGCAGGAGATGACGCCGGACATCGTGGCCGGCACGCGGTTCGTGACCGACTACCGGCCCAGCCTGGAGCCGCAGGCGGCCGAGGTGATCGCGGCGCGCAAGGCCGGGCTGATCGGCGATGGGCACGACATTCCGGAGATCGGCGAGATCATCGCGGGCACGAAGCCGGGGCGGCGCAGCACGGCGGAGATCACGGTGTATCGTTCGCTCGGCATCTCGGCGCAGGATCTGGCGGCGGCGCATGCGATCCTGGCGAAGGCGGAGGCGGCGGGCGTGGGGATAGTTGCGGATATGACGTAAGGTTTCTTCTTTTTCTGAAGAAAAAGAAGCAAAAAGACTTTTTATATTGGGTGCGGCGAGAACGCGTATTTCCGCATCAAACGAAACAAAGTTTTTTGGTTCTTTTTTTCAAAAAAGAACCGCTTTCTTGAGCACTTCATCGATCAAAGTCTCATCGTTTGGCGCTGCCAGCGGATCGCGCGGGGTGAGGCGATGGAGGAGCACCAGGTTCGCCAAGGCGCGGCGATGAGGAAGCCCGGCCCGTTCGGCTTCCCAGGCCAGCGTGATGGCGGTGGTGGCGTGGTAGAGGCCGGAGGCGGCCTGGCGGGCGAGGGGTTCGGCGCCCTGCCCCGCCACGTGTTCGGCGAAGGCGGCGGCGCGGTGCAGCGCGGCCAGCAAAGCGGGGTCGGTGGTACGGGCCTGCAGGTGGGCGACGAGCGGCGGGAGTGAGCCCTCGCGGGTGATGGCGCGCATCACGTCCAGCGCGACGATGTTGCTGGTGCCTTCCCAGATCGAGCCGAGATGGCTGTCCCGCAGCAGGCGGGCATCCGGCCATTCCTCAATGTAGCCGCAGCCGCCGCGGACCTCCATGGCGTCTCCGGTGACGCGGCGGGCATCGCGGCAGGCGCGGAATTTGATCAAGGGCGTGAGGATGCGGGCGAGCTTTGCGGCGGTGGGGTCGCCCTGGTCGGCGCGGGCGAGGGCGTCGGCGGTGGTGAACATCATGCTGCGCGCCTGCTCGGTGGGGACGAGGAGCTTGGCGAGTTGGCGGCGCATCAGGGGCAGGTCGATCAGGGCGCGGCCGAAGGCGCGGCGGTGGCGGGCGATGTGCAGGGCTTCAGTGGTGGCGCGGCGCATGAGGCCGGCGGCGCGCATGCCGTTGGAGAGGCGGGAGTTGTTGATCATGTCCGCCATCTGCTTGAAGCCGCGGCCGCGCTCGCCCACCAGGTAGGCCTCGGCGCCTTCCAGGCGGATCTCGCCGGAGGCCATGGAGCGGGTGCCGAGCTTGTCCTTCAGGCGGAGGATCCGGTAGGCGTTGGGGGTGCCGTCCTGCCGGGTTTTCGGGAGCAGGAAGAGGCTGATGCCGGCGAGGCCTTGTTTGTCCTCGCTGCGGGCCAGCACCATGGCGAGGTCGGCATCGGGGTTGGAGCAGAACCACTTGTCGCCCCACAGGCGCCAGGTTTGCTCGTTGCTGGGTTCGGCGCGGGTGGCGGTGGCCGCGACGTCGGAACCCGCGCCCTGTTCGGTCATGAACATCGCACCCTGGGCCAGCGTATCGAAATCCAGGCTGGTGAGGCGGGCGAGATAGCGTTCCACCAGCTCTGGCGCGCCGAACTTGCGCAGGGTGCGGGTGAGGCTGTCGGTCATGGAGACGGGGCAGCAGAGGCCGAACTCGGCCTGCACGAAAAGGTAGGTGAGGGCGTATTTCGCCGCCGGCGGCATGGGGGCGGGCCAGCCGAGGACGCCGCCGCGGTGGGAGAGGGCGGCGAGGCCGAACTCACTGTAGGCCAGGCGCTCCATGGCCACGTAGTCCGGGTGTTTCTGGATGTCGTTCGCGTCCTGGCCGGTGCGGCGGCGGACGCTGAGGGTGGGCGGGTTGCGGTCTGCCGTGGCGGCCAGCTCATCCAGCGTGCCACCGGCCAGGGCGCCGAGGCGGTCGAACTGCGGGGCGAGATGGGTGGCGAGATCGGGCGGGAGGTAGAGGGCGTGCAGCGCCGCGGCGTCGGGGTCGGCGCAATGGAGGTTGATGCCGCGCGCATCGGGAATGGGATGGTCGGGCATGGCGTCCATGGTGGGGTGCTCCGCTGGGGAGGGGATGGAGGCCGGGCGGGTTGGCTGTCAATCGGGCATCGGGGATGCCATGTTTCGATCGGTAACACCGGAGGGCCTGCGATGCGGGGCGTGGTTTGGGTGCTGTGCGGGTTGTTGGCCGGGCCGGCGGCGGCGGCGGAGCTACGGGTGCAGGTGAGCGGCATCCGCTCGGCCGAAGGGCAGATCGGGTGTGCGCTGTTTGCCGAGGCGCGCGGGTTTCCCGGCGAGGGGGCCACGGTGCGGCGGGTGATGGCGGCGGACCCGAAGGGGGTGGAGTGCCGGTTCGAGGGGCTGGCGCCAGGAACCTACGCGGTGGCGGTGCTGCACGACCTGAACGGCAATGGGCGCAACGACACCAGTTTCCTCGGCATTCCCACCGAGGATTGGGGCGTTTCGAACAATGTGCGGCCGACGCTGCGCGCGCCGCGCTTCGAGGAGGCGGCGGTGGAGGTGAAGGACGGGCCCGCGCAGGTGATCGGGGTGACCGTAGGGAAGTGACAATGGGCCGGCAACGGTTGCCGCCACATGCCGGCGGCAGGCGGCCAGCTGCGCGGACTACGATCGAGTGCAAAAATATCGACAGAGGATCTATCCTGCGGATTCCTATCGGCCTCCGAAACAAAGCACTGGTCACAGATGGGATCAACGCCTATCACAATTGCATGCCGTACTCGGGCTGCCGGCGGGTTGCCCAAGAATGTCTCGAAAACTAACTCTGGGACCTATTCGTGCAGCAATTGCAGAGATTTCCCGTGGTCGGAATCGGTGCCTCCGCCGGTGGCGTGGAGGCCTTGCAGGCGCTGTTCCGCGCCATGCCGCCCGCTCCGGTGGCGGCCGCATTCATTGTTGTGACGCATCTCGGGCCCGATCGGGACAGCGCGCTGCCTGAGATCCTGCAGACCTGCACAAGCATGCCCGTGGAAGCCGCCGCTGATGGCGCGATGGTGCAGTGCGGGCATGTCTATGTGCTGCCGAACGATTCCCTGATCACGCTTTCCGGCGGCCGGCTTGTTCTGCGACGCCAGTCCGTTGGCGTGCCGCGCGAGCGCCAGCTGATCGACCTGTTCTTCGCCTCGTTGGCGGAGGACCAGGGCGAGCACGCCGTGGGGATCGTGCTGTCCGGAAGCGGCAGCGATGGCACGCTGGGGCTGAAAGCCATCAAGGAGCATGGCGGCTTCACGCTCGCCCAGGGTTCCAACGGCATAGCGCCGCGATATCCCAGCATGCCAGACAGCGCGGCGGCCGGCGGCGCGGTGGACCTTGTATTGCCGGTGGAAAATATTCCGGAATGGCTGGCAACACTCGGCCAGCGCCATGATGCGCTCGCCCCCGTTGCCGAGGCGGCACCGGCGGCTGCCGGAGCAGAACAAGAACCTACCGCCCAGGCGACGATCTGCGAGATCCTGCGCACCCGGATCGGCCATGATTTCTCGGGATACAAGAGCAAAACCTTCTTCCGGCGCGTGCACCGGCGCATGCTGGTGGTGCTGGTGCACGGCCTGGACGCCTACATCGCCTTTCTGCGCCAGGATCCGGACGAGGCGGGCAACCTGTTCCGCGACCTGCTGATCAGCGTGACCGGCTTCTTCCGTGACACCGACAGCTTCTCGGCACTGGCCGAGTGGGTGATGCCGGCCATTTTCAAAGAAAGGGGTGCCGACGAAACCGTGCGGATCTGGGTGCCCGGCTGTGCAACGGGCGAGGAGGCCTATTCGCTGGCGATCCTGGCCAGCGAGCAGGCGGCACTGCGCCCTGGCAGCCCGTCGGTGCAGATTTTCGCCACCGATATCGACGAGGCGGCACTGGGGGTTGCGCGCAGCGGCCGCTACCCCGCCGCCATGCTGACGGATGTTTCGCCGGAGCGATTGGCCCGCTTCTTTGTGGCCGAGGGCGGGACCTACACCGTGACCCGGGAATTGCGCGAACTTTGCGTTTTCTCGATGCACAACCTGGTCCGCGATGCGCCGTTCTCCCACATCGACATGGTGTCTTGCCGCAACCTGCTGATCTACATGGGCGGGCAGTTGCAGGAGCAGGTGATCCCGCTGTTCCACTACGCGCTGCGGCCGGCGGGCTTCCTGTTCCTGGGCGTATCGGAGACGGTGAGCAAGCATGCAGACCTGTTCACGGTTCATGACAAGCCGCACCGGATCTACCGGCGCCGGGATACGGAGGCTGCGGGTCCGCCGCTGCAAATCAACACGGCCGCCCGCGGCGCGCAGCGCAACTGGCAGCCGGCCTCACCCTCGCGCAGGGCACAGCCTGGCAGCCCTTCCGACCTTCGACAGATGGCCGCCAGCTTCGCCGCCGAGCAGCTTGCCCCGCCGCATTTGCTGGTGAACGGCGATGGCGACATTGTTCATCAATCCGCGAATCTCGGTGCTTTCCTGGAGCCTTCCCCCGGCGTGCCGAGCCGGCAGCTGGGTTCGCTGGCCCGGCTTGCGCTGCGGATGGATGTGCGCGCGGCGCTGCGCGAGGCCATCGAAAAGCACCGGAGGGTCCAGCGCCCGCCGGTGGACATGGAGGTGGAAGGCAGCCGCCGCTTCGTGACGGTGACGGTGGCCCCGATGCCGCAGCGCGAGGGTTTCGATGCGCTGTACATGGTGGCGTTTGCCGCGGCCGAGGTGGCTGCCACCAGGCAGGACCTGGCGGTGCCAGCGGGCTCGGACCCGCGGCAAGCACTGCTTGTGGAGCAACTTGAAGGCGAGTTGCGGGAAACACGCGAGCGGCTGCAATCCACGACCGAGGAATACGAGACCGCCACGGAGGAGCTGAAATCGGCCAACGAGGAGATGGTTTCGGTCAACGAGGAACTGCAATCGATCAACGAGGAGCTGGAGACCTCCAAGGAGGAACTGCAGTCGGTGAACGAGGAGCTGCAGACCAGCAACACCGAGCTGACCGTCAAGATCGACGAACTGGACCGCGCCAACACCGATATGCGGAACCTGTTCGAGAGCACGGAGATCGCCACGATCTTCCTGGATCGGCATTTGGTGATCCGCAGCTTCACCCCGGCGGTGACAGGCATCTTCGACCTGGTTGCCACGGATCGGGGGCGTTCGTTGACCAGCTTCGCCAGCCATCTCGACAAGGTGGATTTCAGGCAGGACGCGCAGCAGGTTCTCAACAGCCGCTCACCAGTGGAGCGGCGGGTGACGGCGCATGGGAACGTGGCGCACTACCTGATGCGGATCCTGCCCTACACAACGGCCGAGGACAGGGTGGACGGGCTTGTGGTGACGTTCTTCGACATCACCAAGGTGGTGGAGGGCGAGATCCTCGAAAGTCTGGTGAACGAGCTGAACCACCGGGTTCGCAACATGCTGATGGTGGTTTCGGCCGTTGCCTCCCACACCTTGCGGCGATCTGCGAACCTGGCGGATTTCGGCAAGGTCTTTAACGGGCGGATCAAGGCGCTGGCGACGGCGCATGAGCTGGTTTCGCGGGGCGGGTGGCGCGAGGTTTCGCTGCAGCAGCTGATCGAGAAGGAGATGCAGCCCTATGCAACGGGGGTTGACCGGCTGGTGACGCAAGGGCCGACGGTGATGGTGAAGCCCAGTGCGGCGATCTCCCTGGGCATGGTGCTGCACGAGATGGCAACCAACGCAACCAAGCATGGTGCCCTGTCTGCCGAGCGCGGGCGGGTTTCGGTTGACTGGGCAAGGGAGACCATCGACGGCGCCCCCTATATTGCCCTGCACTGGCTGGAATCAGGCGGCCCGACGGTGACGGAGCTGCCCGAGCGGCGTGGCTTCGGCACCGAGCTGATGGAACGGCAGTTGCGCCATGACCTGAAGGGCAAGCTGGAGGTTCACTTCGATCCGCAGGGGCTGCGCATCATGATCGCGCTGCCGGCGGACGTGATCGCGGACAGGGGCGATGTGGCGCTGGATCCACTGGCCAAGGGCGGCCAGCGATAGAGGCGTGCCGCGCCCTGCCTGGGCGTTGATGGAACACGCCTCGCCTTCCAGACCCGCACGGTTGAACGAAAAACGCCGCCGGGACGGGCCCGGCGGCGTTGTTCGGTTGGGCGGTGGCCGGAGTTAGCCGGCCACTTCGGGTTCCTTTTCCGCGCCACCCTCGTCGCCGTCGGATTCCGGCTTGGGGAGGGCGGGCGCGGCGGCTTCGATGAATTCGAAGGCCAGGGCCTTGTCCTTGAGGGTGACCTTGACGGCGCCGCCCTTCACCAGCTTGCCGAAGAGGAGTTCCTCGGCCAGCGGCTTCTTGATGTATTCCTGGATCACGCGGGCCAGGGGGCGGGCACCGTAGAGGCGGTCGTAGCCGCGTTCGGCGAGCCATTCCTTGGCGGCGCTGGAGAGTTCGATGGTGACGTTGCGGTCCGCGAGCTGGGCTTCCAGCTGCATCGCGAACTTCTCCACCACGCGGCCGACGATATCCTGCGTGAGCGGGGCGAAGGCGACGACGGCATCGAGGCGATTGCGGAATTCCGGGGTGAACAGGCGCTTGATGGCTTCCCCGTCCTCGCCCTTGCGGCCTTCCTCGCGGGCGAAGCCGATGGTTTCCTTGGCCAGGTCGGACGCGCCGGCGTTGGTGGTCATGATCAGGATCACGTTGCGGAAATCGACGGTCTTGCCGTTGTGGTCCGTCAGCTTCCCGTGGTCCATGACCTGCAGCAGGATGTTGTAGAGGTCCTGGTGGGCCTTTTCGATCTCATCCAGCAGCAGCACGCAGTGGGGGTGCTGGTCGATCGAATCGGTCAGCATGCCGCCCTGGTCGAAGCCCACGTAGCCCGGGGGGGCGCCGATGAGGCGGCTGACCGAGTGGCGCTCCATGTATTCCGACATGTCGAAGCGGATCAGCTCGATACCCAGCGTGCTGGCGAGTTGGCGGGCGACTTCGGTCTTGCCGACGCCGGTGGGGCCGGAGAAGAGGTAGTTGCCGATCGGCTTTTCCACTTCGCGCAGGCCGGCGCGGGCGAGCTTGATGGCGGCCGACAAGGCCTCGATTGCCTTGTCCTGCCCGAAGACCATCGACTTCAGGTCGCGTTCGAGGTTGCGCAGGGTTTCCTTGTCGTCAGAGCTGACGGACTTGGCGGGGATGCGCGCGATCTTGGCGACGATTTCCTCCACGTCTTTCAACGTGACGGTCTTGCGGCGCTTGTTCTCGGGCAGGAGCATGCGGCTGGCGCCGACCTCGTCGATGACGTCGATCGCCTTGTCCGGCAGCTTGCGGTCGTGGATGTACTTGTTGGACAGCTCCACGGCGGCCTTGATGGCCTCATCCGTGTAGCGGACCTTGTGGTGCTTCTCGTAGTTGGTCTTCAGGCCCTTGAGGATCTTGATGGCATCCTCGACGCTGGGCTCATTCACGTCGATCTTCTGGAACCGGCGAACGAGCGCGCGGTCCTTCTCGAAGTGGTTGCGGAATTCCTTGTAGGTGGTGCTGCCGATGCAGCGCATCGTGCCCTGGGCCAGCGATGACGGTATGGATCTCATCGATGAACAGGATGGCGTTGGGGTGCGCCTCCAGCTCGGTGATGACGGCCTTCAGCCGCTCCTCGAAATCGCCGCGGTAGCGGGTGCCGGCGAGCAGCGCGCCCATGTCGAGCGAGAAGATGGTGGACTTGGACAGCACCTCGGGCACGTCGCCTTCGATGATGCGCTTGGCCAGGCCCTCGGCGATGGCGGTCTTGCCGACGCCGGGATCGCCCACGTAGAGCGGGTTGTTCTTGGTGCGGCGACACAGGATCTGGATGGTGCGCTCGATCTCCTGCTCGCGGCCGATGAGCGGATCGATCTTGCCGGATTGCGCCTTCTTGTTGAGGTTGACGCAGTAATTGCCCAGCGCGTCCTGGCCCTTGCCCCGCGGCTTCTCCTCGCGTTCCACCTCGCCACTGCCCTCCTGGTTGCCGGAGCCCTGCACCGGGCGCGCGGCCGAACGGCCGGGTGCCTTGGCGATGCCGTGGCTGATGAAATTGACGGCGTCGAGACGGGTCATGTCCTGCGTCTGCAGGAAATAGACGGCGTGGCTTTCGCGTTCGCTGAAGAGTGCCACCAGCACGTTCGCACCGGTCACTTCCTCACGCCCGGAGGATTGGACGTGGATGGCGGCGCGCTGGACGACGCGTTGGAAGCCGGCAGTGGGCTTGGGCTCGCCGGGGCGATCCGTGGCCAGGCCGGCGAGGTCCTTGTCCAGGAACTCGGTGAGCTCCGCGCGCAGCTTGTCGATATCGACACCGCAGGCGCGCAGGACCGTGGCCGCGTCCGAATCGTCGGTGAGGCCGAGCAGCAGGTGCTCCAGCGTCGCGTATTCGTGTTTGCGCTCAGAGGCGAGGCCGAGAGCGCGGTGGAGCGTTTGTTCAAGATTGCGGGAGAGCATGGATGTCAACGCTCCTCAGGTAAGGCGCGGCGCGGGGAATGGCCCGGCCGGGGGAAATGGCACTGCGTCGCGGTGGATACGGCCCGTCGACCGGGGGGGCGACCTGCGGGCTTGTGGAATGGCCGAAGCGCCATCATTCGCGATGCCGGGGTGGTCGCACCAGCGTTTTTTTGGCGAGGGGTGATGGGGGGCTGGGGCAGAGTGTTCCACGACAGAGACATGGCGTGGCGGGGCGGGAACGAAAACCGGCCCCAGCCATGCCGGGTGGGGCGGGCTGACCGGGGGCGGGCGCGGGTTGAAAGAACCCGGCGCGCGACGGTGCCTGGATATGCGGAGTTGGCGGGGGTGCCCAAGGCGCTGGACCGATCGGTTCCCGACGGACTCAGTCCTTCTCGATGGTGCACTGCAGGGGGTGCTGGTTCTGGCGGGCGAGGTCCATCACCTGGGTGACCTTGGTTTCGGCCACCTCATAGGTGAAGACGCCGCAGACGCCGACGCCGCGACGATGGACGTGCAGCATGATGCGGGTGGCTTCCTCGCGGTTCTTCTGGAAGAAGCGCTCCAGGACGTGGACGACGAACTCCATCGGCGTGTAGTCGTCGTTCAGCATCAATACCTTGTACATGGCGGGCTTGCGGGTCTTCGGCCGCGCCTTGACGACCACGCCAGAGTTCGGCGTTTCGCCATTGCCCTTGCGGCCATCGTCGTCGCTGCCGAGCTTGTCGCCGCCGTCACTCATCCTGCGCCACCCTGATCTCGTATGGGGGTGCCCCCCGCGGGCCTGGCCCGCCGGGCATTCTGTGCCCAATGCCTTAGCATATCGCAAACCCGCGCGCTGGGAAACGGCCCGGGCAGCGGGGGCCGCCGCGAACGCAGGCGAGGCCCGGACGGGGAGGAACGTCCGGGCCTCGTCGCGTGGCCCTGCGGCGCCAGGGGGGGGATAGGCGCCGCGGGGCCGGGATCGTCCGCTGGCGAGCCCGAGGGCTCAGCCGACGCGGGCGAACTTCTCCACCGCGAGCGTGACGCGGGCGGTGAGGGGAGCCATGGCCTGCTCGGCCAGCTTCATGGAAGCGTCGGTGATCTTGCCGGTCTCGCTGACGGCGGTCTCCATCGAGGCGCGGGCGAGGGTGGACTGGAGGTCCATCGCTTCCTTCAGGGACTTCACCGAGGTGAGCGCCTTGAAGTTGCCCATCGCGG
This sequence comes from Alphaproteobacteria bacterium, assembly GCA_026400815.1. GTDB lineage: Bacteria > Pseudomonadota > Alphaproteobacteria > Acetobacterales > Acetobacteraceae > CAMDGX01. The sequence goes on from JAPLOI010000070.1 coordinate 53,320, forward strand.
CCTCAACCTGGGCCTGCGCGGTGGCGGCGAAGCTCTTGTGCATGTCCTGCACGCCGGCGGCCCAGATCTGGCCGGCCTTCATCATCGCCTCGAAATTGCCCTGGCTGAAGGACACGAACTCTTCGGCCGACTTCACTGCCTTTTCCATGGTCTGATTCACCTTTTCATGTGTGCTGTCGTGGCCGGCAACCGCGCCGGCAGCGCTGTTCTTGAGGGCGGCCACGGTGCGCTCGAACGGCCCGGCCGGCGCTGCGTTGGCCGCGGGGGCGGGCGCCTGGGCCTGCTCGATCGCGGGGGTGGCGGCGGTGGCGGCGGGCTTCCTGGCCATGGACCCTGTCTTTCCTGGTCTGCGGCCTCGCGGCCTCGGAACGCTTGCTGCGGTGCAGCACGATCCGGCTTATGGCAGTGTGGTTCCGGGGGGTCAAGGATCTTGTGCACTGCACAATCGACAAAATGGTGCGCCGCAACATGGCTGGTTCCAGGAAACTGGGCGGCGGGCGGGTGCGCCAAACTTCGTAACTTCGGGCGGCAAAGCCTTCAGATTCATGTGTTTCAAAGATGCCTTTAGGCTGGACAGGCGGGCGCCGCGGCCGGTAGAAACGGAAGGTTCGCTGGGAGCCCGCTCTGCAATGGCCGATCGCCTGTATCGCCTGCGCCGCATGGCGCAGCTTGTGTGCGGAGTGTTCCTGGCCGGAATGGGCCTTGCGATAGCTGGCGCCCTGCCCGCCGCCGCGCAGATCGGCTCCGAGCGCTATTCGTCCCTGATTCTGGATGCGCGGACCGGTCGCATGATCTCGTCGGTGAATCCGGACGAGCTGCGCCACCCCGCCAGCCTGACCAAGATGATGACGTTGTACATGACGTTCGAGGCGCTGCGGGACCGGCGCATCTCCCTGCACCAGAGCGTGCCGATGTCGGCCTATGCCGCCTCCATGTCGCCGACCAAGCTGGGCGTGCCGCCGGGCGGGCGGCTGACGGTGGAGGAGGCGATCCTGGGGCTGGTGACGCGGTCTGCCAACGATGCCGCCGCCGCGATGGGGGAGTTGCTGGGCGGCACCGAGGACCGCTTCGCGCGGGTGATGACGCTGCGGGCGCGGGCGCTGGGCATGAGCCAGACGGTGTTCCGCAACGCCTCCGGCCTGCCGGATTGGGACCAGGTGACCACGGCACGCGACATGGCGACGCTGGCGCGGCGGCTGCTGGCGGATTTTCCTCACGAATACAGGTATTTCTCCACCCCCAGCTTCCGTTTCCGCGGCCATGTGTTCCGCAACCACAACAACCTGCTGGACACCTATCCGGGCGCGGACGGGATCAAGACAGGGTATATCGACGCCTCCGGCTACAACCTGGTCAGCTCCGCGGTGCGCGGCAATGTGCGGCTCATCGGCGTGGTGATAGGCGCGGCCCGGGGCTGGGAGCGCGACCTGCACATGGTGGCGTTGCTGGACCAGGGCTTCGAGAAGCTGGACGTGCCGATCGCGCCGCGTGTGGCTGGGCGGGTGCCGATGTTGGTTTCCGCCGCCGTGGCAGCGCCGACGCCCCAGGTGGTGGTGCAGCGGCCGCGGCCGGCCGCGCGATGGGCGGTGCAGGTGGGCTCGTTCACCACCGAGCGGGCGGCGCGCCAGGCGGCGGTGGCCGCGCGGCGAATCGCCGATTCGGGCGAGGCCAAGGTGGAGACGGTGACGGTGCAGCGGAAGCAATCCTTCCGCGCGCAGGTGATCGGGCTGACCCATGCCGAGGTGCAGGAGACATGCGGCCTGCTCTCCCGCCGCAAGATCCCCTGCGTGCAGATCCGGCCGGAGGCGGGGCAGATCGCCAGCCGCTGACGGGACGCAAGGCACGCGCGCCCGCTTCGCCCTTGCAGGGCAGCCAGCGCTTGCGCATTTTGGTGCGATTGCGCGGCCACATGGCGGCCGCGAGGAGGCCTTGATGGACGGCAGGCAGGACGCAAGACGGATCACGCTGCATGCGCCGGAGGATTTTGCCGGAATGCGGGCGGCCGGCCGGCTGGCGGCCGAGACGCTGGACATGATCACGGCACATGTTCAGCCGGGCGTGACGACGGAGGAACTGGACCGGGTGTGCCATGAGTACATCCTGGCCCATGGCGCCACCCCTGCCCCGCTGAACTATCGCGGCTACCCGAAATCCATCTGCACCAGCATCAACCACGTGGTGTGCCACGGCATCCCCGGCGATCGGCGGCTGGAGGCGGGCGACATCGTCAATATCGACGTGACCGTGATCCTGGACGGGTGGTACGGCGACAGCAGCCGGATGTACTGCGCCGGCGTGCCCAGCACCAAGGCGCGCAACCTGATCGAGGTGACGCACGAGGCGCTGGTGCGCGGCCTGGCGGCGGTGAAGCCCGGGGCGCATTTCGGCGATATCGGCCACGCCATCCAGAGCTACGTGGAAGCGCAGCGCTTCAGCGTGGTGCGGGATTTCTGCGGCCACGGGATCGGGCGGGTGTTCCACGCGCCGCCGAACGTGCTGCATTTCGGCCGCCCCGGCGAAGGGCCGCGGCTGGCGCCGGGGATGTTCTTCACCATCGAGCCGATGGTGAATGCCGGCCGGCCGGACGTGAAGGTGCTAGATGACGGTTGGACGGCCGTGACGCGCGACCGCAGCCTTTCGGCGCAGTTCGAACACATGGTGGGCGTGACGGAGACCGGGTGCGAGATCTTCACCCTGAGCCCCGCCGGGATCTTCAAGCCGCCCTACCCCGAGGCGTAGGCCTAGGCCCCAGGGCGGCCCCGGGGCGGCGCCGACGGCGACTTCCTACAGCGTGAGGCCGCCATCCACGACGATGGTCTGGCCGGTGACCATGGAAGCACCGAAGCCGAGGAAGACGATGACCTCGGCGAGGTCTTCCGGCTCGCAGCGGCGCTTCAGTGTGGCCTTCTCGATGGAGTGCTGGCGGGCTTCCGGCGTCCATTCGATCTGCCAGGAGGAATTCACCGCACCGGGCGCAATCGCGTTGACGCGGACGGGGGCGAGGCCGCGGGCGAGGTTCTTGGTCAGCGAGATCACGCCCGCCTTGGTGGCGCCGTAGGCCAGGGACGAGCCCGCGCTGTGCAGGCCGGCGATGGAAGCGGTTGAGACGATGGCGCCCTCGCTTTCCTTCAGCCACGGGGCGGCGGCCTTGGAGCAGCGGAACACGCCGACCAGGTTCACCTGGAGCAGGATCTCCCACAGCTCCTCCGTGATCAGGTCGATGCGCGCGGGGGGCACGACCTCCTTCACGCCGGGGGTGCCGGCGTTGTTCACCAGCAGATCGAGCCGGCCAAGCTTGCGGCAGGCATCTTCCACCATCTGCTCGCACTCGCCGGCCACGCCGACATTGCCGGGGGCGGAAATGACGTTCAGGCCTTCCTGGCGGAGGTTGGCCACGGCTTCCTCGCCGCGCGGGTCGTTGGCCAAATGATTGATGGCCACCGCGCAGCCGTTGCGGGCTAGCATGGTGGCGGTAGCCAGCCCGATGCCGGAGGCGGCGCCGGTGACGAGGGCCGCCTTTCCGGACAGGTCGTAGCGCAGCTTGTTGGTGGCGGAGAGGTTCATTCGGAGGTTCCTTGAAGGAAGGAAGAATCTTCTTTTTCTGAAGAAAAAGAAGCAAAAAGACTTCCCCGAATGGCGCCCGTTTTTCCCGAGCGCAAATGGGTAAAAGTTTTTTGGTTCTTTTTTTCAAAAAAGAACATGCTTGCTTACGGCAGCCACGGCTCCGGTGCACGGACATCGATATCCGTAACGACATCCACCACCACGGGCGCGTCCATGGCCAGCGCGCGTTTCAGCGCCTGGGCGATCTGGCCCGGCTCCGTGACTCGGATGCCGGCGACGCCGAAGCTCTCGGCAACTTTGGCAAAATCGGTTGGCCCGAAGCGCAGCATCTCGGCGGGGTTGCCGGGCAGGTTGCCCTGCTGGCGCACGAGGTTGGGCCAGCCCTGGCCGAAGCCGGAGTTGTTGTTGATGACGGTGACGGTGGCGATGCCGCGGCGGCGCGCGGTCTCCAGCTCCGCCAGGTGGTAGTAGAAGGCGCCGTCGCCGGAGAAGGTGACGACCTTGCGCTGGGGCGCGGCGAGCTTGGCGCCCAACGCGGCGGCGTAGGACCAGCCGAGCGAGCCCGCCGCGCGCAGGTAGGTCTGCCCTGCCCCGTTGAACTCGATGCAGGTGCCGGTCCAGATACCGGAATAGCCGGTATCGGCCACCAGGATGCCATCGGCCGGCAGGGCGCGCTCGATCTCGGCGCAGAGGCGGTCCGGGCGGATGGCGTTGGCGTTGCTGTTGAAATGCGGCGCCATGGAAACACGCCATTCGGCCATCAGGGCGGCGGACTGGTCGGCCCAGGCGGTATCGCGCTGCGGCTTGCCGATGGCGGCAGCCAGGGCGGCGAGGGTGGCCTTGGGGTCGCCGTTCAGGCCGAGGGTGTTGGCGAAGTTGCGGCCGAGTTCGGTGGCGTCGATGTCGATCTGGATGGTGGCGGTATCGGGGGCCGGAACGCGCCAGGTGTGGGTGACCTGGTCGCCGGTGTCGCAGCCCACGTAGAGCACGAGGTCGGCGCCGTGGACGACCTTGTTGGCCGGCGGGGCGGCGTAGTTGCCGACGACGCCAACGGCGAGGCGGTGGCGGGTGGGGATGATGCCGCGAGCGCCCAATGCGGTGGCGACGGGGGCGGCGATGGCTTCGGCGAGCTTGAGCAGTTCCGGCCCGCAGCCGGACAGCGCGGCGCCGTCGCCGGCGACGATCACGGGGCGGCGCGCGGCGAGCAGGGCCTTCGCCGCGCGCTCGATATCGTCCGCCGCCGCAACCGGGCGGTGGGCGGGGGTGCGCAGCAAAGCGGGGTCGATGACCGGGGCCTCGGCGACCTGGCCGAGTTCCACCACCTCGCCGGAGAGGCCGAAGAGATCGAGATGGGTGGGGCGCGGGGTGCCGGCGGTGGCGGTGCGGATGGCCTGGCGCAGCAGGCGCGGCAGGTCGGCGGCGGTGGCGACATCCGCGGTCATTTTCGTGACCGGGCCGAACAGGGCGTGATGGTCCACTTCCTGATAGGCGTTGGCGTGGTGTTGGCCCGGGACCTTGCGGCCGGTGATGGCCACCACGGGCACGCGGGCGAGCCAGGGATCCTGCAGCGCGGCTGCGAGGTTGGCGGCCCCCACGGACTGGGCGAAGCAGAAGGCGGCCTTGCCGGTGATGCGGGCGTAGCCGTCCGCCATGTAGGCCACGCCGGCTTCGGTATGGGCCAGCTCGCGCTTCACGCCCACCTGCTCCAGCTGGATCAGGGTACGGCGGATCACGCTGTCGATGAAGAACACATGCTCCGTGCCGGTGGAGGCGATGGCGCGGGCGAGCCATTCGGCGCCGGTCAGGGGTCCGGTCATTCCTGGTTTCCTCCGGTCAGTAAGCAAGCATGTTCTTTTTTGAAAAAAAGAACCAAAAAACTTTTGTTTGTTTGATGCGGAGAGACCAAGTCTCTCCGCATCAAATAGCGGTTAGAACAGGCTGCCGGCTTTTGCGACCTTGGCCTGGTGGGTGTTGGTGTCGCCGAAGAGCTGCTCCAGCATGGTCATGCGCTTGAAGTAGTGGCCGGCCTTGTATTCCATCGTCATGGCGATGCCGCCATGCAGCTGCACGCATTCCTGGCCAATATGCTTGCCGGAATTGTTGATCTGCACCTTGGCGGCCGAGATGTTGCGGCTGCGGGTGGCGGGATCGGTCTCACTGGCGGCGAAGGTGGCGAAGATGGACATGCTGCGCGCCTGCTCCAGCGCCACGAACATGTCCACCGAACGGTGCTGCAGCACCTGGAACTCGCTGATGGCGCGGCCGAACTGCTTGCGGGTCTTCATGTAGTCGACGGTGGAGACGTGCATCTCGTGCATTAGGCCGACGGCTTCGGCGCAGATGGCGGCCATGGCCTGGTCCATGACCAGCTCCGCCGCCGCGAGGCCGCCGGCGGGGTCGCCGAGGACGGCTTCGGCGCGGGCGTTGTCGAAGCGGATTTCGGCGGCGTGGGCGCCATCCTGCGTCGGGTAGCCCTGGATGGTGACGCCCTGGGCCTTGGCGTTGACCAGGAACAGGCCGATGCCGCCGCGGTCGAAGCGGCCGCCGGCGGTGCGGGCTGTCACGATCAACGTGTCGGCAGTGTCACCGGCCATGACGACGGATTTCTCGCCGTTGATGATCCAGCTGCCGCCATCCTGCTTCGCGGTGGTCTGCACGTCGGCCAGGTTGTAGCGGCTGCTGCGTTCCACCTGGGCGAAGGCGTAGGTCTTCTTGCCCTGGGCGATCTGCGGCAGGAGGGTTTTCTGCTGCTCGGGCGAGCCGGCAGCCTGGATGAGGCCACCGCCGAGGATGACGGTGGGCAGGAAGGGCTCGAGCACCAGGCCGCGGCCAATGGCTTCCATCACCAGCATGGTCTCGACCGGGCCGCCGCCGAAGCCGCCCTGGGCTTCCGGGAAGGGCAGGCCGAGCAGGCCGAGTTCGGCGAACTGGGCCCACATGTCGCGCGACCAGCCGCCGGGCTCGGCCATGATCTTCTTGCGGGAGTCGAAGGCGTAGCGGTCGGCGATCAGGCGGTCGACGCTGTCTTTCAGAAGGCGTTGGTCGTCGCTGAGGTCGAAGTCCATGTGCGTATGTCCTGAACGGAGAGCAGGAAGAAAGCGTGGGTGCCTTGATCCATTTGCCCGGACGGTGTTGCCGGGCAAATGAACAAAAGTTTTTTGGTTCTTTTTTTCAAAAAAGAACCGCTTCCTTGCTTCTAGAACCCAAGGATCGCCTTGGCGATGATGTTACGCTGGATCTCGTTGGAGCCGCCGTAGATCGAGACCTTGCGGTTGTTGAAGTAGGCGGGTGCCGACTGTGCCGCGTATTCCGGCCCCCAGCCCATTTCGTTGCGGCCGCTGCCTTCATCGGATTCGGCGAAGGGCATCACGTAGGGGCCGACCACGTCCATCAGCAGTTCGGTGGTGAGCTGCTGGATGACAGAGCCTTCGAGCTTGAGGATGGAGCTGGCGGGATCCGGCCTTCCGCCGCGGCCGCGGTCGTTGGCGACCACGCGCAACTGGGTCATTTCCAGCGCCTTGAGGCGGATTTCGGTGGAGGTCAGCTTTTCGATGAACTTCGGGTCGTCGATCACGCGCTGCTCGCCGACGCGTTCCAGCGCGGCGAGTTCGCGGATCTTCTTCAGGCGGGCCTTGGAGAAGCCGACGCGGGCGATGCCGGTGCGCTCGTTGCCCAGCAGGAACTTGGCGTAGTCCCAGCCCTTGTTCACTTCACCGACCAGGTTCTCCTCGGGAACCACCACCTCGTCGAAGAAGATCTCGTTGACCTCATGGCCGCCATCGATGGTCTGGATCGGGCGGCGGGTGATGCCGGGGGTCTTCATGTCGGCGAGGATGAAGCTGATGCCTTCCTGCTTCTTGGCGGTGGCATCGGTGCGGCAAAGGACGAAGATCCAGTCGGCGTGCTGGGCCAGGGTGGTCCAGGTCTTCTGGCCGTTGATCACCCAGGTGTTGCCGCGCTTCTCGGCCTTGGTGCGCAGCGAGGCGAGGTCGGAGCCGGCGCCGGGCTCGGAGAAGCCCTGGCACCACCAGATGTCCAGGTTGGCGGTGGCGGGGAGGAAGCGCTTCTTGATGTCCTCGCTGGCGAACTGGGCGATGACGGGGCCGACCATGGAGGTGTTGAAGGCGAGCGGCGAGGGCACGCCGGCCTGCTGCATCTCGTCCTGGTAGAAGTAGTACTGCACGGCCGACCAGGTCTTGCCGCCCCATTCCACAGGCCAATGCGGCGTGGCCCAGCCCTTGGCGTTCAGCACGCGGTGGGCGGTGACGATCTCATCCTTCGAGAGGTGCTGGCCATCGAGCACCTTGCGGCGGATGGCTTCGGGGAATTCCTCGCGGAAGAATTTGCGGCACTCGTCACGGAAGGCGAGCTCTTCGGGGGTGAAGCTGAGGTCCATGGCGGTTGCTCCCTAGGTTGAGGCTATTTTCGCGCGTCGGTGGGGGGTGGCGCAAGCGGGTGGGTTTGGCCCCTGCCCTGCCTTCTGGCATGGTCTGGGAAACCACCGGAAACGAGTTCCAGATGTCCCTGCCCCCGATCCTTCAGCACCTGCGCATTCCCGTCATCGCTTCGCCGATGTTCATCGTGAGCAACCCGGATCTTGTGATCGCGCAGTGCAAGGCCGGCATCGTCGGCAGCTTCCCGGCGCTGAATGCGCGGCCGGCGGAGGCGCTGGCGGAGTGGCTGGACCGGATCACCACGGAACTGGGCGAGCACAACGCGAAGTACCCGGACCGGCCGGCGGCGCCGTTTGCGGTGAACCATATCGTGCACCGTTCCAACGTGCGGCTGGAGCACGATCTGGAGCAGACGGTGAAGTTCAAGGTGCCGATCATCATCACCTCGCTGGGTGCGCGGGAGGATGTGTATGCGGCGACCAAGGCCTATGGCGGGATCACGCTGCACGACATCATCAACAACACCTTCGCGAAGAAGGCGATCGAGAAGGGCGCCACCGGGCTGATCGCGGTGGCGGCGGGTGCGGGCGGGCATGCCGGTAGCCTTTCGCCGTTCGCGCTGCTGCAGGAAATCCGCGAGTGGTTCGATGGGCCGGTGGCGCTTTCGGGCTCCATCGCCAATGGCGGCGCGGTGCTGGCGGCGCAGGCGGCGGGGGCGGACGTGGCCTATATCGGCAGCGCGTTCATTGCCACGCATGAGGCGAATGCGGCCGAGGGCTACAAGCAGATGATCGTGGACAGCTCAGCGCAGGACATCCTGTACACCGACGCAATTTCCGGCGTGCATGGCAACTACCTGATCCCGACGCTGGTGAAGAACGGGCTCGATCCCAAGAACATGCCCGCCGGCGAGAAGGGCCAGATGAGTTTCGCCGACAACCGGGTGCGGGCGTGGAAGGATATCTGGGGCTCCGGCCAGGGCATCGGCGCGGTGAAGGAAGTGGTGGGTGCTGCGGAGTTGGTGGATCGGCTGGCGGCGGAATACGCGGCGGCGCGGGCGCGGCTGGGGCTTGGGGCGGCAGCTTCTTCCTGGGCGGCTGCCTGATGTTTGGCGATATCGCGGGCAAGGTCGCGCTGGTCACTGGCGCGTCCTCCGGGTTGGGTGAGCGGTTCGCGCGGGTGCTGGCGGGTGCCGGCGCGCGTGTGGCGCTGGCGGCGCGGCGGGTGGAGCGGCTGGAGGCTTTGGCGGCAGAGTTGCGCGCCGGCGGGGCAGAGGTGCTGGCGGTGGGAATGGACGTGGGCTCCGTCGCCTCCGTGCAGGCGGGTGCCGAGGCGGTGCTGGCCGGGCTCGGGCCGATCGACATCCTGGTGAACAACGCGGGCATTTCGATCCAGGCGAAGCTGGAGGCCGTGACGGAGGATGACTACGACGCGGTGATGGATACCAACCTGAAGGGCGCGTTCTTCCTGTCGCAGGCCGCGGCGAAGCAGATGATGGCGGCGAAACGCGAGGGGCGGATCGTCAACATCGCTTCAATCGCCGGGATGCGCGCGATCGGGCAGCTTTCCACCTACGGCATGAGCAAGGCGGCGCTGATCCAGATGACGCATGCCATGGCGCGCGAATGGGGGCGGCACGGGATCAACACCAACGCCATCGCGCCTGGCTACATCGCCACCGAGATCAGCGCCGAGTTCCTGAAGACCGAGGCGGGCGCGAAGTGGGTTGGCTCCCTGCCGCGCAAGCGGATGGGCGAGGCGCGGGACCTGGATGGGCTTTTGCTGCTTTTGTCTTCGGGCGAGGCGGCGCGGTTCATCAACGGGTCTGTCATGGTCGCGGATGACGGGTTCACGTCGCTCTAGGAGGGACGGACATGACACTTCGACTGGGCCTCGTCGGGCTGGGGCAGATCGCCCGGAACCGCCACGTGCCGAGCATTGCCGCGAGCGCGGATTTCACCCTGGCGGCGCTGGCCGATCCGCGTGGCGGGGATGCGGTGGCGGGTGTTGCGATCGCGCGGGATCATCGCGCCATGCTGGCGGATGCCAGCATCGATGCGGTGGTGATCTGCACCCCGCCCGCCGCGCGGTTTGCGATTGCGCGGGAGGCGTTGCTGGCCGGCAAGCACGTGGTGCTGGAGAAGCCGCCAGCGGCCACGATGGGGGAGGCGGCGGCGCTGGCGCAGCTGGCGGCGCGGGAGAAGCGGGTGCTGTTTGCCACCTGGCACTCGCAATACAACAATGCGGTGGAGGAAGCCCGGCGCTTCCTGGCCGGGAAGAAACTGGCGTCCTTCCGTGTGGATTGGAACGAGGATTTCCGGAAATACCACCCGGACCAGAGCTGGATCTGGGAGAGCGTGGGGCTGGGCGTGTTCGACATGGGGGTCAACGCGCTTTCCGTGATCAGCCGGTTGTTCGCCAACCCGCCTTTTGTGCGCGCGGCGGAATTGCGCATCGCGGAGAACCATGCGGCGCCGCTGTCGGCCGTGCTGCATTTTGCCTCGCTGGATGGCGATGGCGCGATGGAGATGCACATGGATTGGGGCCATACCGGGCCCGACCAGCGCGAGATCCGCATCGCCACGCAGTGCGGCCATTCGCTGGAGTTGCTGGAGAGCGGCGGGAAGCTGGTGATCGACGGGGTGGTGGCGGTGGAGGAAAAGCGGGCGGAGTATCCGATGCTCTATGCGCGCTTCGCCGAGCTGGTGGCGCGGGGGCGCAGCGATGTTGACCTGGTGCCGCTGCAGATGACGCTGGATGCGTTGGCGCTGGGCCGGCGGACGGTGCTGCCGCGGTTCGACGGGTAGCGGTTTGGGCATGGGTTATCGCCGCGGGACGCGGGGTTTTCGCGACGGATTGAGGATGTGATTGGGGTGTTCGGGCGCCATGGCGGCGCGCGGGCGGCCTGTTGCGGAAGGATTTTGGGCGCGCGGTGGCCCGACAGGGTGATGCCGCGGTTGGGGTGGCCGCGCAGGAGCCAGCCGAGCTCCGCCCGCAGCTGGAGCAGGCGGCGCAGGGCGTAGGGGTTCTGGGCGGAGTCCAGGTCTTCGGCGAGATCGCTGTGGGTGGAGAAGAGCCAGTCCTGGCGCAGGGCGCGCAGGGTGCGGCCGGTGGTTCGGGCCATTCCGAAGGCGCCGAACAGGGCGAGAAGCAGGAGCTTCAGGGCCGCCGGAATCCGGGCGTGCAGAATCGCCCGCGCCCAGGGGCGCGGTGCATCGGCTTGGCTCGGTACGGCGGATTGATGTGGCATTGGGGATAACTATCCACGACGCAACACCGGTGGGCAAGGAAAATTTATTGGTGTCTCGGATTTTTTTCCGAGGGGTGGTTGGACCGCGGAAAAGCAAGAAGATTCAACACGGAGGACACGGAGATGAAGAGGAGAAGGCGGGGGATGCCTTGTTTCCGTGATTTCTGTGTTGGTTTTTTTGCTGATCTACCGGTTCGGCAGAGTTCTAATGACGAATTCCAAATCGGGCGAAGTCATATTCACCAGTAAAATTGATGAATGATGCTGCGGCGGCGCGAAAGCACTGGATTGCTTCGCTTCGCTCGCAATGACGGGGACGTGATGGGGGGATGGTTGCGGAGGTTTATCCGCTTGCACCCGTTTCTCCGTAGAGAAACAGGAACAAGCGAATAAAAGTTTTTTGGTTCTTTTTTTCAAAAAAGAACCGCTTGCTTCCTTACCAGGTGCCGATGTTCGGCGCGCTGGCCCAGGGTTCGGCCACCGGCAGGGCGTCGCCGTCTTGCAGCAGTTCCACGGAGATGCCGTCCGGGGTCTTCACGAAGGCCATCTTGCCCTCGCGCGGCGGGCGATTGATGGTCACGCCGTGCTTCTGCAGGGCGGCGCAGGTTTCGTAGATGTTGTCCACGGCATAGGCCAGGTGGCCGAAGTTGCGGCCGCCGGTATAGGCCTCGGGGTCCCAGTTGAAGGTGAGTTCCACCTGCGCGGTCTCGCCGGGCACGGCGAGGAAGACATTGGTGAAGCGGCCCTTCTCGCTGGAATAGCGGCGGACTTCCTTCAGGCCGATCACGTCGAAGAAGGCGACGGTGTCGTCGATGGAGGACACGCGGATCATCGTGTGCAGGTATTTCATGGCAGGGCTCCCGGAAATCGTGGTGGGCGCGTTGTGGCAGAAATCGGCGCGCGGCGGGAGGGGCGGTTGCCGCTGGCGGGCACGGGACGCACACTCCGGGCGGTTCCAGCTGATGGGGTTTGGCATGTCCTCTCGTTTCCTCGAAGGCCGCGTGGCGGTGGTGACCGGTGCGGCGCATGGCATCGGGGCGGCCTGCGCGCGGGTCTATGCCGAGGCGGGTGCCGTGGTGGTGGTGTCGGACGTGGACGCGGCGGGCGGGGCGGCGACGGCGGCGGCCATTCCCGGGGCGCGTTTTCTGCGCTGCGATGTTTCGAAGGCCGCCGATTGCGCGGCGCTGATCGGCCAGGCGGTGGCGGCGCATGGGCGCATCGACATCCTGCACGCCAATGCGGGGATCGAGCTGTGCCGCTCGATCTGGGACACGACGGACGAGGAGTGGGACCGCATCCTGGCGATCAACCTCTCTGGCAGTTTCTGGTGCGCGCGCGATGCGATGAAGGCGATGCGGGCGGCGGGCACCAGGGGCGTGGTGACACTGACGGCCTCGCCACATGCTTTCGTCACCTCGCGCGAGATCGCGGCCTATGCGGCGACGAAGGCGGGCCAGGTGGGGCTGATGCGGGCGATGGCGCTGGAGGGCGCGCCATACGGTATCCGGGTGAACGCGGTGCTGCCGGGGGCGACGGATACGCCGATGCTGCAGCGGGAGGCGGAGTCTTCCGGCGATCCGGCCGCGCTGCTGGCGATTTTCGCGGCGGCGCAGCCGATGGGGCGGCTGGTGCGGCCGGAGGAGGTGGCGCGGGTGGCGGCCTTCCTGGCCAGCGATGCCGCCAGCGGGGTGACGGGCACCAGCGTGGCCGCCGATGGCGGGCTGATGGCGGCGATCAATGCCGGGGCCGGCATCTCCTACACGGGCGAGACGCGATGATACCGCCTATCACGGAAGGCTGGCGGCTGACCAAGCCGGCGGCCTCTGGCAGGCGCGGCGTGGTGGTTTCTCAGTGCCGCGCGGGGGCGGAGGCGGGCATCGCCATCCTGGAAGCCGGCGGCAACGCGGTGGATGCCGCGGTGGGCACCGCGATGGCGCTGGCGAGCCAGGAGCCGTGGAATTCCGGCCTGGGCGGCTATGGCGGATTCGCGGTGGTGCATCGGGCCGGCGAGGCGCGGGCGGAGGTGTTGGATTTCGGGCCGGTTTCGCCGCGCGGGCTGACGACCGAGGCGTTCAAGCTGACCGGCCGCATGACCGAGACCGGATTCCGCTGGCCGGAGGTGGCAGGGGACGCGAATATCCATGGGCCGCTGGCCGTGGCGGTGCCGGCGGCGGTGGCGGGGTGCGAGGCGCTGCACACGCGCTGGGGGCGGCTGCCGATGGCCGAGGTGATGGCGCCAGCGGTGGCGCTGGCGAAGCAGGGGCTGCGGCTGGATTGGTTCGCGGCGCTGAAGATCGCCGCGGCGGCCCGGGATCTCAGGCGCTACGGCGAGAGTGCGCGCATCTACCTGCGCGACGGGCTGCCGCCGGTGCCGCCGGCGGAGGGCAACCCGGGCACCATTCCCCTGGGCAACCTCGCCGCCACGATGGAGCAGCTGGCGCGCGCCGGGTGGCGGGATTTCTACGAGGGCGAGATCGCATCGGCCTTCCTGCGCGACCAGAAGGCGGTGGGCGGGGTGATCGATGCGGAGGATCTGCGCGGCTGCGCGGCCCGCGTGGTGCCGGCGTTGCAGGTGCCGTGGCGCGGCGGGCGCACCTTGCAGCTTGCCGATGGCATGACGGCCACGCCCGCCATGTTGCCGGTGCTGGAAGCCTTGCGGGAGGCGGAATACGGCCCGGCGCCGGATGCGGCCTGGTTCCGGCTTCTCGCCGGGGCGGCGAAGGCGGCCTATGCCGCGCGGCTGGACGCCAGCGACACCTGCACCACGCACCTGACGGTGTGCGACGCCGAGGGCACCATGGTGGCGATGACCACCACGCTGATGGCCAGCTTCGGCAGCCGCGTGGCGCTGCCGGAAACCGGGATGATGCTGAACAACGGCATCATGCTGTTCGATCCGCGGCCGGGCCGCGCCGCCTCCCTGGCGCCGGGCAAGCGGGCGCTGACCAACATGGCGCCTTTTGTGCTGCGCGAGGGCGATGCCCCGGTGATGGCCGGCGGCGCCAGCGGCGGGCGGCATATCATGGCCGCGGTGTTCCAGCTGATGAGCTTCGTGGCCGATTTCGCCATGGACCCCGAGGCCGCCGCCCATGCGCCGCGCATCAGCGTGGCGGGGCCGGACAAGGTGGCCGCCGATCCCGGGCTGGGGGAGGAGATCCTCGCCGCGCTGGCGCAGGACGGGCCAGTGGAAATGGTGCGGCGATACGTGATGCCGGCGAACTTCGCCAACCCAAACCTGGTGATGCGCGCGCCGGATGGCACCGCCACAGGGGTCGCCGACGACCGCTCGCCCTGGAGTGCCGCGTTGGCGCGATAGGGTTACCACCAGCCCCCATCCACCACCCAGTTCTGGGCGGTGCACATGCGGCTGTCGTCGCTGGCCAGCCACAGCACCATGCGGGCGATGTCGGCGGGTTCCAGCATTTCCTTCAGGCACTGCGCATCCAGCGTGCGCTGGCGGCTTTCGTTGGTGAGCCACAGGGTTTTCTGCCGCTCGGTCATGATCCAGCCGGGGATGATGCAGTTCACCCGGATGCCATCGGGCCCCAGGTCGCGCGCGAAGCTGCGGGTGAGGCCTTCCACCGCGGCCTTGGCGGAGGTGTAGGCCGGCATGCCGCCCGATTTCAGGTGCCAGGAGATGGAGCCGAAATTGATGATGGAGCCGCGCTTCTGCGCCTGCATCAGCGGGGCGACGGACTGGATGGCGAAGAACTGGTGGCGCAGGTTCACCTGCATCCGGTTCTCCCAGTATTCCGGGGTGACGGTTTTCCAATCGTGCCGGTCGTCGTGGGCGGCGTTGTTCACCAGCACGTCGATGCCGCCCAGCTTCGCGGCGATGCCGGCGATGGCGGCCTGGTAGGCTTCGATGTCGCGCAGGTCGCAATGGACGAAATGCGGCTTGGTGTGGCCCTCCGCGGCCAGCGTCTCTGCCAGCGCGAGGGCGGGTTCCTGCTGGATGTCCACGAAGGCGACGCGCGCGCCCTGGGCGGCGAAGTGGGAAACGATGCTGGCGCCGATGCCGGTGGCGCCGCCGCTGATGAGAACGGCGCGGTCGCGCAGGCTGGTGTAGGTGGTGTCGGTCATGGGGCGGTCCTCCGGCTTTGCGCCGGAGCCTAGCCGCGGGTGGCTTGCTCGGCCAGCCAGTCGCGCACGCCCTGGGGGGTGCCAAAGGCCTCGTCCACCTTCAGGCCGATGCCGCCCATGGCGCGGGCGGCGGTGATGGCGTCCTCATCCGTGACGTCGTCGCCGATGAAGAGTGGGGTGCGGCCGGCGAAGGGGGGGCGGGCCATGAGGGCGCGCACGGCATGGCCCTTGTGGATGCCGCGCGGGCGGACTTCCCACACCATGTTGCCGGCGAGCAGGGCGTGGCTGGGCAGTTGGGCCAGAAGCGTTTCGGCCAGGGCGCGCAGGGCGGGGCCGGCTGCGGGGGCGCGGCGGAAATGCAGCGCCACGCCATGCGCCTTGCGCTCCAGCAGGGTGCCGGGATGGGCGGTGAGCGCCGCCTCCGCTGCCGCGAGCCAGGCATCGGGCACTGGCGGGTGGTCGTCGCGCTCCAGCGGGCCGTTCGGGGTATGGCGGATGGCGCCACCGTGCTCGCCGGCCACCGCGGGCAGGCCGGGCAGAAGGGCGTCGATCTGGGCCACGGGCCGGCCGGTGACGATCGCGAGTGCACCGCCAAGGCGGCGTTCCAGACGGGCCAGTGCCTTGGGCAGGCCGGGCGGCACCACCACGGCATCCGGCGTGGGTGCGAAATCCAGCAGCGTGCCGTCGAGGTCGAGCAGCAACGCCATGACGTTCGTGATCTCGGGCGGTGCGTTCATCCTAGGGGCGGCAGGCGTACAGGCGGATGTCGTGGGTGGCATGTTCCACCAGCGCCAGCTGCGGCTGGGAGGCGATCATCCAGCCGCGGAACAGCGCGGGGTTGGCGCCGTCGGCGATTTCCAGAAAGGCCGCGGCATCGGGCGCGCGATCCGGCGGGCGGACGACGCAGCTGCGCAGCGTGACTGTGAGCGGGCCGAAGCGCACGGTCTCCCCGGGTTTCAGCGTGAGGGTGGTGGTGCGGGCCATCACCTTGTCGATCGCGCGCAGCTCGGCCGTGCCCTGCGCCACCCATTCCGCCTGCACCGGGGCGACGGGGGCGATGCTGGGGGTGGCGGGGCCGGCGGGGGCGGGGGTGGTGCCGGGCGCGGGCGGCACGGCGGGCAGCGCCTGCCCGGGCAGAAGCTGCGCCCCGGCGGGTGGGGCGGCGGGTGCGGGCCCGCCTGGGCGGCTTTGGCCCAGCTGGCTTTGCGCGCCGGCCGGCATGGCCAGCGCCAGCATCAAGGCCACGGAAAGACGGATCATCCGCGCTTCGGGCTGCGCAGGCCCTGGATCAGGTCGGACAGGATGGCCCGCATCGCGGCCTCGTCCACGCCCATCAGGATTGCGTCCTCGAACGCATCCTGCGCCACCTGGGCCAGTTCCGCGTGGTTCTCGGCCAGGGTCTTGAGCTTCTCGCGGCAGGAGACCGGCGCGCCATCCGGCTGCGGCCAGATCTTCGGCGCCGCGATCACGGCTTGGCCCCGGGCTTCTTCTCGTCCAACGACTTCTGCACATTGGCCGACAGGTCGTTCACCCCGAAGATGAACTTGCCCAGCAGCTGCTCCAGGCTGGCGGCCGACTGGGTGATGGTGAATTCCCCCCCCTCGCCCAGCAGCTTGTCCTCGCCACCAGGCACGATGGCGATCGCCTTGCTGCCCAGCAGCCCGTCGCTGCCAATCTCGGCGCTGGAATCGCGCGGCAGCTTCAGGTTGGGCTGCACGGACATGGTGACGATCGCCTGGAAGGTTTGCGGATCCACGCGCGTGGCGGTCACGCTGCCGACCTTCACGCCGGCCAGGCGCACATCGGCGCCCACGTTCAGCCCATCGATGCGCTCGAACTTGGCGCGCAGGGTCATGCCGGCCATCGCGGTGCGGCCGGTATTGGCCATCGCGTAGCCGAGGAAAACGCCAGCCACCAGCAATACGGCGGCGCCGGCAATCAGCTCGGTGGGGTTGCGCCGTGCCATGTGCGGGGCTCCGCGGAAGGGACCGTCAGGACCCCGGGGTCCAGGCCTCGTAGTCGCCGGTGGCCTTGGCACGCTGGCCGCCCTGGTAGTCGTGGCCGGCAGGGCGGTAGCTTTGCGCGGTGCCGGTCAGGTTGGCCTGATGCGGCTTCTGCCAGGCGCGGCGGCTCTCCGGCAGGGCCTGGGCCGAGGTGTAGTGCAGCCAGGGATGCCATTCCGGCGGCACCTTGGAGGCCTCTGCCGCGCCGGCGAAGATCACCCAGCGGCGGGCGCGCTCGCCGGGGCCTGCGCGCTTGTCCTCGTAATACGCGTTGCCGGCGGCATCGCGCCCGACAAGGCGGCCGTTGAACCAGGTGAAAAGTCGTGTGCCGATGGTCATGCCCCCGATATAGGCCTTTGCCGCGCGCGGGTCCAGTTGAACGCCGCCCGACTCTTATCCACAGGATTTTGTGGTTGACAGCCCCCGGGACCACAAGATGCGGCTTTCGGAGTCGCCGAGTCGGCGTTAGCATCCCGGCCATGGAACACGAGCGCCCCACCCTCTCCCCCCGAGGACCCACGCAGAAGGGCATCGCCGCCTGGCGCGCGGTGCGTATGCGCCGCAGCCTGGCGGCCCCGGACCCCGACAGCGCGCCGCGCCAGGTGGCCCTGCCGGCCGCCTGGGAAGAGCGCGCCGCCGAAGCCTTGGCGGCACTCGCCAGCGGCGAAGGCTCCGTCAGTGCCTCCGCCGCCGCCGAGGCCTGGATCCGCCCGGTGGCCGACCGCGCACGCCGGGCCGGCCTGCAGGAAGACCGCACGCGTGACGACATCGGCGAGGGCCTGCACACCCTGCTGGTGGCGCGCCGCGGCACCGCCGGGGAAAGCGTGTGGCAGGGCCTGGCCACGCCGCGCCCGGGCTTCGTGCTCAACCTGCCAGCCTTCCACGACGCCGAGCACGGCTTCGATGCGGAGGGCTTCGCCGCCGCCGCGCAGCAGGCCGTGGTGGCGCTGACCCTGGCGGTGCCGGGGGCGACCAAGCTGGCGGTTTCGATGCACGACCTCGCCGGCCTGCTGGCCCGCCTTGGCATCGCCTATGACAGCGCCGAGGCGCGCGGCATCGCCGGCAGCCTCGCCGCCCTGCTGGGTGCCGCCGCGGGCCTGGCCTCCGCCGAGATGGGCGCGCGCTTCGGCGCCCCGTTCCAGGCCGGCCCGGCCGCGCCGGCCCCGGAGGCCTGCGTGCTGCTGGGTCTCGCCGAGGCCGCCCGTGCCGCCCAGGCCCGCGCCGCCGAGAAGCCCGCCCGCCGGCATGAGGCCGTGACCGCGCTGGCGGCGCCCGATCTCGCCTGCGCCGTGCTGGGCGTGGAAACCGGCGGCATCGCGCCGGGCTTCTCCCCGCTGGACGATACCGGCGCCCTCACGGTGGCCGCCCGCGCGTGGTTGGCCTCGCGCGGCATGACGGCGGAGGCGGCACTTGCCAGCCTGCTCGCCGGCCGTTCGCCCTTCCCGGCCGCCGGTGTGCCCGCCCATGCCGCGATGCACGATGCCGTGGTGCCGTTCCTGGACGACGCCACCGCCCGCCCGGCCGCCGCGCCGCTCGCCGCCCCCGGTACGCGCCGCGACCTGCCGGCGCGCCGCGCCGGCTACACCCAGAAGGCGGCCGTGGGCGGGCACAAGCTGTTCCTGCGCACCGGCGAATACGCCGATGGCAAGCTGGGCGAGATCTTCATCGGCCTGCACAAGGAGGGCGCTGCCTTCCGCGGCCTGATGGACAATTTCTCGGTGGCCATCAGCCTCGGCCTGCAGCACGGCGTGCCGCTGGAGGAGTTCGTGGAGGCCTTCACCTTCACCCGCTTCGGGCCGTCCGGCACCGTGGAGGGCGACGCCGCCGTGGGCCGCGCCACCTCCTTGCTGGACTACGTGTTCCGCAACCTGGCAGTGAACTACCTGAACCGCACCGACATTGCCGAAGCCGAGATCGACGAGGATGCGGATACGGTGGGCGACGGCGCCCGCGACCGTGCCCCTCTGCTGCCCGGCTTGCTGCCGACCGGCGAGGCGCGCGAAGATGGGCCGAGGCCGCGCCGCCGTGCGTTGCGTGTGGTCGGCAAATAACCGGAGAAGTACGATGGCTGGACGGATCGACGCGAAACTCGCCGAGCTCGGCATCACCCTGCCAGAGGCTGCCGCCCCCGTGGCCAACTACGTGCCCTTCGTGCGCACCGGCGACCTGGTGGTGATCTCCGGCCAGCTGCCTTTGGCCGATGGCAAGATCATCGCCCTGGGCAAGATCACCGAGGGCGTGAGCATCGAGCAGGGTGCCGCCGCGGCGCGGCAGTGCTTCATCAACCTGCTCGCCCAGCTGAAGGTGGCCTGCGGTGGTGATCTGGATCGCGTGCAGCAGGTGGTGCGCCTGGGTGGCTTCATCGCAGCACCCGCCGCGTTCAGCCAGCATGCCGTGGTGATGAACGGCGCCAGCAATGTGGCGGTGGATGTGTTCGGCGATGCCGGGCGCCATGCGCGCACCACGATTGGCGTGCCCTCGCTGCCGCTGGATGCGGCGGTGGAGGTTGAGGGCATGTTCCGGATCGCATGAGGCAAGAAAGCAGTTCTTTTTTGAAAAAAAGAACCAAAAAACTTTTGTTCGTTTGCGTTCCGGGTGGTGGCACCGCCCGGGCCCAAATGAATGAAGTTTTTTTGCTTCTTTTTGTTCACAAAAAGAAGACTCTTCCTTCCTGATGGACCTTACCCTCAGCCTCCACAAATCCATCGGCGAGATCCCCGCCGAGGACTGGCTTGCCTGCGCCGGGGCGGACAACCCCTTCGTGAGCCACGCCTTCCTTGCCGCCGTCGAGGAGAGTGGATCAGCCAACGCCCGCACCGGCTGGCTGCCGCAGCATGCCGTGCTGCGCGACGGGGCCGGCCGGGTGATGGCCTGCGCGCCGATGTACGCCAAGAGCCACAGCTACGGCGAATACGTGTTCGACCATGGCTGGGCCAATGCGCTGGAACGCGCCGGCGGGCGCTACTATCCGAAGCTGCAGGTCGCCTCCCCGTTCAGCCCGGTTCCGGGCCGGCGCCTGCTGGTGCGGGACGACGTTCCGGTGTCGGTGCTGGCCGGCGCGCTGGAACAGGCGAACGCGGAGCTGGGCACTTCTGGCGTGCATGCCACCTTCTGCACCAAGCCGGAATGGGAGGCCCTGGGGGAGGCCGGCTGGCTGCAACGGCTGGGCATGCAGTTCCACTGGTACAACCAGGGCTATGCCACGTTCGAGGATTTCCTGGCGGCGCTTTCCTCGCGCAAACGCAAATCCATTCGCCGCGAACGGCGCGACGCCAATGCGGCGGGGCTGGAATTCGTGACGCTCCGCGGGCCGGAGATCACCAGGCAGGACTGGGCGGCATTCTACGGCTTCTACGCCTCCACCGTGGATCGGAAATGGGGCAGCGCCTACCTCACGGAGGAATTCTTCCCGCTGCTGGGCGAGAAGCTGGGCGAGGCCGTGGTGCTGATGATGGCGCGCAGCGGCGGCACATGGGTGGCCGGCGCGCTGAACCTGGCCGGCGCCGATACGCTCTATGGCCGCAACTGGGGCTGCCGCGGCGAGTGGCCGTTCCTGCATTTCGAGCTGTGCTACTATCGCGCCATCGATTTCGCCATCGAACACAAGTTGGCTCGCGTGGAAGCCGGGGCGCAGGGCGAACACAAGATCCAGCGCGGCTACGTGCCGAGCGAAACCTACTCCGCCCACTACATCGCCCATCCCGGCCTGCGCCGCGCGGTGGCTGAATTCCTGGTGGAGGAACGCGCGGAGCGGGCGGCACAGATGGAAGCGCTGGCCGAGTACGCGCCCTTTCGCGAAGCGGATTGATTCGCTCCAGCGTCTTGTGCGCCGCAGCGCAACGGCACCTTCAAGGCGGCGGACAACGTGGGCCTTGCCGTGGGGCAGGGCGAATTCGCTACCATCCCCCGCCCCTCCGGCTCCGGCAAGACCACGCTGCTGAGCCTGATTGCCGGCCTCAACCAGCCCACCACCGGCTGCATCCCGATCGGTGGGCGGGACGTGACAAGCAGCAGCGCGCAGCAGAGCGTGGCCCTGGCGCGCGCCTTCGTGTTCGAGCCTGACATCCTGCTGCTCGATGAGCCCCTGGGCGCAGTCGATCGCAAGCTGCGCGAGACGATGCTGTAGCGAAACCGCCACGCCGTTGTATGTTGCCAACAGGCAACGCAGCGGGGCATGGGGCGTGATCGAACTCGACGTCGGCGCCTTCCTCGCGGGCGATGATGCGCCGCTGGTGGACCAGCTTGCCACCGACGCGATCCGCCATTTCCGCAGCAACGAGGCCGCCCAGTTGCGCGCCTGGGACGTCTCCTTGCGATGCCTGCGTACGGCGCTGGGCGATTGGCCCGTAGCCGCATCGTGGCGGCTGGTGCTGGAATTCCCGATGAAGCGCCTGGGCCGGCGCATCGATGCCGTGCTGGTCACCCCGCGCGCTATCCTGGTGCTGGAATTCAAGGCCGACGCCACCACCCTCACGCCCGCTGATCGGCGCCAGGTGGAAGACTACGCGCTGGACCTGCAGAATTTCCACGCCGGCAGCCGCAACCGGGTGATCGTGCCGATCCTGGTTGCCACCGCATCGCGGCCGGGGCCGGTGACGTGGCCGCTGGCCATCGGCGGTGTTGCCGGCGTGATCGATGCTGCCGCGACCACACTGCCCACGCTGCTGCGGGACCTTTGGGCGCGCCTGCCGGACAGCGCCATCGACGTGGCCGGATGGTCCGCCGCGCCCTATCGCCCGGTGCCGGGGATCGTCGATGCCGCGCGCACGCTCTACGCCCGCAACAGCGTGGCCGAGATCGCCGATGCCGGGGCGGAGGCGCGCAACCTGCGCGAGACCACGCAGACCATCCTCGCGGCCTGCCGCGACGCCCGCGCCGGGGGCCACCACGTGGTGATCTTCGTTACCGGCACGCCCGGCGCCGGCAAGACGCTGTGCGGCCTGAACGTGGTGTTTGGCGCGGAGCGCGAGGCGCACGCCACCTTCCTCACCGGCAACCCCACCTTGGTGCATGTGCTGCGCGAGGCACTGGTGCGCGATGCCGTCGCTGCCGGGCAGGAGGCACGTGCCGCCCGCCAGCGCATGCGCGCCGCCATCCAGGCCCTGCCGCATTTCCGCGACCACCATATCGGCACGCCAGGCGAACGCCCCGCCGACCGCATCGCGGTGATCGACGAGGCCCAACGCTCCTGGTCGCAAGCCTACGCCGCCCGCGCCAGCGCCGACCGCCCGGTGCGCCTGACGGACAGCGAGCCCGGCCATTTGCTTGATATCATGGCCCGCCACGCGGACTGGGCCGCCATGGTCTGCCTGATTGGCAACGGGCAGGAGATCCACACCGGTGAGGGCGGTCTGGCCGAATGGGGCGAGGCCCTGGCCGCCCGGCCGCATTGGCGGGTGCTCGCAGCACCCCAGGCGCTGCGGGATCCCGAACCCCGCCAGCGCCTGCCCGCCTTGCCCAGCCTGCGCACCGATGCCGCGCTGCATCTCGATATCGCCATGCGTAGCATCCGCAACCCCGCCGCCGCTGCCTGGGCGGATGCCGTGGTGCGCGGCGAGGCCGAAGCGGCGCGCGCCATCGCCGGCCTCGGCCCCCTGCCCTTCCTGCTGGTGCGCGACCTGCCGGCGCTGCATGCCGCCCTGCGCGCCGAAGCCCGTGGCGAGCGCCGTGCCGGGCTGATCGGCAGCTCCGGCGCCAAGCGCCTGCGGGCGGAGGGGATGGGCGTGGAGTTGCCGCACATGGATGCCAACGCGGTGGCCCGCTGGTTCCTCGATCGCTGGCCGGAGGATGTGCGCGCCTCCGACGCGCTGGAGACGATGGCCACCGAATTCGCCTGCCAGGGGTTGGAGCTGGACGTGGCCGGGCTGTGCTGGGGCGGCGACCTCATCCGCCTCGGCGCCACCTGGCAGGTGCGGGATTTCCGCGGCACCGATTGGCAGGTGGCGCGCGATGCGGATCGCCGCGCCAATCGCCTCAACACCTACCGCGTGCTGCTCACCCGCGCGCGCTATCGCACCATCATCTGGGTGCCGCGCGGCAGCGAAGCCGACCGCACCCGCAATCCCGCAGAGATGGACGCCATCGCCGCCTTCCTGCGCGACTGCGGCATCCCGTCCCTTGGGCCGGAATCAGAACGGCCCGGCGAGGTCTCCCCCGCCGGGCCGCTGGTTCAAACCCTGTTGGTCTAGCGCATGATCGTCGGAGGCGGAACGCCGCAGACGTGAATCATCCGCTCAAACAAGCACGATTACTTCCACTTCGCCCAGAAGAAACGCGGCATCTCGTCCGGGAAGGCCTTGAAGTCGAGCTGCTTGTTGAGGCCGTACACGGTCACGTAGGTGCCGATCGGCAGCCAGTAGGCGCGCTCGGTGATCATCTTGATCGCCTTGGAGTAGTTGGCCTTGCGGGCCTCTGCATCCGCCGTGGCGCCGCCGGCGCGCAGGGCGGCCGTCAGCTCCTCGTCGCGTGCCAGGTCGTCCACGTTGTTCCAGAAGAAGTAGGGCATGATCGCGGACACGTCGTTGATCGAGTAGCTGCCCCAGGACGACATGTACATCGGCACCTCACCCTTCTGGATGCGGGCCTGCGCCGCCACGCCGGTCATGTTGGTGACCTTGGCGCGGATGCCCACGGCGGCGAGGTTGGCCTGCACCGCGCCGACCCAGGCGGTGAGCATGCCGGGGTTCACGAACTCAACCTCGAAGCCGTTCGGATAGCCGGCCTCGGACAGCAGCGCCTTCGCCTTGGCGGGGTTGTAGTCGTACTTCACCGCCGCGTCCTGGTCGCAGCCGAATTGGGTGTAGTAGCAGGGCGCATCCGGCACGCGGCTGCCGAAGCGGATCAAGTTCTTGGTGAAGGACTGCCGGTCGATCGCATGCCAGATCGCCTGGCGCACCTTGATGTTGGTCAGCGGGCCCTTGGGGTCGCTGCGCCCGGCGGCATCCAGCGACAGATGCGCAATGCGGAAGGCTTCCTGCGTCAGCGTGGCCGCGTTCGGCAGGGCGGCGATCTTCTCCACCAGGTCGGCCGGGTACTGCCAGATCCAATCCACCTGGCCGCCGATGATCGAGTTCACCATCAGGTTGGCGTCGGTCACCTGCTGGATCACCAGGCGCTTGATCGGCGCCTTGCCCTTGCCGCCGCCTTCGTAATAGCCCTCGTAGCGCTCCATCTCCACGGTGCGCCCGGCTTCCCACTTGGTGACGCGGTACGGACCGGAGCCGACGGGCTCCCGGTTGTACTGCTCCTTGCCCACGCGCTCGCGATAGGCCTGCGGATAGATCGGCGTGACGAAGGAGATGTATTCCAGCGCGGCCGGGAATGCCTGCTTCATCTTCAGCCGCACCGTCAGCGGGTCAATCGCCTCGATGCCCGCGATCCAGGTGAAGTTGCTGGGCACGGAGATGCCGCTGGCGGGATCGGTGATCAGCTTGATGGTGTACACCACGTCCGCCGCCGTCACCTTGTCGCCGTTATGGAAGGTGGCGTTGGGGCGCAGCTTGAATTCCAGCGTGGTCTCGTCGATCTGCGTCCAGCTCTCGGCCAGCAGCGGCTTCATGGTGAAGCCGTTGGGGTCGCGGAACACCAGCCCGTCCCACGCGTGGTGCGCCAGGATCAGCCCGGTGCGCTGGCTGTTGTAGTACGGATCGATCTGCGTAACCGGGTCCATCCACATCGCGCGCAGCGTGTCGGCGGATTTCTGCGCCACCGCCGGCTGGGCGAACAGCGCGGCGGCGGTGGCCGCGGCTGCGGTGAGCAGGGAGCGGAACGTCATCTGCAAGCCTCCAAGTCTTGTTGTTGGCACAGGCTAGGGCCGGTGCCGTCCCCCGCGCAACGGGGCTGTCATGATTCAGACGCGGGTTTCGAGCCCCGCGGGATCGCCCACCACCTCGCAGCACGCATCCAGCACCATCGTGGCCCGCCGCGCCGTGTCGTAGCGCGGCCAGGGCAGCGCCGGGGTGGCGGCATCGCCGCGGTGCACGAAGGCGCACCAGGCCGCGCGCATCGCATCCGAAAGCCCGTCCATCTCCGCGGCATCGCCGCCTTGCAGCATGCCGGCGCCGGGCCATTGCGCGAAATTGCCGAACACGAAAGGCAGCTCGATGCAGTGGCAGGCGCGGAATCGGCTGCCCCCATCCCCCCCGGGCGGCGCCCAGTCGAACTGGAAGGCCTGCACCGGCACCCCGGCATCGGCGAGCGCGGAGGCCAGGCGCATGGTGGGCCACAGGAAGGTGTGGTCGCTGACGATATCGGCCAGCCAATCCATCAGCGAGCCGCCTGGCCGGCGGGCCTTGTAGCGCTCCATCGCATCCACGCGCTTGCCCAATGCGGCGAATCGCTGCGCGCTGGCGGTCCAGTCCGGATTGGCCATGGCGGGGTTGGAGGCGAAGAAGGCGTGGATCTCATCATGCGTCGCGCCGATCAGCACCTGCATGCCCTTCGCAGCAGTCGCGATGGCGGCGAACAGCTCCGCCTGGGTCATCGGCGCGGCCACGGTGGGCATGAAAGGCGGGTTGGTCTCGGCGAAGCGCGCCTTGGCCTGCGCCACCTTGCCGGTGGCGGCCAGCAGGGCGTTGGCCGGCACCGCGCGCAGGTGCGCCAGGAAATCCGGCGCCTCCGGGTCCACCCCCGCCGCGCGCAGGATTTCGGCATGGGTTGCCTGCGCCTCGGCGCGTGTCAGCGGGTCGCGGCCGAAGCCGCCGGATTGCAGGATGGCGCGATGCATCAGCGGGCGTGCGCGGGGGTCGATGATCAGCCGCGCGATGCTTGCCGCACCGGCGGATTGCCCCATCACCGTCACGCAGCCGGGATCGCCGCCGAAGGCCGCGATGTGCGCGGCCACCCAGCGCAGCGCCTCGATCTGGTCCAGCGTGCCGAGATCATCCGCCGGCAGGGCGGGATGCTTGAGGTAGCCCAGCGCGCCGAGGCGATAGTTCACCCCCACCACCACCATGCCGCCCTCGTGCGCCAGCCGGGCGCCGTCGTACCAGTCCAGCGAGCCGGCGCCGCTCACCCAGGCGCCGCCATGCAGCCACACCAGCACCGGGCGTTTTGCCGCATCGGGCGCGGGCGTCCAGATCGTCAGCGTCAGGCAATCCTCGCTCATCGGCAGGGTGTAGTCGCCCATGGCCGGCGCGAGGCGGGAGGGGGTTTGCGGCGCGATCGGCCCGTGCTTCGTGGCATCGCGCGTGCCGGCCCAGGGGACGGCGGGCGCCGGCTCGGCGAAGCGCAGCGCGCCCACCGGCGGCTGGGCGTAGGGCACGCCGCGGAACACGGCCACGCCCTGGTCGGTCAGCCCTTGCAAGGCCCCGAGGGCAGTGTTGGCAACAGGCATGTTTCCTCCGGGATCAAACGCCGAGGAAACGGTGCGCCACCTCCGGCGCCGCGTCCAGGTCCGCCGGCGTGCCCTGCCACGCGGTGCGGCCCTTCTCGATCACCACCATACGATCCGCCAGCGTGCGCAGCGCGGCCAGGTGCTTGTCCACGATCAGGATGGATTGTCCCTGCGCCTTGAGGCGCGCGAGGCACCCCCAGATCTCGGCGCGGATCAGCGGCGCCAGGCCCTCCGTGGCTTCGTCCAGCACCAGCAGAACGGGGTTGGTCATCAGCGCGCGGCCGATCGCCAGCATCTGCTGCTCTCCGCCAGAAAGCGTGGCCGCCAGCTGCCCGGCGCGTTCGGCCAGGCGCGGGAACACCGCCTCGATCCCCGCCACATTCCAGGCCCCAGGGCGGGAGGTGGCCACCAGGTTCTCCCGCACCGTCAGCGTGGGGAACACCTGCCGCCCCTCCGGCACCAGCCCGATGCCCAGCCGGGCGATGGCATGCGGTGGCAGTCGGGCGATATCACGGCCGCGGAAGGTCAGCGTCCCCTGCCCGCGCAGCAGGCCCATCAGGCAGCGGATCGTGGTGGTCTTGCCCATGCCGTTGCGGCCCATCAGGCTCACCACCTGGCCCTCCGCGATGGCAAGCTCGATGCCGTGCAGCACCTGGCTGTGGCCGTAGCCGGCGTGCAGGCCCTGGATCGCCAGCATCACGCCGCACCCAGATAGGCATCGCGCACCGCCGTATCGGCGCGGATTGCCGCCGGCGTGCCGTGGGCGATCACCCGCCCGCCCTCCAGCACGGTGATGCGGTCGGCCAGGGCGAACACCGCGTCCATGTCGTGCTCCACCAGCAGGATCGACACCTCCTGCTTCAGCGCGGCCAGCAGCACCGTCATCGCGGCGGATTCGGTGGTGCCGAGGCCGGCCATCGGCTCATCCAGCAGCAGCAGGCGCGGATTAGTGGCGAGCGCCATCGCCAGCTCCAGCTGCCGCCGCTCGCCGTGGCTGAGATCCTCCGCCGCCACATCGGCCCGCGCGCCCAGGCCGACGCGCTCCAGCATCGCGCGCGCCGGGGCCAGCAGGCGTTCGTCGCGCGCAGCGGGGCGCCACAGGCGGAAGGAATGGCCCTGCCGCACCTGCTCCACCAGGGCCACGTTGGCGAGCGCGCTGGCGTTCATCAGCACCTGGGTGATCTGGAAACTCCGCGTCATCCCCGCGCGCACCCGGGCCGGCACGCCCAGCCGCGTGATGTCCTGCCCGGCGAGGTGGATCGTGCCGGCATCCGGCCTGATCTCGCCGGCGATCTGGCCGATGGCGGTGGTTTTGCCGGCGCCGTTCGGGCCGATCAGCGCGTGGATCTCGCCCGCGGCGACATCGAGGTTCAGCCCATCGGTGGCGACGAGGCCGCCGAAGCGCTTGGCCAGGCCGCGGACTTCCAGCAGTGCACTCATTTTCCGCCGAGCGCCCCCCACAGCCCGCGCCGCGCCAGCAGCACCACGGCCACCAGGATCGGGCCCAGCACGATCTGCCAATGCTCCGTCCACTGCGCCAGCACGGCATGCAGCACCACCATCGCCGCGGCACCGAACATCGCCCCCCACAGCGAGCCGAGCCCGCCGAGCACCACCATCACCATCAACTCGCCCGACATCGTCCAGTGCAGCAGGTCCGGGCTGGCGAAGCGGAACAGGTTCACATGCAGCGCGCCGGCCAGCCCCGCGATGCCCGCCGAGAGCACGAAGGCGGCGAGCTTGTAGGGAAACGGCGAAAGGCCGATCGCCATCATCCGCCGCTCGTTCTGGCGGATGCCGTCTAGCACCGTGCCGAAGCGGCTGGCGGCGACGCGGCGCAGCAGCAGCAGGACCAGCACGAGGGCGGCGAGGCACACGTAGAAGAACGCCACGTCGTCGCGCGGGGCGATGCCTGGGATGGTGGAGCGGCGGCGTAGAGTGAGGCCGTCATCACCGCCATAGGTCTTCAGCGCCACGAACAGGAAGAAGAACATCTGCGCGAAGGCCAGCGTGATCATGATGAAGCTGATGCCAGAGGTGCGCAGGCACAGCGCGCCGATCACCGCCGCCAGTGCCGCGGGCACCAGCACCGCCAGCGGCCACACCGCCCAGGCCTGCACTGCCCATTGGTCCCATGGGGGCCCGAGGTCGCGCGCATGGAAGGCCAGGATCCCCACGGTGTAGGCGCCCAGCCCCAGCCAGGCCGCATGGCCGAAGCTCGGCAGGCCGGTGCGGCCCATCAGCAGATCGAGCGAGGCCGCCGCGATCGCCATCACGCAGGCCTGGCTGCCCAGCGTCACCAAGTCCGGACGGCCCACCGCACCGGCGATCCAGGGCAGTGCCGCCAGCAGCGCGAAGGACGCAACCAGCACGAAGATCTGGCGCGAGGACTCACGCATGGGCGGGGAAAAGGCCCCTGGGGCGCCACAGCAGCACGATCGCCATCAGGATGAACACGGCCATGGAAGACAGGCCCGCCCCCAGCGCATCCGCCTCGCTGGCAGGCAGCACGGCGCGCAGCGTGGCGGGCAGGAAGCCGCGGGTAAGGGTATCGACCATGCCCACCAGCATCGCCCCGGCCAGCGCACCGCGGATGGAACCGAGGCCGCCGATCACGATCACCACGAAGGTCGTGATCAGGATCCGCTCCCCCATCCCCACCTGCACCGCGAGCAACGGCCCGGTGAGCGCGCCCGCCAGCCCGGCCAGCAGCGCGCCCAAGCCGAACACCGCCGTGTAAAGCAGCCCGATCCGCACCCCGAGTGCCCCCACCAGCTCCCGATGCGTCGCCCCCGCGCGCACCAGCATGCCGATGCGGGTGCGCGAGATCAGCACGTACAGCCCCGCAGCCACCAGCAAGCCAGTGGCGATGATGGCCAGTCGATAGACCGGATAGGGCACCCCCGGCACGATCTCCACCGCGCCCGACAGCCACGGGGGCGGACCGGCCATCAGCGGCTGGCGGCCGAAGATCATCGCCACGGCCTCGTTGCAGAACAGGATCACGCCGAAGGTGGCCAGCACCTGGTCCAGGTGGTCGCGCGCATAGAGCCTTCGCAGGATCGCTGCCTCCAGCGCCATGCCCAGCACCGCCGCCGCCGACAGGCCCGCCAGCAGGCCCAGTAGGAACGAGCCCGTCTGCAACGTGGCCCAGGCGGCGGCATAGGCGCCGATCATGTAGAGCGAGCCATGGGCCAGGTTGATCAGGCCCATGATCCCGAACACGAGCGTGAGCCCGGCCGCCATCAGGAACAGCATGACGCCGAACTGGAGGCCGTTCAGGAGTTGTTCCAGAAGCAAGGTCATCAGGAAGGATTCTTCTTTTTGTGAACAAAAAGAAGCAAAAAAACTTCATTCATAGGTGCGGAGAGGCCCAGCCTAAATGAACAAAAGTTTTTTGCTTCTTTTTTTCAAAAAAGAAGCGCTTGCTTAGATCTTGCACTGATCGCTGTAGGCATCGCCCCGGTCCGCCAAAACGCGCCCCTGGGTCTTGAGGAACAGCTTGCCGTCCGCCCCGCGTTCCGGCCGGATGGCGTACCAATCCTGCACCGGGTGCTGGTTCGGGCCGAACTTGAACTTGCCGCGCGTGGCCTGGAAGTTGGCCTTCAGCATCTCGCGGCGGAACGCCTCGGTGTCGTCCGCCTTGCCGCCGGTGCCTTTCAGGGCGGCGGCGATGGCCAGCGCGGTGTCGAAGCCCTGGCTGGCGTAGTAGGTGGGCATCCGGTTGTACTTGGCCTGGAAGTCGGCAACGAACTTCTTGCTCACGGGATTGTCGAAATCGCTGTTCCACTGGGCGGAGACCTCGATGCCGAGGGCGGCGTCGCCCACCGCGTTCAATGTCGTCGAGTCCAGCGAGGGGGAGGAGACGACCATGGGGATCTTCCCGCCCAGGCCGGCCTGCTGGTACTGGCGGATGAAGGCGATGCCGAGGCCGCCGGGGTGGAACTGGAACACCGCATCGGGGTTGGCCGCGCGGATCTGCGCCATTTCGGCGGCGTAGTCGGTCTGGTCCAGGCGGGTGTAGATCTCGCCGGCGATCTCTCCCTTGAAGAAGCGCTTGAAGCCGGTGATGGCGTCGCGGCCCGCGGGGTAGTTGGGGGCGAGCACGAAGACCTTCTTGTGGCCGAGGCGGTTGGCGTTCTCGCCCGCGCTCTCATGCAGCGTGTCGTTCTGCCAGGACACCACGTAGTAGTTGCGGTGGCAGCCCTTGCCGGCCAGGGAGGACGGGCCGGCATTGGGGCTGACGTAGATCGCGCCTTCCTCCAGCACATCCGGCGCGATGGCTTCCATCACGTTGCTGAACACCACGCCGGTGAACAGCTTGAGCTTCTCGGTCTTGAGCCAGCGATCGACGATCTGCTTGGCCTGGGCGGGCTTGAGGCCATCGTCTTCCACCAGCAGCTGCACGCCGGGCAGCGCGCCCTGTTCCACGGCGAGTTGCATGGCATCGCGGATATCGGCGCCGAGATAGCCGCCAGGGCCGGAGAGGGTGGTGACGAGGCCGATCTTCAGCGGGGCGGCTTGCGCGCGCAGGATCGAGGGCGCTGCAAGGGTGGCAGCAGCGGCGAGGGCGGCGCGGCGGGTGATGGTGGACATGGGCTTCCCTGTTCTGGCGCGGTTCTGCGTTGGGGGCCGCTTATAATGGCGTTCGTGCCCGGTGTCAGGGCAACTTCACGTCGTGGCGCGGGGCGTGCCAGTTGGCGGCGGCGGCTTCGGCGCGCGGCACGTCTTCGGCCAGCATCAGGCCTTCGCGGCACAGGGTGGAGGCGGCGGCGGTGATGGCGGCCACGTAGGCGTCCCGGTCCGGGTAGCGCTCGGCGATGGCGGGGCGGGGGTCGTTGGTGACGGTACGTTCCTCCGCACTGTCGGCGAAGGGGATGGTGCTGCCGCTGAACTGGTGCATGGCGCCGTGGCCGTGGCCGCGGGTGCGCAGGTTCCAGCCGGTGTAGGTGGCCAGGGGGGCGGCGACCATGGGGGCGCGCACGCCGGCCTGCTCGTTGCCGTCGCGGTCCACGGCGGGGACCAGAACGGCGTAGTGGCGCGAGGTGTCGATGGCGGGCGGTTCGCACAGGATGCCCTGGGCGGAATGGGGGCCGTAATCGATATGCGGCAGGTCGCTGGGCTCGCGCGGGATGGCGGCGCCGGGGATGGCGGGGAATTGGCGGCGCCAGGTGTCGTAGGGGACCAGCGTGCCGTCGGCGACGGTGGGGATGCGGCTTTCGGGCGGTGGCGTGCCGTCGGTGGCCCAGCGGTCCATCGCATCGAGCAGGGCGCGGGCGAGGGCGGTGGTGGCGACGACGTTGAGGCGGTTGCGGATGGCGGGGTCGGGCGTGTCTGGCAGGTCGATGTTGTGCTGGGTGCTGGACCAGTGGAACAGGCGGACGTTCGGTGGGATCGGCAGGTCGCGGCCGGTGGGGTCGGTGTGCACCAGCGAGCCACGGCGCTGCCAGTATTCGGTGGCGGTTTGGGTGTGGATCACCAGCGGGTCGGTGGCGGGGCGTTTCAGGATCGCGTCGGTGCGGCCGGTGATGGGGTCCGTGCATTCGGCATAGGCGAAGGGGAAGCTGTCGGCGGGGTTGAAGTGGTCTTCGTATTGCTGGCCGGCGGCCACGGAGAGGTTGGCGAAGCGGGCGGTGTTGAGGCGGCCGGCACCGGCGACATGGGGGATCAGGCCATCGAAAACGCGGCGGCCTTGCTGGTCCGCGTTGAAGCCGTGGAAGATGAAATCGCGGATGGCGCGGCCGGTTTGGGAGGGGCCCCAGCCATAGGCGCGCTCGATGCCCGGGGTGGGGGTTTCGGGGGCGTGGCGCAAATGGGTGACGAGGTCGCGGATGGCGGCGTGGCCGAGGCCGAGGATGAGGGGGGCTTCGGCTTCGTAGAGCAGCTCGTAGATCCAGCCGGGCTGGAAGCCGCCAGGCAGGTGGATGGTTTCGCGGCACGGGACGATGGCGCGCTCGCCGGGGTGGCCCTGGATGCGGGCGAAGTGCCAGGCGGAGGGGTGCAGGGTTTCAGGCGCGCTGCCGGGGTAGCGGCGGCGGGTGAGGGTGGCTTTCGTCGTATCGAGCGAGACGGCGGGGTGGCTGCGGGTATTGGGCCAGCCGGAGAGAGGCAGCGTGTCGCAGTCTGGGCGGCCGACGATCTCAGTGCGGATGCGGCCGCGGAGGGGCTGGCCGTAGTGTTGGGCGATTGGGAGGTCGAGCAGCATGCGGCCGTCGCCGGGGAGGAGGTCGCCCTGCCAGGCGGCGAAGACGATGGTGTAGCCACGGCGGAACAGGAAGCCGTTGCCGGCGTGGGCGGGTGTGATGGGGTCGTTGGTTTGCGGGGCGTCGTTGAAGGCGCGCAGGGCCCGCTTGTTGCCGCGGTTGCCCCAGTCGACGAACAGGCGGCGGTTGCCGCGGGCGGGGTCGGCGGGGCGGAGGATGACGACATCGGCGGAATAGTGAACCAGGCCGTTCGGGCCGGTGGGGGCGTGGGCGATGTCGGTGATCGGCTGCTGGGCGGGGTCGACGGCGCCGTGGAAGCGGGCCTTGAGGCGTTCGTAGGGGCCGGTTTCGCCGAAGGGGGTGCCGGCGGCGAAGGACAGGCGTTCGGTGATGTCGAGCTTCATGGCGGTCCCCTCCGGCCTTGCGGGGCCGGAGGGGAAGGATTGGCTACTTCAGGCGACGGGTCCAGTCGACCAGCTTGGCGAGCATGGTTTCCACGAACTTGCGGGTGGCTTCATCGGTGATGTTGGCATCGGCATCCAGGCGCTGGGCGGCCATGCCGATGGCGACGACGGGCTGGACGAGGACCAGGCCGTTCACGTTGGCCAGGATCTGGCGCAGGTGCTGCTGGCCGCGGATGGTGCCGGTGGCGCCGGGGCTGGTGCCGAAGACGGCGATGGGCTTGCCGTCGAGCGGCTGGCTGGGCGGGCGGCTGGCCCAGTCGATGGCGTTCTTGAGCACGCCGGAGACCGAGGCGTTGTATTCCGGCGAGGCGATTAGCAGGGCGTCGGCGGCGCGGATCTGTTCGCGGAAGGCGGCGACGGAGGCGGGCGTGCCGGCGGCTTCCACATCGCCATCGTAGAATGGCAGGTCGCGGATGCTGGCGATTTCGATCGACATGCCGGCGGGGGCGATCTTCTGGGCGGCGCGGAGGAGGAGGGTGTTCCAGCTATCCTTGCGGAGGCTGCCGGAAATGCCCAGCACGCGGATGGTATCGGTCATGTTGGCCCCTTGTGGTTCGTTCCGGCGTTGATGTGGCGGCCCACCCCTGCCGAGTCAATTCGACAGGGGCGGCAGGAGTATTCGGCTGAGCCGGACAATCAGGCTTCGAGCAGGTCGGCCAGGGCCAGGGCGACAACGCGGGTGGCGGCGTGGAGATCCGACGGGCGGACGCGTTCGTCGGCGCGGTGGGCGTTGGCTTCCTCGATGCTGCGCGGACCGGCGCCGTAGAGGACGATGGGCACACCGGCGGCGGCGTAGTGGCGGGCATCGGTGTAGAGCGGGACGCCGCCGGCGGTGACTTCGGTGTTCAGTTCGGCGCTGGCGTGCTGGCAGAGCAGTTGGGTGAGGGCGGCGGCGGCCGGGGTGGGGGTGAGCGGGGTGGCGAGCAGGATGCGGCGGATGGAGAGGCCGGCGCGGGGGTGGGCGCGGGCGGCACCTTCGATGACGGCGCGGAGTTCGGCTTCGACCTCGGCGGGGGTTTCATCGGGCACAATGCGGCGATCGAGGCGCAGGGTGACGCGATCCGGCACCACGTTGGTGTTGATGCCGCCTTCGATGAGGCCGACCGTCAGCTGCGGGGCGCCGATGCCGGGGGTTTTGGAGACGCGGTGGGCGAGTTCGCCGCGCCAGGCGTAGAGGGCCGACAGGATGGTGGTGGCGGCTTCCAGCGCGTCGATCCCGGTGTAGGGCTTGGCGGCGTGGGCGGAGCGGCCGGTGACTTCGACTTCGAGGTGGAGGCAGCCGTTATGGGCTTCCACGACCTGGTAGGAGAAGCCGGCGCCCAGGGCGAGATCCGGCTTGGAGATGCCCTGTTCCAGCAGGTATTGCGGGCCGATCTCGCCGCCGGTTTCCTCATCGTAGGTGACGTGGAGTTCGATTGTGCCATGCTTCAGGCCGGATTTTTCCAGCGCGAGCATGGCGTAGGCGTAGGTGGCGATATCGGACTTCGAGACCGCTGAGCCTCGGCCGTACATCCAACCGTCGCGGATTTCGGCGCCGTAGGGGTCGGTGGTCCAGCCGGTGCCGGGGGGGACGACGTCGCCATGGGAATTCAGCGCGATGGTGGGGCCGGGGCCGTAGGTTTTGCGGGCGACCAGGTTGGCGGCGGAGATCATGCCGTGCTTGCGGCAGAGCTCGGTGGGGACCTTGTGGCGCTCCACGGTGAAGCCGAGGGCTTCCAGGAGCTTCGCGGTGACTTCGGCGTGGCGGGCGCAATCCCCGGGAGGGTTGTCGGAGGGTTCGCGGACCAGGGCGGCGAGCATTTCGGTCTCGGCCTGTTCGTTGGCGGACAGGAAGGCGCGCAGGGTGGTGCGGTCGGCGGGCATGTCGTGGTTCCTCCGGCGGGGTGGCGCGTGGTGGCGCGTGCGGCGGGGGAAGTCAAATGGGTGGGTGGGGGCGCGGAGGACGCCAGAAAGAAAGTGGGCACGGAGACACAGAGGAGCACGGCAAGGGAGAAGACCGGGATTCTCCGGGCGTGCGGAAGCGCACCCCGGTTGGGGTGTGTTTTGGCGACTGATGGGGTGTGGGCGTGGGAGGGGTGGGGCGCGGGCGGGGCGGGCGGGGCGCGGCTCGGGCGCATGGCTGGGAATCGCGCGGGCGCCGCGGTTGCGGGACCACCAGGGGGTGAAACGGCCGATACGGTACGCGCGCGGGGGCACGGGGCCGCGATGGCGGGCGCGGCGGGGGCCGGGCGTGTTGTGGGGGACGGCGTAGGGGGAATGGGTCAGGCGCTGCGCCAGACGGGGGGCCAGACGGGGGGCCGAACGGGGGTCCGCATGGGGCGTGGCGTGGCGCAGCGCGAGATGTTCCAGGCGGCCGAACATTGCGGCGATGAGGGCGAGGAGCATCGCCTGCACGAGGTCCAGGCGTGCGCGCGCGGCTGCGCTTTCCGCTTTCGCGGAATGGCGCAGGCTGGCGAGCATATCGCTGAGGTTGGGTGCAGGTGCTGACATTGCCGATATTCTGGCTGACCGCAAGCCGCGCGCCAAGGCGAATGTTAGTTATTTTTCGTTAATTCGACAGGGAATGGGCGGCGCTGTCCAGCGCGGTTGCCAGATCATCGATGATGGCGGGATCGGCGGTGAGGACGGGGAGGAACTTGGCCACATGGGGCTCGGTGGTGGAGGTGGAGTGCATCAGGACGCCACGGTAGACGAGGAGTTTGTGCAGGCCGGTGGCGTGGGCGGGCTGGGCGAGGCCGATGGTGGCGATGCCGCCCTGGATGGTGGCAGGTGTGAAGATGCCCTGGTGGCGCTGGATGAGGGTGGCGAAGCGCTGGCGGGTTGCGGCTTCCAGGGCGGCGATGTTGGCGATGGTTTGCGGGCGCTGGACGATCTCCAGGACCTTCAGCGCGATGGTGGCGGCGATCTCGTTGCCGGCCAGGGAGTTGGCCCAGCCGTATTCGTGGCTGTTGATGCAGGCTTCGTGGATCTCCTGGGTCATGAGCAGGGCGCCGACGGGGTAGAGGCCGCCGGAGAGGCCCTTGCCGGCGACCAGCATGTCTGGCGCCGTTCCGATGTGATTGCACATCCACATCTGGCCGCTGCGCATGAGGCCCGTGCGGGTTTCATCGAGTATGAGCCTGGCGCCGTGGTGGCGGCAGAGCTGGGCAAGGGCGGGGAGGAAGCTTGCCGGGGGGAGGCGCCAGGATTCGTAGTCGAACGGCTCCAGGATGACGGCGGCGGTGGTGTGGTCGATGAGGGATTCGATTTCGGCCAGGTCGCCGTGGGTGTGGAAGAAGCGGATGGGGGCTTCGTTCAGGGCGAAATGGGTGCGGATGCCTTCGCTCTCGCTGCCGGTGGCCGCACCGGCGAGGCCGAGATGGCCGTGGTAGCCGTGGGCGAAGGCGAGGATGTTGCGGCGGCCGGTGGCCTTTTGCGCGCAGAGCAGGGCGAGGTCGTTGGCCTGGCTGGCGCAGAGGGTGACGACGCTGCGGGTGAGGCCCTTGGGGGCGCAGGCGGCCAACGCATCGTGCAGGGCCAGGAGCGGGGCGTTGGGCATGGTCCAGATGCCGGCGTCGTAGCCCTGGTCCAGTGCGCCGTGGAGGGTGGCGAGGAGTTCGGGATGGCGGTGGCCGAGGCTGTGGACGCCGCCGGTGGTGGCGCAATCGAGCAGGCGGTGGGTGCCCTCGAGGTTCCAGATATGGGGGCCTTCGCGGCGGCCGAGGGCGAATTCGGTGCCGGCGGCGATCTGGCGCTGCGCGAGGGGGCGGTTGGCGCGTTCCGCGAAGCCGGTGAGCAATGCCTGGGTGGGATTGATGGCCATGATGGGGGCTCCCGGTACGGTGGTGCCTGCTTGCGGGCCGGGAGTATGCGGGGGGTGGCGTGGTTTCCCAATGGCGGTGCCGGGCGGGTGGCGGTGCCAGCGGCGCAGGAACGGGGGAGGCGGCACGCCTGTGCGCCGTCGGCTCGGGGCGTTGTCACGCGCAGTGCCGCGAAGGTGATGCCGCCAATGCTGGGCACGGCGCGCATGCTGCAAGATCACGTTCCAGTCTTTCTCAGGCACGCCACCTCAGCACCCATCAGTTTTTTGTAACTGCGGATTGACGCCCCGAATCGGCGCGTGATTCAAGGAGTCCGCCCTTATTCGGAGCGGGTTCTGGATGGTTGGTGGGATCGCTCGGCAAGCCGAAGGCATTGCCCAGGAA